>CAUDEL010000029.1:0-36292 GCA_958448555.1 uncultured Eubacteriales bacterium | reverse complement strand
GGGAAACGTGTCCTGTCGGAAAAGATCGCCGCAGGCGAGCTTTTTCGACAAGCTGGCGGCCCCGGACCACAATCGGTCCGGGGCCGTTTAAAAATGCGTTACACCTGTGCGTTGAGCTCGTCGGCCAAAATCGCCGCGGCCTCCCGCACCAGCCGGGGACAGGGGCGCCTGGCGTAATATTCGGGGTCGCGCTCGCTGGGCATGTTGGCGGGGTCGATGCCCGCGCGCTCCAGCAACGGCCGGCAGTCAATGTCCGCCTCCGCCTCGCGGAAGCGGCCCGCCATGCGCTGAATCGCGGCGTATTCAGCCTTCTTCCCTTCTTTTTCCTCAGGCCGGTCATAGCCGCGCAGCATGCCGTAGACCATGGCCATGCCGCTCACCGCTCCGCACACGCCGCGAAGGCCGCCCACGCCGCCGCCAAAGCCGCTGGACAGCCGCGCCGCCGTCTTCATCTCCAGCCCCATGTCCTGCGCATAGGCCAGCACCACGCTCTGCGCGCAGTTATAGCCCTCGCGAAACAGCGCCTCCGCGCGCGCCGCTTTTTCCTCCCTGTCGATGCGCATGGCGTCCTCCTTACTTGGCGTCCCGGGCAGGCAGCTCGTACACAGCGTCGGCAATCCTGTCCAGCCAGTCGCCGTTAAACAGCTCAATCATGCCCTTGTCGATGCCGCCCGCCAGCTTGGGATCAATGGGCAGCTGCGCCGTGAGCGGGATGTTATAGCGCTGGGCGATCTCAGCCACATGGCTCTTGCCAAACAGCTCCACATGCTTGCCGCAGTCGGGGCAGGCCACATAGCTCATGTTCTCCACCAGCGCCATGACGGGAATCTCCATCATCCCGGCCATCTTGAGCGCCTTTTCCACGATCATCTCCACCAGCTCCTGCGGGGTGGAAACCAGAATCACACCGTCCACGGGAATGGTCTGGAAGACCGTGAGCATCACGTCGCCCGTTCCCGGAGGCATGTCGATGAACAGCACGTCCTTGTCGCCCCAGATCACGTCGGTCCAGAACTGACCCACCGCGCCCGCGATGACCGGGCCGCGCCAGACCACCGGGTCGGAGTCGTTGTCCAAAAGCAGGTTGAGGCTCATCACGTCGATCCCCGTCTTGGTTTTGACCGGCAAAATGCCCGCGTCGGTGCCCATGGCCTTCTCCCTGATGCCAAAGGCCTTGGGGATGGAGGGACCCGTGATGTCGGCGTCCAGGATGCCCACCTTCAGGCCCTGGCGTTGCGCCAGCACCGCCAGCATGGAGGTGACCAGGCTCTTGCCTACGCCGCCCTTGCCGCTGCACACGCCCACAACCTTTTTGATGTGGGAAAGCTCATGCGGCTTGGCCAGCAGGCTTTTGGGGTCCATGCGGCCCTCGCAGTTCTGGCTGCAGGTGGAACAATCGTGCGTACATTCGCTCATGTTGATGATTCCCCTTTTTCTTGTTGTTCCGAGTCGTCCACAGGATGGCCGCAAAGCGCGCAGATCATGCGCGCCGCCTCACGGATGAGCCCGTCCAGCGGCTGGCGTCCCACGCCCGCGATCAGCAGCCCGCAGCGCTCCAGCGGCACCAGCACCTTTTTGGCCTCGCTCAGGCTGACGGACGCGGCGATAGCGGGCGAGATCTCGCCCAGCATGGCGTTGGCGTTGAGCAGGCCCGTGACCCCGGCGATGACGTCGGCGCGGCCGCACTGATAGCGGATGGCGTTTTCGCCCGTCGCGCCCATGTCCGCGCCCGCGCGCAACATGGCCGCCGTCGCCTGGGCGTTGGTGCCTACGGCGATCACCGTCTGCTCCGGCGCAAGCCGCTTGACGGCGGCGACCAGGCTCTTGCCCACGCCTCCGCCCTGTCCGTCGATCACCACAAGCCGCACGCGGCCCCCTCCTTTGTACCTTCTCCCGGGCCGGTCAGGCCCATGGCTGGCTCTGCAGGACGATATCCGCCCCGCTTCTGATATCATACGCCTCAAAATAGGTTTTTTCAAGGGGGATCCAGCGGTTCAAAAACGCGGGCAGCCGCTGCGGGTCGCGTGCGGCGAGCCTGCGCAGGCGCTCGCCCTCGGTTGCGTGCACGAACACCCGCAGCGCGCCCAGCGCCTCATACGCCTCCCGAAAGAAGGGATGATGGCTGTAGCTGCCCTCAATGAGCGTCACAGGTCCCGCCGGGTGCGTCGCCGGCAGCCATGCGCCGCTTTGGCAGTCATAGCGCCGGTACGCCACATCGCCGCCGCGCAGAAGGCCGCCGAGCACCTCCTGGCGGAAGCGCTCAAAATGCACGTTTCCGCCCGGCCACCCCAGACGCTCGGCCGTGCGCAGGTCCGGCGGCAGGAAGAAATCGTCCATGCGGATGGGATCGGTATGGTACAGCTCCCCCAGCGCTCCGGCCAGCGTGGTCTTTCCCGAGCCGCAGGGGCCGTCCAGCACCACCAGCGCCCGCTCCCGTGCCGCCAGATGCCGCTCCGTCTGCGCGATCACCAGCGCCAGCGTTCCAAAGTCCTCCGCCACCACCCGGTAGGCCGGGGCATAGGCGGCCCGGTACGCCGCGCTGTGATGAAGGGGCATGCGGTCCCAGCTCCGAAGAAACGCCGCCAGCGCCCCGGCGGAAAACGGCGTCTCCCCCGCCTGCGCCAGCACACGCAGGGCTTCCAGGCCCTCTTTCAAAAACGCCTCTCCGCCCCGGGACCGCGTCGCGCTCAGGCGCATCATCTGCGCAATGCGCTTCGCCGGGATGCCGTGCACCTCGCCGCAAGCCAGGTTCAGCCGGCACCATCCGCCGCCGATGGGCCGGCAGGCGGCCGCACCAGGCCGCACGGGCGTGCGCGAAAGCTCCCCGGCCACCCCGGCCGCGCAATCCCCGCAAAGCAGATGCCCGCAGCCAAACGCGGCCTGATATACCAGCTTGACGGCGTCCTGCGGCGTCATTTGCGGCGTCTGCGCCAGCTGCTTTTTCAAAAACGCCCGATCCATAGGGTCTCAGTTCTCCTTAAGCGGAATCAGCCGTGCCCGTTCCAGGGAAAGCACTACCAGCGGCACCAACACCACTTGCAGCACCATACCCGGCCAGGCGTTGACGAAGCCGCCCGTCCAGAATGTGGCCAACGCAAAGCTGTTAGGCGTCAAGAGCGCATAGATCGCCCAGCTCGCCAGGCCCCATGCCACGCGCCCCGCGAGCATGGCGCCTATCAGCGCACCGTAGGCGCGCCATACTTTTCTGGGCAGGCGCTCATATAAGAGTCCCGCCGCCGCCCCATAGCCGGCCAGCTCAAAGGCCATCGCCAGCGCCGTGGGAACCAGCGGAGGCATGCCAAAGAGGAAGCTGCGCGCGATGGGCATCACAAACCCCACCGCAAGCCCCCACGGCCAGCCGCATACAAACCCGCACACCAGCGCCGGCAGGTGCATGGGCAAAAGCATGCTGCCCACCTGCGGGATCTGGCCCGTCAGAAAAGGCAGCACAAAGCCCAGCGCCAAAAACAGCGCAGAGAGCACCAGACGGAAAATCTGTGTTTTTTTCATTTTCGATTCCTTCCTTTGCATTTCACTTATCCGCCCAGAAGCCCATTCCCCTCTTCGAAGGGGAAAACGGCGCCTTCGTGACATCCGCGTGCAGCAAAGGGCTGTTGGTATCATAGCATACCCGGCTGTGTTTGTAAAGGCGGGCGGAATTGACATCTTTCCTGCGGCATGGTATTCTGTAGCCAAGGACAGCCCTTCCCTTCACCCCGCGCGCTCTGCGGCATATGCTGATAAGGCGCGGGCCGTTGGGGAAGCCTGTTCTTATGAGCATTTGACGAAGAAACGGGGTAGTGGGAATGCAGAAATATCGGGTCGGTATCATCGGCGCAACAGGCATGGTTGGGCAGCGCTTTGCTCTGCTGCTCAGGGAGCATCCCTGGCTCAAGGTGACCTGCGTGGCGGCTTCCGGCCGCAGCGCAGGCAAATCCTACGCCGAGGCCGTGGCGGGTCGCTGGGCCTTTCCCGAGGTGCCGGTGCCGGAAGCCATCGGGCGCCTGACCGTCCTGGACGCCTCCCGGGTGGAGGATGTGGCGGAGCAGGTGGACTTTGTATTCTGCGCCGTGGACATGAAAAAGGAGGACATCCGCGCCCTGGAGGAGCGCTACGCCCGCGCCGAGGTGCCCGTCATCAGCAACAACAGCGCCAACCGCCACACCCCCGACGTGCCCATGCTGATTCCCGAGATCAACGGCGCGCACGCCGCGGTCATCGAGGCGCAGCGGCGGCGCCTGGGCACGCGCACGGGCTTTATCGCCGTCAAGCCCAACTGCTCCATCCAGAGCTACGTTCCCGCCCTTTGGCCGCTGCTTGATTTTGAGCCGCAGGCGGTCACCGTATGCACGTATCAGGCCATCAGCGGCGCGGGCAAGACGTTTGAAACCTGGCCCGAGATGATCGACAACGTCATCCCCTACATCGGCGGCGAGGATGAAAAGAGCGAGCGCGAGCCGCTCAAGATCTTCGGCCACGTGGAAAACGGGGCCATCGTGGACGCCAACTCCCCGGTCATCAGCGCGCAGTGCCTGCGCGTGGCCGCCTCCGACGGGCATATGGCGGCGGTGAGCGTGAAATTCGGCCGCAAGCCCACCCTGGAGGAGATCCTGGAGCGCTGGGAGAGCTGCAAGCCCGCCACGCTGGGGCTGGAACTTCCCTCCTCGCCAAAGAAATTTCTGCATTACTTCGACGACCCCGCCCGGCCCCAGACCCGCCTGGACCGGGACACCGAGGGCGGCATGGCCATCTGCCTGGGCCGCCTGCGCGAAGATGCGGTGCTGGATTACAAATTCGTCTGCCTCAGCCACAACACGCTTCGCGGCGCGGCGGGCGGCGGCGTGCTGAGCGCCGAATATCTGTGCAAGCTGGGGTACATCCCCCGCAAGGACATCTGACGGGAGGTTGGAAGCATGAAGCATGAACCCCTGTTCCGCGGAAGCGCCGTGGCGCTGGTTACGCCTTTCAGCGGCGGCAAGGTGGACGTGGAGGCCCTGCGCCGGCTGGTGGAGATGCATGTGGTCAACGGCACGGCGGCCATCGTCGCCTGCGGCACCACCGGCGAGCCCGCCACCCTGACCCCGGACGAGCGCGAGCTGGTCATCCGCGAGACGGTGGCCGCGGCCCGCGGCCGCGTGCCGGTGATCTGCGGCACCGGCAGCAACTGCACCCAGACCGTCATCGACACCGAACGGCGCTACCGCGGCTTGGGCTGCGCGGCGCAGCTCGTGGTGACCCCCTACTACAACAAGACGACGCAGGAGGGACTCTACGCGCACTTCATGGCCATCGCCGAGCATACGGAGCTGCCCATTATCCTCTATAACGTGCCCAGCCGCACCGGCCTGGACATCGCGCCGGAGACCCTCGACCGCCTGGCACAGAGCGGCCGCTTCGTCGCGCTCAAGGAAAGCAGCTACGACCTGCCCCGCGTGATGGAGAAGGCCGCCGTCATGCGCGGCCGGCTCACCCTCTACTCCGGCAACGACGACATGATCTATCCCCTGCTGGCGCTGGGCGCCGAGGGCGTGATCTCGGTGCTTGCCAACGTGGCTCCCGCCTATGTGAGCGAGCTGACGGGCGCCTACTTCGCGGGAGCGCTGAAAAAGGCGCTGTCGATGCAGACCGATTGTCTGCCGCTGGTTCGCGCGCTGTTCAGCGAGGTCAGCCCCATTCCCTGCAAGCACGCCATGGAGCTTCTGGGGCTGTGCGGAGGCGAGTTGCGCCTGCCCCTGATCCCGGCGGGCGAGGCCACGCGGCGCAGGCTGCGCGAGGCGCTGGTGGGCATGGGAATTCTCATCGCCTGAGACAACAACAGGAGGGCAAACGAATGAAGATCATCATCGGCGGCGCCCTGGGCCGCATGGGCCGCGAGCTGGCGCTGGCGGCGGAAGGCGCGGGGGTGGAGGTCACCTGCGGCGTGGATGTGGCCTATACGGGCCAGGCGGTCGCCTTTCCCGTGGTGACGGGCTTTGAGCTCATGCGCGGGGATGCGGACGTGCTGATTGATTTTTCCCGGCCCGACGCCCTGCCCGAGCTTTTGCAAACGGCCCTGGCCCGCCGTCTGCCCGTGGTGCTGTGCGCCACGGGTTATACGGACGTGGAGCTAAGCAGCATCCGCGAGGCGGCCCGGACGCTGCCGGTGCTGCGCAGCGCCAACATGAGCCTGGGCGTGAATGTGCTGACGGAGCTGGTGAGCATGGCCGCGCGGACGCTGGAGGGCTTTGACGTGGAGATCGTGGAAAAACATCACCGTATGAAAGCCGACAGCCCCAGCGGCACAGCGCTCATGCTCTATGAATCTGTCCAAAAAGAAAAAGGGCCCGAAGCGAACCCTGTCTTTGGACGGTATGGCCGCACGCAGAGGCGTGAGGCGGGCGAGGTCGGCATCCATGCGGTGCGCGGGGGCACCGTGACCGGCGAGCACGAGGTGGGCTTTTACGGAAACGGCGAGGAGCTCATCCTCACCCACCGGGCCGAAAGCCGGGCCCTGTTTGCCCAGGGTGCGCTGCGCGCCGCGCGCTATCTTCTGGACAAGCCTGCCGGGCTATATTCCATGCGGGACGTGGTGCGTGAGATGCTGGGATGAGGGTCATTCATCCTCTCCCCAGTCGGAGAGGTGCTCCTGCAATGTCATGAGGATCTCCCGGATGACCATGCGCCGGCTGGGGTCCATGTTGTTGGAGGGAGCTTCTGCATCCGGGCCCTGGAGGCTTCCGGCCAGCAAATAGTCCACGCTGACGCCCAGCGCGTTGGAAAGGGCAACAAGCGTCTCCAGACTGGCTTTGCGGCTTCCGCGCTCCACATGGCCCACAAACGACGTGCTCACGCCGACCAGGTCCGCCAGCTCCTGTTGCGTCATGCCAATGAGCTGCCTTTGCTTGCGCACGCGCTTGCCCATGTCCCGGTAGTTCATCTCAAAGCTTCCCATAATGCACCTCCAGTTCAGCGACTTTACTATATCAACGTCATTGACGAAAGAAAAAGTCCTGTTAAGTCGCTTTTTGTGGCTTATGGGACCTGTCCTGCTTCCAACAGGAACGCCGCAGGCACCTTCATGTAGAGGTGCCTGCGGCGTTGTGCTTTGTCTTGAAGCGGCGCTTCTCAGCAGGGACGCTCCTTGCCGAAAAAGCAGATGGCGACCGTCCCGGGCCCGCAGTGAGCGCCGATGACCGGGCCGACATAATGGGTCTGGATCTCGCCCAGCGCGGGTACGCGCTCGCGCAGCATGCCCTCCAGACGGGCGGCATCCTCGGGCGCGTCGGCATGCAGGATAATCGTCATGGCCTGGGCGGGATCGTCGATGTTCTCGGCCGCCTTGTCCGCGATGAGCCGCAGCGCCGCCTTGCGTCCGCGCACCTTGTCGGAGCTGACGAGCTTGCCTTCCCTGTTTTCGGTGATGATAGGCTTGAGATCGAGCATGGTGCCCACGGTAGCCGCCATCGCGCCGATGCGGCCGCCCCGGCGCAGGTATTTGAGATCATCTACCGTAAACCAGGCCTGGGCGCGCATCTTGTTCTCCTCCAGCCACCGGGCCACCTCGTCCATGCTCTTGCCCTGACGGTAGAGCTCGTGGGCCTTGAGGATCAAAATGGTCTGCGGCGCGGAGATGCTCAGGGTATCCACCACCGTCATGCGGCAGTCGGGGTACCTGGCCAGCAGCTCGTCACGCGCGGCATAGACGTTGTTGATCGTCCCGGAGAGCTGGCTGGAAAACGCCACGAACAGAATGTCCTTGCCGTCTTTGAAGCAGGGCTCAAAGTACTCCACATAGGCCGCCGTGGGCAGCAGCGACGTCACCGGCGCCGCGCCGGCGCGCATGTTGTCAAAGTACTCCTTCTGCCTGCCGCTTCGCCCCAGATCATCAAAGTATTCCTTGCCGTCCAGCATGTAGGGCATGTAGACCATGCTGATGTCCAGCTCATCCACATAACGGCAGGGCAGGTCGGAATCGGAATCGGTCATAAACACATAGGGATTCATGCGTACCCTCCTTTGAAGAAGCGGGCCGATCGGCCCAATCAGTTCGTATGATACGCAGCTATTGTACCCTGTCCGAACCATTTTTGCAAGCGGTCCCCTCCCGCCTGACGCGCCGCCTTGTTTCCCTTCTCAGGATATGGTACACTGTGAGCATGGCAACAGCTAGACAAAAGGGGGAATGTTCCATGCGCTCCGTTTTCTCCCGCTGGCGGCAGGCCGCGCCCGTGCTGGCCTATGCGCTGCTTCTGGCGGCGGCGGTGCTGTTTTTCTGTTCCAAGTCCTCCTTCGGCTATCCCATCAACGACTGGTCGGACGCCAACATCTATTTCACCATCGGCAAGGGCATGACCCGGGGGCAGGTGGTCTACCGCGACCTGTACGATCACAAGGGGCCGCTGCTCTATGCCCTGCACGCGCTGTGCGCGCTGGTTTCCTTCGACGACTTCACCGGCGTCTATCTCATGGAGGTGCTCTTCGCCGCCGCCTTTTTAGCCGCCGTCCATCAGCTCCTGCGCCTCTTTGGGGTACGGAGGGCCGCCTGGCTTCTTTTGCCCGTGCTTTCGCTGCTGGTCTACTCCTCGGCCAGCTTCGCCCAGGGCGACAGCGCGGAGGAACTATGCCTGCCGCTGATGGCATGGTCCCTGTACAGCGTGCTCGCTCACTTCCGCGCCGGCAGGAGCCGCATGCCCGCCTGGGAATTGCTTGTCAACGGCCTGCTGGCCGGCTGCGTCCTGTGGATGAAGTTCACCATATGCGGGGTGCATGCCGGGCTGCTGCTGATGCTGCTGCTGGCGCCCCTCAGGCGGCGGGATGTGCGCGGCATGTGGCGTACGCTGGGCTGGCTGGCCGCGGGCGTGGGGCTGTCCACGCTTCCGTGGGTGCTCTACTTCGGCCTCAACGGGGCGCTGGGGGACTGGCTGGGCACCTATTTTTACGATAATCTCTTTCTCTACTCCGCTGCCGGGGAAGCCGCGGGCCTTCTGCAGCGCGTCAAGGCCATGCTTCTGTGCGGCTGGGAATGGCTGCGGGATAACCTGCGCTATACGCTGCTCGTGGCGGCAGGCCTGGGCTGGTTTGCCATGCGCCGCCCCGGCCGGGCCGCGGTGTGGTTGGCTGCGCTCGCGGGCGCCGTGGGCGTGTTCGCGGGCGGCAAGAGCTACCCTTACTACGGCCTGGCGCTCTCCGTATTCGCCCCGCTGGGGCTGATCCCCGCAGGGCTGGCGGTGGAGCGCGCGCTCCGTCACCTCTCCTCCCGGGCGCTCTGCGCCTGTGCCGGCGCCGCGCTCCTTGCCTGCGTGGGCCTGTGCCCGCTGCTCAGCTGCAACATGACCGCGGACTACGGCGCCTCCTTCGGCCAGCCGCGCGAGGAAACCATGCAGTACCGCATCGCCGCCCATCTGGAAAAAGACGCGACGCTGCTCAACTACGGCTTCATGGACGCGGGTTTCTACACCGCGGCGGGCCTTGTGCCCAGCGTAAAGTACTTCCACCAGACCAACGTCCCGCTGGAGGAGATGCTTGACGAGCAGAACCGCTATCTGCGGGAGGGGCTTTGCGAGTATGTCGTCACCCGCGGAAAGCAGCCGGACTGGATCGGGGAGCGCTACGAGCTCATCGCCACGGAGCCCAGCCCGAACTTCTGGTACGACGCCGTCTATCTATACCGCCAAAGACCGCTAAGCAGCCGCTAAGCCTGCCGAAAAAAAACGAAACCGTTCCTTGCCGGCGTTGACTTTTGAAGCATCGGAGCGTACAATGTCAAACTGATGGTTCTGGCTTTCTTACCTAATTAATTAATAGGAAAGCCGGGCCATTGTCTGCGAGAGGGAGGAGGTCCAACGTATGTTTTTCGTGTTCTTCTTGCTATGGGTGGTCTTTAACGGCCGCCTGACATGGGAGATCGCCGCTTTCGGCGCGGTGCTCTCCGGCGTGCTGTACGCCTTCTGCTGCGCGTTTCTGGGCTACAGTCCCAAAAAGGACTGGGCCGCGGCGCGGCTGATCCCTGCCGCGCTGCGCTATATCGGGCTGCTTCTGACGGAAATCGTCAAGTGCAACCTGGCGTTGACGCGCATCGTGTTTGCCCCGAAGCTCGAGGTCAAGCCCCATCTGGTCACCTTCCGCACGCCGCTCAAGGGCGGGTTCAAAAGCGCGCTGGCGGATTCCATCACGCTGACGCCGGGGACCATCACCGTGCACAGCGAAGGCGACCGCCTGACCGTTCACTGCCTGGATACGCAGTTTATGGAGGGCATCGACAACACGTCGTTTTCCCAGGCGCTTGAAAAAATGCAAGAGGCAAAGGAGGGGAAGGCATGAATATCGCAGATGCCTATCATGCGCTCTACATGGCCGTTCTGGTGTGCCTGAGCGTGCTGACGCTGTTTTGCCTGTTCCGCGCCATTCAGGGCCCGCGCATTGCCGACCGCATCGTTTCCATCAACATGATCTGCACGCTCACCATGGCCATGATCTGTATTCTGGCTGCCATGCTGGGCGAGGGATACCTGGTGGACGTCGCGCTCATCTATGCGTTGCTGGGCTTTCTGGCTGTGGTGGTGCTGTGCAAGGTCTACATGGGCGTTGCTCTGGAGCAGCGCGAAAAGAAGGAAAAGGAGGCGCACAGGGATGCTTGAGTGGTTCCGCTTCGTGTTGACGGCCGCGCTGATGCTGGCCGGGCTGTTTGTGCTGCTGGTGGGCGTGGTGTCGCAGTACCGTTTCCGCTATGTGCTCAACCGCATGCACGCCGCCTCCATGGGGGATTCGCTGGGGCTGCTTCTGGTGCTCACCGGCCTTTGCATCTCACAGAACGACGGCTGGGTGATCCTCAAGTACCTGCTCACGGCGCTGTTCCTGTGGCTGACCAGCCCCACCGGCAGCCACCTGATCGCGCGTCTGGAGCTGACCACCAACGAGCACCCAGAGCAGGAAATGGAGATGATCGACCTATGAACAGCCTCTTTACCGTGATCGTGCTGGGATTTCTGCTCACCTGCGCCATCGCCACATGCCTGAGCCGTAACCTGCTGGTCAGCGTGGTCATCTACATGGCCTACAGCGTGCTGATGAGCATCGTGTGGATGCTTTTGCAGTCGCCCGACCTGGCCATCACCGAGGCGGCCGTGGGCGCGGGCGTCACCAGCATCCTGTTTTTCATCGTGCTCAAGAAGATCCACGCCATCAAGCCCCAAAAGGAGGACGAGCCCAATGAGCCAGAACAGAAATGACCGCCGTCCCTCCCTGTGGGAGCGCTTTGTGAACTGGGAGACAGGCGACGAAAGCGTGCTGGACGGCGAGATTGAACAGAGCATGGACCAGGCCGCGCCGCAGGAGGCGGGCGGCGAAGTCTACGCCAGCGCGGAAAAGCGCGCCGACGACCATCGAACCGCCCTGGTGGAGGAGGAGCGGTCCTACTATTCGCGCGTTCACGAATGGTCGCTGCACAAGGGCGTCAAGCTCATCAACCGGCTGTACCGCCTCTCGGCGGTGCTGGTTCTGTGCTTCATCATCTTCTTCCTGATGAGCACGGTGGTGGCCCTGCCCCCCTTCGGCGAGGCGGACAATCCCTATAATAATGAAGTTTCGCAGCGCTACATCGAAAAGGGCATCGAGGAAACCGGCGCCATCAACTTTGTGGCCGGCATGATCCTGGATTACCGCGCCTTTGATACCTTCGGCGAATCGACGGTGCTGTTCGTGGCGGCGTGTAGCGTGCTTTTGCTGCTCAAGCTCGGCGACCACGCGCCCAGCGAGAAGCCCACGGCCGCCATGCTGGAGGCCGAATGGGACGACCGCCATCACGAGCCCAAGAACGACGCCATCCTCCAGCTGGCCGCCAAGGTGCTGGTTCCGGTGATTCTGCTCTACGGCATGTACATCGTCTTAAACGGCCACCTCAGCCCCGGCGGCGGCTTCAGCGGCGGCGCGGTCATGGGCGCGGGCCTGATCCTCTACCTCAACGCCTTCGGCTTCCAAAAGACCGAGCGCTTCTTCACCTACCGCACCTTCCGCTGGATCACCTTCCTGGCCCTGATGACCTACGCAGGACTCAAGAGCTATTCCTTCTACACCGGCGCCAACCACCTGGAAAGCGGTATCCCGCTGGGCACGCCCGGCGCCATCCTCTCCTCCGGCTTCATCCTGCCGCTGAACATCTGCGTGGGCCTGATCGTCATGTGCACGATGTACGCGTTTTACACGCTGTTTCGCAAGGGGGGCATGTAAGAGATGCTTACCATCATCCAGGAGCATCTGGAGGAAATCGTGGCGGTGCTTTTGTTCGCCATCGGCTTCACCACGCTTCTGCTCCAGCGCAACCTGATTAAGAAGATCATCGGCTTTAACATCATGGACACGGCCATCTACCTGCTGCTCACCTCCGTGGGCTACATCGAGGGCCGCACCGCCCCCATCCTGACCGACGGCATCACCTCCGCCCAGTACTACATCAACCCCATCCCCGCGGGTCTGGTGCTCACGGGCATCGTGGTCAGCGTGAGCGTGACGGCGCTGATGCTCTCGCTCACCGTGCGCCTCTATCGGCGCTACCACACGCTGGACATCGACCGCATCACGCTTATGATGAAGGGGGAGGACGACTGACATGCAATTCGTACAGAACGTCCCCTTTTTCTCCATCATGCTATGCATGGTGTCGGGCATCTTCAGCGCCATGCTCCCGGGCCGCGTGGCCAAGTGGGTGACGGCGGGGCTTGCCGCGGCGGTCGCGGCGCTGAACCTGTGGCTGACCCTCTTCCTGTGGGGCTACGGCGAAAGCTACGTCTACTGGATGGGCCACTTCCCCGCCCCCTGGGGCAACGAACTGCGCGCGGGCGTGCTGGAATCCACCCTGGCGGTGGTTTTCAGCCTCATCATGCTATTTAGCGTCTTGGGCGGCATGCGCAAGCTCACCGAGCAGGTGGACCGCAAGAAGGTCAACATCGTCTGCGTCATGCTGGATCTGGTCCTGGCGGCCATGATGAGCATGCTCTACACCAACGACCTGTTCACCGCCTACGTCTTTATCGAAATCATGACCCTCACGGCCTGCGCGCTCATCATGTCGCGCCAGAACGGCCGCACGATGGTCTCGGCCATGCGCTACATGATTATGAGCCTCCTGGGCTCCGGCCTTACGCTCATCGCCATCACCATCACCTATAACCTGACCGGCCATCTGCTCATGGAAAACATCCACGACTCGCTCGTGGAGCTCTCCGCCTCGGGCGAGTACGCCACGCCCATCACCGTCATCATGGGCCTGTTCTTCGTGGGCCTGGGCATCAAAAGCGCCCTCTATCCCTTCCATACCTGGCTGCCGGACGCCTACGGCTACTCCACGCCCACAGCCAGCGCGGTGCTCTCCAGCATCGTCAGCAAGGCCTATATCTTCCTGCTCATCAAGATCTTCTACCGCGTCATCGGCATGGGGCTGGTCACCAGCAGCCACGTGATGGACCTGATGTTCGTCTTTGGCATCGTGGGCATGATCGTGGGCAGCGTGGACGCCATCTTCAGCCATGACCTCCGGCGTATGGTGGCCTTCAGCTCCGTGGCGCAGATCGGCTACATCTACGCCGGACTGGGCCTTGGCACGGGGATGGGCTTTGTGGCGGCCATCTACCACATGCTCATGCACGCCTGCGCAAAGAGCGCGCTGTTCATCTCCTCCTCCGGCCTGGCCGACGCATCGGGCAACAGCAAGCGCTTCTCCGACCTCCGGGGCGCGGGCTTTCGCAACCCCGCTGCGGGCGTGTGCTTCAGCGTGGCAGCCATGAGCCTGGTGGGCATCCCCGTGCTGGGCGGCTTCATCAGTAAGCTCTACCTCAGCAACGCCGCGCTTTACCGGGGTGGCCTGCACATGTGGGTGATGCTGGCCGCGCTGGCGGTGAGCACGCTGCTTAACGTGCTGTATTTCATGAAGACCGTCATCACGCTCTACCGCCCGCCGCGCGAGGGCTTCCAGGCCCCTGCGCCGGAGCGCAGCCCGCTTTCCAGCGCGGCCATGTGGGGCTTCGTGGCGCTGAACCTGCTGGTGGGCCTGATGGCGCAGCCGATTGTGACGGCCATCACCAACGGCCTTATGATGTTTGAGTGAGGAGGATGTCAAGATGCAGGCGGTCCTGTTGATTTTGACCCCGTTGTTCCCCGCGCTGTGCGCGCTTCTGTGCTGGTTTCTGCCCGCGGTCAGGCCGGACAGGGAGCGCGACCGCTTCGTGCTGGCCGCGCTGATCGCGAGCTTTCTGCTCACCGTCGCCCTGTGCCTGACGGGCGACGGCAGCGTGACTTTGTTCACCATCTCCCAGGACCTGCCGGTGGTGGCCGCCTCGGACGGGCTGTCGCGGCTGTTCAGCCTCCTGATGAGCGGCATGTGGCTGCTCTCCGGCGCGTTCAGCTTCGGCTACATGGCCCACGAGGGCGCGCAGCGGCGATTCTATACCTTCTACCTGCTCACCTTAAGCGCGCTTCTGGGGCTGTGCTTTTCGGGCACGCTGGTCACGATGTACCTGTGCTTTGAGCTGATGACGCTTTTGTCGGTGGCCTTGGTTTTGCACAGCCTGACCAAGGAGGCCGTGGCCGCGGGCATGAAGTACCTGCTGTATTCCATCGCCGGCGCGATGATGGGTCTGCTGGGCATCTTCTTCTTCACCGCCAACGCCGAGACCCCGCTGTTCGTCGCCGGCGGCACGCTCTCGCCCGGCGCGGTGGCCTCGCAGGGCCCGCTGCTTCTGTGGGTGCTGCTCATCACGGTAATCGGCTTTGGCACCAAGGCCGGTATGTTCCCCATGCACGGCTGGCTGCCCACGGCCCACCCCATCGCCCCGGCCCCGGCCAGCGCAGTGCTCAGCGGCGTAATTACCAAGGCGGGCGTTTTGTGCATCATCCGCGTGATCTACTACGTGACCGGCGCGGACTTCCTGCGCGGTACCTGGGTGCAGACGGCGCTAATGATGCTGGCGCTGATTACGGTGTTCATGGGCTCGATGATGGCCCTCAAGGTGACGGTGCTCAAAAAGCGCCTGGCCTATTCCAGCGTCTCGCAGGTCAGCTATGTGCTCTTCGGCCTGTTCCTGCTTAACGAAACGGCCTTCCAGGGCGCGATGCTGCATGTGTACTTCCACTCCGTCATGAAAAACCTCCTCTTCCTCTGCGCCGGCGGCATCATCCTCAAGACCGGCCTGACCGACGTTGGCGACCTGCGCGGCATCGGCAAGCGCATGCCAGCCACCCTGTGGTGCTTCACCCTCGCGGGCGTGAGCCTGGTGGGCGTGCCCCCGCTGTGCGGCTTCTTCAGCAAGTGGGAGCTGGCGCAGGGCGCCATGAGCAGCGGTGTGGCCGTCTTTAGCTGGCTTGGGCCGGTGGTGTTGCTGGTGTCGGCGTTGCTGACGGCGGGCTACCTGCTGCCCGTGAGCATCAACGGCTTCTTCCCCGGCCACGCGAGCGGCGAGGCGGCGCTGGACACCTCCTGCTGCGAGCTCAATGCCTCCATGCTCTGGCCGCTGGTGGTGCTGGCGGCGCTGACGCTGATTCTGGGCCTGTGCCCTTCGCTGGTGGAAACCGCTGTGAGCGCCGTTGCGGCGGCTGTGCTGTAAAAGAGAGGCGGGCCGAAATATGCTGTTGATTTCCATTCTGCTGCCCGTATTGGGCGCGGTCGCGCTGTTCATCTGGCGGCCCCGCGACGTGCGGGCCTGCCACGCGCTGACCATGACCGCCACGCTCGCCACCTCCGCCTGTGTCGCGTGGTGCGTGCTCACGCCGGGCGCGCATCCCATCACGCTGCTGGAATTGTCCCGCATGCTCACCGTCAGCTTCAAGCTCGACGGCCTGGGCCGCGTCTTTGGCGGGCTGGTGGCCTTCCTGTGGCCGCTCTCCACCCTGTACGCCTTTGAGTACATGGCCCACGAGGGCGGGGAGAACCACTTCTTCGGCTTCTACCTGCTCAGCTACGCGGTCACGCTGGGCATCGCCTTCGCCGAGGACCTGATGACCCTCTACATCTTCTACGAGCTGCTGACCCTGGCCACGCTGTTTTTGGTCATGCACGGCATGAAGCCGCAGGCCATCTACGCGGGCCGCAAGTATGTGTACTACTCGCTGGGCGGCGCGGCGATGGCGTTCCTCGCGCTGGCGACGGTGATGCACTTCACCGGCAACTCCAACTTCGTCGCCGGCGGCATCCCGGCGCTCAAAAACGCGCCGATGGCGCTGCTCCTTCCCATGTTTGTGCTGGGCTTTTTGGGCTTTGGCGTCAAGGCGGCCATCTTCCCCTTCCATGACTGGCTGCCCGCGGCCAGCGTAGCCCCCACCCCGGTCACGGCCCTGCTGCACGCGGTGGCGGTGGTCAAGGCGGGTGCCTTCGCGGTCATTCGCCTCAGCCATTACTGTTTCGGCGCGGACCTGATGCGCGGCACCTGGGCGCAGACGGTGTGCCTGATTGTGGCCATGTTCAGCATCGTGTTTGGCAGCGCCATGGCCGTGCGCGAGCGTCACATGAAGCGCCGGCTGGCCTACTCCACCATGAGCAACCTCAGCTATGTCCTTCTGGGCGCGCTTATGCTGACCCCCGAGGGCCTGCAGGGCGGCCTGATGCACATGGTATACCACGCCATCATGAAGATCTGCCTGTTCAGCTGCGTGGGCGCGATGATGATCCGCACCGGCAAGCGCTATGTCGGCGAGATGCGCGGCATGAGCCGCGTGATGCCCTTCACCATGGCGGTGTTCCTGTTCTGCGGCGTCGAGCTGGTGGGCATCCCGCCCTTTGTGGGCTTCCAGAGCAAATGGGCGCTGGCCACGGCCGCGCTGGACTGTGGCGCGCTGGGCATTGCTGCCGTCGCGGTGCTGATCCTCTCGGCGGTGCTCACCTCCATCTACATGCTCGCGCCCGCGGTGTTGGCCTACGCGCTTCCGCTCAGCCCGGATTCGGGGCTTGAGGGCAAGCGCCTGGACCCCGGCTGGCGCATGCAGCTGCCACTGATTTTGCTGGTAATCGTCATGCTGATTCTGGTGTTTGCCTCCGCGCCGCTGGCCGGGTATCTGGGCCAGGTGGCGGCGGGGCTGGTGTAAGGAGGTGTGGGCATGAACGGTTCTTTGCTTTTGCTGATTCTGGCCGTCGTTCCCATGCTGTTAGCGCCGCTGGCATGGGCGCTGGGCCGCAAGAGCGGCCAGCGCGCTATCGCGGTGATGATCGCCTGCGCGGCAGTCGAGATGGCGGCGCTCATCTATCTCACGGCGCTGGCCGCGGGCGGAAACGCGGCGCGCCTCACCTGGGACGGCTTCCTGGGCATGGGCATCCGCATGCGGGCGGACGGCTTTCGTGCGCTATACGCGATGATCGCCTCGGTGATGTGGCTGGTCACGTCGCTGTTCAGCCGCGACTATCTGCGGCATGACCACGCCACGGGCCGCTACGCCTTCTTCACGCTGATGACGCTGGGCGCGACGGTGGAGCTGTTTTTGAGTGATTCCATCTACACGGCCTTCCTGTTCTTTGAGGTCATGTCCCTGGCCAGCTACCCCTGGGTGGCGCACGAGGAAACCCCCGAAGCCATGCGCGCGGCGCAGACGTATCTCTACATCGCCGTGATCGGCGGCCTGGTGATGCTCATGGGCATCTTCCTCTTGCCCGCCCGCATGGCGACGCTGCCCTTCTCTTCCCTGCCCGCCTTCGTCACCGCCTACGGCTTTGACGCGCTGTGGCTGCCCGCGCTGCTGATTCTCTTTGGCTTCGGGGCCAAAGCCGGCGCCTTCCCGCTGCATATCTGGCTGCCCAAGGCTCACCCGGTGGCTCCCGCGCCCGCGAGCGCGCTGCTCTCCGGCATGCTCACCAAGGCCGGCGTCTTCGGCATGCTGGTGCTCACCTGCTACCTGATGCGCGGCTGCGCGGCCTTCGGCGATGTGATCTTCCGCCTGGGCGTGATTACCATGTTCCTGGGCGCGCTGCTGGCCATCTTCTCCACCAACCTCAAGCGCACGCTCGCCTGCTCCTCGCTCAGCCAGATCGGCTTTATCATGGTGGGCGTGGGCCTGCAGGGTCTGTGCGCGGGCGAAAACGGGCTGGCGGCCTACGGCACCATCCAGCACATGGTCAACCACTCGCTGTTCAAGCTGGTGCTGTTCCTGTGCGCGGGCGTGGTGGCCATGAACGCGCATGCGCTGAGCCTCAACGAGGTACGCGGCTTCGGACGCAAAAAGCCCCTGCTGCACTTCTGCTTCCTGATGGGGATGCTGGGCATCGCGGGCATCCCGGGCCTGAGCGGCTACGCCAGCAAATCCCTTCTGCATGAGGGGCTCCTGGAATACATCCACGAGCTGACCGCGCTGGGCGAGAGGGCGCTGCCCTATCAGATCGCGGAATGGGTGTTCATCATCTCCGGCGGCATGACGCTATGCTACATGTTCAAGCTCTACCTGTGCCTGTTCTGGCAGAAGAACCCCACGCGCCAGGCCGAGTACGACGGCATGCGCAAGTACCTCTCCGCCCTCTCGGGCATCGCGCTTGGGCTGTGCGCCGCTATCATTCCCGCGCTAGGCCTCCTGCCCGGCGTGCTGATGAGCGGCATCGGCGAGCTGGCGCGCCCCTTCTTCAATGTCGCGGCGCCCGCGCACCTGCCCATCGCCTATTTCAGCGGTGAAAACCTGCTGGGCGCGGCCAAGTCCATCGCCATCGGCGTCATCCTCTATGCGCTCAACTGGCAGTTCATCATGAGCAAGGAGAAAAAGGGGTCCCGCTCCTACCCCGAGCGTTGGCCCAGGTGGCTGGATCTGGAGGACCTGATCTACCGCCCGGTGCTCAGGCTGCTCATCGCCGTGGGCTACGGCGTGGCGCTGGCGCTGGACCGCCTGATGGACGGCGTGATCGTGGCCCTGCGCGCCGTGGGCGGCCTGCTGGCCCGCATGGCCGACGGCCTGTGCGACGGCCTGATTCTGGGCATCCGGCGCATCTTCCTGCCGCCGCTCTCCGCGCGGCAGCCGGTGCCGGTGGGCAACCGCTTCACCTATGCGTTCGGACGCTTCTGCGACGGCGCAAGCGCGTTCATCACCCGGCTATTCCATCTGCGGCGCTCCGGCTGTACCCGCTACGAGAGCGTGTTCGCCGCCGCCTTGGAGGAAGCCGGCATCCAGTTCAAGCGTCTCACCCGCTCCATCAGCTTCGGCCTGCTCATGTTCTGCCTGGGGCTGTTCGTGACGCTGGCATACCTGCTGTGGCTGTAGTAGAGAAACAATGCAACGTACAAAAAATCCCCCGCCGAAAGTTCGGGAGGAATAAGAAAGTAATATCGCTTTTTATACAAACGGCATGGCTTCGGCCATGCCGCAGCTTGTCGAAAAAGATCGCCGCAGGCGAGCTTTTTCGACAAGCTGAGGGCTGCTTTCGGTTGAAAGCAGCCCCTTTGTCAGCGGTCTGAGCGCCCTCGCCGAAGCGGCGGCGCTTTTTTCAATCTCAGTACTGGCTGTTGCGGTTGCGCTCGAAGCACTCGCGGCAGTACACCGGACGGTCGCCCTTGGGCTGGAAAGGCACCTGGGTGGTGGCGCCGCAGCCGTCGCAGATCACCTCAAAGTACTGGCGCTCGGCGCGGCCGGGGTTCTCCCGGTTGCGGCGGGCGGCGCGGCACTCATGGCAGCGGGTGGGGTCATTCTGGAAGCCCTTGTCCGCAAAGAACTGCTGCTCAGAGGCGCTGAACACGAATTCCTTGCCACAGTCACGGCATACCAACGTCTTGTCTTCAAACATGTCTGGATTCCCTCCACTTTTTGGTTTGTTCTGTCTCGCATCTGCTTTGAGTCCCTGGCGTGGTTTCCGTGCTTTCGAACAAACTCGAAGGAAAGGAACCTGAACCATATAACCTAAGCTGGACAGCGGCTCAATTATAGCATGAATCCGTCCGTTTGCAAAGCGGTTTCCCGAAATTTTCTTTCCCTGGCCTCAGGCCGGGTTTTTAATCATGCGGCGAATGTCGTCCAGGAGGCTCACCAGACTGGGCGACTGCCTGATGGAATCCTCCACCTTGCTGATGGAGGACATGACCGTGGTATAGTGCCGCCCGCCGAAAGCGTCGCCGATGCGGGTCAGGCTCAGGCCCATCATTTCCCGCGTCAGGTACATGGCGATCTGCCGGGGGACGGTGATCTCGTGGTTGCGCTTGGGGCTTTTGAGGTCCGCCACGCTCAGCCCATAGTAGTTGGCCACGGCCTCCTGGATGCTGTCGCAGGTAATCAGGCGCGTTTCGGAATGTTTGAACAGCTCGCGCAGGGCCTCGCGGGCAAGCTGCATGTCGATGGCGCGGCGGGTGAGGCTGGAATAGGCGGTCAGGCGGGTGAGGCTCCCCTCGAGCTCGCGCACGTTGGTGTCGATCTTCTCGGCGATGAGGGCGAGGATATCGTCTCCGATGCTCAGGTGCTCAAACTCCGCCTTTTTGCGCAGGATGGCCAGACGCGTCTCGAAATCCGGCCGCTGGATGTCCGCCACCAGGCCGCCCTCAAAACGGCTGCACAGCCGCTCCTCGAGCTTCTGAATCTCCTTGGGGGGCTTGTCGGAGGTCATCACGATCTGCTTGCCGGCCTCGCGCAGGTGATTGAAGGTGTGGAAGAACTCCTCCTCCGTGCCGTGCTTGCCGGCGATGAACTGGATGTCATCGACCATGAGGATGTCCACGTTGCGGAAGCGATCGCGGAACTGCTGATTCTGGTTGCTCTGCATGGCGCTGACGAGCTGGTTGGTGAAATCCTCGCTGGTGATATAGAGGATGCGCATATCGGGATACAGCTCGTGCGCGTAGTGGCCGATGGCGTGCATCAGATGCGTCTTGCCAAGGCCCACGCCGCCATAGATGAACAGCGGATTGTACGCCTTGGCCGGGACCTCCGCCACCGCCAGAGACACCGCGTGCGCAAAGCGATTGCTGGAGCCCACGACAAAGGTGTCAAAGGTATACTTGGGGTTGAGCAGAGCCAGCGAATCGCCCGAGGCGCGGGCCTCCAGCGCCTTGAGGCGGTCTTTCATCTCGTCGTGGCCATAGACCTCCACCGTCAGCGCATGGCCCGCGGCCGTGCTCGCCGCATTCTGGATCTGCGTCATATAGCGGCTGGTCCCCATCTGCTGCACCACGGGGCTGACGCACTCCAGCAGCAAAACATCCCCCATCAGCGCGCAAGGCTTGAGGGCCGTTTCAATCCAGGTGCTGTAACTGATGCGGGTCATCTCCCCCTGCAGGATCTTGCAGGCGCTCTCCCACAGCTCCTCGGCCTTTATCACGGCGTAATCGACCTTCCATTCGTGCATATTATACAAGCTCAGCTTTGGTCCATTCTCCACATGGCAGTACCCAAAGATGAAAAGAATGTGGAAAACGTCCATGTGGAAAACCACATGCGCTATTCCCCATTTTCGTGAATAATCATAGCAGATACGGACACTTTTGACAAGACTCCCTCCCTTCCGCGCTCTTGCATAGCCGATGGAATGTTGAAAACCTTCTTTCCTACCCATGGTGGACGGGGCCGTATCCCTCCACAAAACATGGCGCTTGACAAGCTAAAAATGAATGGATATTCAAATATAACTGGATAAAATTACATTTCTTAAAGAAGTGCTTCCCTTCTGTCACATTTTCCGCAACAAAAACAAGGACTTATCCGGCGAAATGTAGAAAAATATGTTGCAGAACCGGCCCGCGCAGAGGGGAGGTATCGGCGGCCATGGCAATCCCCGTTGGGTTGACGGAAGTGGAGCACGCGCTCAGGCCCTGGCTTGGGACGCTTTTTTTGAGCGCCAACACGCTGGCCGATACCCTTGCCAGCCGCATGTGCGCCTACGCGCCCTATCGCCAGACGCTGGAGAGCCTGCGCGACGAGCTGGAATCGCTCCTGCTGGTCCAGCTCAATCGCCTGACCAACGGCAGCCTGACCGTCATTACCGACAATTACCATACCTGCCGGCTGGGGACGGAGCAGATTGCGGCCATTACCGACGACCTCATGGGGGTGATCTTTGACAAGCTCACCCCGTTTTCCGCCAACTTCATCAAAATCAACGATTACAGCCTCCGCGTGTGCAGCCTCAGCGCCCTGAGGGTGCTCTACCAGCGCTACGGCGCCTTCTACACGAAGGAGGAGTTCGATTTCATGGTGCGCATGATCCGCACCCTCTATCCTCCCGAGCGCTACGCCGGCTGGCTGCGGGAATGAGGCGCGCGTTGCATTTTGCCTTGAAAAAGTGTATAGTGTGTAGTGATTCTCCCATCCCACCGACCCACGCGGCGCAGCGCGTCTCCGCCGCCTTTCATGGCAAGATTCATGAACGATTTTGAACAGCAGGCCCTTTTTTCCAGCCCTCCCCCGCCGCCGCTTGCCGAGCGGATGCGCCCCCGGACGCTGGAGGAGTTTATCGGCCAGGAACGCCTTCTGGGGCCGGGCCGGCTTTTGCGCCGCGCCATTGAGGCCGACCGGCTGCAAAGCAGCATCTTCTGGGGTCCCCCGGGCTGCGGAAAGACGACGCTGGCTTCCATCGTCGCCCGCATGACCGGCAGCGCCTTTGAAAAGCTCAACGCCGTCACCAGCGGCGTGGCGGACGTGCGCCAGGTGCTCAAGGAAGCGCAGGAGCGCCGCCTTCGCTACGGCCGCGCCACCTACCTGCTTTTGGACGAGTGCCATCGCTGGTCCAAGGCGCAAAGCGACAGCATTTTGCCCGCCATCGAAAGCGGCCTGATCCGCTTCATCGGCTCCACGACGGAAAACCCCATGGTCAGCATGACCCCGGCCATCGTCAGCCGGTGCCGGGTGTTCCAGTTCGAGCCGCTGAGCGCCCAGGACGTGCTGCGCGCGCTGGAAAACGCCCTGCGCGATCCGGAGCGCGGCTACGGCAAAAGCGACACGCGCGTGGAGGACGGCGCGCTTGCCTTCATCGCCCGCATGGCGGACGGCGACGTGCGCGCCGCGCTGGGGGCGCTGGAATTGGCCTGGCTGACCGCCCGGGAGGAGACGGACTCGGATACAGGCCGGTCGTTTAAGCGCCTTCGGCTGGAGGACGCACAGGAGAGCATGCAAAAGCCTCTGCTCAAGCTGGACGAGAGCCAGTATTACGACATGCTCTCGGCCTTCATCAAGAGCATGCGCGGCAGCGACCCGGACGCGGCGCTGCTGTGGTTCAGCCGCCTGCTCTACGCGGGCGTGGACCCCAAGCTCATCGTGCGGCGCATCGTGGTCCATGCCAGCGAGGACGTGGGGCTGGCCGATCCCGTGGTCATGCTGCAGGCGCAGGCCGCCGTCACCGCTCTGGAATTCGTGGGCATGCCCGAGGCGCGCATCCCCATCGCGCAGGCCATCATCGCCGTCTCTCTGGCGCACAAGAGCAACAGCGTCTGCGTGGCCATCGACGCGGCCATGGCCGACGCGCAAAAGGGCGGCTTCACCCCCGTGCCCGAGCACCTGCGCGACCAGAGCTACCGCACGCCGCACCAGAACACCCCGCAGTACAAATACCCCCACGACTACCCCGGCCATTTCGTCCGGCAAAACTACATGCCCGCGGGCTATGAGCATGCCGTCTACTACCATCCCTCCGATCAGGGGCACGAGGCCAAGCTCAGGGACCGCCACGAGCGCAGATTTGGAGCCAGCCATGAAGCATGAGCTGAAACGCAAGCCCGACGTACAAAAAACCACGATGCTGGCCATCGTGGTCAACATCGTGCAGATCGGCGTCCTGTTTGCCTTTGTGCTCTATGTGCTCACCGCCGGGCCGGAGGCGCGCGAAAGCTGGTCTTTGCAGTTCATGGTCGTGGGCGGCGCGCTGATGGCGGCCTGGGGCGCGGGCATCGACATCCAGGACGCGCTGCGCACCCGGCGCCTGGAGCGCACCATCGGGGAATTGCAGGTCACCAACGGGCAGATGGACGCGCTCAACCTCAGGCTCAGGGCCCAGCGGCACGACTTCCTAAACCACCTTCAAGTCGTCTACAGCCTGCTGGAGATGCAGGAATACGGCGAGGCGACCGCCTATCTCGAGCGCGTCTATGACGAGCACCGCTCCGTCTCCTCGGTCCTGCGCACCAAAATGACGGCCTTTAACGCGCTTTTGCAGGTCAAAAGCGCGGCCTGCCAGGAGCGCGGCATCCGCCTGGAGCTGGACATCCGAAGCTCCCTGGAGGGCTTGCCGGTGCCGCCGTGGGAGCTGTGCTGCATCATCGGCAACCTCATGGACAACGCCATGGACGCCGTTGAGGACGTGCCCGGCGGCCGCATCGACCTGACCGTGTCCGAGGACCTCAGGGGCTTCACCTTTGTCATCTCCAACAACGGCGCCCCCATCCCCGAGGAGCTGCGCGACAGCCTCTTTGAGCCGGGCGTGTCCACCAAGGGCGAGGGCCACGGACTGGGCCTGAGCATCGTGCGCAGCACGCTGGACGAGTACGGCGGCACCATCGCCCTGCAGCCCGGTGAAACAACCGTCTTTACCGTGACCGTGCCACGCGACAGCGGGCGCGCCGGCGCCTGAGCGGCGCAAAACACACGAAGGGAGCGCGGGGTTTTTCCCGCATGCGCATGGAACGCAGCAAGCAACGCTTTTTAAAGAACATGGTGGGCTTTTCCATGGTGACATGGATCTCCTTTGCCCTGGGCTTCATTGCCACGCCCATCTCCACGCGCCTTTTCGCCCCCGCCGAGCTGGCCCGCGTGAGCATGTTCGGCACCTATACGTCGCTGTTTTGCTCGGTGTGCTACCTGGGGCTGGACCAGGCGTTCGTGCGTTTCTTCCGCGAAAACCCCGGCCGCATGACGCCCCGGTCGCTTCTGACGTTCTGCCTGTCGGTGGCGCTGGGCTTCGGGATCGTGTCCTCGGCGGTGCTGCTGGGCTTCTGGCGCTCCCTGAGCAAGGAGATCGTCGGCCAGCCGGATTTCTCCATCTTCCTGTGCCTGTGCCTCTACAGCTGCTCGCTGGTCATCTTCCGCTTCCTGTCGCTGTGCTACCGCATGGAGCAAAATGCCCTCCTGTACACCATTCAGGGCGTCGTGCACGCGCTTTTGACCAAGATCGCCTACCTCGCCGTGGGCCTGAGCCGCCCCACCGGCCGCTCGGCCATCCTGGCGCTGACGGTGCTCATGGCGCTCTTTACGCTGGTGTTCATCGTCCTGCAGCGGGGGCGGCTGGACCTCTCCTTCCCCGCCCGCACGGATCGGGAGGCCGTGCGCGAGCTGGCCAGATACGCCCTGCCGCTGGTGCCGCTGAGCGTGCTGAGCTGGCTGAACACCTCCGTGAGCACCCTTTCGCTCAAGCACCTGCTGGGCTACGAGGCCACCGGCATCTTCTCCAGCGCCCTGGGCCTGGCCTCCACCATCAACATCATCCAAACGGGCTTCAACACCTACTGGGCGCCCTATGTGCTGGAGAACTATCAGAGCGACGACCGCCAGCGCTTCTACACCGTGCACCGGCTCATGGCCTGCATGCTGACGCTCTTCGGCCTGGGGATCACGCTGCTCCAGTCCCCGGTGTTTTTGCTGCTGGGCAAGAGCTACCGCGGCTCCGTGGTCTTTTTCCCCTTCCTGTTTCTCTCCCCCGTCTGCTACTGCCTGGGGGAGACGACGGGCATGGGCATCACCATCTCCAAAAAGTCCTACTGGACGACGCTGATCTACCTCTTTTCCTCCCTGGCCAATATCGGGCTGTGCTTCGTGCTCATCCCCGCCTGCGGCATCTCGGGCGCCGCCATGGCATCGGCCTTTTCGGCCATCCTCACGCTGCTGCTGCGCACGGCGGTGGGCGAGCGCTACTACCGCGCCATCCTCAACTACCGCTGTCTGATTCTCACCATTGCGCTGATGCTGGCGGCCTCCTTCTTAAACCTCCTGCTTTCGGGCGTATGGAAATACGCCGCGCTGGTGCTGGTGCTGGCGCTGGCCTGCGCGCTGTACCGGCCGGAGCTTCGCACGCTTTTGACCACCGCCGGGCAGGTGCTTGACGCGCTGCGCGGGCGCATGCGCAAGGAGGGCGGCCATGGACGGTAAGAAAAAGCGCGTCCTGATGATCGCGGACGCGGACAGCTTCTGGACCCGGCGGCTGATGGAGCATCTGCTCCTGCCCGAGGGCTACGATCTGGTGCTCTTTCCCATCTGGGGCGACGGGGGCAAGTATGCGGACTTCTACCGTCAAAACGGCGTGACGGTCTATCGCGACCGCCACACCCTGCCCGTTATCCGTCACATTCCCCGGCTGCGCATGTGGGCGCGCATCGCGCTCAATGCCCGCGGCCTGATGCGCCTGGGGCCGTTTGACATCGTGCATAACCATTATCTCTCCCAGCGCGACCTGGCGCTGGGGAGGCTAGTGGCGCGGCGATTCCGCGCCCGGTGGGTGTGCAGCTTCTGGGGCAGCGACCTCATGCGCGCCGGCGCGCTGGCGCTGGGCCGCATGAAGCCCTATCTGCGCGCCTGCGACGCCGTGAGCGTCCACAGCGAGCTCAACCGCGGCATGATCCGCCGCCTCTACGGCGAGGACGTGGCTCAAAAGACGGCCCTCCTCTACTTCGGCCAGACCGGCTATGCGGACATCGACCGCATCCGGGAGCGCTTCACCCCCGCACAGTGCCGTGCGCGCTTTGGCATCGCCCCGGACCGCTTCGTCATCTGCGTGGGCTACAGCGCCTCCTCCGCCCAGCAGCAGCTCGAGGTCATCCAGGCGCTTTCGCTCCTGCCGCCGGAGCGCCTCGGCCGCGTCACGCTGGTCCTGCAACAGACCTACGGCGAAAACGACCCCGCCTACGTCGCCCGCACCCGCGAACTGGCGGGCCGCCTGCCCTGCCAGACGGTGGCGCTGACCCAGTTTCTGGGCCCGGAGGACAGCGCCATGCTGCGCCTGTCCGCGGACGTGTTCATCCTCGCCATCCGCACCGACGCCTTCTCCGCCAGCATGCAGGAATACCTCTACGCCGGGGCCTGCGTGCTCAAGGGCGCGTGGCTGGGCTATCCGCAGCTTGAGGAGATGGGGATTGAGCTGGAGTCCTTCCGCGACTTCGGCGATCTGCCCGCGCTGGTGGCGCGCGCCATGGACGGCGGGCTTTCGGGGCTTTCGCAGGAGCAGCGCGCGCTCTTCCCCCGCCTCTACTCCTGGGAGGCCGTGCGGGAAAGCTGGCTGGCGCTCTACCGCTAGCTACCTTCCGCCGATGGGCAGGCCCATGAGCATATAGCGCCACACGCTGGCGCGGATGCACCAATGGTGCCGCTGACCCGTCCGTCTCCGCCTGTACTCGTACGCCCGACTTGTCATAATGGACCGGCTCCTTTCGTGTCTCTTTACTTATAAGACGCGCAAGGAGCCGGTTTGGTTTGCTGTTTTTTACGATTTTTTTACGATTCTTTGACGCCGGCTTCTCCGACCGCTTCCCCGAGCACCTGCGCGATGTTGTCGCGGATGACCAGCGCGGCCAGCCCGTCGTAGGGCGTCTCATCCCGGTTGATGAGCACGAGGGGCACGCCCCGGCGCAGGTAGCTCACCAGCCCCGCCGCGGGATGCACCACCAGCGATGTGCCTCCTACGATCAGCAGATCGCATCCCCTGACCGCATGCACGGCAGCCCCCAGCACCTCCTCGTCCAGCGGTTCGCCGTAGAGCACCACGTCCGGGCGCACCAGCCCGCCGCAGGGGCAGCGCGGCGTGCCCTCCTGCGCCAGCACCCAGGCGAGGTCAAAGTGCCGCCCGCACTGCATGCAGGTGTTGCGGTGCACGGACCCGTGCAGCTCCAGCACCCTGTGGCTGCCCGCCGCCTGATGCAGCCCGTCGATGTTCTGCGTCAGCACGCAGTCGAGCTTGCCGGCGCCCTCCAGCCTCGCCAGCGCGGCATGCGCGGCGTTGGGCTTTGCGTCGGGATAGAGCATCACGTTTTTATAGAACGTCCAAAACTCATCCGGGCTGGAGAGAAAGTAGCGGATGTGCAGCATATCCTCGTAGCTTTTCCCCTTCGCGCCGCTGTAGAGCCCGTGCGCGCTGCGAAAATCCGGGATGCCGCTTTCCGTGCTCACCCCGGCCCCGCCGAAAAACACCGTGCGTTTGCTCTCTCTTAGCATCTGCGAAAGCCGCTCGACCGTCTCCTTCATCTCTGCTCATCTCCCGCATGTGTTTTTCGACGCGGGGATGCGCAAATCCTGTTTTGTCGGTTTTTTGGAGCCTTTGCCCCAACGGGTCGAGGCGGCATAAAACCGCGCCCGCCGGCCCATACTCCAGATACAAGCCTATCTGCGGAGGTGTGGAAAATGGCGATGAACAAGGTGGAGATCTGCGGCGTGGACACCTCTACGCTGCCTGTAATCACAAACGAGCGCATGCGCGAGCTCTTTCCGCTGGTGCACAGCGGCGACCTCAATGCTCGGGAGGAATTCATCCGCGGCAACCTGCGCCTGGTGCTCAGCGTGATCCAGCGCTTCAGCAACCGCGGGGAAAACGTGGACGACCTGTTTCAGGTGGGCTGTATCGGGCTGATTAAGGCGCTGGACAACTTCGACGTGACGCAGAACGTGCGCTTTTCCACCTACGCCGTGCCCATGATTATCGGCGAGATCCGCCGCTACCTGCGCGACAACAACGCCATCCGCGTCAGCCGCAGCCTGCGCGACATCGCCTACAAGGCGCTCAAGGCGCGCGACCGCCTCGCCGAGCGCATGGGGCGCGAGCCCAACGTGACGGAGCTGGCCGAGGAGCTGAAGCTCCCCCGCGAGGACGTGGTTTTTGCCCTGGAGGCGATCCAGGACCCCGTCAGCCTCTTTGAGCCCGTCTACAACGACGGCGGCGATGCCCTCTACATCATGGACCAGATCACCGACAACAAGCGTCCCGACAACAACTGGCTGGATGTCATCGGCGTGCGCGAGGCCCTCAGCCGCCTGAGCGAACGCGAAAAGCACATCCTGACCCTGCGTTTCTTCCAGGGGCGCACGCAGATGGAGATTGCCGGGGAAATCGGCATCTCCCAGGCCCAGGTCAGCCGTCTGGAAAAAAACGCCCTCAACCACATGAAAAAGCACGTGGGCAAGGATTAAGGGAAAATGGGCGTTTTCACGCACCCGGAACTGTGGTACAATGAGGCGAGCATCAAACTGCCTGCCGCCGCACAGAAGGGATCGCGTGCGCCATGGACAAGCACAACCGCCGGCTAGCGAAAAAAATCTATGCCCTGCTGCCCAAAAGACAGAAATCAGGCTTTGTTCTCATTCTCCTCATCCTCGGCGTTTCAGCCGTCCTCAGCCAGCTTACCCCGCTGGCCGTGGGCTACCTGACCGACCATGTCCTGGCCGGGGAAAGCGCCTCGTTTGCGTCGGTCGTGCCGATTCTGGTGGCCATCCTGATCGTCAACGTCGTCAACGAGCTCATCAAGGTCGCCCGAAGGCTGATCGTGGAGGACACCGCGACGCAGGCGGAGAAGATCGCGCGCCAGCGGGCCGCGCTGTCGCTGCTGCTGGCCCCGCTTTCGTATTTCCGCAGCCACATGACCGGCAACATCCACGGCCGCCTCAACCGTAGCCTCGAGGGCACCGTCAAACTCATCAAACTGATGTTCATGGACTTCGCGCCCGCCGTCTTTACGGGCCTCGCGGCCGTGGTGACCATCTTCACCCAGCTTCCCGTCTCCGTGGCCTGCCTGGTGATTCTGGTCATCCCCGTGGGCACGTTCATCGTCTTTCGCCAGATCGGCACGCAAAAGGGCATCCGCGTGGAGCTGATGGAGACCAAGGCGGACATGGACGGCGCCATGGTGGAGTTGCTGGGCGGCATCGAGACCATCCGCGCACTGGACAGCGCGCAGACGGAAGGCGCGCGCATCGAGGCGCGCTCTGAGCAGCTTCGCAAAAAGGAGATGCGCCATCACCGGGCCATGGCCTTCTATGACTGCCTCAAGTTCGTCAACGAGGCCTTTTTCAGCGTGCTGGTCATCGGGCTTTCGGTGCTATTGGCCTCGCAGGGAATCATCAGCGTGGGCACGGTGCTCACGGCCTACCTGTGCTTCACCCAGCTTACCGGGCCGCTTCGGGAGCTGCACCGCATCCTGGATGAATTCTCCGAGTGCGTGGTGCTGGCGAACGACTATTTCCAGCTGTCGGACCTGCCGCTGGATTTCTCCTATCGGAACAATGGCGCCCCGGCGGCGCCAAAGCTTGCGGACAACGGCGTAACGCTCAGGGATGTGCGCTTTGCCTACCCTGAAAAACCGGACCAGCGCATCCTGGACGATATCGTGCTGGCGATTCCGGCGGGCAGGTTCATCGGCATCGCCGGGCCCAGCGGCTGCGGCAAATCCTCGCTTATCAAAGTGATCGACCGGCTGGAGAAGGGCGAGGGCGAGGTGCTGCTGGGCGGCGTGCCGCTGGATTCGCTCTCTCGCGCCACTTTGGCCGAAAACGTCGCGCTGGTGCCCCAGACGCCGTTTCTGACCGCGGACACGGTTCGCCGCAACATCTGCTACGGCATGAAGCGCGAGGTTTCCCTCGAGGAGGTCCGGGAGGCCGCGCGCAGGGCCAACATCGCCGCCGACATCGAAAAGCTCGACGGCGGCTATGATTTCGAGCTGGCCGAGGGCGGCACCAACCTCTCCGGCGGCCAGCGCCAGCGCATCGCCCTGGCCCGGGTCTTTCTCAAAAAGCCGCGCATCCTGATCCTGGACGAAGCGACCTCCGCGCTGGACAACACCTCCGAAAAGCGCATCCAGGCCGAGATCGAAAAGCTCAAGGAGGAGTGCGGCACCACAGTCATCTCCATCGCGCACCGCCTGTCCACCCTGCAAAACTGCGATGAGATCATCGTCATGGACAGGGGCCGCATCGAGCAGCGGGGCACCTACCGGGAGCTGGAAGGCACACCGGGTCTGTTTCGGGACATGGCGCTGGGGATTCGCAAATAACTGTGGCGCGGCGGGTAAAAACCCGCCGCGCCGCTTTTTTTACCGATTCTGTTGGGAAATCATGTTGATGAGGCCGCCGGCGAGGATCATGCCGCGCTGGCGCTCGGTCAATTCCAGCTTCATCTGCGCCGTGAAGCCCTGGGTTACGTTGGTCACGGGCACGCGGCTCTCACCCTTTCGCACCCGCTCGGCCACGCCCTCCAGGGCGATCTCGTCCCCCTGCGAGAAGCGGTCGTAATCCGCCTCATCCACGAATTCCAGGGGCAAAATGCCGTTGTTGATGAGGTTGGCGCGGTGGATGCGGGCAAAGCTCTTGGCCAGCACGCCGCGCACCCTGAGGTAGAGCGGCACCAGCGCCGCGTGCTCGCGGCTGGAGCCCTGCCCGTAGTTCTGCCCGGCCAGCAGGAAGCCGCCGCCCTCCGCCTTCGCCCGCTCGGGGAAGGTGGGGTCCACGGGCGTGAGGCAGTGCTCGCTGAGCTTGGGGATGTTGCTGCGGAAGGGCAGGAGCGAGCTGTCGGAGGGCATGATGTGGTCGGTGGTGATGTTGTCCTCCATCTTGAGCAGCACCTTGCCCGAGAGGCTCTTAGCCAGCGCCTCCGCCTTTGGAAAGGGCTTGATGTTGGGGCCGCGGACGACCTCGACCGCCTCCGCCTCGTCCTCGGCGGCGGGCGGGATGATGAGGTTGTCGTTGTAGAGGAAGCTGTCCGGCATGACCACGTCCAGATCTGCGTCCACGCCGCGCGGGTCGGTCAACACCCCGGTCAGGGCGGTGGCGGCGGCGGTCTCGCAGCTCACCAGATAGATGCCCGCGCTCTTGGTGCCGCTGCGGCCGAAGAAGTTTCGGTTGTTGGTCCGCACGCTCACGGCGTTGGTGCAGGGGCTCTGGCCCATGCCGATGCAAAAGCCGCACGCTGTCTCGCAGATGCGCGCGCCGGCCTCGATCATGTCATGCAGCGCGCCATTGGCGCTGAGCATGCTGAGCACCTGCCGGCTACCCGGCGCGATGACCAGCGACACGTCGGGACTGACGGTCTTGCCCTTCAAAATGGCGGCCACACGCATCATGTCCAGATAGCTGGAGTTGGTGCACGAGCCAATGCACACCTGGTCCACATGAATGGGCCCGGCCTCGGCCACGGTCTTTACGTTGTCGGGCATATGCGGCAGCGCCACCATCGGCTCCAGCGCCGAGAGGTCGATCTCCACCGCCTCGTCATACGTCGCGTCCGGGTCCGGGCCCAGGGGCACGAAATCCGCCTCGCGGCCCTGCGCCTTCAAAAAGGCGCGCGTCACCTCGTCCGAGGGAAAGACCGAGGTCGTCGCGCCCAGCTCCGCGCCCATGTTGGCGATGGTCGCGCGCTCGGGGATGGACAGCGTCTCCACGCCCGGTCCCGTGTACTCCATCACCTTGCCCACGCCGCCCTTGACGGTGAGGCGGCGCAGCAGCTCCAAAATCACGTCCTTGGCGGCCACGCCGCGGCTGAGGCGGCCCGTGAGGCGGACGCTGACCACGCTGGGGCAGCTGAGATAATACGCGCCGCCGCCCATGGCCACCGCCACATCCAGCCCGCCCGCGCCGATGGCGATCATGCCCAGCGCGCCGCCGGTGGGGGTATGGCTGTCGCTGCCCAGCAGCGTCTTGCCGGGCTTGCCGATGCGCTCCAGCTGCACCTGGTGGCAGATGCCGTTGCCGGGCTTGCTCAGATAGATGCCGTGCTTGCGGGCGACGCTTGCGATATAGCGGTGGTCGTCCGCGTTTTCAAAGCCGGTCTGGAGGGTGTTGTGGTCGATGTAGGCCATGCTGCGCTCGGTCTTGACGCGCTTGACATCCATGGCCTCAAACTGCAAATAGGCCATGGTGCCGGTGGAGTCCTGCGTGAGCGTCTGGTCGATGCGGATGGCGATCTCGCTGCCCGGCTTGAGCTCGCCCGATACCAAATGGGCGGAAAGAATCTTCTTCGTTACGTTCATGCCTTTGGTCCTCCGTGCTTCTTCCCTGTGTTCACGGCCCGCCTCCGACGGGACGCACTGTGTTTAGTATAAGGACTCGCCCGCCCGGTTGCAATGCGCGCATGTCAAAAGTGCAGGAATTGTACAGCGTCGGGCAACCGAGAATTTCCATCCCGGCTTTTTCTTCCCGTCATCCCGCGTTCACCCGTCCTACACAAAGAGCGGCTATACTTTGCCCCGTACCCCCGCAAGGAGGGCGGCGGACCTGGGGCCGCCGTTCAATGGCAAGGTCGAAGGGAGCTGATTGAATGGGAAACGTGACGTATGTGTTTGAGCGCGTGGAGCGCAAATTCCTGCTGACGCCCCGGCAGTACGACGGCCTGATGCGCGTGCTGATCGAATATATGGAGATGGACCGCTACGGCGAGAGCACCATCCTCAGCCTCTACCTGGACACCGCCGACAGCCTGCTCATCCGTCGCAGCCTGGAAAAACCTGTCTACAAGGAAAAGCTGCGCCTGCGCAGCTACGGCGTGCCCGGAGAGGAGGACGACGTGTTCCTGGAGATCAAGAAAAAGGTGAGCGGCGTCGTCTACAAGCGCCGGGTGCGCATGTCCCTGGCGCATGCGATGGAATGTCTGGCGCGTGGCGCCGTGGACAAAGCGGACGGTCAGATCGGCCGGGAGATCGCCTACATGCTCAGCCGCTACCGCCTCCATCCCGCCGTCGTGCTGGCCTATGACCGCACCGCCTACGCAGAGATGGAGCCGAGCCCCGACAGGCTGCGCATCACCATCGACCGCAACATCCGCAGCCGCCGCACGGACCTTGACCTGCGTCTGGGCGCGGAGGGCGAGCCGCTGCTTTCGCCCGGGATGCGGCTGATGGAGGTCAAGACCGCGCGGGCCATCCCCATGTGGCTGTGCGCGGCGCTGGATCAATACGGCATCCGTCAGACGTCGTTTTCCAAATATGGCCGCGTCTACGAGCGGAGCTTGTGCGCGGGGCAAACACGCGCCGTGCGTCCTGCCGCGGCGAAGGGAGGAATCGCGGATGCTGTCTGCCATGTTTGATGTAAGCCAGGGACTGGACCTGGGCGAGGTGCTGGTTTTGATGCTCGCGGCCGCTGCCTGCGGGCTGCTCATCGCCGCGACCGCCGTGCTCACCGGCCAGTGCAGCACCGGCTTTGCCGCCTCGCTGGTCACGCTGCCCGTGGTCGTACAGGCCGTCATCCTCATGGTCAACGGCAACGTCGGCACGGGTGTGGCCGTGCTGGGCGCGTTCAGCCTGGTGCGCTTCCGCTCCGCGCCCGGCTCCTCGCGCAACATCACCCTCATCTTTCTGGCCATGGGCGCCGGTCTGGCCACCAGCATGGCCTATACGGGCTATGCTTTCGTCCTCACGGGCGTGGTCTGCGCGCTGCTTCTGGCGCTGCATTTTCTCCATCCCTTCTCCCAGCCTCTGCTGCTTCGGGTGACCATTCCCGAGGATCTGGACTACACCGGCGTGTTTGACGACCTGTTCGCCGCCCACACGCGCCGCTGGCGTCTGGAGGGGGTCAAGACCACCGGTATGGGCAGCCTGTTTGAGCTGCGATACACCGTCGTTCTGAAGGACCCGCGTCAGGAAAAGGCCTTTCTGGACGAGCTGCGGTGCAGAAACGGCAACCTGACCCTCTCCCTGAGTCGAAACGCTCCCGTTCACGAGGAGCTGTAACATAAGGAGGCCCCATGAAAAGGACGTTTTCTCTCCTGTGCGCGCTTCTGCTCTGCCTTGCGGCGTCTTTCGCCCTGGGAGAGGAGAGCGATCTGTTCAGCGACAAAGACCTGACGCTGGCCGATCCGGCTCAGGCCGTTGACATCGTCCTGACCGAAGGCGGCGTGGACATTACCCAGCCCGGTGTCTACCGCCTGAGCGGTCAGGTAGCGGACGGCAGCATCCGCGTGTCTCCGGCCACGGAGGGCGACGTGTGGCTCCTGCTGGACGGCGTGAGCGTGCACAACGAGGACGGCGCGGCTCTGACCTCCGATGGCTGCGACAAGCTCATCCTCACCCTGGCGGAGGGCAGCGTCAACACGCTCACCCAGGGCCCGGCCACGCCCACGGAGGAGGACAACGACGCGGCCATCTATGTGCGCGACGACCTGACCATCAACGGTGCCGGCGCGCTTACCATTGAAAGCGCCTACCTGGACGGCATCAACTGCCGCGATTCGCTGCGCATCGTGAGCGGGGAGCTAACCGTCTCCGCCGTGGACGACGGGCTTGTGGGCAAGGACGAGGTCACCATCGGCGGCGGGACCATCGCCATTGACGCCCAGACCGGCGACGGCATCAAGGCCACCAACGCCGAGGACGCGGACCGCGGCTTTGTGACCATCGCAGGCGGCGCGCTGAGCATCACCACCGGCGAGGGAAGCGCCTCCGTCAGCCAGACGGCGTCCAACGGCTGGGGCGGCTGGCAGCAGGCCGAGGAGGAGGACACGCCCAGCCAGAAGGGCGTGAAGGCCGAAACCAAGCTGACCATCTCCGGCGGCACCCTCTCCATCGACAGCGTGGACGACGCGCTGCACGCGGTGGACGTGGCGATCTCGGGCGGTGAGATAACCCTTTCCACCGGCGACGACGGCGTGCACGCCGACAACACGCTCACCGTCTCCGGCGGCGCCATCACCGTGACCCGCTCCTACGAGGGGCTGGAGGCTTCCGATATGACCCTTTCCGGCGGCGAGATCGACGTAACCGCAAGCGATGACGGCATCAACGGCGCAGGCGGGGACGCGGCCACCACCTCCGACGAGGGCACCTTCGGGGCGTCCGGCCGCTTTGGCCGGGACCGCTTCGCTTCCTCCACGGGCACCGTGCGCATCAGCGGCGGCGTCATTTCCGTCAGTGCCTCCGGCGACGGCGTGGACGTCAACGGTGACCTGGAAATGACCGGCGGCGAGCTCTACGTCGACGGTCCCCGGAGCGGCGGGAACGGCGCGCTGGACTACGACGGCTCCTTTGCCCTGACCGGGGGCACGGTGGTGGCCGTCGGCTCCGCGGGCATGGCCCAGGGCGTGAGCGATCCCTCCGTTCCCGGCGCGGTGCTCAACGTCTCCACCTCCGGCACGCTGGGGGTGCTCGACAGCGCGGGAAACACGCTGGTCCACTTTGAGGCGCTGCGCGACTACAGCCACGTGGTCGTCTATTCCGACCGCTTCACCGCCGGGGAGAGCTACACGCTCAGCCTTGGCGGCGAGACGCAGACGGTGGAGATGACCACCGATTCCACGGGGGGCGGCGGGTTCGGCGGCGGCTTTGGCGGCGGACGAGGCGGACGCGCACCCTCGGAGGCGCCGGACACGTCCCCCCGCGACTTTCCCGGGGGCGGGCGCTGAGTCCCCCTTTTCATCCGGCGGCCAGACGGCCGCCGCAAACTGTCAAAAAACCCTTCAGGGAGGTTCGGAGGGCCACAGGTCCGCAACCTCAAT
>CAUDEL010000028.1:0-37128 GCA_958448555.1 uncultured Eubacteriales bacterium | reverse complement strand
GAGGTTGCGGACCTGCGGCCCTCCGAGCCTCCCCAAAGGGTTTTTTGACAGTCTGACGCCCCGCGGCTTTTGCCGCGGGGCTCAGTTTGTCGAAAAAGTCCGCCCACGGCGGCCTTTTCCGCCAAATGCTTAAGAAATGTTTGCGCCCAGGGGCGCAAACTCCCCGCCCGCCCGGCAAAGCCGGGCGATACGAATCCACTTTGGAGGGCCTGCGGGCCCTCCAAACCTCCCGAAAAGTATTTGTCAGCAGTCTGAGCCCCGCGGCTTTTGCCGCGGGGCTAGGGGTTCACGGATTAGAAGTTAAGCAGCGCATCATCCACAGGATCGTTGTTCTCCTCCTGCATGGCCATGTTCCCCAGCTCTTCCTCCGTCAGAGACTTATCGGTGGAAGAATCGGAGGGCTTCGCAGGCGTCTGCGGTCCGGGAGCAGGCGTGGCGCTCGTATCTTGAGCGGCGCCCTGTTCCGTCTTCTCCGTGTCGGGCTTCTTCTCCACAGCCTGCTTCTCCTCGGTCTGCTCGGCCGGATCGACGATGGGTACGCGCTTGCCCCTGCTCACGGAGATGTCACCCACCGTAACGGTGACAATCACACGCAGAGACTCGGCCGTCTCGTTCTCGCCGACGCTGACCTTGAAGCTGTTGCCATCCTTCTGAGCGCTGGTAGCGGTCAGGCCGCTGCTGCTCAAGCGCCAGCTGATGGTGGCCTCCTGGCCCTCGGGCACACCGATCACTTTCGCGGTGTAGGTGGCGAATTTGCCGCGTCCAATCCTAGAAGCGCCGTCAATGGAGATGGAGATGCTGCTCTTTTCGGCCTGAGCCATATACTCGTTTTCCAGCGTCTCATCGTCGATCTCCTCGGGCTCCTCCCCGGTTTCCACAGTCTTCTCCGGGCTCTTTTCAGCAGGAGCGGCGGGCTCTTCCTTGGGAATGTCGCTCCACTGGGCGACGTAGGTCGCGTCAGCCGTCACAACATCAGCCACGGCGGGGCTCCACCCCTCAAAGACCTTGCCTTCCTTCTCGCCAGGCGCGCAGCCGGGCGTGGTCAGGCCGGTGAGCACGGTGAACGTCCCCAGAACGGTTTCGCCGTCTTTGTAGACGATCTGGAAGCTGGGATCCTCCGTATCGGGGATGCCGTTTCCGTTCCAGTCGTCCGCCCACTGGGCCTCATAGGTCACATCGGCGGTCACGGTTTCAGCCACCGCGGGATTCCAGCCGATGAAGACGCGAACGTCCTTGCTGGGCTGGCCCTGTTCGGGAGTCGTCGCCCCCTCCACGGCCTGATAGCTGCCCAGGACATTGCCCGACCCGTCCGTATAGGTCACGGTGTAGGTCGCAGGTGCTTCGTCCTCGATGGGCTGCTCACCTTCGACAGGCTGTTCGCCCTCGATGGGCTGCTCGCCCTCCACAGGCTGCTCGCCTTCGACAGGCTGCTCGCCCTCGACGGGCTGCTCGCCCTCCACAGGCTGCTCGCCCTCGATGGGCTGCTCGCCTTCCACGGGCTGCTCACCTTCGACAGGCTGTTCGCCCTCGATGGGCTGCTCGCCCTCCACAGGCTGCTCGCCTTCGACAGGCTGCTCGCCCTCGACGGGCTGCTCGCCCTCGATAGGCTGCTCGCCTTCGACGGGCTGTTCGCCCTCCACAGGCTGCTCACCTTCGGCAGGCTGTTCGCCCTCGATGGGCTGCTCGCCCTCGATAGGCTGCTCGCCTTCGACAGGTTGTTCGCCCTCGATAGGCTGCTCGCCTTCGACAGGTTGTTCGCCCTCCACAGGCTGCTCACCTTCGGCAGGCTGTTCGCCCTCGATGGGCTGCTCGCCATCCACAGGCTGCTCCGCCGACGCTTCCTTCCACAGCGCATGGAAGGTCACGGTGCCTTCCTCGCCGCTGAAGTCATAGCCGCTCCAGCCATCGAAGACAATCGTGGGATCGACGGGATGCGTGGGCGCGGGCAGCGAGCGGACAAGCGCATCGGCTTCCATGATGTTCTCGGAAATGAACTCACGGATCACCGTGCCGTCCACGCCGTTGGTGACGATGACCCGCACGCCCTGGACGGTGTCCTCCAGCGTACCCATGCCGTCGGTGGCATCGTCATGCGCGCGCCAGGTCGCGGTGTAGGTCATGTCGCCAGTCACGGGCTTGGAGAGGCTGTCGCCCCAGCCGTTGCCGTTCTGGTCAATCCAGGCGTCAAAGTCATAGCCCTCGCGGGTCGGATTGGCGGGCAGCGGGGTGTTCTCGCCCTCGGCCACCTGCTGGCTGAGCACGACGTTGTTTTCCTCGGTCCCGTCAAGGAATACGATGTTGTACAGCTTCGTCCACCTGGCGGTATAGGTCGCGTCGGCGGTCACGGTCTCGGCCACGGCGGGCTCCCAGCCGTCGAAGCGGTAGCCCTCGCGGGCGGCTTGGGGCGCGGGAGGCGTAACATCGCCGGACAGCAGGCCGGAGGTAGCCTGATCGTTGAAGATCACCGCGTCCTCCACACCGTCGGTGTAGGTGACGGTGAAGGTGGTGTCCGCGGGCTTCTCCTGCCACTGGGCGGTATAGGTCACGGTTCCGGTGACCAGCTCGGTCACGGCCGGCTCCCAGCCGATGAATTCATAGCCCTCGCGCTCGGGCGTGCCCTGGAAGGCGGGCGTCGCGTCGCCGGTGAACAGGCCGGTGGTGGTCTGGTCGGCGAAGATCTCCTCACCCTCCACGCCGTCGGTATAGGTGACGGTCTGGTCGGGCAGCAGCGCCATCATCAGCGGCGTTACGTTGGTGGTCTTCCACTCGGCGGTGTAGGTCACATTGCCGGTGACGGTGGACTCCAGCGCCGGATACCAGCCGACGAACTCGGCGTCCGCGTAGGTGGGATTCTCGCCGAAGGACGGGGTGGCGGTGCCGCTGGCAAGGTTGTCAAAGCGCTTGGAAGCGAAGGCCTTGCCGCCCATGCCGTCCTCGTAGATGACGGTGTAGCTGGTGTTGATCTTGACGTTGGCGCGCACGCGGTTGCCGGGCGCCTCCAGCGGGTAGGCCACGATGTTGATGGAGGGTGCGGTCTCGTCGGCGCCGACCGTCAGCAGGCCGTTTTGGCTGATCTTGGTATCGTCGCTGTTGTTGTATTCCACGGCCCAGCCGACACCCAGCACGGAATTGGTGGCGTAAGCGGTGAACTGCGCGTTCGTGCCGGCGGTCACGGAGGTGGGCTGCGTGCCGTTAAAGACGGCGGTGATGGCGGTGTTCTCGTTGGTGCCGCTCACCAGCTGGATGGGCAGCGAGCCGGAGTACTCCTTGCCGTCGGCGGTCTTGACCTTGGCCTCCACGACGAGCTCGCGGTCCACGATCTCATCGCCGCCGATGTTGAGCTTGCCGGTGTCCTTGTCGATCCAGGTGTTGTTGGACTGGGCGTAGCGCACGGACCACTCAAAGCCGGTGGGCTGCTGGGCCATGTTGCTCAGGCTCGCAAAGCACTGGATGATGACGGCGTTGGTGCCGTCGATGTTGACGGTGGTGCGCTCGGCGGTCACGGTCAGCGTGCGGCTGATGTTGAAGGTCGCGGTGACGATCACGTTGCCGCTGGCGTCGGTGGTGGAGGTGGTGGCGTCGGCGGTGCTGACCTTAAAGAGGTTATCGGGCAGCGTGGTCGCCGAGTAGCCGTTTGCCGGGGTCAGGGTGATGACGGCGGTGTACTTCTCCATATCGACGAAGGTGTTGCTGCTGTCGATGCAGGAGCCCCAGTTCACCTTTGCCGTGTACTGGTCGGTGGTGTACTCAAAGACGGAGGCCACCTGGCCGGGCACGGGCCGCGGGATGCCGGAGATGTAATAGCGGGTGATCTGCGCGCCGGCGGTCGCGGGGAAGGGCGCGCTGTCAAAGACGTTGCCGCCTTCCTTGACTGCGGTAGCCGCCTGGTCGTTGACCTTGATGCTGGCGCCGATCCAGCCGTAGCCGGACTTGGCGGTGAGGGTCAGGCGCGCGAAGTACTGAATCGCGGGCTTAAAGTGACCCTTGGAGTCCAGCTCGGCAACGGCGCCCGTGGCGGCGTCGTACCAGACGATGGAGCCGGTGCAGATGGTTTCGGTCTTATTGTCCTTGGTGACGGAATAGCTCACCGAGGTCTGCGGGGTCGCGCCGGCCACGGGAGCGGCGATCTTGAAGTTGGCGCTCATGGCCGGGTACTGCTCGACCGCGCGCGTGGTGGCGGCGACGGTGCCGGAGTAGGGAGATTTGCCCGTAACCTCCAGACGGATGGACTTACCCTTCCAGGCGGCCTGCAGGGTCAGGGTATCGCCGGTTCCGACGACCGCGTTATCGACCTTCCAGGCATAGGTGACGCTCAGGGGATCAAGCGCGCTGGCGGGGTTGACGCTGGCCTTGAGGACCTGTCCCACCTGCGGGGCAGTGCTGCCGGCGTTGGCGTTGCTTCCGTCGATAAGGATGGCCGCGCTCTGAAGCTTGGCGCTGCCCACGACCGCGGCGGTCGTGGCGCTGCTGACCTCGCCGGTGTAGCCGTTGGCGCCGATGGCCTTGACCTTGATGGTCTTGCCCACGTCGGTGCCCTTGACGGTATAGGTGCCGGTGTCGTTGGCATAGACCTCGGTGCCTACGGTCCACACGAAGGAGATGAGCCCGGACTTGCGGGCGGATTCCAGCGCGTCGGGCGCGAGGCGGGCCTCGAGGATGTTTCCGGCCACGGGCGCGTTGTTGCCGATGGCCGAGCCGCCGGCATAGATGGTCACGCTGCTGATCTTCTTGCCGCTGATGATGCCCTCGGTAGCGGCGCTTTCAATGTAGCCGTTGGCGTTGTTGACGCCATAGTTGCTGTTCTCGTTGGCATAGGCGCGCACCTTGACGCGCTTGCCGGCAGCGCTGACGGAGTTGCCGTCCACCGTGATGGTTTCGGGCACGGTAAAGCTCGTGCCGCTGCCTTCCTTCTGCCAGCCGCCCTTGCCGTTTTCGACGTACCACTCATAGGTGGCCGTCGCGGAGGCGGGCGCGAGCACTGCGGTGAGGGTGTTGCCCGCCACGGGCTTGGTGTTGTTGATGGACACGGAGGTGATGGTGGCCTGCTTGACGGTGCCATAGGCCGCGGCGGTCACGGTGCCGCTGTAGGGGGACGTGCCCTCCACGGTCACGGTGATCTTCTTGCCCAGGTCGGCGGCGGTCACCTTGTAGCTGGCGGTGGTGGCCACCACGTCGCCATCGGCGCGCCAGGTGTAGTTGCCGGTCGTGCCGCTGGGAATGACGGTGGCGCTGACCACATCGCCCACCAGCAGGGGACGGTCCTTGATGCTCAGCGACACGGAATAAAGCTCGCGGTTGCTCAGCACGTTCCCGGAGGCGGAGCAGATGGCCACGCCGCTGAAGGTCTCATAGCCGGTGACCTTGAGCTGGATGAGCTTGCCCAGGTCGCTCTCCTGAACGGTGTAGCTCGACTCGGTGCTCACCTCGGCCCCGCCCACGCGCCAGCTGTAGGTGACGGTCGCGGAGGAGGGCTTGATGTTGGCGGTGAGCGTGTCGCCCACGAAGGGCTGGTCCTTGCTCAGGGAGACGGCGGTGACGCGGCGGCTGGAGACGACCTCGTCGGTGGTGTAGGTCTTCGAGCCGTAGTACACGCCGGTACCCGTCACCGTCAGGGTGATCTTTTTGCCGATGTAGGCGTTGAGCACGCGCAGGGAAGCGGTCTTGCCCTGCTCGACGCCGTCCACCTTCCAGCTGTAGGTCACCGTCGCGTCCGCGGGCGTGACGGAGGCTTCCAGCACGTCGTCCACAACGGGCGAGGGATAGTTGACACTGACGGCCTCCACAGCCTTGGAGGAGGGCGCGGGCGGCGGCGTCACGGAGATGTAACGGCTCATCATGTAGCCGCGCACCCCGGCGATGGAGATATAATGCCACTCGTCGCCATAGGAAAGAATCGTCACGGCCGTGCCGGGACGGTAAAGCTGAATCCGGTTGCCGCCCGGCGTGGTGCGCAGCCATACGCGCAGCCCGTTGTCGCTGACAACGGTGCCGGTGCCCACACCGCCCGTCTCGCCGCCGGTGCCGGTGCCGGTGCCGGAGGTTCCAAAGCGGAGGAACTCGTTCATCATCCAGCCGACGGTTTCACCGACGCGGATCTGCGACCACTCGGTGCCGCGCTGCTGCACGATGACCGTCGTGCCTACGTCGTATTTTGTCACGACGCGATAAGCCTTGCTGGGGCCTTCGCGCATGCGTACCCCATAGCCGTTTTCGCTGACAACCGTGGCGTACTCCTCCGCAGAGGCGACCGTGGTCATCAGCCCCACCAGCGCCAGGGCGACCAGCAGGATGCAAAAGAAGCGTTTCATCTTGATATCCCTCCGTTACACAGTGTATGTGAGGCGGCGCGCCATATGGATATGGCTTGCCCATACAGTGCTTCCTTCTGGCATTATACAGATTCTGAAAAGATTTGTAAAGGGTTTCGCCTTGAAATCTTCAAATTTTTGATACACATTCGTAAAGATTTGGTCTTTTTTCGCCGCCCTCCCCCGGCGGGCGCTTCTTGGGCCGCATGGGCGGCGTTCCATGAAATAAAACGAACAGGCTGTCCACATTCTTCCCAGGTCTGAGAATTTTTCCCGTCTTCTATATATAGACGCATCCCGGGAGCCAAAGGTTTTCATCCGGACAAATTTCTTTTCGCCAATGCCGCCGGCGCGTTGACAATTATATTCAAAATCATATAATGGTATATAAACATTGGCATTTACAGCTCTGCGAAAGTATGTTAAACTTTTAACGAAATCAGAAAGGAGCTGGGTCACCATGACTGACGCACGCAAACCCGTTGACAGTGTGGAACGCCTGGAGGAGGAGCTCGCCCTGGTGCGGGCCGCGCAGAAGCAGTATGCCGAGTTTACCCAGGAGCAGGTGGACCGCATCTTCTTCGCGGCGGCCATGGCCGCAAACAAGATGCGCCTGCCGCTGGCCAAAATGGCCGTCGAGGAGACGGGCATGGGCGTGGTGGAGGACAAGGTCATCAAGAACCACTTCGCTTCCGAATATATATACAATGCCTACCGCGATGTGCGCACCTGCGGCGTGATCGAGGAGGACAAGGCCTACGGCATCACCCGCCTGGCCGAGCCGCTGGGGGTTGTGGCGGCGGTGATTCCCACCACCAACCCGACCTCGACCGCGATTTTCAAGACCCTCGCCTGCCTCAAGACCCGCAACGGCATCATCATCTCCCCCCACCCCCGCGCCAAGCGCTGCACGGCCGAGGCGGCCCGCGTGGTGCTGGAGGCGGCGGTGGCGGCGGGCGCGCCGGAGCACATCATCTCCTGGATCGACGTGCCCAGCCTGGAGATGACCAACCTCATCATGTGCGAGTGCGACTGCACCTTGGCCACCGGCGGCCCCGGCATGGTGCGCTCGGCCTATTCCAGCGGCAAGCCGGCGCTGGGCGTGGGCGCGGGCAACGTGCCGGCCATCATCGACGAGAGCGCGGACATTCTGCTCTCGGTCAACTCCATCATCCACTCCAAGACCTTCGACAACGGCATGATCTGCGCCTCCGAGCAGAGCGTCATCGTGCCCGAGAGCATCTATGACAAGGTGCGCGCCGAGTTCGCCGCCCGCGGGTGCTATTTCCTTGAGGGCGAGGAGCTGGACAAGGTCCGCAAGACCATCATCATCAACGGCTCGCTCAACGCCAAGATCGTCGGCCAGCCCGCGCACAAGATCGCCAAGCTCGCCGGTCTGGACGTAGGCGAGCACTACAAGGTGCTCATCGGCGAGGTCGAGAGCGTCGATCTCAGCGAGGAATTCGCCCACGAGAAGCTCTCCCCCGTGCTGGCCATGTACCGCGCAAAGGACTTTGACGACGCCATGGCCAAGGCCGAGCGCCTCATCGAGGACGGCGGCCACGGCCATACCGCCAGCGTCTACCTCAACCCCAACACCCAGCGCGAAAAGCTCATGCGCTTTGCCGAGAAGATGGAAACCTGCCGCATCGTGGTCAACACCCCCTCCTCGCAGGGCGGCATCGGCGATCTGTACAACTTCAAGCTCGCTCCCTCCCTCACGCTGGGCTGCGGCTCGTGGGGCGGCAACTCCGTCAGCGAGAACGTCGGCGTCAAGCACCTGCTCAACATCAAGACCGTCGCCGAGAGGAGAGAGAACATGCTGTGGTTCCGCGCGCCCGAAAAGGTGTACATCAAGAAGGGCTGCCTGCCCGTGGCCCTGCGCGAGCTGAAAGAAGTGCTGGGCAAGAAGAAGGTCTTTATCGTCACCGACAGCTTCCTCTATCATAACGGCTACACCAGGGCCGTGACCGACCGCCTGGACGAGATGGGCATCACCCACACCACCTTCTTTGACGTGGCGCCCGATCCCAGCCTGGCCTCCGCCAAGGAGGGCGCGGCCGCCATGACCGCCTTCCAGCCCGACTGCATCATCGCCATCGGCGGCGGCAGCGCCATGGACGCGGCCAAGATCATGTGGGTGCTCTACGAGCATCCGGACGTGGACTTCCTGGACATGGCCATGCGCTTTTGCGACATCCGCAAGCGCATCTACACCTTCCCCCGCATGGGCGAAAAGGCGTACTTCATCGCCATCCCCACCACCGCCGGTACCGGCAGCGAGGTCACGCCCTTTGCGGTCATCACCGACCAGGACACCGGCGTCAAGTACCCGCTGGCCGACTATGAGCTCATGCCCAAGATGGCCATCGTGGACGCGGACATGATGATGAACGCGCCCAGGGGGCTGACCAGCGCCAGCGGCATCGACGCCGTGACGCACGATCTGGAGGCCATCGCCAGCATGATGGCCACCGACTACACCGACGGCCTGGCCATCCAGAGCCTGAAGATGATCTTCGACTACCTGCCCCGCGCCTACACGGACGGCCCCAACGACGCCGAGGCCCGCGAGAAGATGGCCAACGCCGCCACCATGGCCGGCATGGCGTTTGCCAACGCCTTCCTGGGCGTGTGCCACTCCATGGCGCACAAGCTGGGCGCCTTCCACCATCTGCCCCACGGCGTGGCCAACGCGCTCATGATCGACGAGGTGCTGCGCTTCAACGCCGCCGAGGTCCCCGCCAAGATGGGCACCTTCCCGCAGTACGACCATCCGCACACGCTTTCGCGCTACGCGATGGTGGCTGACGCCCTGGGCCTTGGCGGCAAGGACGACGGCGAGAAGCTGGAAAACCTCATCCGCGCCATCGACGAATTGAAGGAAAAGATCGGCATCAAGCCCACGATCCGCGACTATGGCATTGATGAAAACGACTTCCTAAGCCGTTTGGATGAGATGGTGGAGCAGGCGTTTGACGACCAGTGCACCGGCGCCAATCCACGCTATCCGCTGATGAAGGAGATCAAGCAGATGTACCTGAGCGCCTACTACGGCGCAGGGGCCAACAAGTAAGGAGGGCGGCTCAGATGAAACTGGAAAAGGTGATCGCGGTCCGCACCAACAAGACCGTCTACCGCGACGGAGACCTGGCCATCAAGGTTTTTGACAGCGACTACAGCAAGGCGGACGTCCTCAACGAGGCGCTCAACCAGGCCCGCGTGGAGGAGACCGCCCTCAACGTCCCCCGGCTGCACGAGGTGTGCACGGTGGAAGGCAAGTGGGCCATCGTCAGCGATTTCATCCCCGGCAAGACCCTCGCGCGCCTCATGGAGGAAAACCCCGACCGGCGCGACGAATATATGGAGCTGTTCGTGGATCTGCAGCTCAAGATGCACGAGCAGACCTGCCCGCTGCTGGGCAAGCTCAAGGACAAGATGAACCGCAAGATCAACGAGACCGGCCTGGACGCCACCACCCGCTACGAGCTGCACGCGCGTTTGCAGGGCATGCCCACGCACAAGAAGCTGTGCCACGGCGACTTCGACCCCAAGAACATCATCCTGCGCGATGACGGCGCGGCCTTCATCCTGGACTGGTCGCACGCCACGCAGGGCAACGCCAGCGCCGACGCGGCCCGCACCTATCTCCTCTTCTGGCTGGCGGGCGACATCGACGGGGCGGAATCCTATCTTGACCTGTTTTGCAAAAAGAGCGACACCGCCAAGCAGTACGTGCAGAAATGGATCCCCATCGTGGCTGCCAGCCAGAGCGTCAAGGGCCGCGCGGAGGAGCGCGAGTTCCTGCTGCACTGGGTCAACGTGGTCGATTACGAATAAGCCTTTCCCGACCGCCCCGCGGGGCGGCGCGGCAAAATGACAAAGGAGCATCTGACATGAAGATCACCATCTGTATCGGTTCAAGCTGCCATCTCAAGGGCTCGCGCCAGATCGTGGAGGAATTGCAGCGCCTGGTGGCCGAAAACGACCTCAAGGACAAGATCGAGCTGGCGGGCAAGTTCTGTATGGGCAACTGCCAAAACGGCGTATGTGTGACCGTGGACGACGAGCCCTTCTCCCTGAGCCCGGAAAACACCCGTTCCTTCTTTGAAAACGACGTGCTCCCCCGGCTCAAGTGATCCCATACCTCCCCAAAAACCAGGGGCTGACGCGCTTTTCACGCCAGCCCCCTTGGCCTGTTCATCACCCTTTTCGTTAGGAGGCTGCCCATGCTCGAAGTGCTCAACCTCAACAAGAACAACTGCGCGGACTGCTACAAGTGCATCCGCACCTGCTCTGTCAAGGCCATCACCTACGCCAACGACACCGCCGAGATCGTCCATGACGAATGTATCCTCTGCGGCAACTGCTTCGTTGTCTGCCCCCAGAAGGCCAAGCAGGTGCGTAGCGACGTGCCCCGCGTCAAGGCCGCCATCGCCGGCGGCAAGCGCGTGGTGTGCAGCCTCGCGCCCTCCTTCATCGCGGACTTCCGCATCCGCTCCTTTGAGGTCATGGAAGAGGCGCTCAAAAAGTTGGGCTTTGCCCAGGTAGAGGAAACCGCCGTGGGCGCGCAGATGGTCAGCGATGCGTATGCCCGCATCATGCGCGAGGGCAAGCAGCACGTGCTGATTTCCAGCTGCTGCCCCTCCATCAACATGCTCATCCAGAAGTACTACCCCACGATGCTGCCGCATCTGGCCAAGGTGCTCACCCCCATGCAGGCGCACTGCAAGGCCATCAAGGAGGCGGACCCGGCGGCCTTCACGGTCTTCATCGGCCCCTGCATCGCCAAGAAGGCCGAGGCCGACGACAGCCCCTACACCGACGTCGCCCTCACCTATGACGAGCTGCGCGACTGGCTGGCCGATGAGCACATCGAGCTGCCCACCGACCATGTCGACACCACCGACGGCAAGCGTGCCCGCCTCTATCCCGCCACCGGCGGCGTGCTCAAGGCCACCGAGCAGGTCGAGGGGTACCGCCGCATCGCCATCGACGGCGTGGACAACTGTCGCGCCGTGTTTGACGAATTGGAAAACAGCCAGTTCGGCAATGTGTTCATCGAAATGAGCGCCTGCGAGGGGAGCTGCGTCAATGGTCCCTGCATCCGCGAGCACGCCGAGCGCCGTCTCAAGGGCGCCCTGCGCGTGCACAACTTCGCCGGCGAAAAGCGCTTCGACGCCCCCGAGGGCACCGCCATCGGGCACAGCTACTCCTTCCTGGGCGGCAAGAAGGTCAAGTTCGGCTCCGAGGCCATCAGCGACATGCTCTACAAGATGGGCAAGACCAGCCCTGAAAAGGAGCTCAACTGCGGAAGCTGCGGCTACCCCACCTGCCGCGACAAGGCCATCGCCATCCTGGAGGGCAAGGCCAAGATCGAGATGTGCCTGCCCTTCCTCAAGGAGAAGGCCGAGAGCTTCTCCGACAGCATCATCAACAACACCCCCAACGCCATCCTCGTCATGGACGAGGACCTGGTGGTGCAGCAGATCAACCGCGCGGCGGTGCGCATGTTCAAGCTCAAGGACGCAAGCGACATCCTCCACGAGCACGTCGTGCGCATCCTGAATCCCGGCGACTACCAGAACATCATCACCTCCGCCCTGCACACCACCACCCGCAAGCACTACCTGGCCGACTACCAGCTCTACGTGGACGAGACCATCCTCTATGACCGCCAGTACCACATCGTGATCTCCCTGATGCGCGACGTGACCGAGCAGGAGACCCTGCGCGGCCAGGACGCGGAGCTGCGCAAGCAGACGGTGGAAATCACCGACAAGGTGATTGAAAAGCAGATGCGCGTGGTGCAGGAGATCGCTTCGCTCCTGGGCGAGACCACCGCGGAAACCAAGATCGCCCTCACCAAACTAAAGGATGCGATGGCCCATGAATGACCTGTGGATCGAAACCGGCTATATCAGCATGAACAAGCACGGCGAGACCCTCTGCGGCGACAAGGTGGAGATGTCCGGCGGCGGCGACGAGGACCTCACGCTGGTCCTGGCGGACGGCCTGGGCAGCGGGGTCAAGGCCAACATCCTCTCCACCCTCACCTCCAAGATCCTGTGCACCATGATCTCCGGCGGCATCCCGCTGGAGGAGTGCGTCTCCACCATCGCAAGCACCCTGCCGGTGTGCAGCGTGCGCAAGGTGGCCTACTCCACCTTCACCATCATTCGGATCCTGGACAACAAAACCGCGCACATCATCCAGTTTGACAACCCCGCCACCATCGTGCTCAGGAAGGGCGAGCTCTTTGACTACCCCAAGGTTACCCGGGTGATCTCTGGCAAGACCATCTGGGAGAGCACCTTCCCCATCGAGCTGGATGACGTGTTCATCGCCATGAGCGACGGTGCGGAGTACGCGGGCGTGGGCGATCTGATGAACTTCGGCTGGACGCGCGATTCCATCGCCGACTACGCCATCGCCAACTACCTGCCCGAGAACAGCGCCAAATTCACCGCCGGACTCATCATCGACGAGTGCAACCGCCTCTACGGCGGCTCCCCGGGCGACGACACCACCATTGCCGTGGCGCGCGTGCGCAGCCGTCATTCGGTCAACCTCGTGGTCGGACCGCCCGAGCACAAGGAGGACGACGTGCGCATGATGAACCTCTTTTTCGCCAAGGAGGGCACCAAGATCGTCTGCGGCGGCACCACCAGCAACGTCGTCTCCCGCTACCTGCATCAGCCCATCATCGCCTCCCTGGACTATCACGATCCCGAGGTGCCCCCCATCAGCCGCATCAAGGGCGTGGACCTGACCACCGAAGGCGTCATCACCCTCTCCAAGGTGCTCAAATACGCCGAGGATTTTCTCGATCAGGCCAAGCTCGCCCCCGCCTGGTCCACGCAAAAGGACGGCGCGAGCCTCATCGCCCGCGAGCTGTTTGAAAACGCCACCGACATCAACTTCTTCGTCGGCCGCGCCATCAACCCCGCGCACCAGAACCCCAACCTGCCCATCACCTTTGGCATCAAGCAGCAGCTCATCACCGGCCTTGCCGACTGCCTCAAGCGCATGGGCAAGCACATCCGCCTCTCCTACTTCTAAACCCGGATGGAGGTTTCATCACCTATGCTGTTATTCGACACCTATGTCCAAAAGCTCAAGTACAAGGTGCTCAAGGAGGTCGCGCGCCACGCCTACGCCGGGACGCTCCAGGACTGCTACCTGGACATCCCCAAGGTCATCTCCCCCGGTCCCAGGAGCACCATGCGCTGCTGCATCTACAAGGAGCGCGCCATCGTGGCCGAGCGCGTGAAGATCGCCATGGGCGGGGACAGGGAAAACCACAACGTCATCGAGGTCATCGGCATCGCCTGCGACGAATGTCCCGTCAGCGGCTACTGCGTCGGCCCCGACTGCCGCGGCTGTATCGCGCACCGCTGCTCCAGCGCCTGCCCGCGCGGCGCGATCTCCTTTGACGAAAACCACCACGCGCACATCGACCCCGACAAGTGCATCAACTGCGGCAAGTGCGCCTCCGTCTGCCCCTACAGCGCCATCCAGAACCATGTGCGCCCCTGCGAGCGCGCCTGCAAGGTCAAGGCCATCCAGCAGGGCGAAAATCACGTGGCGCACATCGACGACAGCAAATGCATCGCCTGCGGCGCGTGCGTCTATCAGTGCCCCTTTGGCGCCATTCAGGACAAGAGCTTCCTTCTGGACGCCATCCGCATCCTGCGCGAAAGCGAGGGCAACAAAAAGTACAAGGTCTATGCCGTCGTCGCCCCCTCCATCTCCAGCCAGTTCGTCTACGCCAAGCTGGGCCAGGTGATTACGGGCCTCAAGGAGCTGGGCTTCTTCAGCGTTGTGGAGGCCGCGCTGGGCGCGGACATGGTCGCCTACCGCGAGGCCAGGGAGCTGGCCGAGAAGGGCTTCCTCACCTCCAGCTGCTGCCCCGCCTTCGTCAGCTACATTGAAAAAAGCTTCCCCACCCTCAAGCCCTTCGTCAGCCACAACCTCTCCCCCATGGCCGAGGTGGCGCGCTTCATCAAGGGCACCGACCCGGATGCCAAAGTCGTCTTCATCGGCCCCTGCACGGCCAAGAAGCAGGAGTTCCAGCGCGAGGAGGTCAGCCCGTGGATCGACTGCGTGCTCACCTTCGAGGAATTGCAGGCCTGGTTTGACAGCCGGGATCTCGACCTTCCCTCCCTTTCAGAGGACGTGCTGGACAACGCCAGCTATTTCGGCCGCATCTTCGCGCGCAGCGGTGGCCTGACCGACGCGGTGGCCCAGGCCCTCAAGGAGCAGCAGAGCGATTTCATCGTCAACCCCATCCCCTGCGACGGCATCGAGGCCTGTCGCGTAGCGCTGCTCAAGAAGCAGAAAAACCTGCTCAAGGAGAACTTCATCGAGGGCATGGCCTGCGTGGGCGGCTGCATCGGCGGCGCGGGCTGCCTCACCCACGGCCCCAAGGACAAGGGCGAGGTGGACAAATATGGCCACGAGGCCTACGAAAAGACCATCACCGACGCGCTGGCCCAATGCGCCTACGACGCGGGCAAATAATCAACATAAAGAGGCCGTGCGGCTTTTTCGCCGCACGGCCTCTCAGGGTGTTGACAAACCCTTTTGGGAGGTTCGGAGGGCTACAGCCCTCCGAGCTACATTCCGAATCCAGCGACATGTGCGGTGGATTCGGAAGCCTTGCGTAGCAAGGTTTCCTTACGCCGTTTCCCGCCCGGGAGCCCCGCAGGGGCCGAAAGGAAGCGTGTGCCCTGTGGGCACTTGCCACCGAAGGTGGCAAAGCGACCTGGAGGCGTGAGCAAATACAAGGGCTGTGCGCGGTAGCGCACAGAACGCCGATATTTGCGAGGAGAGGGAAACGGCGCAAACCTGTCGGAAAAGATCGCCTGCGGCGAGCTTTTCCGACAAGCTGAGAGGCCGCACGGCCTCTTTTTTGGGTTGTGCTCAGCCCAGGGACTTGGTTTCGATGATCTCGCAGAGGATGTTGGAGCCGCCCTCCTCGATCTCCAGCGCAGCAAGAATCTCCGAGTCCGTCACCACCGTGAAGCGCATCCGCGCGCCCGCCACGGCATACAGCTCGTCGGATTCGCCGCCGCCGGGGGTCGCCGCGTACACGGCCACGCCCTCGCCGTTGGTCAGCAGGTTCTGACGGCTCTGGTTCTCGGCCAGGCCCATCTTGAGATAGTACTTGCCCTCATGCTCCAGGCAGCCGTAGATGAAGTAGCCTGCGTTGGCGCTGCCGTCGGGATTGGTGGTGCACACCAGGTAGAAGCCGGAGAAGGAATTGATGGCGTTCATCAGCTCCTCGCCGGTAAGCGCGCTGTCACCGTAGAAGTCGGTGACGGAAGCGCTGGTGAAGGCGTCCACCTCGGCCAGCGCGGGCGTGAGGGCCAGCGCCGCGGCCAGCGAAAGCACAAGAAGGGCCAGCAGGGTCTTTTTCATGGGAAAGCACATCCTTTCTTCAATTAACCGGGTTGATTTGTCTGATTATACCACATTTTGCCCGGATGCGGCAACCCTCAATCCCCCGCGCGCACCCTGGCGCCGCTACCCCGGGGCGGTTTTGCAAAGACTTCGATTTTTTTGGGGATGCGCTCCCTGAGCATGGGCACGTGGGAGATGATGCCGATCAGCCGCCGTCCCCCGGCCAGCTCGTCCAGCACGCCCAGCGCGCGCTCCAGACTTTCCTCGTCCAGCGTTCCAAAGCCCTCGTCGATGAACAGCGTATCCAGCCGCACTCCGCCCCGTCGGGCCTGGACCACGTCGGCAAAGCCCAGCGCGAGCGCCAGCGAGGCCAGAAACGACTCGCCGCCCGAGAGCGTGCCCACGTCGCGCACCTTGCCGGTGTGCCGGTCCAGGACGTCCAGGGCCAGCCCTGCCTTGGCGCCCAAACCCTCCTCGCGCTTCTGGCAGAGGCTGAAGCGCTCGTCCGACATGCGCGAGAGCCTGCGGTTGGCCGCGATGATGACCCGCCGGAAATAGTATTGCAGGATGTAGTTTTCCAGCGGGATCTTCTGCGCGCCGCGCACGTTGCCCGATGCGGTGCGGTAGAGGTCGTCCAGCACCCGGAAGCGCTCCAGATGCTCCCCGATCGCCCGCACGGTTTCCCTCAGGCCGGGAAGAAGCCGGCCGTTATGCTCCAATCGGGCCTCAACCGCCTTTTCCTTTTGCAAAAGCGCCTCGCTTTGCGCGCGCAGCGCCTGCGAGCGCACGCGCAGCGCCTCCTCGTCCACCGCCTCCCTGCCGTCCCACAGGGCGGCGAGGGTTTTGACCGTGGACGCGACGGCCGCGACCTCGCTCTCATGCTGCAAAAGCCGCGCCGCCTTCTCCTGCATGCCCTGCGTGTCCTCAAGCGCGGCGCGGTAGGCGGCCTCGCCGTCAAAGCCCTGATCCCCCAGCGCGTCCTTAAACGCCGCGTCCGCCACCCGGGCCTGGGCTTCCTGCGCGTCGCGCCCGGCCCGGCTCTGCGTCGCGAGGGCGCGCGCCGTCTCCAGCGCGCTTTGCGCGGATTGAAGGCCATTTCGCGCCGCCTCGCCCTGCGCCTCCAGTCCCTCGATGAGCCGCGTGAAGCGCTCGTGCTTCTCCCGACATTCCGCCTCCAGCGCGGCATCGGGCTCCCTGCCGCCGATCGCCTCCGAGAGCTGCTCTCGCACGTGCGCAAGGTCCCGCCGCAGGACCGCGGCCTCCTCGCCTGCGCGTCGGGCCTGCCGGTCCGACGCGTCGCGCCGCGCAGCCGCCGCGTCCACCTCCGCCTTGCCGGGAGCCGATGCCAGGTGCGCGGCACGGCAGGGGTGCTCCCGCGATCCGCATACCGGGCAGGGCTGCCCCGCCACAAGGAGATCGGCCAGCACGCCGGCCTGATCCGCCAGGTAGGCCGCGGAGAGCGCCGCGTATTCCGCGGCGGCGGCATCGCGCCTCTCCACCGCGTGGGCGAGCGCCTGCGCACGGGCCTGCGCGGCCTCAAGGGCCCTGGCGTGCGCCGAAAAGAGCGGCAATGCCTGGGAAAGCCGGTCCCGCTTGCGCCTGAGTTCCTCCAGCCGCGCCTCCTGCGCCCTCGCCTCCCCGGCGCGCGCCTCCGCCTCCAGACAGGCCGCCTCCGCCTGCGCGGCCGCCTCCGCCTGCGCCCCCACACGCTCCTCCAGCACTTTCAGACGCGCATGCTCGCGCAGGGCGTCCTCCTCCAGACGCCGCACGTCCGCGGCCCGGCGCGCCCTCTCCAGCTGTTGAGAAAGCGCCTCCATCTCGGGCCTGAGCGCCTCAAGCGCCCGCGCCTGCGCACGCTTGTCCGCAAGGCTGCGCACGCCCTGATTGAGCGTCTGCGCGCCGCTGAGAGCGGCCTCGGCGTCCCCGAGGGCGCGCTGGGCCGCCTCACGCCGGGCCGATGCCTCCGCCAGCGCCTCCCGGTCGGCGTTCACCAGCGCATCGACCGCCTCTACGAGCCGGTCCCCGTGGACGCTGGAGGCCATGTATTCCGCCAGCGGCCAGTCCCCGGATGCGCCGCAGTCCACCTGCCCGGCCAGCGCGGCATAGGAGGCTTCGGCCTTTTCCATGTCCGCCTGCGCCTGCGCGCGCCGCTCCCGGAGAAGCTGCGTCACGTCCTCGTAGAGCTGGGTGTCGAAGATGCGGCGGAAAATCGCCGCCCGCGTGCGGCTGTCGGCGCGCAGGATGGAGAGAAACTCGCCCTGGGCGATCATCGCCACCTGGGAAAACTGCGCCGCGTCCAGCCCCAGAAGCGCCTCCACGGCGGCGTTGACCGCCTCCGCGCGGCCCAGACTGGTCCCGTCGTCGCATGTGAGCTCGGCCGTGGCGGGGACGGGCGTCTTGCGGCCGGGCCTGAGGTATTCCGGGCTTCGGCGCACGGTCCAGCGCCTGCCGCCGCTTTCAAAGGTGAAGCGCACCCAGGTTTCCTCCTGGGGCGCGGCGAAGTCGCTGCGAAAGCTCCTTGGATTTCGTCTCTTGTTCCCGCCCGAGGCCACGCCGTAGAGCGCGAAGGAGATCGCGTCAAACAGCGCCGTCTTGCCCGCCCCGGTGTCTCCGGCGACAAGGAACAGGCCGCTTTCGCCCAGCAGGGTAAAGTCCACCGTCTCCAGCCCCGCGTAGGGACCGAAGGCGCTCATCTCAAGCCGGATTGGACGCATGTCCCATCGCCTCCGCTTCCCCGATCACCTGCCGCATCACGTCCAGGCGCCGCTCGTCGGGCGGCTGTCCGTTCTGCGCCTCGTAAAACGCCGAAAAATGCTCCAGCGGCGTTCGCCGCTCCGCGTCGCGCACCTCCGCCTCCGCCACGCCCTCGGCGCTGCGCGCCGCCGCAAAGCGCATGCCGATGAGGTTGGGATAGGTCAGGCGCAGCGCGCCCACCGGGTCCATGAGCGCTCCCTCGTCGGTCAGCTCGGCATATACGTAGTCCTCGCTCGAACATTCCGGCGCGGTCAGCGCCTCAAGCGTGCCACGCGCCGTGCGCAGTTCATGCAGCGGCGAAATGGGGCGCTCCGTGACGGCGCACTCCCCCGCCGCGCCCAGCTCCACCACCAGCGCGGCCTTTCTCTGCCGCTCCTCGGACAGCGAGTATTTCAGCGGCGAGCCGCAGTAGCGCACCCGCCCGCCCGAGAGCCGCTGGGGCGAGTGCAGATGCCCCAGCGCCACGTAGTCAAAACCGTCAAACAGCGCCGCGCTCACCTCGTCCGCGCCGCCCAGGGACAACAGCTCCGAATCGCAGGTCACGCCCCCGCGCACATACTGATGCGCCACCAGCACCCGCCGCGCGTCCGAAGCGGGCGCGACGGTGGAAAGGGCCGCGCGCACCGCGTCCTCAAAGGTGCGCACCTCCCCAAAGAAGGGACGCACGGCGGAGGGGCGCAGAAACGGCATAAGATAGACCTCCACCGCTCCGTATGCGTCCCTGAGCACGTGCCTGCGCAGCGCGCCGTCAAAGACCGGGGAGAGGAACACGCCGCACTCGCCCAGGAGCTCGCGGCAGTAGGCCACCTGCTCGGGGGCGTCGTGGTTGCCGCTGACGGCGAATACGGGCTTTCCCAGGCGGCGCAGGGAGACGAGAAAATCGCTCATGACGCGGATCGCCTCCGCCGAGGGCTGGGGTTTGTCATAGAGATCCCCGGCCAGGAGGACCGCGTCGCAGTCCCCCGCCATCTCCACGGCCTGACCCAGCGCCACCCGCTGGTCCTCCAGCAGGCTCAGGCCGCTCAGCCGCCTGCCCACATGCAGATCCGAAAGATGCAAAAAGCGCACGGCTTCTCCTCCTCTCCTGCCGGGCCACGCCCGGCAACGCTATCGTACCTTTTTTTCGCGGAAAAGACAATATGCGCGCGCATCTTCCCTTTTGGGAAGAGATGATGTAAAATAAAAAAAAACCAGCTTTCCCAAGAGGAGCGGATGGCCATGATGGAACTCGTCATCAACCCCGTGGCAGGCAAGGGCCGCGCCCTTCGCGTCGGCGAGGAGGCGGCCGCGGTGCTCAAGGCACGGGGTATCGCCTTTCAAAAGCACCTGACCGACCATCCGCGCCACGCGACCGAGCTTGCCAGTCAGGCCGCGCAGCGGGGCGCGGACACGGTCATCGCCTTCGGCGGGGACGGCACTCTGACCGAGACCGCCGCGGGCCTGAGGCATACCCGCACGGCGCTGGGCGTGGTGCCCGCGGGAACCGGCAACGATTTCATCAAGACCATCGGCACCCCCCGCGACTGGCGGGAGGCGCTGGAGTTCATCCTCACGCACCCCGCCCGCCCGGTCAACAGCGGCATGATGAACGACCGCTTCTTCCTCAACGTCGGCGGCGCCGGCTTTGACGTGATGGTGCTGGATTTTGCCAACGCCGCCCGGGAGCGACTCAGCGGCATCTGGTCCTATCTCTACGGCGTCCTGCGCGCCATCGCCGCCTTCCGCCCCATCCCCATGCATGTGGAAATCGGGGACGATGTTGTGCTCGACGGGCACTATATGATCTGCTCGGTGGGCAACGGGCGCTTCATCGGCGGGGGGATTCCCATCACGCCCAAGGCGGACGTGACCGACGGCCTGTTTGACATCCAGGTCGTGGATGCCGTGGCCCGCTGGCGGATTCCCTTTTATCTGCCCTCGCTGATGATGGGCACGCTTTTCAAGCACCGTAAGGCGCACTGTTACCGGGCCGCGCGCTGCTCGGTCTCCTCGCCGGGCATGCGCATGCAGCTGGACGGTGAGATCGTGTCTGTGGAACACACGCGCTTTGTCTGCGAGTCCGACGCGCTGCTTTTGCACTGGTAGTCGTGCAGGAAAATGGCGGCGCGGGGCGAAATGTATTGCTGCGGGGCATCGGCCCGCGGATTCCTGCGTAAAATGAGAATTGACAGCATCCGGCCACAGGCGGCGCGCTTCTGCGTCCCGGCCCGTTACCGAAAGAGAAGAAAGGGTGTTTAGCGATGGCATCTTTGGGCAACAACCTCAAAGTGGCGTTTCTCAGAGGCCTGGAGGCCGTGGGCAGGGGCGCCAGCAACATGGCCAGCAACGCGCATCAAAAGCTCAACGAGATCAATCTGGAAACCCGCCGACGCGAGCTGCTCAGCGAGATCCCGGTGCGGGCGCTGGACCTGTGGCAGCAGGGGGAGCCCATGCCACAGCCGCTGGGCGAGATGCTGCGCGAGCTGAGCGAGCTGGACGAAGAGCTCACCGTCCTGCGCGCCCAGCGCTACGCGCGGGTGGAGACGGAATCCCCCACGCAAGACGAGCCGTCGGCCGACGAGCTTTCCGAGGCGCCGGCCGACGAGCTTTCCGAGGCGCCGGCCGATGAGCTTCCCGCCGGCGAGGAAGCGGCGGACGAAATGGAGCAGGAGCAAGCGCCTGCGCCCGTTGTGCCCGATCCCATTGATGAAGGCGAAACGGGCGGCAACGCCTGAGCAGCATAAAAAAAGCCCGTTTGGGGCTTTTTTTATGCCTGGCGCTGCTTTTCCAGCGCGCCCAGAAAGTCCTTGTAGATACCCGGGGTCGAGTCGGGGATGAGGTGCGCGCCCACGCATTTTTCGTAAAACGCCTGAGGTCCCACGCCGCCGATGATGGCGTAGATGTAGCCCTCCTCGCGCATGGCGCGCAGCGCACGCACGAGCAGCGCTTTTCCGATCCCGTGGCCTTGCCACTGGTCCAGCACCCGGGTGGGGCCGAAGAAGTCGGGCGCGGTGGCGTTATAGCAGGCGTAGCCGATGATGTCGGCCCCATGGGTGGCGATAAAGCAGCTCACCGGGGTGTGGCTGAAGCACACGTCGCACTCGCCGGCGGCGCTGATGCTGGAGTGTTCGCGCACCCAGGGCACCACGCGGAATTTGTCCGGGGCCAGCGCCCGGCGGATCTGGATGTCCTTGTCCGCGAGCGCCTTGAGCAGCGCATCCTCCCCGGGAAGTTTCAAAAGGTCCACCAGCATATCAGGCATGTGTCTCATCCTCCCATTTTTCTCTGGCCATCAGCGCCGCGCCGGTCGCGGCGTCGGCCGCGGGCTGGCAGAGCCTGACGCGCGGCAGCCGTTTATGAATCCGTTCCGTGGTTTCCCGGCGCACCGGCTCGCACCGATTGAGGATGCTGCCCAAAAGGGCCGTGCGCGCGTCGGGCATGGAAAGCCTGCCGGTCACGGCCTCCAGCAGCGCGCAAAGCTCCTCCGCCGCGCGCCGGGCAATGGCCCGCGCCGCGCCGTCGCCCACCTCATACGCAGGGGCGAGCAGCTGCGACAACCTCGCGATGTCCGCCTTCTCCCTTCCCTGACGGTAGACGAAGGCGACGATGTCCTCGCGCTCGGCGCCCCCCAGCTCGGCGCGAAGCGCCTCGCGCAGCGCCGTGGGAGGCTCCCGCCCGTCCAGGGAGCGCAGAACGGCCGAAAGCACGTCCCGCCCGATGGCGTAGCCGCTGCCTCCGTCGTCGATGAGGTGCCCGCCGCCGCCCGCGCGCGCGGTTTCCCCCTGCGCGCCGCGCCCCAGGCAGACCGAGCCCGTGCCCGCGATGAGCACCGCGCCGCTCTGTCCCACCGCGCCGCGCAGCGCGATTTCATGATCGCCCGCCAGCACCAGGCACCCTTCGTAGCCGCCCGCCCTGACAAGCCTGCGCACAAGCGCCGCCGCCTCGGGGTTGCTCACGCCCGCCGCGCCCACGCACAGCGACGCGCAGCCGCCGCAGTCGCGCATCCACGAAAGCGCGTCCCGGACCGTGCGCTCTACGGTGGCAGCGTCCGCGCCGTTTAGGTTGAGGGGTCCGAAGCGCGCACGGCCCGCCTCCCGCCCCTGCTCGTCCAGGCAGACGGCGGTGGTGCCGGTCCCGCCGCCGTCCCAGCCCGCAAACAGGGCGCTCATCGCGCGCCGCCCAGGGGAAGCCTGCCCCGGGGGATAAGCTCGCCCTTCAGCGCCCGGGCCACGGCGTCCATGGCCGCGTTGTCGTAGGCGAAGGCGGCCAGGCCGGCCACACCGCGGGGAAGGGAAAGCAGGTCGTAGGGGTTTCGCAGGGCGACGCAGGCCATGGGGATGCCAAGTGCGCTCAGGGCCTCCACCAGGCGGAGCTGTCCCCGCCGGATGTGCCCGTTATAGGTGCCGATGACAATGGCGCTGTGGCCCCGCGCCTCCTCCACAATCGCCGCGATCTCCTCCTCTGTGGGATCGGCGGGCGTGGGGATGCCCGTGCCGCCGAGCCGCCGAGCCATGGTGCGCGGGAAGCTGATGCTGGTGTCCTCGGGGTTGGAGGCGATGGTGGGGCGGAAGGGATGGCAGCCGAAAAAGACGGGGTTGTCGCCCAGCGGAGGAAGCTCGCCCCGCACAAGCGAGAGGCCCTCCTCCAGGATGCGCCGCACCTGGGCGCGGTGCTCGGGGCAGCCGACCACCCCGGCGTCGTCCGGGACGGAGGGCAGCGCCTGCTTTATCCGAATAATCTTCTCCACCGACGCACGCAGCTCCTCCATCGGCAGCCGGCCCTCGCGCACCGCCTGCTCCAGCGCCTGGCAGCTCTCCCGCGCAAGGTCGGTGCTGTGGGAGGTGAACATCAGGTCCACCCCCGCGCAGGCGGCGGCCACCACGCCGTTGACGGTGCCGAAGTACTTTTCGATGGCCTGCATCATCATGCAGTCCGACACCACCAGTCCCTGAAAGCCCAGCCGCTCCTTGAGCAGCCCCGTGATGATGCGCCGGGACATGGTGGCCGGCACGCCGTCGGGCTCCAGCTGGGGAAAGAGGATGTGCGTGGTCATCACCGCGGGGACGCCCGCCTCGATGGCCGCGCGGAAGGGGATCAGCTCGCATGCCTCCAGCTCCGCCAGCGACTTGTCCACCCTGGGCAGGCTCAGGTGGGAATCCACGGCCGTGTCCCCGTGGCCGGGGAAGTGCTTGGCGCAGCTCAGCACGCCGCCCTCGCGCAGGCCGCGGATCATCTCCACGCCAAAGCGCGCGACCGTCTCGGGCGTATCGCCGTAGCTGCGCACGCCGATGACGGGGTTTTGCGGGTTGGAGTTGACGTCCATGACGGGCGCGAGGTCGAAGTTCACCCCCAGCGCCGCCAGCTCCCGGCCGGTGATGTACCCCGCGGTCCAGGCGTTGTGGGGATCGCCGGTGGCAGAGACGCACATCGCCCCGGGGACGACCGCCGCGTCCTCGCCCAGGCGGCTGACCACGCCGCCCTCCTGGTCGATGGTGATGAAGGCCGGAAGGCCCGTCTCGCCCCGGATGAGCTCTTGCAGTTGCGCGCACAGGCGCCTGAGCTGCGCGCAGTCGCGGACGTTCTCGGCAAAGAGAATGATGTTGCCCACCTTGTATTCCTTCACCACGCTACGCAGGGCGTCGGTGATCTCATAGCCGGGAAAGCCGGCCACCAGCCGCTGCCCGATCATCGCTTTCAGGGTCAGTTCCATATCGCTTGCCTCCTTGCGGTTCAGTACAGGTCGTATTGCCGGGCGCGGGCGCAAAACGCCTCGCTCTGTGCCTCCCAGCGCGACAGCAGGGTTTGCGCGTCCTCGCCCAGGCGCATCTCGTCCCCGCCGCTGAGCAGGTCGATCATGGGCCGGCTTTCCCCCTGCGCGGGCGGGTTGAAGGCAAAGGCTTCCGGCCAGCCCTCCCGGATGAGCGCCATCAGCTCCACCGCCACCCTGACCGGCGCGTACGCCGCCGCATCCGTCAGATGCAGGTGCACGCCCTCGCACGGCGTCCCCGCGTGCTTGCCGGCGCTGGGGACGAAATGCGCGGGGGTGAGCAGCACGCCCGGCCAGCGCCGCTCTCGTGCCCGGCGGCACAGCGCCTCGGCGTCGATGAAGGGCGCGCCGATGAGCGCGAAGGGGTCCGCGGTCCCGCGGCCCTCGCTGACGTTGGTGCCTTCAAACAGGCATGTGCCCGCATAGAGCAGGGCGTTGCTGAAGTGCGGAATGGAGGGGCTGGGCATCAGAAAGGGATAGCCCAGATCGGGGAACATCAGCTCCCGCCGCCAGCCCGCCATGGGGATGACCGTCAGGCGGCAGCCCAGGTCCCGCTCGGCGTTGACCATCCCGGCGAACTCGCCCGCCGTCATGGCGTAGCGAATCGGGATGTCATAGCAGCCTACGAAGCTCTCAAACCCGGCGCGCAGCACGCCGCCCTCCGTCCTCAGGCCCCCCAGGGGATTGGGCCGGTCCAGCACGATCAGCTCCTTGCCCAGCTTCGCGCAGCCCTCCAGCACGCACACCAGCGTGCTGATGTAGGTGTAGAAGCGAAGTCCCAGGTCCTGCACGTCATAGACCAGCGCGTCGACCTCCCGCACCATCTCCTCCGTCAGGTGCTGGCCGTCCCTGCGGTAGAGGCTGTAGACGGGCAGGCCCGTCACCGGGTCCCTCGCCGCGCCCTCCACCGCCTCCCCCGCCGCGGCCGCCCCGCGCACGCCGTGCTCGGGCCCGTAGAGCGCCCGCAGGTCATACCGCTGGGCCAATACGTCCGCCGAGAGCCTCAGCTCCTGGTCCGTGCCCGAGGGCGAAACCACCATGCCCAGCCGCTTGTCCGCAAAAACGCGGGGGTATTCTCCGATCCGTTCGATTCCGAGCCGGAACATCCTGCATCCCACCTTGACAAACAAAATTCCAACAGGATAGAATAGATATAGAAACTAACTTTCATCCCCGGGAGGCGACAGCGATGAAACCCCTCAAATTTCTCATGGACAAAGACCCTGTGCTGGCCATCGGACTCATGAGCGGCACCTCGGCCGACGGCATGGACGCGGCGCTGGTGCGCATCAAGGGCTGGGGCCTTGGCACGCGCGTGGAGCAGCTCTCCTTCGTGTCCCTGCCCTACGAGCCCCAGGTGCGCTCGGCCATCCTCCGCCTCGCCGGGGGCGAGAGCGGCGGGACGCACGAGCTCAGCCTCTTTCACTTCCTGCTGGGAGAGCTCTCCCTGGAGGCGTGCCTGCGCGTGTGCGAGGCGGCCGGGGTAGCGCCCTCGGAGATCGACTTCGTGGGAAGCCACGGCCAGACCCTCTACCATGCCCCCGTGGCGGAGCCCTATCTGGGGCGGAGCGTGCGGGCCACGTTGCAGATGGGCGAGCCCTCGGTCATCGCCGAGGGGCTGGGCTGCCCGGTGGTGAGCGACTTTCGGGTGCGCGACATGGCCGCCGGCGGGCTGGGCGCGCCGCTGGTGCCCTACACCGAATATCTGCTCTATCGGAGCGAAACGCAGACCGTGGGCCTGCAAAACATCGGCGGGATCGGGAACCTGACCGTGCTGCCGCGCGGCGGCGCGCTTTCGGACACCTACGCCTTCGACACGGGCCCTGGCAACATGGTCATGGACCAGCTCGTCCAGCGCATGACGCAGGGCGCCCGGCGCTACGACGAGGGCGGCGCGCTCGCCGCGCAGGGAACGGTCAGCGATGCGCTGCTTTCCTTCCTGCTCGACGACCCGTATCTCTCCCTCCGGCCGCCCAAGACCACCGGGCGCGAGGTCTACGGAAGCGCCTATGTGGACCGTCTGACCGCGCGCGCCGGGGAGCTTGGAGTGAGCCCGCTGGACGCGCTTGCCACCGCCACGCGCTTCACGGCGGAATGTGTGCGGGTGGCCATCGAGCGCTTTTGCCCCCAGCGGCCCCAGCGGCTGATCGTGGGCGGCGGCGGAAGCCGCAACCCCGTGCTCATGGGCTTTCTGCGAAAGCTGCTGGACATGCCGGTGGACACCAACGAAAGCCTCGGCTTTGACAGCGACGCCAAGGAGGCCGTCGCCTTCGCGGTGCTGGCCAACGAATGTCTCCATGGCGTCGCCAACAACGTGCCCACCGCAACCGGCGCGCGCCATCCCGTCGTGATGGGGAAGGTGAGCCTATGACGAGCATCGAGCTTCGCACCCGCGCCGTTTATGACAGCCTCTCCCCGGCGGAAAAAAAGGTGGCGGCGTATTTCCTTGGACATGTGGAAAACGTGTTCCACATGCCCATCGCCGCGCTGGCCGAGGCGGCGGGCGTGAGCCAGGTCGCCTGGGTGCGCTTTAGCAAGACCGTGGGCTTCTACGGCCTCAAGGACCTCAAAAAGCAGCTTTTCTCCGAGCTCAACGCCCAGAGCGATCCGCATCAGTCCCAGCAGGAGACGCCCTATACCGACATCTCGGGCCACTCCACGGTGGGCGAGATGGTGGACACCGTGCGAAATTGCAGCATCCAGGCCATCGAGGACACCCTGCGCCTTCTGGACCCGCAGGTGGTGCAGGATGTGGCCGCCCGCATCATCCGCGCCGACTCGGTCAAGCTCTTCGGCGTGGGCGCCTCGGCGCTGGTGGCCGCGGACCTCTATGACAAACTGCTGCGCATCGGCCTCAACGTCGTCCATTCCCGCGATTTTCACATCCAGCTCACCTATGCCGCCAACCTCACCCCGCGCGACGTGGCCGTCTTTTTCTCCCACTCCGGCTGTACCCGGGAGGTGGTGGAGACGATGCGCATCGCGCAGTCATGCGGCGCGACGCTGGTGAGCGTCACGCGCTTTGGCAAGCATCCGCTGGTGGCCATGGCGGACTATGCGCTCTATATCTCCTGTCCCGAGGTCTACCGCCGCAGCGGAGCCATGAGCAGCCGCATCGCACAGCTCACGCTGGTGGACGTGCTCTACACGGCCGTGGCGAACATGGACTATCACCGCGTCAAGATGCGGCTGGAAAACAGCTACAACAGCTGCAAGACCCACCGGCTCAGCGACTGCTGACCACCCTGGACACGTGCCCCTGCGCCGCCTCCAGGGCGCGCCGGGCCGCCTCGCGGCCAACGCCCAGCAGCAGCATCACAATGGCCTGCTTGCAATGAAAATCGCAGTCCTCCAGCGTCCGGCGGGCCGTGGCGGCGTCCACGCCCGCGGCGGCGCTGACGATGGCGACGGCTCGCTCCACCAGCTTTTCGTTGCTGGCCTGAACGTCCACCATGAGGTTGCCGTAAACCTTGCCCAGCTTAATCATCACGGCGGTGGAGAGCATGTTGAGCACGAGCTTTTGCGCCGTGCCGCTCTTCATGCGCGTGGAGCCGGTCACGACCTCCGGGCCCGTGATGGGCGCGATGCAGATGTCGGCAAGCCCGGCCATGCGGCTGTTGCGGCAGCTCGTCAGGCCGATGGTGAGCGCGCCCAGGCTGCGCGCGTAGGCCATGGCGCCCAGGACATAGGGCGTGCGGCCGCTGGCGGCGATGCCCACCAGCGCGTCCGCGCGGCTGAAGGCGATCTCCCGCAGGTCCTTTTCCCCCGCCTCGGGATGGTCCTCGGCGCCCTCGGCGGCGTGCGTCAGGGCGGCCGGGCCGCCCGCGATCACGCCCTGCACCATCTCGTAGGGCACGCCGTAGGTCGGCGGGCACTCCGAGGCGTCCAGCACGCCCAGCCGTCCCGACGTGCCCGCGCCCAGATAGATCAGCCGCCCGCCCGACGCGATCCTTTCATAGATGGCGTCCACGGCCCTGGCGATGTTGGGGATCTCCCGCTCCACCGCCAGCGGCACCTGCTGGTCCTCCTGGTTGATGAGGCGGAGCATGGCCTGCGTATCCTCCTGGTCGATATGCGCGGTACGTGGGTTGATCTGCTCGGTATCCAGGCCTTTGAGTTGGATCATATGCGTTTCTCCTTCAGGTCAGCCCTTGACGGAACCGACGGTCAGTCCCTTGACAAAGTACTTTTGCAGGAACGGATAGAGAATGATGATGGGCAGGGTGGAGGTCATGATGACGGCGCTCTTGATGGAGATAGCGATGGTGGATTTGTCGCCGAAGCCCGCGGCATCGCCGAGCATGGCGGTGCCGTTGACGATGTTGCGCAGAAAGAGCATGACGGGGTACTGGCGGGAGTTGAGGTAGAGAAGGGCGTTGAACCAGTCGTTCCAGAAAAACACCGCCGTATACAGGCCCACCGTGGCCAGCGCCGCCGTGGACAGCGGCATGACGATGCGAAAGAGGATGCCGAAGTAGCCCAGCCCGTCGATGAGCGCGGCTTCCTCGATCTCCGCGGGCAGGGCCTTGAAGAAGTTGACGAGGATGATGAGGTTAAACTGGTTGATGGCAAAGGGCAGCAGCATGGCCCAGACGGTGCCGGTGAGCTGGAGGTTGGAGATGAGGAGGAAATTGGGGATCATGCCGCCGGAGAAGAACATGCTGACGATGACCATCTTGGTAAAGAAGGTCTGGCCCCTGAGGTAGCTTTTGCTCAGGGGATAGGCGAAGAGCATGGTCATCAGAAGCGAGATGGCGGTCCCGGCGATGGTGTAAAAGAACGTGTTTCCGTAGGCGCGAAAGAAGTTGGGATAGGTGAAGATCTGCTCGTAGGAGCCCAGGTTGAAGCCCACGGGCCAGAAGGTCACCTCGTTGTTGACGATGGCCTTGGAGTCGGAAAACGACAGGGCCAGCATATAGATGAACGGCACCAGGCAGGCCAGCAGCACGAGGATCATCACGGCGTAGATGATGATGTCCAGAATCACGCTGCCGGCGCCCCTGCGGATATGCCGGTGTCTTGCGGTCATTTTTGCAACGGTCATGCCTCTCGCCTCCTCAATAGATTCCCTCGCCGGTGGTCTTGCGGCTGAGGAAGTTGCTCAGGGACACCAGCACCACGCCGATGACGCCGCTGAACAGGCCCACGGCGGTGGCGTAGGAATAGTTCTGATTGGCCAGGCCCGTTCGGTAGACGAGGGTGTCGATGATGTCGCTGACGCTGGAGTTGGAGGGGGTGTACATCAGAAGGACCTTCTCAAAGCCCAGGGAGAGCAGGCGGCCCATGTTGAGGATGAACATGACCATGATGGTGGGCATGATGGAGGGAATGGTCACATAGATGATCTGCTGGAAGCGGGTCGCGCCGTCGATGGTCGCGGCCTCAAACAGATCGCTGGAGATGCCGGTGATGGCGGCCAGGTAGATGATGGCCGTCCAGCCGGTGAACTGCCAGGTGTCGGTGAGGACGTAGAGCGCGCGGAAGTACTGCGGCTCGTTCATGAAGTAGATGGGCTCCATGCCCAGTACGTTATGCAAAAAGATGTTGAGCAGGCCGCTGGAGGGCGAGAGAAGCTCGCCCATGATGGCGATGACGACCACGGTGGAGATGAAGCGGGGCATGTAGCTGACGGTCTGCACCAGCTTCTTGAAGCGCAGGTGGCGCACCTCGTTGAGCATGACGGCGAAGATGATGGGGATGGGGAAATTGACCAGGAGGTTGAGCAGCGAAAGGATCAGCGTATTGCTGAACGCCTGCCAGAACGCGCGGTCGCCCAGGAAGCGCTCAAAGTAGCGAAGGCCCGCCCACTCGGTGCCGTAGGGCCCCAGGCCCGGCCGGTAGCGGCGGAAGGACAGGATGTTGCCGATCATGGGCACATACTTGAAGATCACGAAATAGATCACCGGCAGAAGCAGCATCGCGTAAAGCTGCCAATAGCGCTGAAAATGCGCGCTGAAGGGCTCGCGGCGGTTCATGCTCACGCCGTTGATGACGACTTTGTTGTCTTTCCTGGCCATCCGGGGCACCTCCTTGGGATTCAAAAAGAGGGGCGGCGCCATGGTTGCCCACGACACCGCCCGTCTGGTTCCTCAGCTTTTCCTTTGCGGGGCAGCGGGCGGCCGCCTCAACCCCAAAGGCGCTTACTGGGGCAGATAATCGTTGTAGAGCTGGCAGAATTCCTCGATTCCCTTGCTCTTCATTTCCTCAACATAGGCGTCCCAGTCCGTTTCGATGGACTTCTTGCCCGTGAGGAAGGCGTCGTTCCAGACCTCCCACGCATCGCTCAGCGGGGTCTGGAGCATGCCGGCGTCCTCGGCGGTGAAGTCGTCAAACAGCGGCGTGGGCGGGATGGCCTGGATGACGTTGTCCATGGCTGCCACGGCGGCGTTGATGTCGGAGTAGTTCTGGTCGTACTTGGTCATCTCGCGCGCATTGTACCACACCATCTGCGTCACGTCCGAGCCGCAGCCGTACTTGACCTGCATGGTCTTGTAGATGCCGTCGGGCGAATTGACCAGTTCGTCGGCGTAGGTGATTACGCCGTCCTCCTCGGTGTAGGTCACGCCTTCCACGCCCAGGCACCAGATCTTGGCCGCTTCCTCGGAGAAGAAGCAGGCGTCGATGGTGCGGACCACCTGCTCAAAGTCGTCGCGCTCGGCGGTCTTGGAGGGGAACATGATGCCCGCGCCCGTGGAGCTCTTGGGCTGGTGATGCGCGCCCGCCGGGCCGGCCAGGGCCGGGAACATGTTCAGGTCAAAGCCTTCGATCTCGCTGGCAGCCTCTACGCCGCCGATCTGATCGTAGTAGGCGTAGGTCGCCATCGCGCTGCCGTTGGCCATCTTCTGCGTCCAGCGGTCGCCGTCGATGGGGTCGGCCATCTCCGGGTCCAGAAGTCCCTCGGCGTAGAGCTTGGCAAAGAAGGTGATGTAGTCCTTGTACTCCTCGCTGATGGCCCCGGCGAAGTAGGTCTCCGTCTCATAGTTCCAGCTCAGCACATTGGAGCCGGAGGAGCTGTTCTTGCCCAGGCTGATACCCCAGGACGGCATGGTCATGCGGTAGAGCACGCGCGGCCCGACCAGGATGGTCAGCGGGTAGGAGTCGGGATAGTCGGCCTTGTAGGCCTTGAGGATCTCGTAGAGCTCATCGAAGGTCGTGGGCGCCTCAAAGCCCTTGGCGGTGAGGTAATCCTGACGCAGGATCAGGCCGCCGTCATAGAAGGGGATGTCGTAGAGGCCCGGCAGGTAGTAGAGCTTTCCGTCGCTGAGGCGAAGCTCGTCGATGGCGCTTTGCAGCCCGAACTCCTCCACGCGCGCGTTGAAGTTGGGCGTCCAGTCGCTGTAATCGCTGATGGGCACCAGCGCGCCGTTGAGCGCCAGGGCGCTGTTCTCGCCCTTGGTGGTCTGATAGAGGATCACGTCGGGCGTGGTGTTGCCCAGCGTGTTGAGCGCGGTGGACACCTTGGTGGTGTAGTCCGCGATCGGGATGACCTCAAAGACCAGGTCGACGTTGAACGTCTCCTCAATGGTCTTGACCGTCAGCCAGTCCTCCTGGAAGGGGAGCGTGGCGTTGTCGGAGTAGTACAGCGTGATCTGGATGGGCTCCTCCGCCAGCGCGGGGAAGGACGCCAGGCCCAGCGTCAGCGCCAGAACGAGCACCAGAGACAACAGCTTCTTCATGGTGGATCCTCCTTTTGGGTTGTTGTGAAATGGGGACGGTCTCGCCATTGGCTCCGGCTGTCGAATATTTTGTTCCAAAAAATCCGACAAACTTACGAACCAATGTTTCATCGGCGTGAGAATAGCATTGTTTCATTTGTTTGTCCAGCTGCATACTTGAAAGTCGTCAAATCATCCATTTTCTATCTTTATTTTTTGGATTCTTTTTCTATATTTTCTCCCTTCTGTATCCGTCATGCGTCGCAAAACCGGCTCGCTCCCGGTCATACTTTCGGAAATTCTGCTTAAAGTTTCAACCTGATATTTCGTCAAATCTGCCCTGTTGTCTTAAATGGTATTCTTTTTTTGCAGTGTAAAAAAAGCCCCCGCTTCTTGCGTGAAGCGGAGGCTCTGACTGTCAAAAAACCCTTTTGGGAGGGTTGGAGGGCCCGCAGGCCCTCCAAATGAAATCCGAATCCAGCGACATGTGCGGTGGATTCGGAAGCCTTGCGCAGCAAGGTTTCCTTGCACGTTTCCCCGGCCGCGCCGCAGGCGCAGGGGAAACGTGTCCTGGCGGAAAAGATCGCCGCAGGCGAGCTTTTTCGACACGCTGAGCCCCCGCTTCTTGCGGGAAGCGGGGGCTTGAATGACTCATTCCTCCCGGCAGAGCCCGTCCAGCGCGGCGGCCAGCTCCCCGGCCGTGATTTCGCCAAGGGCAAACCGGGACAGGAGCGTCTCCTTTTCCTGGCTGGCGCGGGCCGTGACAAACGGCGACGTGGTGAAAAACAGCCATTCCGGGCGATACGCCTCCTGCCACTGGCGGGTCAGGACATAGCCGTCCACGCCTTCGGGCGGGGTGAACTGGGTTTCGGGGATCTCCCGATAGAGCTTGCAGTTGCGCCGCTCCGTGCCGGTGTGGCAGGTCTGGTCCGCGATGAACTCCGCGGCCACCTGCGCGTAGGGGCTGTCCCGGCGCACGGCAAAGAGAAAGCCGTAGGCCCTGACGCGCACGGGCTCGTCCGCTGTGACGCGCATGGGAAAGGCGTTGGAAAACAGGTCCTGCTCCCCGTACCCCATGCCGGTTTTCAGCCCGTCATCGTAGAGGAAAAGCGAGTCTCCGCCGGGCATCTCCTCCGCCTGCCCCAGTGCGTAGCCCGTCCGGCGGACGCTGTCGGCCAGGGAGACGAACTCCGGCACGTCAAACGCCGTCTCCTCCCCCGCCGCCTGACAGCGCATGATCCAGCTTTCCATCAGCACTTCCATCAACCACAGGGTGTAGCGGCGGCTGTCCTGGGGATAGCCCCTGAGGCTGTTGAGGCGCACGTCCCCCACGTCGCCCGCCTCCACCAGCGAGGTCCAGCGCCCGACAAAGTCCAGAAGCTCCTCGAAGCTGCCCGGCCGGTCCCCGTCGCTCAGGCCCGCCGCCTCCCAGGCGGCGGGAACGGCGTGCATGGCAAAGGCGTAGACGCCGTAGAGCACACCGTAGATACCGCCGTCCCCGCCGCTGACGAAGTCTCCAAACGGCTCGTACATCTGCGAAACGGCCCGTCCGATGTCCTCGTTGGCGCTCAGGTCCGAGAGCAGGCCGCTTGCGAGCACCCGGCCAAAGTCGCATACGCTGCTGTCCAGCATCAGCAAATCGGGGCCGTCCTCCCGTTGCAGGGACTGGAGCACCCGGGCGGTGCGCAGGCTCTCCTCGCCGTCCCTCTCGTAGAGATTTTCATAGGGGATGTCGGGATAATGCTCCCCGAGCCAGTCCTCCACCAGGTTCATGGCCCGGGCCGCAAAGCGCAGGGGCTCCCGGGCGAAGGCCGGGGCGGCCGCGGCCGACAGCAGGCACACGGTCAGAAAAAAAGCCGCAATGCGTTTCATGGAAATCAAGCTCCTTTCTTTGGTTGCTTTTCGTCGATGATCTCATCCAGCGCGGCGGCGAATTCCTCCGCCGTCAGCCCGCCGCCGGCAAACCCATACATGGCCCCCTCGGACCGCTGGATCTGGCGGGGCTGAAAAAACGGCTCCACGTCGAAAAACAGCCATTCGGGGCGATACGCCTCCTGCCACCCGCGGGTCAGGACATCGTAAGACGGGTAGGCGGAAAGGTCGGGCGTGCCATACTGGCTTTCCCGGACCTCCCGAAACAGCATGCATTTGCGGGGCGCGCCATCGGCGGGACAGGTCATGGCGGCGATCAGCTCCCGGCAGACCTGCGCATAGGGGCTTCCCTTTCGCACGACGTACAAAAAGCCGTAGCCCCTGATGCGCGCGGGCTCGTCCGCCGTGAGCCGCATGGGAAAGGCGTTGGTATACAGGTCCTGGGGGCCATAAGGGACATTGCCGCCGTTGATGTAGAGCGAAAGCGAGGCGGCGCCGGGCTTCTTTTCCACTTTGACCAGCGCGCGGCCCAGCTCGCGGGCACGGTCGGCCAGGGCGACAAACGCCGGCGTATTGAAGCGGAAAGCCTCCCCCGCCGCCTGCTGCCGCATGGCCCAGCAGCGCCACAGAAGGCCCGTCAGCCAAAGGGTGTAGCGACGCTCGTCCCTTGGATAGCCGGCAAAGCGGATCGTGTTGAGCCGCACGTTTCCCACGCTTCCCTCCCTCACCCGTTCCATCCATTTCCAGGCGAAGTCCAGCAGCTCCTCATAGCTCCGGGGCGCGTCCGCCGGATCGAGCCCCGCTGCCTCCCACGCGGCGGGGTCGATCAGCGTCGGGTCTCCATGGACGCTCCCAAACATGCCGTAGATGCGTCCATCCCCGCCGCTCACAAGGCGCTGAAACGGCTCGTACTGTTCCGAAACGGCCCTTCGGATGTCCTCGTTGCCGCTCAAGTCCTCCACAAGCCCGCTGTCCAGCACCCTGATGAGGTCGCAGGCGCTGCTGTCCAGCAGGTACAGGTCGGGGCCGTCCTCGCTTTGCAGCTCGTCCAGCACGCGTTCGGTTGGGGCAGCATATCCGTCATGCAGGTTTTCAACGGAAATTTTGGGATGATGCTCCCTGAGCCAGGCCGAAACCTCCCCGTTGTCGTTGACCAGAAAGCGCAGGGGGCGCGTCGCGGCGCGGGCGGGCGCGGAGCGGGCCGCCAGCAGGATCATCGCCAGCACAAGCGCGGCGATTCGTCTCATTGTGCAGGATTCTCCTTTCCCGGGATGGGTTCAAAAGGCCGGGCGGGCAGTCCGCCCGGCACAGGCAGTTCATTTCAGATGCGCGATCGTCTCCCCGCCCACGACCGTCACCTCGTCGGGCAATTCTTCCAGCGAGGCGGGCACCTCCAGCGTCGCCACGGGCAGCGCCTCCGCGTCAGGCCAGATGGACAGGCTCAAGCCCATCGGCAGCGGCGCGCCGTCCGCGTCGCAGATATCCAGGGTATGCAGCACGTCCATCGCTTCTTCCCTGGTCATTCCATCGGGGGCGGTGAAGGTGGCGGTGAGGTACACGCCGGTGGCATACAATTCGCCGCGCACGCTTTCCAGCGTCAGGCCGTCAAAGACGGCCTCCCCCTGCGCTAGATAGGTCTTTTCCGCCAGCAGCGGCGCCACGGGCAGCGTCACTTCCTCCCGCGTTTCCCACTTTTCCAGCACTTCGCCCGTGGCGGGGTCAAACTGCGTAACGGCCATGTACAGCGTGGCGCTCAGATCGCCGGCCACGCTTCCCGGCTCCAGTATGGGCATGTTGAAGTAAATGATGGTGCCGTCCTCGTTCCACAGGGCGTCCTCCATGGCGCAACCCGGCAGCTCCACCAGCGCGCGCACGCCATAGAGAGGCAAATTCAGCTCCTGCGCCGCCTCCAGCCAGGTCTGCTGAGGATCGGAGAGGGAATACAGGTTGGCGACGGTATCGGTGATGGCGCTGACGGAGTCATAGACGTTGGTATCGTTGGCATAGAGCGCTTCCCCGCCGCCGGTGAGGCCGACGTGCGCGGAGCTGAGCACGATGCGCTGATCCGTGAGCAGCTGTTGATAGGTAAAGGTCATGGGGCCTACCTGATAGGTCTTTCGCTGGCTGGCCTCAAGCGCCTCCTGCGCCGCCCGGGGCACAGCAATGCCGTACTGCTGATCGTAATAATCAATCCAGCCGAGCCTTACGGCCGCATAGGCCACCGCCATGGCCGCAATCAGGATGACGGCCGCGATCACCACGGCCCGGTAAGAGATGCGTTTCACAGGCTTTTCCTCCCTGACGGAGCGGGCGGCATCCATCAGCGCACGATAGCAAGGCTCCGGGACGGGGTGAAATGCCTGTTTCAGGTCCAGCTGGTCCATCTCGCGTTTCATTCTGCCTCCAGCTCCTTTCTGAGTTTTTCCCTCGCGTTGTGAAGTCGGCTTCGGACGGTGGACTTTGGAAGGCGCAGCGCCTGGGCGATCTCGGCATAGCTCATCCCCTCGGCGTAGTGCATCACCAGCGGAAGCCTGAGCCGCCCGGGCAGCCGCTCCAGCGCCATGGCCAGCTCCGGGTCCTCGGGCCCGACCGCCTGCTCGGGCAGCTCCTCCACAAAGACGATGCGGCGGCGCCTGCGCTGCGTGTCGTAGCACGCGTTGATGAGGATGCGCGTCACCCAGGTCCTGAAATAGCGGTCCTCGCGCAGGGTATGGCGCTTTTCCCAGGCCTTGAGCGCCGCCTCCTGCAGGGCGTCGCGGCAGGCGTCGTCGTTTTGCAGGATGGTGTAGGCGATGCGGTAGAGCATCGCATGGTGCGTTTGCAGCTCTTCAACAAAGAAGTCCTTGTCCATTCCCCCGCCCCCTTTGTAACGTTACATCCTTTAGACGTTCCTGCGCGGCAGAAAATCACGACTCATCAAAAAAACCGGCATCCGACCCGCAAAAGCAAAAAAACCGAACCCGTCTCCTATCGGAAACAGGTTCGGATGGGCTGGTGCAGTTGAGCAATCCAAATCCGAACCTGTTTTCTTGTCAGCCAGTGTGGTTTTGAGGTCATCAAAAGTGATAGTCGTTGCCCCTTCCTTGTAGTTGAAGGTTATCACCATCTTGTCATCGTACAGGAAAATGGCGTTGATAAAAGTGTCAATTAGCATCTTGCGGTGGGACTTTTGCCGTACATCCAGTTTGCGGAAGAGTTGGAGCCAGAAAGTCATAAACTCTGCGCTGACCTTGGGCTTTGCCAACTTTTCGCAGGCAATCTTGGTTTCCAACTCCTCTTTTGTGGCCTCCAGCTCTTCCAGACGGCTTTTCGTAGACTTGGTCAAGATACCCTGCTGGATGGCGTTCAAGAGGTTTTGAATGGCTGTGTCCGCCTCCCGCAACTGCTG
>CAUDEL010000027.1:0-41353 GCA_958448555.1 uncultured Eubacteriales bacterium | reverse complement strand
GCTCAGGTCTCATCCTTTTTTTCTTCACTGTCCAATATGTATTGTAGCGCTACACAGATAGCTCATACGATATGCAGTCATACATTGACAGCCAGGAAAAGCGATAGTATGATAGTGTCATCAATGGTTTGCCTGTCGGCGCGCGGTCCTTGCGGGCGGCAGGGAGACGTGCCATGCCCGATCCGGCAAACCGAAGGAAACGTTGCAAGGCCGCCGGAGGAGCCCTTTCTCCCCGGCGCCGGGCGGGAACCACCATTCTATCGTTTGAAAGCGTGGGAGATCGTATGAAAAGGTTTATCTGTTGGGCCCTGATGCTTTGCCTGGTTTGCGCCTTCGGCTCCGCGACGGCGCAAGACACGTGGACGTGCGCCAACTGCGGCAGCGAGGCGTTGGGCAATTTCTGCTCGAACTGCGGCAGCGCCAGACCGGCCGAAACGTGGACCTGCACCGCCTGCGGCGCGGAAAACCAGGGCAATTTCTGCTCGAACTGCGGCGCCGCAAAGCCGGACGGGAAGACGTGGCAGTGCCCGGTCTGCGGCGAATCCGTGGCGGGCGGTTTCTGCACCAACTGCGCGGCAAACGGCCTCAACGGCGACAGGCTGACGTACTATTACATCCGTTCCGTATCGCAGGATCTTGATTCCCCGTATCTTACCAACCTCATGAGGTGGCGGGACGGAGACGAGGAAACCTCGGGTCTGGCCGTTGTCGCGCGCGACCCCGATTCGGGCGATGGCGCGCTGATCGCGGACGCGAGCCTCGTTTCGGAGGGATGCGAGTACACCTGGCAGTGCCGGAGAGATCGGTATTATGTCATTCCGAATCCTTCGTCCGTCCCGGAAGACGGCCCGGAGATCATCTCTTTCACGCTCAAAGATGAAGATATGATACCCGGGCTTCTGGAATCGGGGGTTATTCCCGATACGGCCGCGGTGCATGCCGGGGAAGTGCTGACGCTCCGCTATTATGTGATGGACGAGTCCGGGGAGTTCCTGCGGGAGGAATCCTGCCCGGTCACGGTGGACGGCTATCAGGACCACGATAACTGGCAGGAGCTTCTGTTTTCCTTCCAGGGCGAACAGGAAGGCATGACCGCCAGCGGAGCGGACGACCTGTACCACGGCATCCGGGGCGTGCTTACAAACGCGGATGATTGCCTCTGCGGCATTCTCATCGACGGCTATGGCGCGATGCCCTTCTATCCGCTCGATGATGAAACCTTCTATGCCGGCGCGGAAGATGCTGATTTTGAACAGTATGCCGAGCTTTTGTATACCGTCGGCGCAACCGCGCCGGAAGGGCTGGACTGGGACAACATATCCGGCTGGAGCGAGGAAAACCGCGCGCTCATGTCCCTCTATATGGTTTATTCGCTGGTAAGCGAACCGTCGTATTCGGGCGATCCGGCATTTGACTGGGAGAACATGTACAGCGGAACGATGGCGTTTCAAAGCGGGCATGAGGAATTTGTACTGTTTGCCGCGGACGGAAACGATGTGCTTTGCCTCGAATGGTTCACCGGCTCGCCGTCCGGGGACGCGATCTACTGCTACCGCCTGATCGGGGCCTCTCCGTCCGACATGCGCGCGGCCATCGAGGGCTTCGAGCAGTCGCCGCCGGGCGCGGGCGTTAAGCTGACCCTGACGCAGAACAGCTACGCGCTGATGGAAGCGTATGCGGCCGCCCTCTTTGGCGGGGAAGATGACGGCGGCGAAACCAATGCGGTTCCCATGACGATGCACGAATACAGCGAAAAGGTGCTTGGCACCTACATCGGCTATGACAGCATAGCATTCAACGATGCGGGGCGGATCTATTACGGCTATCGCAAATATAGCCGCGACGAAGATGTTGAGGGCGCGCGGGCCCTGTGCGACAGCTATGCGGATTACCTGGAGCACGAATGTGGTTTTACGCTCGTGCACGAGGGAAACAAGGGAAACTATCATTATGAATATATCCTGCGCAAGGCGGCGGGCGATGCCCAGTATGAGATCACGCTGGATTTCTGGCGCGCCAGCGGCTTTATGGGCGGCGAAATTACAGCAGCGTACAATGACGCCTTTGCCGCGTTGTACCCCGAGCTGGGTGGAAACAGCGCGGCGTCCGCCACCTCGGACGGAAAGCAGAAATGCGGGTCCTGCTTTGGTAGCGGAAAGTGCACCAACTGCGGCGGCACCGGCCGCGTGCGCAAGCTTCTGGCCGGCACAACCGAATGGGTCAAGCAGGACTGCACCTCCTGCCGGCCCGTTGGCTCCGGCAACTGCAGCTTCTGCGGCGGCACCGGCTATCGCTGAGGCCCCGCCGGGGACGAACGGCGAGCGGTTGGGGAGAGGATGTTATCTCCTTTTGAATTTTGCCACAATCTTGTTCAACCATAAATCTACGACTGCGTCGCCAATGGCTTCAAATATATCAATTATAATTTCAATCATAAATGACCTCCTGAATTCAAATCGGTTCCCAAATCCGATTTTCGTTCATTATAGCATTATAGCATCCGCTTTGGGATCAATCAAGCAGAGCTTATGCATGGGGCACATGTTTCTGTCCTTGTTGGTCCCCGAAAAACGTGCTATAATGTGCCCGCATGAATTTTGCAGGGAGGAACAGGATCATGAACCGATTTGTTCGAAGCACCTTGGCGCTTGCGCTTGCCTTCTTGTTTGCATTGCCCATGACGGCGCTATGCGAAGGGGTTACGCTAGCGCTGAGTGAAGAAGGGACGCTTACCATCGGTGGAAGCGGTACTGTCCCGTCCGATATACTGGCGCTGTTGTCCGAGGACGAGCTTGCGTGCGTGACGGACGTTGTCATCGAAGAAGGGATCACAGGCCTGGACGGCTATGCCCTGGAACGAGTCAGCGACCAACTGGTCAGCGTCACCTTTCCCGCGAGCGTAACCACTTTGGGCCCGAACGTCCTGGGCACCAAGGGTGCGCTGGATTACACGATCTTCGGCGATGCCGAAACGCTTCGTCCGCTGCTTTCCTCCAGCAATGAGGATTATGGCTATTTCTGCAAATTCGAGGCGGCCGCGCCGGCAATGCCGGATGTTCCCGCCTCCGCGATTGCGCAGAGCATTGCGCAGGAAATGGCCGGAAGGGGCGCGGAGATGACGCTCAGCGCGGCGGAGGAGCTGAGCGACAACCACGGCAATATTCGCTATCAGTATACCTACGCCGCCCCGGAGGACTGCACGGTGCGCCTGACCTCGTTTGACGGCGGACAAATCGGCCAGATCATCATCACGGTCGAGACGCTGACCCCCGGCGCGACCTGGACCGCCCTTTGCCGTGGAATTCCGCAGACGGCGGCATTGGGCCTGCCCGACGGCATCCGCGAGACGCTGGCGGGAATCGAGCTGAACAACGGCGGCAAGAACCAGAGTGCAAGCGCCGACGGCTGGGACATTCAGGTCGGCGGCGTAATGGACGTGCGCTCCGCCTGGAACCTGAACAAGCAGGGCGCGACCGATCACTATACCTATGACTGACGGTAGGGGATTCAGTCTATCCAATCAAGGAGTCGTTGCCTGATGAAACAGAAAGTTGTGGCGTTGTTTTCCGCGTTGGTCCTGCTGTTCATCCCGGCAGGGTACGGAAAGGCCGGCGGACAGTCTTCCATGTACGCCCAGGCAGAAAACTGGGCTTATCTGGAGACGGATAAAACCGCGGCGGCGGATGTGTTTTTTATTTGTCCCACGGTCTATGGCGGAGAAACGGACCGTTTCAACATGTCCATGGATGATAAGGCCACCCGGGTAAATTTCCTGGGAGCCATCAACATGGAAAAAGGCATCTATGACCAGGAGGCCCGGTTCTTTGCTCCCTACTACCGTCAGGTGGGATTGAATGTCTATGAACTGCCCGCTGAGGAACAGAAACCCTATCTGTCTATCGCCTATGAGGATGTAAAAGACGCTTTTACATACTATCTGGAATACTACAATGGAGGTAGGCCCATCATCCTGGCCGGGTTTTCCCAGGGAGCGGACATGTGTATTCGATTGCTCAAGGACTGCTTTGCCGATGCCGAGGTAGACGCCCTGCTGGTGGCCTGCTATGCCATCGGCTGGAGCATCACCAAAGAGGAACTGGCGGAGTATCCGCATCTGCGTTTTGCCACAGGAGAAGATGATACCGGGGTGATCGTCTCCTTCAACAGCGAAGCGGAGGCGGTCGCGGATTCCCCGCTAATTCCCCTCGGTATGCGCACCCTGGCCATCAATCCCCTTAACTGGAAAACCGATGGAACTCCCGCCGGCAAAGCTGAGAATCTGGGTGCCTGTTTTACTGACTACAGCGGAAGCATCGTTTCTGAGATTCCTCATCTCTGTGGCGCCTATATCGATCCCATCCGCGGTGCTCTGAAGGTGACCGATGTGACCCCGGAGGAATACCCTTCGGTGCTGTCCATCTTTCCCGACGGAGTGTACCACCTGTATGACTACCAGTTTTTCTACCGTAATCTGCAGGAAAATGTAAAAATGCGGCTGGATGCCTATCTGATGGAGCAGGCGGCCTAACAACGTAGCTGCTTGACGATTGCACGCCAGCAAGCGATACAAATTCATTCGGAGGGCCAAGACCGTTTTCAGTCGATCACAAGCTGCCCCATGGAGCGTTCCTTCGTCGCCAACTCTCCCAGCCGGTTCGCCCACCGTTCCGTAAAAAAAGCGAAGTAGGAGATTCCCCTCTCCCGCCTCCTGCGGGCAAGCCGCGGAAGAAATCCCCAAACTGTCGAAGAAACGCCGATTACAGGCAGGTACAGCGGTCCAAGCATCAGGGATTGAAGGGTGTGGCCGTATTCATGGACGACAAGCCGCGCCGCCAGCTCGGAGACAGGGATCTCTCCCTTGAATTTCTCTGCAAAATATGGCCGGTCCGTGACGAAAACAAACAGCCCCAGCGATACGCTCGATCGGCATTTCCATCGTGTCACGACGGCGCCATGATAGCGGAAATGCCTCTCTTTGACATGCAGCGCAAACACGGCCAGGCCCAGCAGGGTCTGCAACGCTCCCCACGTACATTGAACAAGCACATAGATTCCGTTCATGCGCGTTTTCCCCGTTTCGTTGCCCATAGGGGCTTTTTTGCTTCCGTCCTCTCCGCTTTCATGCTCATGCATCCGGGGCGCCTGCCCGGGCAGGCGCCCCGGATGGGAGAAGCCGGTTTTTAAGGGGGCTGCGCTACTTCACCCGTTCGTTGTACAGTCCTCTCGGTACGTAGCGCGTGTGGAGCAGCTCGTGCGCCCGATGGCCGCCCGCCTCGCCCAGCCAGGTTTCGTAGAGCTGGAGGAGGTCCGGGTTTTCGTGGCTCTTGCGAAGGGGCTTGCCCTCGTCCTCGGCGTAGAGGGCGCGGGAGCGCAGCTCGCGGAAGTTCTCCACGTCCGTGCGCGGCTGGCCGCCGCCGCTCACGCACCCGCCCGGACAGCCCATGACCTCGATGAAGTGGTAGGGCGACTGCCCCTTGGCGATCTCGCGCATCAGCCGGTCCGCGCCCGCCAGGCCGGAGGTGACGGCCACCCGGACCTCCACGCCCTCCAGGTGGCGATAGGCGGGCAGTGTGTCCCGCAGGGTCAGGGACGCGGTTTTGATCTGCTCCAGCCCCTCGATGGGGGTCACGTGCAGGTTTTCAAAGGGCAGCTCGCGGCCCGTGACCAGCTCGCACACGGTGCGCAAAGCGGCCTCCATCACCCCGCCGGTCACGCCGAAGATATCCGCCGCGCCCGTGGACAGGCCCAGCGGCGCGTCGAACGACCCCTCCGGCAGGGCGCGCAGGTCGATGCCGGCGGACTTAATCATCCGGGCCAGCTCGCGCGTGGTCAGCACCGCGTCCACGTCCGGCACGCCGTCCAGGCTGGAAAGCTCCGGGCGCTGGATCTCGTATTTCTTGGCCGTGCAGGGCATGACCGAGACCACGAAGAGGTCCTTCGGGTCCACGCCCAGCTTTTCGGCGTAGTAGCTTTTGACCAGCGCGCCCAGCATGGCGTGGGGCGACTTGCAGGTGGACAGGTGCGCAAGCTCGTCCGGGAAGGCGTGCTCGATGTGCTTGATCCACCCCGGCGAGCAGGAGGTAATCATGGGCAGCGTCGCCTCGCCGCCGCCGAGCGCGGCTTCCAAGCGGCGCAGCAGCTCCGTGCCCTCCTCCACAATGGTCAGGTCGGCGGCGAAGTTGGTGTCGAACACGTCGTCAAAGCCCAGCTCGTGCAGGGCGGCGGCCATCTTGCCCGTGACGCAGGTGCCTACGGGATAGCCGAACGCCTCGCCCAGCGCCGCGCGCACGGCGGGCGCGGTCTGCACCACCACGCGCTTGCCGGGATCGGACAGCGCCTGCCAGACCCGCTCCAGCCCGTCGGTTTCCGCCAGCGCGCCCGTGGGGCACACCACCGTGCACTGGCCGCACATGGCGCAGGCCGTGGCGTTGAGCGGCAGGCCCATGGCCGGGCTGATGACGGTGTCAAAGCCGCGGTTCTGCGCGGCGATGGCGCCCACCTGCTGGATGCCCCGGCACACGGTGACGCAGCGGCGGCACAGGACGCACTTGGAGGTATCGCGGGTGATGGCGGGCGACACGTCCACATGGCGCGGCGGCTGCTCGCCCGAGAGGCGGCAGGCGGTCACGCCCAGGCGCTCGCCCAGGGCCTGCAATTCGCAGCTCTGGTTGCGCCCGCAGGAGAGGCAGTCCTTGGAATGGCTGGAGAGCATCAGCTCATAGAGCATCTTGCGGCGCTTGCGCACCCGCGCGCTGTGGGTGTGCACCACCATGCCCTCGCGCACCTTGGCCATGCAGGAGGCCTGAAGGGTGCGCATGCCTTCGACCTCCACCACGCAGATGCGGCAGGAACCGAAGCGGTGGACGTCCTTTAGGTAGCACAGGCTCGGGATCTCGATGCCGGCGCTGCGCGCCGCTTCGAGGATGGTGGTCCCTTCGGGGACGGCCACGGGCTTTTGATTGATGGTCAGGTGGATCATATGCCCTTACCTCCTGTCGCAGTGCAGGCAGCGCAGCGATTCGGCCATGGCGTCCAGCCGGTGATAGCCGCAGACCACCTCGTCAAAGTTGTCGCAGCGCTTTTCGGGCGCGAGCGTTTGGAACGGGAAGCGGGGGTGCTCCTCCACCACCTCGTCGGGGATGGTGGGGATGTCGATGGGCGCGCCCTTGTTCAGCTCGCCCCTGCCGCCGAGGTAGCGGTCGATGTTGACGGCGGCGCGCTTGCCGTCCGCGATGGCCTCGATGACCACGTTGGCGCGGTGGGGGTTGGCGTCGCCGCCGGCGAACACGCCCTCGCGCCGGGTTTTGACGGTGAAGCGGTCCACGTCCAGATAGTTTTTGACGCGCTCCTCCACGGCGTTGATGAAGTAGTCGTCCATCTCCTGATCGATGGCCGGGACCACGCCGTCGCAGGGCAGGACGAACTCGCCGTCCTCAACGGGGTAGACCCAGCGGCGGCCGTCCTTGCCAAAGTTGCCGGGCTGCATGCGCTGGAGTCGGATGCCCGTGACCGCGCCGCCCTCGCCCAGAACTTCCATGGGCGAGGCGAGCGTCTCCAGTCGGATGCCCTCCTCCTGCGCCTCGACGATCTCCTCCGCGCCCGCGGGCATTTCGGCCTCGGTGCGGCGGTAGACGATGGTGACCTCCTCCGCGCCCAGCCGCCTTGCGGTGCGGGCGCAGTCAAAGGCGGTCGAGCCGCCGCCCACGATCACCAGCCGCCGCGGCACGAAGCGGTCCTGATTCAGCCCGATGCGGCGCAGGAAGCTCAGCCCGCTTTCCACCTGCGGCAGGGCTTCGCCGAGGATGCCCAGCTTGCGCGCCTTCTGGTTGCCGCTGGCGATGTAGACGGCCTGATGGCTTTCGCACAGATCGTCCAGGGACACGTCGCGGCCCACGGTCACGCCCAGGTGAATCTTCACGCCCGCCTTCTCAATGGCGTGAATCTCCTTGAGCAATACGCTGTTGGGCAGGCGGTATTCGGGGATGCCCCAGTAGAGCACGCCGCCGGGCACCTGCTCGGCCTCGTAGACGTCCACCTGATGGCCCAGCTGGGTCAGGTAGTAGGCGCAGGTGAGGCCGGAGGGACCCGCGCCGATGACGGCCACGCGCTTGCCCGTGGGCTTGAGCGGAACTTCGTCGGGCACCTCGAACGCGCCGCTGAGGGCGATATCGCCCACGAAGCGCTTGATGGAGCAGATGGCCAGCGATTCGTCCACCTGGGAGCGGCGGCAGTGCCGCTCGCAGGGATGCGTGCAGATGCGGCCGCACACCGCGGGGAAGGGGTTCTCCTGCCGGATGAGGCGGTAGGCGTCCACCAGCCGCCCCGCGGCCACGAGGTTCATGTAGCCGGGCACATCCACCGAGGCGGGGCAGGCGTTGCGGCAGGGCGAGATGTAGAGGTTGGAGCACACGCCCGCGTCACAGTGGCGGTCGTAGATGTGGGTTTCGTACTCGTCGCGGAAGTACTGGAGGGTGGAGAGGATGGGGTTGGGCGCGGTCTGGCCCAGGCCGCACATGGCGGCGTCCTGTAACGTCGCGGCCAGCTCCTCAAGCATGTCCAGGTCCTCGGGCACGCCCTCGCCCTGGGTGATGCGCTCCAGAATCTCCAGCATGCGCTTGGTGCCCACGCGGCAGGGCAGGCACTTGCCGCAGCTTTCGTCGCGGATAAAGTCCATGAAGTAACGCGCGGTATCGACCATGCAGGTGTCCTCGTCCATGACGATGAGGCCGCCGGACCCCATGATCGCGCCGAGCTTGGCCAGGCTTTCGTAATCGACGGGGGTGTTGAGGTGCGCGCGGGTGAGGCACCCGCCGCTGGGGCCGCCGGACTGGATGGCCTTGAATCCCTTGCCGCCGGGGATGCCGCCGCCGATGGTGTAGAGGATCTCGCCCAGGGGGATGCCCATGGGCACCTCGACAAGGCCGGTGTTGTTGATCTTGCCGGAGAGGGCGAATACCTTGGTGCCGGGGCTCTTCTCCGTGCCGAAGCTGCGGAACCAGTCCGCGCCATGGAAGAGGATGGCGGGGACGTTGGCAAGGGTCTCGACGTTGTTGATGATGGTGGGACGGTGGAACAGGCCGGACTCAAACGGGAAGGGCGGCTTCTGGTCGGGCTCGCCGCGCCGGCCCTCGACGGAGTTCATCAGCGCGGTTTCCTCGCCGCAGACGAACGCGCCCGCGCCGATGCGGATTTCCAGATCAAAGTTGAAATCCGAGCCCAGGATGTTCTCGCCCAGCAGCCCCGCGTCGCGCGCCTGATGAATGGCGTTGCTCAGCCGCTCCACGGCCAGCGGGTACTCCGCGCGCACGTAGACATAGCCGCGATTTGCGCCGATGGCGTAGCCGCCCAGCATCATGCCCTCGATGAGGCTGTGGGGGTCGCCCTCCAGTATGGAGCGGTCCATGAAGGCGCCAGGGTCGCCCTCGTCGGCGTTGCAGACCATGTATTTCTGCCCCTCCGGCGCGTTCATGCCGGCCTCCCACTTGACGCCCGTGGGGAAGCCCGCGCCGCCGCGGCCGCGCAGGCCGCTGCGCTTGATCTCCCCCACCACGTCGGCGGGCGAACGGGTCAGCGCGCCCGCGAGCGCCGCATAGCCGTCGCGGGCGATGTAGGCCTCCAGCGAGGCGTATTCCATCTGTCCGCAGTTGCGCAGCGCGATGCGCACCTGCTCGCGGAAAAAGCCAATGTCCCTCAGGTGCGGGATGCGGCGCTTCTGCTCGTGATCGTAGAAGGTACATTCCTCCACGATCTCACCTTCCAGCAGGTGGCGGCGGGCGATGAGCGCCGCGCGCTCCGCATCCAGGCTGGTGTAGAGCACGCCGTCAGGCTCAACCACCATCACCGGCCCCACCGCGCAGATGCCGATGCAGCCCGTGACCATGACCTTCACGCGCCCGCCGAGGCCCAGCTCGTCCACGGCCTTCTCCAGCGCCTCCCGGACCTCCTGGCAGTGGCAGCTGACGCACCCCGCGCCGCCGCACACCAGCACCCGCCGCTCATAGGCGGCCTGCCCGCGCTCGTAGGCGGCCTTGATTTCGCGAAGCCTATCGGGAGAGGTGATTTTCGTCATACGCTTTCTCCCTCCTTTTCGGGGGCGTACTGGGCCAGAATATGCTCCAGGTTGTCGGGATTGACGCGCTTAAAGACCGTGTCGTCGATAGACATGGCCGGAGCCAGCCCGCACGCGCCGATGCAGCGCGCCACCTCCAGCGTGAACAGGCCGTCCGCCGTGGTATCGCCTACGCTGACCCCCAGCAACTCCTGCAGCCGCTCCACGATGCGCTTGCCCCCGCGCACGTAGCACGCCGTGCCCAGGCACACGCGGATGGTGTGCCTGCCGCGGCGCTGGGTGGAAAAGAAGGAATAGAAGCTCACCACGCCCGAAACCTCCGCCAGGGGAAGCTCCAGGCCATCGGCGATCACGCGCTGCACCTCGATCGGCAGGTAGCCGTAAATGCCCTGCGCCAGGTGAAGCACCTGAATCAGCGACCCTTCGCGGCCGCGGTATTCGCGCGCCAGCGCGCCGATGCGCAAAAGAAGCGCCTGTTGATCCTCCCCGCAGCAATCGCCGCAGGGGAGGGATGGAGCCCTGTTGTTTTCGTCCAAAGTAGGTACCTCCTGCTTATGTTGTTTTTCAGGGTCGTGGGGTTCTCGCAATCTTTGGTTACTATCATAATGCTTTTATTTTAAAAAATCAATAACTTTGTCTTTTTTTTATCAATAGGAAAATACCCCATATGAATCAATAAAAAAAGCATGTCCCACCCTTTCAATCCGAATCGGACGGATTTTCAGAATATCAATATACCGCCGATCTGTTAACGAAATATCAGATAAGCGGTCAGTTTGGTCCGGCACAGTTCCGGCCGGGCGCAGGCCCTTGACGCCCTTTGAGGCAGTATTGTAAAATACAGGGTAGATCGGCGGCGCGTCCCGCGCCGCCCGGAGAGGGGAAATGAGCATGAAACGTATCTTGGCCGCCGTTCTGACGATGCTGTGCCTTTGGGGCAACGCGGCCGCAGAATCCGTCAAATATGACGCGATGCCGGAGATCTTCGCCGTCACGGTCGTGGAAAACGAGCGCGAGATCGACGAGGGGAGCGCCTACGTCTACAAGGAATACGTCACCACCGCCAACCCGGACGTGAACGCCGAGCTGCGAAGCATCGTGGACGCCTATGACCGCGAGCTCAGCCCCACCCTTCAGAGCGACCCGCGCAAGCGGGGCGAGCGCGGGAGCGTGCTGAACATCAGCACCGTCTACTACCGCACGGGCGAAAAATACCTGAGCACGCTCACCATCGCGCGCGTGAGCTACGAGGAGCAGCAGCTCTCCACCGCCTTCACCACCCGCACGTGGGATCTGGAGACAGGCCGGCGGATAACGCTCGCCGACCTGTTTACGGACGAGGCGTGGGAGGTGCTGGCCGGGGGCGTGCGGGAGCATCTGGAGGCCATCTTCCCAAACGAGGAGCGAAGCAGCGAGGCGATCCGTCGTCTATGTACGCCGGAGGCCATCGCCGGCGCCGACTTCACCCTCAGCGGCATGGAGCTGACGCTGCACTACGCCGCCGGGGACATCGTGCCCGGCAAGGTGACGCTGACGCACGCGCGCTTTTTCTACCCCGACCTGCGCGATCTGATGACGGAGACGGGCCTGGCCGCCACCGACAACAGCCGCTGGAAGATGGTGGCCGTGACCTTTGACGACGGGCCCAAGGACTATCCCTCCAGCTACACGCTGGACGCGCTTCGCAAGATCGGCGCGCGCGGTACCTATTTCACCGTGGGCAAGCAGCTGGAGCGCTACGGCTACGTCCTGCAAAAGCAGTACGACCAGAACCACATCTTCGGCACCCACACCTTCCACCACTGGGGCGGCGGCTCCTTCAAATCGGACGCGAGCCGGCTCAAGGAGATCGCCCTGAGCGCCGAGTGGACGCTGCCGCTGGTTGGGGAGGAAGCGTCGCTCTTCCGCGCCCCCGGCGGCACCTATCCCACCTGGGTCAAGGCCGGGGTGCCCATGCCCATCATCCAATGGAGCGTGGACACCTACGACTACACCGGCAAAAGCGCCGAGCGCATCTTCTACACCTTCCGCGACAAGGTCACCGAGGGCGACATCATCCTCTGCCATGATACGGGCAAATATCTCCATGAATCCGTTCCCCTGTGGGGCGAATACCTGCTGGCGCGCGGCTTCATGTTTGTAACCGTGGACGAGCTCGCCTGCGCCTATGGCCTTGAGATGCAGCCCAGCGTGGTCTACTGGTCCGTCCGCCCGGGAGAAAACAGCGCCTCCCGGGGGCAATAGCCCCGATGCTTCGGAGCGCGGCGCTGCGCATTTCCGTTGTCTTCCCGGCAGCCCGTTTCTGACAGTTTCAGGCCTCCGCCGCCTCCGTTCGCGCCTTGCCCGTCGAGCCCCGCACGACAAGCTGCGGGGTATATTCGATTTTGTTGACAAATGGAACGGGAAGCACAGAGGGAGCCGGGCGGGAGGTCACCATGTCCACGGCCGCCTGGCAGCGGGTGCGCAGGTGATGATCGATGGTGGTGAGGCTGGGAGTGGTGATGGCCGAGGAAAAGACGTTGTCAAAGCCGCAGACGGAGACCTCGCCCGGGACGCGGATGCCCTGCGCGTTCAGCTGGGCGAGGATGCCCAGGGCCGTCATGTCGTTGACGCCGATGAGGGCCGTGGCCTTGCTGCGGCGGCGAATGAGCTCGGCGGTCAGCGCGCGGCCGACGTTGTACTCGTAGGGCAGGCCTTCCGAAAGGGTGTCGGCCTCGGCGCTGCGCTCGGCGGAGAGAACCTCCAGCCCGTCCCGCACGCCGTGGGACTCCAGTTGGCGGCGGATGCCCTCCAGGCGCTGGCTGCGCGCCAGGGAGAGCTGGTTGAAGGGGGTGGAGATAAAGACCATCCGGCGGTGTCCGAGCTGGTAGAGATGCTCGGCCAGCAGCGCGCCCGCCGTAACGTTTCGAAGCTCGATGGAGCATACGCTCAGCTCGTCCTGCTTTTCCCCGATGATGACCGTGGGAAGCGTGTCGGCGATCTTCTCCACCTGCCTTGGAAAGCTGGGCAGGAAGGTATAGATGAGGCCGTCCACACGCGCGCCGACAAAGGTATTGAGATAGAATTTCTCAAGCTCGGGCTTTCGGAAGGTGTTGCACACGATCACACGGTAGTCCAGGCTGTCGGCATATTCCTCGATGGTCTGGATGATTTCGGAATAATACTGGTTGGTCAGCGTGGGGGTGAGCACCAGCAGCATGCGCAAGCCCGCCTGCGCGCTGGCCTTTTTGCGCACGGGAAGCTGGTAATTGAGCTGTCGGGCGGCCTCCAGCACGCGCTCGCGTGTTTCGCTGCTGAAGGTGATCTTGCTGCTGTTGTTGAGGATCAGCGATACGGTGGCCTGGGATACGCCGGCCGCAGCCGCAACATCCTGCGAGGTCGCCTTTTTCATGATGCACCTTTTCCTTTCCGTTTTTCATCACTAATATTATAACGAAAATTAATCGCTTGTCAACGGATTCGGCCCGTTCGATCCGCCGTTTTTCCCGCGCCGTTTTTATGCGATTTTTCTTGACATTCAAGCGTTTGTCCGATATACTAAGGACGCTGGATATTATTTATATTTTCATATTTATTACTAATATTCTTGTGTCGTGACAAAGAGAAAGTGGTGCGATCAAAATGGAATTGAACGGATCCAACGCCGGCCCTCTTACACGGAAACCGATCCTGGCCCTCGGGGAGCTGCTTGTGGACCTGGTGCCCGAACGCACGGGCATGCGCATCGAGGACGCCGGCGCCGTCATCAAAACGGCCAGCGGCTCGGCGGGCATTTTCGCGTGCGCGGCGGTGCTCCTGGGGGGGCGGTGCGGCTTCATCGGGAAGGTGGGCCGGGACAGCCTGAGCCGGATGGTCATGCGCACGTTGCAGGAGCAGGGCGTGGACCTCAGCCATGTCGCCGTCTCCGGCGAGGGGCAGATCGGCCTGGCCTTTCTGGAATACCTTTCCGGGGGCGGCCGGAACTACCAGTATTACCGCCGCAACTCGGTCGGCAGCCTGCTGTCCGCCGAGGATCTGGACGAAGCGTACATCGCCGGCGCCTACGCGGTGCACTTTCCGGGCATGCTGCTGGAGCTCACGCCCCAGATACGCGGGGCCTGCGAGCAGCTGGTGAGGATCGCGCGCGACAGGGGCGTGCTGGTGTCCTTCGACCCCAACATCCGCCATGAGCTTTCCGGCGGGGAAGCGCTTGAGCGCATGCTCTGGGCGGTGCGAAACGCGGACATCGTAGCCCCCACCCTCAGCGAGGGGCAGTTCCTCACCGGGGAAACGAGCGTGGGCAACGTGCTGCGCGCCCTGCACCGCATGGGGCCGCGGGTGGTGGCGCTGACCCGCGACAAGGACGGCGCCGTGCTGAGCATGGACGGCCAGGTGGCCGTGGCGGAGGGGATCGACCGGGAGGCCGTGGACCCCACCGGCGCGGGCGACACGCTGGCGGCGGCGCTGTGCGTGGGCCTGCAGGAGGAGATGCCGCTGACGCATCTGGCGGCGTTTTGCAACAGCGCGGGCACGCTGGTCATCACGCGGCGCGGTGCGATCGGCATGGCGCTCCCAAGCCGCGCGGAGGTGGAGGCACTGGCCGCCTCGGACGCCTGCCGCGTGACCTGCATGCCGCTGGACAGCGTGGCGTAAGGGCGGCGAAATCTGCGAAAGGAAGGATAAGGGCATGGTTTCTCTCAAACAGCGGCTCAGAAACGGCGAGCAGGTGCTGGGCACCATGGTGGCCACCTTCGCCAGCCCCGACATCGGCAAGATCCTCAAAAGCTGCGGCTTTGACTTTTTCATCATCGACTGCGAGCACGGCTCCTTCACCACCCGTGAGGCGGCCAACATCATCGCCGTGGCGCGGGGGGCGGAGATTCCCGCGCTGGTTCGCATCCCGGAGATGCGGCGCGAGCACGCGCTCAAGTTCATGGAGATGGGCGCAAGCGGCCTGCTTCTGCCCAACACCGAAACCGCCGAGCAGGCGCGCATGCTGGTGGACTGCGCCAAGTACGCGCCTCTTGGGCATCGCGGGGTGTCGCTGTCGCGGCCGCACACGGACTTTGCCAAGGTCAGCGGCGAGACGTACATGCCGCGCGCCAACGACGAAACGCTGCTGATGTGCCAGATCGAGTCGCGCCGCGGCGTGGAGAACATCGAGTCCATCCTGGCGGTCGAGGGCATCGACGTGGGCTTCATCGGCCCCAACGACATGACGCAGGACTACGGCATCCTGGGGCAGTTCGACCATCCCGACATCGTGGCCGCCTTCGAGCGCGTGATCGCGGCGGCGCGGGCCAACGGCAAGTGGTCCGGGGTGCATTTCGGCTCTGCGGGGCCGCTGGTTACGTGGCTGACGCGCGGCATGCAGATCAACATGTGCGGCAGCGACAACGGCCTTCTGGCGCTGGGCGCGGCCGCGATGCGCGGGCAGCTGAAAGGAGGACGGGCATGAAAATCGTCGTGCTGGACGGATATACCGAAAACCCGGGGGACCTGAGCTGGGAGGGCCTTGAGGCGCTGGGCGACCTCACGGTGTATGACCGCACCCCCTTTGCGCAGGGCAATGCGGAGATCCTGCGCCGCGCTAGAGGCGCGGAGGCGGTGATTGTGAACAAGACGCCGCTTTCCGCCGAAACCATCGGGGCGCTGTTGCCGGAGCTTCGCTACATCGGCGTGCTGGCCACGGGCTTCAACGTGGTGGACATCGCCGCCGCGAAGGCCGCGGGCATCCCCGTGTGCAACATCCCCACCTACGGCACCACGGCGGTGGCGCAGTTCGCCATGGCGCTGCTGCTGGAGTTGTGCCATCACGTGGCCGACCACAGCCGTTCCGTCAAGGCGGGCGACTGGAGCCGCTGCCCGGATTTCTGCTACTGGAACGCGCCGCTGATCGAGCTGGCGGGCAAGACCTTCGGCGTCATCGGCTATGGGCGCATCGGGCAGGCCACGGCGAAGCTGGCCGCGGCCTTCGGCATGGAGGTGCTGGCCTTCGACGCCTACGCGAAGACCTGTCCGCCCGCGCGCCTGACCACGCTGGAGGAGCTGCTGGAAAAGAGCGATGTCATCAGCCTGCACTGCCCCCTCACGCCCGAGACGCAGGGCATCGTCAACCGCGACACGCTCGCGCGCATGAAGGACGGGGTGTTCCTGCTCAACACCTCGCGCGGGCCGCTGGTGGACGAGGCGGCGCTCGCCGAGGCCCTCGCGGGCGGCAAGGTGGCGGGCGCGGGGCTGGACGTGCTGGCCATGGAGCCGCCCCTGCCGGAGAATCCGCTGCTTGCCCAGCCAAACTGCCTCATCACGCCGCATATCGCATGGGCGCCCAAAGAGAGCCGCCAGCGGCTGATGGACGTGGCCGTGGCCAACCTCCGGGCATGGCTGGACGGCGCGCCGCAGAACGTGGTCAACCTCTGAGGCATCCAAGAAGGCCGCGGTTTCCGTTTCGGAAGCCGCGGCCTTCTTTTTGACTTCTCAGAGCGTCACCACGCGCCGCTGCTCACAGGCTTCCAGCGCGCCGGTGAGCAGGCGGTGGCTCATTTCCGCCTCGGCGGGCGTAAAGCAGCCGAAACCGCAGGGCAGGCCGCGCAGCTCGCTCACATACGCGGCGAACATCTGGAGCAGCGAATCCGAGAACCCAAACTCAAAGATGCCCCCCGTGATGACGGGGTAGAGCGTCTTTTGCCCCACCACCAGCCGCGTCCACGCCTGCTCGCGGCCCACGGCCTGCGTGTAGCGCACGGCGTTGGGATCGTCGGTGGTGAAGCAGGCGGACATGTTCAGGCCGTAGATCTCGTATTCGACCGTGTTGGTGCAGCCGGGGGCCATGCGCTTCATCTCCATCTGCATGGGGAAGCGGTCGCCGGCGGCGTTCTCGGCCTCGCAGAGCAGAATCGCGTTGTCCCACGTCTCGCAGGGCACGGGCGCGCCGTCGGGGCCGGGGCGCTCGGGCACGAGGTTGGCCAGCTGGGCGCTCACCGTCAGCGGACGGATGCCCAGATGGAAGGGCAGGTGCTGGGTGTGGATGCCCAGGTCGCCCATGCAGCCGTAGTCGCCGTTGACATCGCGCATGCGCTTCCAGTTGATGGGCTTGCTCAGGTCCATGTCCGAGGAATGGCGGATGGCGAAGCGCGCCTCGATGATGCGGCCAAAGGCCCCCTCGCGGTACCATTTCACCATCTGCTGCACGGCGGGATAGTAGGGAAACTCGCTGGTGCAGCGCACGAACACCTCCGGGCGCTCCGCCATGGCGGCCTTGATCTTGAGAAAGCCCGCCAGGTCCATGCCGAAGGGCTTTTCGCCCAGGAGGTGCTTGCCCGCGCGGATCACGTCAGCGTAGACCTGCGCGTGCAGGTTGTGGGGCACGGCGCAGTACACCGCCTCCACCTCGGGGTTTTCCAGAAGCTCATGGTAATCCTGATAAAAATACCGGGTTTCCGGCACGCGCTCAAACCACGAAAGCCTTTCGGGCGAGGAATCGCATGCCGCCACGATCACGGGGCGGGGCAGGTCGCCCGTCAGGTGCAGCCAGCGCATGGACACGCTGGCGAATTCCCGTCCCATCAGCCCGCAGCCGATGATGCCGAAGCGTACCTCCGCGCTCATGCCTCCGCCTCCTCTCCCTCCAGCGCCGCCTCAAACAGCGCCACCAGCCCGCGCGCCATGTCGGGTGTGGTAATCAGCGGCAGCTTGGTCAGCGCCGCGGGCGGGCAGTTGGGTTTGTAGGTCTGGGCGCTGATGTCCACGCAGCGCTCCTGCGCCATCCGGCGGCAAAACGCCGTGGCGTCCTGGACACGGTGGAAGTGCAGCGCCGTCATGTGCGCGTCGCCCGCCGTGCCCACGCACAGGTCCGGGTGCCGCGCGGCGAGCCCTTGCATCTCCTCGTGGTACAGGCGGCCCGTATCGCGGATGTGCGGCCCGTTGGCCTCGATGAAGGTCATCGTAATCAGGTAGGCCAGGCTCGCCAGCTCCTCCTGCCCGTTGGTGACCAGCGCGCCGAACTGGCTCAGGTTGTCAAACGCGCCGCTGAGCAGCAGGCGGCTGGCGGGGTACACGCCGCCGGGGAAGCCCTTGCCCACGGAGACGAAGTCCGGCGCAAGCCCGTACTGCCGAAACAGGAACAGCCCCTCGTACCACGCGCAGGACTGGATCTCGTCGCACAGGACCGGCGTGTCGCTCCCGCGGCAGAGGCGGTAGGCGGCCTGAAGATACGCTTCCTCCAGCCGGATGGCCCCGTAGTTCATCATGATGATCTCGTGGCAGAAGCCCGCGGTCTTGTAGGGCGGGGTGTTCCACGCCTCGACGGCCTGCCGGAAGCCCTCCGCGTCGTTGATGGGCACGGAGACCACGCGGTAGATGCCCGCGTCCTCTATTTTCCGGGTCAGCTCGGGCCACAGGCCGCGCAGGGTCTGGGCCACGACGGTGGTGCCGTGGTAGTTGCCCGCCAGCCCGCCGGCCTGATCCGCCATGACCAGAAACACGGGGATGCGCCCCGCGTAGGGCGCGGGCGCGCCGTCGAGGCTGTAGAAGCGCGCCAGCATCATCTTCAGCGCCGCCTCCACCGCAAGCGATCCCGTCTCCAGATTGATGACCCGGCTGAGCACGCCCGGCTCCCGGGAGGCGATCACGCCCTCCAGCGCCGGGTCGTCGGGGCGCAGGCCGTTGGCCGCGGCGATCAGGCGGCGCTCCAGCGTGCGGGTGATGAAGCCGCGGGTGTTGTTGTGCGTGGCGTTGGGCACGCCCAGCGCGCGGGCGCGGCCCACCAGCGCGTAGCCGGGGAAGTCATGGCCCAGCGGAATCTGATAGTGCTCGCTCTTGCCGGTAAAATACAGGCGGCCGTCCTCGCCCACGCGGAAGGCCCCCAGCGCCGACAGCGGCGCGGCCCCGCCGTGCTGCGCCGCGCGGTAGGAATCCGTGGGCGCGCCCGCCTCGCCGCTTGCCAGTCCGTTTGTTACGCGGCTGCCCACCTTTTCCATCAGCACCTCCTGCCGGCGGGCGAAGGCCTCGGGGTACCAGTCGATCCTCTCGTCGGCCAGCGCGCGCAGCGCCTCCGGGCTTTCACCCGTGAGCAGCGCGCGCGCTTCGCATACCGCCCGCGTGTAGTCCGCGCCCAGCAGATCGGTCAGGGACAGGCGAAGGTTCTCCATCATTCAGCATGCCTCCTTTGCAGGTTACACCCGCACAAATTCGATGCCCGTCAGCCGGCACCACAGCCGGACGCGCTCCTGAGGCGCGCCCTCCACGATCACCTCATGATGCGTGCCGCCCTGCTCCAGCCACGCCCTGACGCAGGCGCGCACGCCGCTTTGCGGCCGGAAGAACAGATACGGCATGTCGCAGCGCCGCAGGTCGGCCTTGTCCAGCACCTCGCCCGGCGCGTACACCAGGCGGAAGCGGTCGCCGCCCAGATGCGCAAGGCTCATCACCGCCGCGGGCCCCGGCCGCTGGGCGAAGATCAGCGTCGGCGGGTTGTCCAGCCCGCCCTCGCCGAACACGCGGTCCATCAGGAAGGGTTTTCGGTCCGTGCGGGCCATGGCCCAGTTGCCCTCGCCCGCGTGGCACATCAGGATGGCCTCGCGCGCCAGATCCATCATGTACATCTCGCTGAAGTTGGCGCGGCCGCACAGGCGGATCATCGCGGCCATGAGCATGGCGCAGGTGGCGTCGCCCTCGGCGGCGTAGCCGTAGCCCTCGGCCATGAGATTGGACGCGGCCAGGAAGGGCAGGTGGATGAAGCGTCCGTCCGCGCCCAGCTCGTCAAAGTGAAGGGTGTAGCCCGCATAGCCGCCCGCCTCCAGCCAGGCGCGGATGCCCAGGTACATGCGCACCGACTCGGCGTGCCGCTCCGGCGGCATGCGCGGGTCCACGTCGAAGCGCTCGCGGTCCAGCGCCGCCAGCCGCGCGATCTCCCCTTCGTCCGCTTCGGCGCACAGCCGCCGCACCGTGCCGATGGAATCGTACACGAATTCCGGCCCCAGCGCGCGGTAGACCGCCATGTCGTCGGTCACCACGTCGCCCATGCCGGGCAGGCGGCCGATCACGCCGATGCGCATGCGCCGCATGGCCTCCGCCGTGCGCGCCGCCGCGCCGAAGTCCCGCACGAAGGCGGCGAGCTCCCCGTTTTTGCGGCTGCCCGCGAAGAAGGCGCAGGGGATGCCCGCGCGCATGAGGCAGTTGGCGTTGTCCTGCGAGCCATGGATGCCCTGGTTGACGGTGAGCTCCAGCTCCTCAAAGTCGTCGCCCACGGTTTCGTCGGGCTGCACCAGCGCCAGCGCCAGCGGGAGCGAATTGCGCTGCATGGCGTGCACCAGATACTGCCCCTGCGAGTAGGTCAGCAGCAGAATCAGGATGCCGTCCAGCCCCTGGGCGTTGAACCCGGCCACGATGGCCTCGATGTCGGCGCGGCTGAGCGCCACGCGGGGAAAGACGCACTCCGCCACGTCGGAAAGCGACGATACGACCTCCTCCACATAGGCGTGCTGCCGGGCCGTGATGCCCGGAAACAGCGGTTCGTATCCCTCCAGCATCAGCCCAAGGATGCCGAGGCGGGGTTTGCTTTGAGCTTTCATTGCGATGCCTCCTTAGCGATCATTCGTCGGAAAACAGCGGTTTCAGCGCCGCGTACAATCGGCGGTAGCGGCGGTAGGCGGCCTCCGCCCGCGCGGCGAGGGCGAGGTCGGGCGCGTAGGCCGCCGCCTCGCGCGGCGAAGGGACCTCGCCGCGGGCGATCAGGCCGCTCCCCCAGCCCGCCAGCAGCGCCGCGCCCTGCGCGGCGGCCTCGGTGCAGGCGGGCACGCGGAAGGCGCGGCCGCAGATGTCGGCCTTCATTTGCAGCCAGACGGCGCTGCGCGCGCCGCCGCCCAGCGAGCGCACCTCCCGCGCCGGGCAGCCCAGCCGCTCCAGGTCGGCAAGAAAGTCGCGGATCATGAACGCCGCCGACTCCATCACGCTGCGCGCCAGATGCGCCCGCGTGGTGGACAGCCGCGCGCCGTAGAACGCCCCGCGCGCGCCGGGACATTCGTCCTGATCGGGCGCGCCCGCCAGGAAGGGCAGAAACGTCACGCCCTCGCAGCCCAGGGGCACGGCGGCGGCCTCCCGGTCCAGCGCGGCATAGCCCGCGCCCCCGGCGGGCAGGTCCGGGCAGCACACGTCCCGAAACCAGCGAAGCGCCATGCCCGCGGTGTTGCCGATGGGCAGGTACAGATACCGGCCCGGCAGCGCGTGGCGGTACACCGTCACGCGGCCCTCCGGCGGGAAGGCGGGGGTTTCGGTGCAGGCGGCCATCACCAGCGCCGTGCCGGTGGTTTCCGTCACCGCGCCCGGCTCCGCGGCCCCGGCGGCCAGCGCGGCGGCGGTCTGGTCCATGGCCCCCGCCGCCACGGGGATGCCCGCCGGCAGACCCAGCAGCTCTGCCGCCTCCTTTTGAAGCGGGCCCGCCGTTTCCCCGCACGGGACGCATGGCGGCAGCAGCCGCGCGAAAATCCCCGCCGCTTCCAGCGCCTCGGGCCAGCAGCGGTCCTGGCGGATGTCGTACCAGCCGGTGGAGGTCTGCACCGCGGGCTCGGTGACCGCGCGGCCCGTAAACCGGCCCAGCAGGTAGTCCTCCAGCAAAAGCAGCCGCTCCGCGCGGCGCATGAGGTCCGGCTCGTTCTCCAGCAGCCACGCCGCCTTGGCCAGCGGCGTGGCGCCGCTTAGCCGCGGCAGGCCCGTCGTCTCATAAAAGCGCTGGCTTCCCAGACGCGCTTCCAGCGCCGCGGCCTGCGCCCCTGCGCGGCCGTCCAGCCATACCAGAAAGGGCCGCAGCGCCTGCCCCTGTGCATCCGCGGGAACCATAGTCTCTCCCTGCGTGCACAGCCCCAGCGCCTCGGGGCGGTGGCCGGGCGCGGCAGCCAACGCGGCGCGCATGGCATCCCGCGCCGCGGCGAGATACGTCTCCGGCCGCGCCTCCACCCGCCCGTCGCGCGCGTCGAGCGCGTACTCCTGCACGCGGCAGGAAATCAGATCCATTTCCGGCGTAAACACGCACGCCTTGACGGACGTGGTGCCCACGTCCAGCGCCGCGATGCAGGGCCGCATGGTCAGGCCCTCCCTTCGCTGCCGAAGATACGGATGTGGTCCATCGTCTCCTGCTTGACCGCCTCGGTCACGAAGGGCATCAGCTCGAACGCCCCGGTGCGTTCGGTAAAGTGGGCGTTGGCGGCGCGGGCGGCGGCGAGGTTGTTGTGGGTGAAGATGTTGATTTTGGAGATGCCGCCTGCCACGCACGCGCGGAACTGCTCCTCCGAAAGCCCGCTGCCCCCGTGCAGCACCAGCGGGCAGGGGCAGGCCGCCGCGATGGCGCCAAGGCACTCAAGGTCCAGCTTCGGCGCCGTGGCGTACACGCCGTGCGCCGTGCCGATGGCCACGGCCAGCGCGTCGCAGCCGCTCTCGACGGCGAAGCGCAGCGCATCCTCCGGCCGGGTGTAGACGGTGCGGGCGACGTCCTCCTCGGCCGAGCCGTTGGAGCCCACATGGCCGATCTCCGCCTCCAGCGAGCAGCCCGCGGCGTGGGCCTTCTTGGCCATCTCGCGGCTCAGGCGCACGTTTTCCTCAAAGGGGAGCATGCTGCAATCGTACATGACCGACGTATAGCCCAGCGAGATGGCCTCCTCCACCAGCTCCGGGGTGAAGCCGTGGTCGAAGTGCACAGCAACCGGCACGCTGGCGCGTTTGGCGATGCCCAGCATCATGTCGGCGTAGTCCGCCAGCGAAGCGCCGGGCAGCAGGCTTTCCCCCGGCCCGATGATGACCGGCGAGCGCAGCTCCTCGGCGGCGGCGATGATGCCGCGCGTCATCTCCAGCGTCACGCAGTTGAACAGCCCCACCGCATAGCCCTCCTTGCGGGTGCGGGAGAGAATGGTTTTGAGATCGACGAGCATGCTGTATCCTCCTCTTCCTTAGTAGTCGATGGTGACGAAGCGTCCGCTCTGCGCCGCCCGCCGGGCCGCGAGGCACACCGCCGCGCTGCGGAGCCCGTCGGTCAGGTCCGAGCGGGAGGGCTGGCCGTCCATCACGCGCAGGAACTCCAGCGCCAGCGCCTCGTCGCCGCCGAAGTGGTTGCCGTTTGGAAAGCAAAACTGCCGCGTGACGGTCTGGGGGGTGAGGTAGCGGTCCTCGCGGATCTGCGCCGTGTAGAAGTCAAACTCCGCGCTGGCGTCGGTGCCGATGAGCCGCGCGCCGCGCCTGCCCGCGCCTTTCTTGACGGTGAAGTTGTGGCTGTAGGTGACGATCATGCCGCTTTCCATGGTCAGGATCATGGCCGCGCCGTCCTCGTTGCCGGTGTCCCTGGCAAAGCAGCAGGCGTCGCCCTGCACGTCCTCCTTGAGGATGCGGCCGACCACGTAGCTGCTCTCCCGGCAGGTGCGGTAATCGGGGCAGTCGGGGCAGCGCAGGCCCGCGGGACGGTCGCCGCGGTAGTAGAGCTTGGCGGTGGCCGCGCACACGGACACGGGTTTTTCCCCGGTCAGGAAGCACAGGTAGTCCACGTCGTGCGTGGCCTTCTGCAAAAACAGCCCGCCTGTCTGCGCCGGATCGCGGTACCAGCTGTGGTAGTAGACGCTGCCGTAGGGCACGTTGTTGACCGCCTGAGCCATGGTCAGCCGGCCCAGGCTGCCGCTGCGGACGAGCTCTTCCATCTCAAGGGTGATGGTGGAAAAGCGCAGCGGGAAGCTCACCACCACGCGCTTTTCGCGTCCCAGCCCCGCCTCGCGCAGCGCCTCATACTGCTCTGGGCTGATGCACACGGGCTTTTCCAGAAACAAGGGCATGCCCGTTTTCAGCACCCGGCAGGCCAGGGGCGTATGCAGCGGGCAGCGGGTGCCGATGAACACGCCGTCGAGATCGTCGCGGGCCAGCAGCTCCTGCGCGTCCTCATACCAGCGCGTATGGGCAAAGTACGGGTCGTCCTTCATTTCCGGCGCGATCTGCGCATATCGTGGATCAGCCACGGCAGCCACGCAGATGTCCGCCTCCAGCGCGCGGAAGGCCCTGAGCATGGTCTGGGAGCGAAGGCCGTAGCCGATAAATCCGATTCGCTTCATTTGACAGGAATCTCCCCTCTTTTAGATGCTAATAAAATTATATTTATTAGTAATGAGTGCCGCTCGTCACCCCTTTTGGGCCAAACGTGAAAAACATGATTTCCATGTCCATTTCCGCTTGACAGCAAAAGGTTTTGCTGGTATAGTATAAGCACTGAAGGATTTGCAGAACCATTTTGCCACAAGTACCTAATAAAAGTCAAGTGCTTCAAGAAATCCGTATCGCCGCCAATTTTATTAGCTAATAATTATCGTCAGGAGGATGCAGCATGTCGGGACAGACAGGGGCCCCACGGGCCCGGTATTTTTCCAGGGAGCCCCGGGAAAGCCTATTGATCCGGTTCTCTGCGGCCGCAAGAAAGTACTGGTTCATCTACCTTCTGGCGATTCCGGGCTTCCTGTTTCTGGCTGTGTTCAGCTACGCGCCCATGTACGGCGTGGTGCTGGCCTTCAAGGACTTCAAGATGAACCTGGGCGTGATGGGCAGCCCCTGGGTGGGCCTTACCCACTACCAGGAGCTCTTTGCCGACCCGGCGTTCATCCAGGCGTTCAAAAACACGGTCATCATCAACATCTACAACCTGATCTTCGGCTTTACCTTCAACGTCTTCCTCGCCCTGATGATTAACGAACTTCAGATGAAGCGCTTAAAGAGCGTGGTGCAGACCTGCGTCTACCTCCCCTACTTTCTCTCCTGGGTCATCTTCGCCGGTCTGGTGCAGGTCTTTTTGCAGGCCCCGGTCCCTGGCGACGTGGGCGGCGTGGTCAATCAGGTCATCCAGTCCATGGGCGGTCAGGCCATCGACTTCATGAAGCGGCCGGAGATGTTCCGCGGGATTCTGGTCATCACCAACATCATCAAGACCGCCGGCTACTCCACCATCATCTATCTGGCCGCGGTGGCGGGCGTGGACCCGGCGCTGTACGAGGCGGCCTCCATCGACGGGGCCAACCGCCGCGACATGCTCTTTCACATCACCATCCCCAGGATCCTGCCCAGCGTGGCGGTGATGTTCCTTTTGAGCATCTCGCAGCTGTTCCTGTCCAACTTCGATCAGGTCTACAACCTCTACAACAACTTCGTTCTTAACACCGGCGACGTGCTCTCCACCTACATCTACCGCATCAGCCTGGGCGGCGGCGGCGAATTTGAGCTTTCCACCGCGGCCAACCTGCTGCTCAACGTCATGGGCCTCATCGCCCTGGTGGTCACCAATCGGTTCGTCAAAAAGCTCGACGTCATGGGCATCTTCTGAGGGAGGGAACAACGATGGTCAAGGATGCCAACATTCGCCAGTCCAGAAAGACAATGATGCAGGCGGTGGGCTTCAACTTTTACGATGTCTTCGTGGTCGGCTTCTGCGTCATCTTCGCGCTGATCTGCTTCTATCCCATGTGGTACGTGCTGGTCGCCTCCGTCACGCCCTATGAGCAGTTCGTCAAGGGCGGCGCCCTCCTGTGGCCCAACGGCGGCGTGGATTTCCAGTACTACAAGATGATCTTTGAAAATTCCTCGTTTGTCACCAGTCTGTGGATCTCGGCCTCCAAGACGGTGCTGGGCACGTTTTTGAGCGTCCTGGTCACCTCCACCATGGCCTACGCCGTCAGCAAGGTCTACGTGCCCGGCATGAAGCTGCTAAACGTCCTCACGGTGTTTACCATGTTCTTCGCCGGCGGCCTGATTCCCACCTACCTGCTCTACATCGACCTCAAGCTCATCCGCACCTACTGGGTGATGGTCCTGCCCTACGGGCTGAGCATCACGTACTTCATCATCATGCGCAACTACTTCTCCTATTCCGTGCCCCGCGAATTGGAGGACGCCGCCCGCATCGACGGCTGCAACGACGTGCGCGTGTTCTTCCAGGTGATTTTGCCCCTGTCCAAGCCCATGCTGGCGGCGGTGGGCCTGTTCATCGCCGTGGGCTTCTGGAACGACTACTACAGCTACATGATGTACATCGCCACCAAGCCCACGCTTCAGCCCTTTGCCTGGGTGCTGCGCCGGGTGCTGACCGACTCGGCCATGATGTCGCAGATGCGCACCGGGGCCGTGGACATCGGCGCGCAGCTTCCCCCGCCCATGGCGCTTCGCATGGCGACCATCATCTGCGCCATGGTGCCCATCATGTGCGTGTACCCCTTCCTGCAAAAGCACTTCGCCAAGGGCGTGCTCATCGGCGCCGTCAAGGAATAAGGATGTACGGGCCTGCTATGGCTTGACACACATATCCAATCAAAAAGGAGGAGCACAAACCATGACAACTACCCTGAGAAAAGCGCTGGCCTTGGTCTTATCGCTGACGATGCTGGTCCTGGCCGTGCCGGGCCTTGCATCCGCGGCCGCCACCGGCCCTGAGGCCAACGCCGCCCGCGAGACGGTCAACATCCGTTTCTCCCAGTACGCCAACAGCGTGGACGACCAGGAAGGCATGGCCAACGACCCCATCAAGAAGGCCATTGAGCAGGCCGTAAACATCACTTTGGAATACGACACCGGCATTGAGGGCTATGACGACAGGCTCTCCACCGAGCTGGCCGTGGGCATGGCGCCCGACCTCTTCCCCACCTGGGGCGAGGCCACCAAGATCCGCCAGTTCGCCGAGGAGGAAGCGGTGTATGACATCGCCGCCATCATCAACGCCGAGCCGGAGCGCTATCCCATCCTCTACAAGATCATCAACACCGACGAGTACAAGATGTACAACAAGATGTACACCGGCGACGAGAACAAGGCGTATGCCATCTACTCGTTCTCGGCCCGCGCCTATCCCTCCTTTGCGGGCGTGCCGGCCTACAACACCGCCATCCTTGAGGAGATCAACGACGGCAAGGTGCCCGCGACCGTGGACGAGTTCGTGGCCTTCACCCAGAAGGCCGTGGAGGCCGGCTACTCCGGCTGGTGGCCCTACAACGCCAAGCTGACCAACTGGGCCGAGATCGACGGCACCATCGCCAAGCCGCAGGGAACGAGCCTGCGCACCCCGGCCACCTATGACTGGATGTGGACCGGCTTCATGCCCGACGACGAGAGCAAGATCGGCACCGACGAGGAGCACTGGACGCTCATGACCGTCTCCGACGAGAGCAAGGAGGTCATGAAGACCCTGGCCGAGATGTATGCCAACGACGGCATCCACAACGGCGTGGGCACGCTGGTGGACGAGGACGACGGCTATGCCGCCTTCAACAACAAGACCCTCGCCTCCTACGGCTACAGCTACGGCTATTACACCCAGTTCAAGAAGCTCTACGACTCCTGGATGAAGGCCCATCCCGACGACGGGAAGCTTTCCGATCTCACCCTGGGCACCGCCCTGACCGACAACGACGGCAACTGGATGCGCGTCTATGACGTGCCCTCCTACGTGGGCGCCCACTACTTCATCCCCACCAGCTGCGCCTATCCCGACCGCGTGCTGGACCTGGTGGAGTTCCTGGCCAGCGAAGAGGGCCAGAACCTGCTCTTCCGCGGCATCGAGGGCCTGACCTACACCATGGACGGCGACACCGTGGTATACAACCTCGACGAGTTCGTCAACATCAACAAGTCCTACGGCTATCCCAACCCCGACCGCTGCCGCTACATGTGGTTCTCCTACCTGTTCTGCGCCAGCGAGATGAAGCTGGACCTGGTCAACAACGACTGGTGGGACGCCGTGACCACCCCCTATGACAACACCCTTGACTGGGCCGAGGGCGAGGCGCGCGAGTGCTACCAGTACGCCATCGACACCGTGAAGGCCTTCGTGGACAACGTCTACGTGCAGCTGCCCTCCTACTACGGCCTGGCCGCGCTGGACGCCGAGTGGGGCAAGGTGCAGACCACCCTGTTTGAGATCACCAACCGTTATCTGTCCCAGATGCTGGGCGGCCAGCTCGACGTGGAGACCGGCTGGGAGCAGTACCGCGCCGAGTTTGAGGCCGCGGGCGGCCCCGCGCTGGAGGAGGCCGTCAACGAGGCCATCCGCGAGGCCCGGGAGAACTTCGGCTGATCCTGATCCGCCGTCATTCCCTGGCGGCAAAGCTACAGCGCCGCCCCCTTGCCCACAAGGCGGGGGCGGCGTTCTTCGCGGCATCTCGGAAGGAGAAACTTTATCATGTCCAGAATTGAGTTACTGCCCGCTTCCGGCGGAAGCTATAAGGCCAACCTGCACTGCCACACCACCCTTTCCGACGGGCGGCTGACCCCTGAGGAGGTGAAGGCGCGCTACCTGTCCGAGGGTTACAGCGTCGTGGCCTTCACCGACCACAACGTGCTGGTGGACCACAGCGACCTCACCGACGGCCATTTCCTCGCGCTCACGGGCATCGAGGTGGATACCGACAGCTTCCTCTACGGCAAAAAGCACGACTTCAACCAGACCTGCCACCTCTGCGCCATCCTGCGCGACCCCGCCCGCCCCGTGCCCATCTACCGCGCCGAGCAATACACGGGCGAGGCCATCCGCGCCAAGGTGGATGAGTTCCATCGGGGCGGCTACATCGTCAACTACAACCACCCCACCTGGTCGGCCGAGGGGCCGGACGAGTTCCTCACCTACGGCGACTTCGACGGCATGGAGATCTACAACCACAGCGCCGAGCTGGAAAACAACAACGGCATGAGCCAAAACGAGTGCATCCTCGCGCTTCGCATGCTCAAGCGGCCCATCCGCATGATCGCCGCCGACGATAACCACGAGGGCCGCGGCTGCGAGGACGACGCCTGCGGCGGCTGGGTGGTCTTCAAGGCCCCGGAGCTGAGCTATCCCGCCATCATCGAGGCGTATGACCGCATGGCCTTCTACGCCTCCACCGGCCCGGAGATCCACGGCTGCTTCATCGAGGACGGCGTGTTCCACCTGGATTGCTCCCCGGTTCGCCGCGTGCATGTCATGGGACAGGGCATCAACCCCATTCACCGCGCCTTCTCGCCCGAAAACGCCCTGACCCACGTCGCGTTCCCCATGGACGCCGTGCCCGAAAACGCCCGCTTCCTCTGGGTGCAGCTCACCGACGGCGCGGGCCGCAAGGCGTGGATGAATCCCTACTTCCTCTGACCCCTCCGACGCCCCCTCGCGGGGATGAATACGCATGAAGAAGCTCTATACGCACCACAGCATCTATCTGCTCTTTCTCGTCTGCTGGCTGAGCTACTTTTCCGCCTACCTGGGCCGCCTCAACTTCACCGCCTGCATCGCCGCCATCAACGAGGCCGAAAATCTCTCCAAGCTGGAGCTGGGCCGGGTGTCCAGCGCGTTCTTCGTCTGCTACGGCGGCGCGCAGCTCTTCAGCGGCCTCCTGGCCGACCGCCTGCGCCCCAGGCTTCTGGTGGCCGTGGGCCTGCTGGGCGGCGCGGCGGTCAATCTGGGCATGGCGCTAAGCAGCACAGCCGGGCAGATGGTCGTTTTGTGGGCCGTCAACGGCCTGCTGCAGTCGCTGGTGTGGACCCCCATGATAAAGGCCGTGGCCGACCTGACGCAGGACGCCCAGTGCGCCCGCACCTGCCTCAACCTCTCCACCACCACCCCTGCGGGCACCCTGGCCGCCTATCTGATGTGCGTTCTGTGCGTGGCCTCGCCCGGCGGATGGCGGCTGTCGTTCTATCTGGGCGGCGCAGCCATGGCCGCGGGCGGCGCCGTGTGGATCTTCGGCATGCGGGCGCTGGAGCGCATCAGCGAAAAAAGCGGCATCCCCGCCGTGAACGAGCGTCCCGAGCGCAGCCGCGAAAAGGCCCCGGGACTTTGGCGCGTGCTCGTGTGCCTCCTGCCCGTCATCGCGGCCTCCGTCATGTACGGCCTGCTGCGCGACGGCATCATCACCTGGGCGCCATCCTACCTGCAGGAGAGCTTCGGCTTCCCCGCCGCCACCTCCATCGCCCTGACCATGATCGTGCCGCCGGTCAACCTGGCGGGCGTATATGCGTTCAACCACCTCAAAAACCGCCTGCGCTGGAACGAGACGGCCACGGCCGCGGCGGCCTTCGCCCTCTGCGCGGGCGCGCTGATCCTGTGGGCGGTGGGCCGGGCCAGCGTGCCCGTCATCATCGCCATGCTGATCGTGAGCACCACCTGCATGACCGGGGCGAGCACCATGCTGCTCAGCCTTCTGCCGCTGAGGTATCACGCGCTGGGGCTGATGGCCACGGTCACGGGCCTGCTCAACGCCTCCGCCTACGTGGGAAGCGCGCTGGCCAGCACGGGCTTTGGGGCGCTGAGCGAAAGCGGTGGCTGGACGGCGGTGCTGGCCGCCTGGCTCGCCATTTCGGCGGCGGGCGGGGCGCTGTGTCTGTTCTCCCGCGCGCAGCCCATTTCCCGCGACTTTGGCATACGCGAATCGTAAAGGAGCGTTTTTCATGAACGCAGGCGTTATCATCACCCGCGGGGCCTCCCCGTGGCAGATCTTCCAGCAGGGCCCGGACGGCGCCGCCCCCATCAGCCTGGAAGGCACCTACCATCTGGTGCGTCTTTCCCAGGAGCTTCCGCTCGTTTTTTCCGATGTGCAACCTGCCGCAGCCGTCATCAAGGCCCGCGTGGCGCTGGAGAGCACCGGCGAATCGGTCATCCCCTGGACCGAGTGCGAGATCCCCGCCGAGGGGACCTGGCGCGTCACCTTCCCCGCCGTGCCCGCGGGCGGTCTGTACCGGCTTGAGACCACCATGACCTACGAGGGCTGGGACGGGCTGTCCTGCACGCGCGGGGACATGGTGCACCACGTGGGCGTGGGCGACGTGTTCGTCATCGCCGGACAGAGCAACGCCGCCGGCCGGGCCAAGGACCCCGTGGCGGACGATCCCGAACCGGGCGTAAGCGTGCTGCGCCCCAGCGGGCGCTGGGACCTGGCCTCGCACCCGCTGGGCGAGACCACGGACGCGGTGTACGTGGGCCACTACGAGAACCACAACCCCGGCCACAGCCCGTGGCTGCACTTCGCCAAGCGCCTGAGGCGCGAGCTGGGCTACCCAATCGGTCTGGTGCCCTGCGCCTACGGCGGCGCGCCGCTGCGCTGGTGGAACCCGGAGGAAAACGGCGCGCTCTTTCGCAACATGCTGGACATGCTGGACGGGCTGACGCCCAGGGCGGTCCTGTGGGTGCAGGGCGAGGCCGAGGGGTACGAAAACAGCGCGGAGAGCTACCTTGCGCGCTTCGGCGCCTTCGTGCGCCATACGCGCCAGGCGCTGGGAAACCCGGAGCTGCCCTTCCTCACCGTGCAGATCAACCGCTGCGTGGAGGGTCCCTCCGAGGCGCTGGACCGCCAGTGGGGCATGGTGCGTCAGGCCCAGCGGCAGGCGCGCTACGCCCTGCCCGGCGTGGCGGTGGTGCCCTCTTCCGACATGGCCCTCTATGATTTCATCCACAACGCCGCCGCCTCCAATCTGGTGATCGGCGAGCGGTGCGCCCGCGCGGCGCTGGCCGTGTGCTACGGGCGCGCGGTCGACTGGGAGGCCCCGGAGCCCGAGGAGGCGCGGCTCGTCGCGCCGGACACCGTTTTGCTCACCTTCCGCCGCATCCGCAACTGGCTCAACCCCTACGAGGTGCCGCCCGCCGAGCTGCCCTTCGACGCGGAGGACGAGGAGGGGCTGGTGCATCCCTCGGCCTATGTCACCGGCACGGACAGCCTGACGCTCACCTTCCCCCGCCCGCTCGCGGGCCGGGTGCGGCTGCACGGCGCGTGGCGCATGAACCCCGGACTTGCCATTCCCTGCGACTGCATGCGGCTACCCATGCTGTCCTTCTATGACTTTGACGTTGCGCGACAGGAGGAACGCCCGTGAGCGACCCGTTCCGCTATATTTTCCGCTTCTGCTGCGACCCCGGCTTCAACGACCGATCCGAGCTGGAATCGCTGGAGCGCTATGTCCGGGAGGCGCGCATCGACGACGTGGCGGTGTTCGCCAACGTGCAGGAGCTCAACACCGGCCACATGACAAGGGAGGAGCAGGACGTCTACCTGCGCCTGATGGAACAGGTGCGCGACCTGCTTTCGGGCATGGGCGTCACCTTTTCGGTCAACCACTGGCACAGCGTGATGCACGCGGACCTGGGCAAGCGCATGGACCCGTCGCTGGGCTTTCGCCCCATGGTGGACGTGGAGGGCAACGAGGCGGCGCTGTGCGTCTGCCCCCTGTGCGAGAAGTGGCAAAGGCACATCGCGGGCCTCTATGCGCGCTATGCGCGTCTGGAGCCCTCCATCCTGTGGGTGGAGGACGACTTCCGCCTGCACAACCACGCGCCGCTGGTCTGGGGCGGGTGCTTCTGCGAGGAGCACATGCGCCTCTACAGCGAGCGCGCCGGCAAGGCGCTCACCCGCGAGGAGTTTCTCCGGGGCGTGCTCCGGCCCGGACCGCCCCACCCCTACCGCAAGATCTGGCTGGACGTGAGCCGGGAAACGATGCTCTCCGCCGCCCGCGCCATCGGGCAGGCCGTGCGGCAGGCGTCGGCCACGGCGAAGGTGGGGCTGATGAGCTCCGTGCCCAGCGTCCACGCCGCAGAGGGCCGCGACTGGCCTGCGCTGCTTGGCGCGCTGGCGGCGGGCCTGCCGCCCGTGGACCGCATCCACCTGCCGGGCTATCAGGAGCAGGCCCCCGGCGCGTACCTGGCGGGCTTCAACCGCGTGGCCCTGCTCAATCGCGTCTTCCTGCCCCGGGAGACCGAGGTGTACCCGGAGCTGGAAAACTTCCCCTACTCGCTCTTTTCCAAATCCCGGCGCTTCACCCGCTTCCAGCTGCTCAGCGCCCTCGCGCTCAACCTCGCCGGCATCACCATCGACCTGTATGACCTCAACGGCAACGGCATCGTCTGGGAGGACGGCTATCAGGACATGCTCAGGGACGTAAAACCCTTCCTGAGCCGCCTGACCGCCATGGGGGTCTTTGCGGGCGAACGGCTGGGCGTACAAGTGCTGTGCAGCCCGGATTCTGCCTACACGCTGCACACCGAGCGCGGCGCGTCCATGGAGGAGCTCTACCCCCGCGAGACGTTCTTTGCCCAGCTGCTCCCCGCCATGGGCATCCCCGCCGCCTACTGCCTGAGCCCGGAAATGGCGGGACAGGTGGTGGCCGCCTCGGGCCAGGTCCTGCGCAACTGGAGCGAGCAGGCGCTGCGCCAGCTGTTTGAACAGAACTTTGTCATTCTCGACGGCGACGCGCTGTGGACGCTTCTGGACATGGACCTTGGGCATCTGGCGGGCGTGGAGCGCGCGCGCTGGCTCGAGCAGGACAGCGGGGCCTGCGCCTATGAGCAGGCCGAAAGGGGCCGCGTCTACGCGGGCCGCCAGGGCGCGCGATCTTCGGCCATGATCTTCTGCTCGGACGCGCTGGACGTCACCTACCTGCCCGGCATGCTGGTGGAAACCTGCACCGCGTTTTACGACTCCTTCCGCCGCCGGGTCGCGCCCGGTCAGACGGTGGTGAACGGCCGGGTGCTGATCTACCCCTTTGGCCACTTCGGCACGGGGGTGCCGCCGATGCTGCTTGGCCGCGTGCGGCAGGAGATTTTGCAGGACGTGCTGGACTCCGCGGGCTTTGAGGTCCCCATGGTGCGCGGCCTGGCCTGTCTGGCCCCCTACTGCTTCCGAAGCGGCGATACGACGGCCCTCTACCTCGTCAACGCCAGCAACGACCCGGCGGAGGACGTGACCCTCTCCCGCCTGCCGGACGGGACCGTGCGCGCCATTGGCTCGGAGGACGCGCGGGAGCATCCCCTCTCTCCCCGCAGCGCGGAGAACGGCATGGCGCTGGGCCTTGGCGTGGGAAGCCTGGAAACGGCCCTGATTCTCTTTGACGATACGCAAGGGAGCTGAAAGATGATGAAAGCCACGATCGTAGAGCGCAAATGGGTGGTGGAATGGTTTGACGAGCGCCAGTGCTACCATATGCCCAGCCTGACCCTGGCCCCCAACGGAAACCTGCTGGCCGTATGGAACGGCGGCTTTCTACAATGGAACGGCGACCCCATGGGCCGCGACGCCAAGGACTGGGTCTCCGTGCTGGAGCCGGGCGCGAAGGCGTGGTCCAACCCCGACGCGGTGGGCTGCGACATCCGCTACTGCTGCCACGACCCCATCTTCATCCAGAACCGCAGGGGCGAGATCATTCTGCTCTACGCCAAGTTCCTGGATACCGAGGTCAACTTCACCACCTGGTGCAACGGCCGCGACGAGCTGTGGACGCGCAAGACCACCGACGGCGGCCGAACCTGGCTGCCCGCGCGGCCCGCGAACATCCAGAACGGCCACGCCTCCAACGACAGCGTGCTCCTGCCGGACGGCACCATCGTCTTTGCCTCCACCTCCAGCGAGATCAGGGACCGCTACTTCGGCGCGGTGCGCGTCTACCTGTCCCATGACGACGGGGAAACCTGGGAAAAGGGCGCGCTGCTCTCCGCCGCGGACGGGAACCTCATCCGCGAGCCCGCGCTGTGCCTGCGGCCCGGTGGGGTCATCCGCATGTTCACGCGCACCTGTCCGGGCGCGACGGGCTGGGGCGACGGCGTGCGCTCGCTGGTGTCCTACACGGCGGAAAGCCGCGACGGGGGCCGGACCTGGACCGAGCCCGAACCCACCACCATTCTCAACAACGAATCCAAGATCGACGTGCTCAGCTGGGACGACGACACCATCCTCATGGCCTACAACAACACGCCCGTGGCCGACTGGCACGAGCGCAGCCCCCTGACCCTCGCCTGCTCCCACGACGAGGGCCGCACCTGGCACAACCTCCTCGACCTGGCCCCCGCGCCGGGCAACAAGTGCCAGCCCGCCATGTGCAAGGGCCCGGACGGACGGCTCCACGTCATCTACATGCACCGCCACACCGCCATCGAGCATCTGGTGGTGGCGCTGGAAAAATAAAGGAAAGGGCGTACCGTCTTGCGGCACGCCCTCAGCTTTGTCCCGTGTCAGCGGGCCCTGCCCGCCTCGCGGCGCACGATTTCGTTCATCTCGTCCCACTTGGCCTCCATGTCCGCGACCAGCTTCATCTGCGTGCGGGCACGGTCGAGGTTCTGGCCCTCGCGGGTCACATGGAAATAGATGTCCCCGTTGAGGTAGTCGGCCAGGAAGCGCGTGCCGCACTCCAGCGTCATCAGCTTGGCGCCCAGCGGCAGGGTGTCGGTCTCCAGCTCGGTCAGGCGCGCGCCGCAGGCGCCGAGGAAGCCCGCCGTGTACGTCTCAAACAGCTCGAGAGACATCGTCACGCGGGAGAGGTCCTTTTCGTCCTCGGCCGCCGTGGAGGCGCCGAAGCGGATGGAGTCGCCAAAGTCGTTGGCGGCCAGGCCCGGCATGACGGTGTCCAGGTCGATCACGCACAGGGGCGTGCGGGTCGCGCTGTCGAGCATGACGTTGTTGAGCTTGGTGTCGTTGTGCGTAACCCGCAGCGGCAGCGTGCCCGCGCGGCTCATGTCCATGAGCGCGGCGGCCTCTTTCTCGCGGGCCAGGTAGAAGTCCAGCTCCGCGCGCACCTCCTCAAGCCGGCCCGCGCGGTTTTCGTCCATGGCCTGCCTGAGCTGCCCGTAGCGCGCGGGCGTGTCATGGAAGTGCGGGATGGTCTCGGTAAGCGTGTGGGCGGGGAAGCCGGCGAGCTGGTTTTGGAACATGCCGAAGGCCACGCCGCTCTGCCTCAGGTCGTCCACGCTCTCGGGCTTGTCCAGGCAGAGGCTGTCGGTCACGAACTCGTACAGCCGCCAGTATTCCCCCGAAGGCGTGGTCAGGTAGGGCTTTCCCTCCAGCGTGGGAACCAGCGTCAGCACGTGCCGCGGATCGGGGTCCTGCCGGCGCAGGGCGTCGGTCACGGCGATGATGTTGTTCATCAGCCCCGCCGCATCATGAAAGACATAGCTGTTGATCTTCTGGAGGATGTACAGATGCGGCCGGCTGGTCACCAGCAGATAGGTCTCGTTGATGTGGCCGCTTCCGTAGCGGGCGCAGCTGATGGGCAGCCCGTCCAGGGCAAATTGCCGGTAGATGCTTTCCATGGCTTACTTCCTCCAGAGATGTTCGGGATAGACGCCGCTTTCGCGCATGGCCGCCAGCGCGGCGCGGATGTTGGGCATGTCGTTGGCGTAGGTCATGCCGTACCAGCGCTCGTGCGTGGGCAGGACCTTGACGGTGGCCTTGCCCTCGTGAAGGAGCTGATTGGGAATCAGGGGCAGGAAGTACTCGCATTTGAGCGGGTTGACGGGGAGGTTTTCTCGCAGCCACGGCGCGAAGCGCCGGTCGATCTCCTCCAGAATGGCCGGATGGAAGCCCCACATGTTCATGCTCACATAGGTGCCCGCGGGCACGAAGGTGAAGTGCTCCCCGTCCTCGGTGTAGGCCGCGCCGCCCTCGCGCGGCTCGATATGGGTGCGCTCGGTCACAGAAACCAGCATGCTCTTTTCGTCGGTCTGACAGATGCCGCGCGCCACATGTCCGTTTTCGGTCAGCGTGTTCTCGATGCGGTAGCCCACCATCGCGTGCGCGGCGGGCGTCGCCTCCGTGGTCAGGAAGCGCGCGATGCTCTCAAAGGAGGTGCGGCCGTAGAAGTCGTCGGCGTTGATGACGCAGAAGGGCGCGTCGATCTTCTCCCGTGCGCAGAGCACGGCGTGCGCGGTGCCCCAGGGCTTGAGCCGGCCCTCGGGGATGGAAAAGCCCTCCGGCAGGCGGTCCGGCGTCTGATAGGCGAAGTCCACGGGCACCTCGCCGCCCAGGCGCGAGAGGATCAGCTCGGTGAAATCCTCCTTGAGCTCCGGCTTGATGATGAGCACCACGCGCCCGAAGCCCGCGCGCATGGCGTCGTAGATGGAGTAGTCCATGAGGATGTGGCCGGCGTCGTCCACCGGCGTGATCTGCTTGAGTCCCCCGAAACGGCTGCCCAGCCCGGCAGCCATGATTACCAGAACAGGTTTCATCTCTGTCACGCCCCTTTTCTCGGTTCTGGTTATAGCATAGCATGAACGCGCGAAAAAGCGCAGAGAGAGCCTTTCCGAAATCTAGAAAAATCTTTCGTTTTTCCGATAAATGCGCTATAATGAACAAAACGACGCAAAGGCGGACCCGCATATGCTCAGCAAGGATGATTTTCAGCGCCTGGGCCGGCTGCTCAACAATTTGCACCTGCTTACCGGCATCAAGTTCTCCCTGATGGACGAATGGGGAAACGAGCTGTACGCCAGCAGCTTCAAGGCGCCCTTTTGCAGCCTCATCATGCAGGAGGACAGCGGCTTTGAGCGCTGTCACGCCTGCGACCGCAAGGCGGCGCAGGAGGTGGGATGCATGCAGGTGCGGCGCAAGTACCTCTGCCATGCGGGGCTTTACGAAGTCGCCCTGCCGGTGACGGAGAAGCGGCGCACAGTGGCCACGATCCTCTTTGGCCAGATGCTCGACGACGCGCCGCGCGAGGTCCAGTGGGAGCGCGTGGCCGCGCGCTGCGCCTGGCATCCCGACCGGGAGGCGCTCTATCAGGCGTTTCTTCGCCTGCGGCGCATCTCCGCCCGGCAGATGATCGCGTGCCAGGAGATCGTGGAGGCGTGCGTGAGCGAGGTGCGCCTCTCCGGCCTGCAGGCGACCAACCGCCGCGACGACGCGGACCTGCTGCAAAGCTACATCGACACCCATTACGCCTGCCCCCTGGACTCCAGCGGCATCGCCGAGGCGCTCAGCGTCGGAAAAACCAAGCTGTACGCCATCTGCAAGGAGCACTTTCAGCTCACGCCCATGCAGCTGGTCACCGCCCGCCGCGTCCAGGCGGCCATGGACCTGCTGCTCAACACCGCCGAGCCCGTCAAATACGTGGCCCGCGCCGTGGGCATCCCGGACGAAAACTACTTCACCAAGGTCTTTAAGGCCCAGACCGGCCAGACGCCAACGGCCTTCCGCCGGCTCCGCGCCGCCGGCGCGGAGCCGTAGCCTCATTCCAAACGGCTTTCCCCGGCGCTCAACCGCTCCTCCTCCGGCGCTTCGCCCTGCGCCTCCTCCACGGCCTCCACCCGCCGCAGGCGCTTTTCGATGGCGCGGGTCTTGACAAAGGCGGTGTCGATGCTGTCGGTCGCCTGGCGCAGCTTCTCCTGCGTCTTTTCCAGCAGCGCGGCAAAGCTCCCGAAATCGCTCCTGACCGCCCCCAGCAGCTTCCATACCTCCGCCGAGCGGCGCTCGATGGCCAGCGTGCGAAAGCCCATCTGCAGGCTGTTGAGCAGCGCAAGGAGCGTGCTGGGCCCGGCGATGAGCACCCGCTGCTCCCGCTGGATGGCCTCCACAGCCGAGGCGTGCTGCATCACCTCGGCGTACAGCCCCTCCAGAGGCAGGAACATCACCGCAAAATCCGTCGTGTGCGGCGGGACGATGTACTTGCCGATGCGCTTTGCCTCGGTGCGCACAGCGTTCATCAGGGCCTTGCGGGCAGCCTCCACCGCCGGCTGGTCGGCGTTTTGCGCCGCCTCGGCCAGCCGGGCGTAGTCCTCCTGGGGAAACTTGCTGTCGATGGGCAGATAGACCGGCGCGCCGCCCTCCTCGCGGCCCGGCAGGCATACGGCGAACTCCACCCGCTCGCTCGAGCCGGGCGATACCGCCACGTTGCGCTGATACTGCGTATCGGTCAGCGCCTGCTCCAGCAGCGCGCCCAGCTGGATCTCGCCCCACACGCCGCGGGTTTTGACGTTGCCCAGCATGCGCTTGAGATCGCCCACGCCGCTGGCAAGGCTGTGCACCTCGCCCAAAGAGCGGTAGACCTGCTCCAGACGCTCGCTGACCTGCGAAAAGCTGGCGGCGAGGCGCTTTTCCAGCGTAGCGCTGAGCTTTTCGTCCACGGTCTGGCGCATCTGGGCCAGCTGCCCGGCGTTTTCCTCCCGCAGCAGGCGCGCTCCCTCCTCCAGCGTGTTCCTCAGCGCCTCCATACGCGCCTCGTTTTGCGAAAGCGCGCGGGCCATGGCGGCCTCCGAGCCCTGAAGCCGTGCCTCCAGGCGCTTGAGGCTCTCGTCGGTGATGCGCTGCATGCCCTGCTGGCGCAGGTCGAAGGCCTGCGCGTTGTCGTAGCTCTGGCGGATGAGGGCGTTGACCTGCTCCGCCTGCGAGCGGCTCATGCCGCCGAAGGTGGCGGTCACGCTCTCGTTGAGCTGGCTGAGGCTCCGCCCCAGGGCGTCCTCCGTGGCCTCCAGCTCCCGCGGCAGAGCCTGGCTGAGCGCGGAGAGCGCGCGGCGCGTCTCGCCCCGCCCGCGCAGGGCAACGATCAAAAGCGCCGCCAGCATCACCGCGCACGCGAGCGCCAGGATCAGGGCCGCCAGCAGCGCGGGGTCGGTGTTGCTCAGGAATTCCATGAAGCGCCCGCCTTTCGTGTCAAAAACAGCACCGCGCCCTTTGGGGCGCGGCGCGGGCGGCGGTCACATCTCCCGCCTGCCCTCCATTGCCTTGGACAAGGTGATCTCGTCCGCGTATTCCAGATCGCTGCCCACGGGCACGCCATGCGCGATGCGCGTCACCAGCAGCCCCATGGGCTTGACGAGCCGCGCGATGTAGGACGCCGTGGCCTCGCCCTCGATGTCGGGGTTGGTGGCCAGGATGACCTCCTTGACCGAATGGTCCTCAAGCCTTGCCAGCAGCTCCCGGATGCGGATGTCCTCGGGGCCGATGCCGTCCATGGGCGAGAGGGTGCCGTGCAGCACGTGGTAGGTGCCGTGAAAGTCGCGCATGCGCTCGATGGCGGCCACGTCGCGCGGGTCGCGCACCACGCAGATCTGGCCGTTGCGGCGCCGCTCGTCGGCGCAGATGTCGCACAGCTCGCCCGTGGCGTAGTTGCCGCACACGGAGCAGTAGCGAATGGCCTTTCGGCCCTGATAGAGCGCGCCGGCCAGCTCGCGCACGTCCTCCAGCGGCATGCCGATGATGTGGTAGGCCAGCCGTTGCGCGCTCTTATGTCCGATGCCCGGCAGGCGCGAGAGCTGCGCCACCATCCGGGCGATGGGTTCCAGCTGCTGGGCCATGGCTCAGAACATGCCTCCCATGCCCGGGGCGAGCCTGGACATCTCTGCGTTGCGCGTCTCCTCGGCGTTGCGAAGCGCCTCGTTGACCGCCGCGAGGATGAGGTCCTGGAGCATCTCCACGTCATCGGGATCGACGCACTCGGGCTTGATCTCAAGGCTCTTGAGCTCGTGCTTGCCGGTCACGGTCACGCTGACCATGCCGCCGCCCGCCTGGGCGCTGAACTCGCGGGCGTCCAGATCCTCCTGCGCCTTGGCCATCTGCTCCTGGAGCTTCTGCGCCTGGCGCATGAGCTGCTGCATGTTGGCGCCGCCGCCGAAACCGCCGAAATGATTCTTCGCCATGGGAAAACCATCCTCTCCAAAAACGTAATAAGCAATGCTATTCCTTGATGCTGATGAGCTTGAGGTCTGCGGTCACGCCGGTGACGCGGACGCTGGGCACGCCTTCCTCCCCGTCGCGGATGCTCACGCCCTCGGTGCGCACCCGGCCGCTGATGGAGCGCAGGTTGACCTCCATGGCCTCCACGGGCGCGGTGATGATGACGTTGCCGGAAACGGCGGTCACGTCCACCCGGCGGAAGGTATCGGCCATGTTGTAGGTCTGCTCGCCGCTGACGCTGGTGCATTTGAGCGAGGTAACCCTCAGCGCGTCCAGCGCGGTGTCCCCGCTGACGCTGCGCACGCTGAGGTTCTCGGCGCTGAGCTCCTCGCCGCGCATGTCGCCCCCCACCGTCCTGAAGGAAGCGTCGCGGGCGGTGAGGCGCACGGCGCGCAGGTCGCCGCTGACGGTCTCCAGGGAAAGGGTGGAGGCGTTGAGCCTTCGGGCGCTGAGCAGCCCCGAAAGCGTGCTGCATGCGATCTCCCTGCCCCATTCCAGCGGCACGCGCACGCATACCTGCAACCAGCGGCTCTCCATGAGGTTGAGCGAGAGCCCGTACTGCGGCTGCCCCACCGTCAGGCATCCGTCCCTGACCTCGATGCGCAGGTCCTCCACGCTGTTGTCGTCGCCCGCGACCATCACCTGGACCTTCTCCACCTCGTCGGCAAAAATCTCAAGCTGGGCCCATGCGAGATGCACCGCGATGCCGGTCAGTTCCCCGGTATCAAAGCTCATATTGCGTTCCATACCGCACCTCCGCGATTGTCCGTTCCCTCCCGCGGCCTTGGCCGCCACCTCATCATCATACCTTTTTTTCAGAAAAAAAGCAATCCGGCTTTTCCATCACGTAGTTGTGCATTGTAGCGCTACAATACATATTGGACAGTGAAGAAAAAAAGGATGAGACTTGAGC
>CAUDEL010000026.1:0-41515 GCA_958448555.1 uncultured Eubacteriales bacterium | reverse complement strand
TCTTGGGGATCTCCATGACGACGTCGGAGAACATGGCGATGAAACGGCGGTAGGCGTCGTAGGCGAAGTGCTCGTTGCTGGTCAGCCTGGCCAGGCCCACCACGGCGCGGTCGTTGAGGCCGAGGTTGAGGATGGTGTCCATCATGCCGGGCATGGAGGCGCGGGCGCCGGAACGGACGGAAACAAGGAAGGGATTCTCCTCGTCGCCGAACTTCTTGCCGGCGATCTTTTCGGTCTCGGCCATGGCCGCAAGGATCTGGTCCACGATGTCCTGACCGATCACCTTGCCGTCGGTGTAATAGCGGGTGCAGGCCTCGGTGGTCACGGTGAAGCCCTGGGGAACGGGCATGCCAAGGTTGGTCATCTCGGCCAGGTTGGCGCCCTTGCCGCCGAGCAGTTCGCGCATGTTGGCGTTACCCTCTTTGAAAAGGTATACATACTTTGTCATAGGGTTTTTTTCTCCTCCTCGTTTTCTTGGTGAGGACGAATCACCGGCGGAACCTTCCCCAATGCTCATCCTTCCTCTCAACTGGTCTAGTATACACGTTTGCGGCAGAAATTTCAAGAGCCAGTTTGGCATATATACCCAAAAGAGCGCATAAAAAGCGTTTTTCTCCGGCGCCGGCGGACGGGGCATGGGACGTATTCTTGACAGCGCATCGGGCCAAGAATATAATGAGGTCGGCCGGCGGGAACCCCTGCGGGCCGCTTTTGGACGGAGGGAAGGCGCATGGCGGTTCCTTACAGCAGGACGGTGATCGGTCCCATCCAATGGTACAGCGTGCTGATCGTGACGGGCATCCTCGTGGCCATCTGGCTCGCGGGACGAGAGGAGCGCAGGCTGGGCCTGCCGCGCGACACGGCCATCGACGTGGCGCTGGCCGCGGTGCCGCCGGGCATCGTGGGCGCGCGGCTGTATTACGTGGCCATGACGTGGGAGCTGTTCCGGGACAACCCGATAAAAATCCTCTACATCTGGGAGGGCGGCATCGCCATCTACGGCGCGGTCATCGGCGGCGCGCTGGGCGCGTGGGTCTACGCGCGCAGGAAGAAGCTGCCCTTTCTCCGCCTTCTGGACATGGCCGCGCCGGGGCTTTTGCTTGCGCAGGCCATCGGCCGGTGGGGCAACTATTTCAACATGGAGGCCTACGGCCCCGAGATCACGGACCCGGCCTTTCAGTTCTTTCCCGTGGGCGTGCTGATTCCAACGGCGGGGCAGTATGTGTGGCACATGGCCACGTTTTTCTATGAATCGGCGTGGGACGCGCTGGGCTTTCTGGCGCTGTGGGCGCTGCGCAGGCGGGAGAAGGAGCCGGGCGGCGTCACGTGCTGGTATCTGCTCATCTATGGCAGCGGGCGCTTCATCATCGAGCGCCTCAGGGAGGACAGCCTCTACCTGGGCGGACTGCGCGTGTCGCAGTATTTGAGCCTCATCCTGTGCCTGGCGGCGGCGCTGGTGCTGCTGCGGCGGACGGCGGGGCGCAGGCCATGGCCGCTGTGGGCCGCCGCGGCGTTTTGGATCGCGCGCTGGGCGGCGCTGGGAAATCCGTGGCTGTACGCGCTGCTGTGGGCGCTGGGAGCTGCGGCGGCGCTGTGGAGCGGCCGCCGGGTGCAGCTGTGGACGGGCCTTCTGGCGGCCGCGGGGCTGCTGGACGCGGCGGGGCTGATGGGCACCGTGCTCAGCGAGGCGCCGCTGGCGCTGCATCTGCATACGCTCGTGTGCAGCCTGACGCTTCCGGCCTATGTGGCCGCGCTGCGGCTGCCGTCCGCGGGAGAAAACTGATACGGGAGGGAAACGCATGCCTGTGGGCGCGTTCAAAAATACCCTGTACGGCCTGGCGCTGCCGCTGCTGGGCAGGCGCTGCACCTGGCGCGCGCCGCGCGGGGACGCGCTCGCCCGCGCCCTGTGGCGCAGGCGCGCGGTGAGCGCGTGCGTGCAGCGCTTTGAGAAGGGGCGTCTGACCGGCTGCGTGTGCGTGGGCGGCGCCTCGCCGGAGACGGTGTTTCGCACGGCGTCGGTGGCCAAGATGGTCACGGCGCTTCTGGTGTTTCGCCTCCAGACGCTGGGCCGTCTGAGCGTGGGGGAGGACGTGTCGGACCTCCTGGGCTTGCGGGTGCGAAACCCGCACAGCCCCGACGCGCCCGTCACGCTGGGCATGCTTTTGAGCCATACCTCGGGCATCGTGGATTCGCCGGCCTATTTTGCCGCCTTCCAGCGGCATACCCCCCTGAGCGCCCTGCTCTCGGACCCGCACAGCTACCTCCCCTGCGTGCCCGGAACGGTTTTCCGCTACAGCAACCTGGCGGCGGGCATGGTGGGCAGCCTGCTGGAAAAGCGATTTGGGGAGAGCTTTGAGCGCCTGATGCAGCGGGAGCTGTTTGAACCGCTGGGCGTCGGGGCCACGTTTGACGCCTCCTCGCTGGCGCAGGAGACCGTCGCGGACAGCTGGCGCGTGCTGCCCGCGGGGTTGGCCTTCGACGCGCGGGCGCGCATCGCGGCCGCGCGGCCCATGGACGCCCCGGACCCCGAGCACCGTTACCTGCCGGCGGCGGGCAACCTGTTTGTCGCCGCGCCGGGGCTGGCCCGTCTGGCGCTGGCGGCATGGGACGGCGCCGGGGGATTCCTGGACGGGGAGAGCCTTGCGCAGATGCGCCGCCCCATGGCGGGCTGGCCGGAGAGGGCGGTCAACATGCGCCACGGCATGGGGCTGGTGGTTTTGGACGATCCGGCGGTCTGTCCCCGCACGCTGTGGGGCCATCAGGGCTTTGCCTATGGCGCGGTCAACGGGGTGTTCTTCGACGCGCAGGGCAACGGCTTTGCGCTCCTGGACGGCGGGTGCAGCGAGCAGCGGCAGGGCCATCTGGCCCTGGTCAACCGCGACCTCATCCGCGCATGCCTGTGCGAAAGGGGTGGCGGGGAGGCATGAGGGACGTCGTATCCTCGGTCCAGGAGCGCCGGGGCGGCGCGATGGTGCACTTTGAGGGCGGCGAAGCGCTGTGGTTCGGCCGCGCGGCGTGGCGGGAGCGCCTCCCGCTGTCCCCCGGCGACGAGGAGGAGCTGGAGGAGCTCAAGGCCTGGCTGCTCCCGCGCCAGTACGCGGAGGCGTTGGACGGCGCGGTGCGGCTTCTCTCCGTCAGGGCGCGCTCGGAAGGAGAGATTCGCAGAAAGCTCACGGAGCGCGGCTACATGGACGACACGGTGGACATGGTGCTCTACAAGCTCGAAAAGGAGGGCCTCGTGGACGACGAGGCCTTCGCCCGCGAATGGGCCGCCTCCCGCGCGCGCAGCCAGGTGGGCCGGGCGCGCATCCTGCGCGAGCTGACGCAGAAGGGTCTCAGCCGCGCATGCGCGCAGCGGGCCGTGGCGGCGCTGGACGCGCAGGAGGGCGAGGACGCCGCGGAGGCGCTGGCCCGCAAGCTCCTCAGGCGCTACGCAGGGGAAGCGGACGAAAAAAAGGCCATGGGCAAGATGCTGGCTGCCATGGCCCGAAGGGGATACGGTTTTGAGGAGGCGCGCCGCGCCCTGGAGGCGGCGATGCGGCGGGAGGACTAGCGGTGCGCGTAGATGCGCATCTCCAGGACGTTGCTTTCGGGGTCGCGCAGCTCGTTTTCCAGATAGTCGAAGTAGGCGCCGGGCGTCACAAAGCCGTTGGGCGGGAGCAGGTTGAGCCCCGTGCCGGCGGCGATGATCTGCGCCATGGCGGCACAGTTGGTGCGAAAGACATTGTAGAGGCGAAAGACGCCTTTTTTGACCTTGTAAAACCGGGCGTCAAACCCGTACTCCGGCCGCCCTTCGGGGGTCCAGGGCTCGCAGTCGCGCTCCAGACGCTCGCGCACGCCGCGCTCCAGCGCGTCGGCCGCTTCCGTCTCCAGCCCCAGGGTAAAACCGATGAGCAGTTTGTGTTCGATGCGCTGGCAGTAGGGGATATAGCCCTCGGTGGGGCAGAGCAGAATCACCCCGTCGGACAGCGCGCCAAAAAGCCGGTTGCTGCTTTCGTCGTAGCAGCCGTAGGAATAGGTCTTTCCCCGCAGGCTCACCACCACGTGCCCAAAGCCGAAGGCCACGTTTTTCCCCAGATGAAAGACGACCTCCAGGGTTTCGGGCCAGCTGCGGCGCGCGGGGGCTGGCGTGGGCACCACCACGTCCCGCGTGAGGGTCGTATACTGAGCGCTCAGCCGCCTGAGCACCACCGAGGGCAGCATGGCCGTCAGGACCACGGGCGGATGGACCCGCAGGCGGCTGAGGAGCCGGCTGCTTTCGACGTTGCGGTTGATGAGCACGCCCAGCAGGTCCATCAGCTGCCACAGCGCGTAGACCAGCAGGTAAAGCCCGGCCAGCCAACGCACCGTCCGCCCCGCGGAATAGCTGTGCAGAAGGCTTATGCCCGTGAGCAGCGAGACAGCCGCGAGCAGGGAGAACTTCACCTTTCCGCGCTCGCCGATCACGCACAGCTGCACCACGTACCCAAGCTGGGCCGCGCACACCAGCAACGACCATATGCCCACGGCCAGCGTCACGCTTCTGAGCAGCAGCCCCGGAAAAAAGGCCGCGGCCAGCCCCGCCCCCAGCGAAACGATGCCCGAGAGCAGCGCGTGCGGATGCGCCTGGCGCCGCTCAAAGACGGACACGGACAGGGCGGCCAGGCCGTTGACAAGCAGCGCCGCGGTGAGCAGCACCCTCAGCCAGCGCTGCGTGAAGGCGGGGGCAAGGAGGATCAGCAGCCCCAGTGCCGCCATGGAGGCAAACCGCGCCAGCAAGCTCAGCGGCGTGAGCGAACGCAGGCGGCGCGGCGCGCCCTCAGCCGCGCTGCGCATGGCGGCGGATGGCCTCAAAGGTCTCATCGCTCAGGTCATGCTCGATTTTGCATGCGTCGGCCCGGGCTACCGCTTCGCTTACGCCCAGGCGGACGAGAAAGGTGGAAAGCAGGTTGTGACGCTCCCAGATGCGGCGCGCGATGGCCTCGCCCTGCGGTGTGAGCGTGATGCGGCTGTCGTCGCCCATGAGGATGTACCCGTTTTCCCGCAGGCGCTTCATGGCGAAGCTCACCGACGGCTTGGTCACGCCCAGGTGCGCGGCGATGTCCACCGAGCGGGCGGAGCCGTGCTCCTCGCAGAGCATGAGGATGGTCTCCAGATAGTCCTCGGCGGATTCATGGATATTCATTGACAATGCCCTCCTTGATGAATTATCGTATCATATCCGGCGTGAAAACACAACGTGTCATGTTGACATTCCAGGGCTGATAAGCTAGAATAAAATCCTTATACGCCTTCCCGCGTGGCGGAAGGTACAGGGGAGTTGCTTGCCGGATGGAACTGGTGCTTATCGCCGTGGGCCTGTCGATGGACGCGTTCGCGGTCGCGCTGTGCAAGGGGCTGGCCATGCGCCGCATCAACTATGCCCACGCGGCGGTAATTTCGCTGTTTTTCGGGGCGTTTCAGGCGCTGATGCCGCTGGCGGGATGGTTTCTGGGCACGCAGTTTGCCCGCTACATCACCTCCGTGGATCACTGGATCGCCTTTGCGCTGCTTGCCTATATCGGCGGCAAGATGATCTGGGACGCCCTTCACGAGAGCCAGGAAACCGCCCCTTGTCCGGCGCAGGAGCGCCTGGACCTCAGGGAACTGCTCATGCTGGCGGTCGCTACCAGCATCGACGCCCTGGCCGTGGGCATCACGTTTGCGTTTTTGCAGGTGAGCATCGTGCCGGCTGTTTTGACCATCGGCGGCATCACCTTTGCGCTGTCCTTTGCGGGCGTGGCCATCGGCAACCGCTTCGGCACCCGCTTTGAGAAGAAGGCCGAGATCGCGGGCGGCGCCGTTTTGATTCTCATCGGCGCAAAGATCCTCATGGAACATCTCGGCGTGCTGTAAAACGCGTCAGGCGTCGTCCCCGTCGCCGGTCGGACTGTCAAAGCGCGGGGTGAACCAGTCCGTGTCCCGGATGGCCTCCAGGCTTTCCCGGGAGAGGACGGTGCCGGTGCCCAGGCAGGCATTGCAGCGGTAGCCGCACGAGGGACACACGCAGGCCATGCCGCCGGCCTCGGACTGAACCATGTACGCCTCGCAGTGAGGGCAGCCGCAACGCATGGAAATCGCCTCCTGAAAACGGATAGACTTATTGTAGCACAGACCCCCGCGAAACGCAAAGTGTGGGAGAAAGGGGAACAAGGCCGTGAAAGACGCAAAACAAAAGGCGCTGGCCTGCCTGCTGGCCGCCTGTCTGACGCTCCTGTGCGCCTGCGCCTCCAATCCCCCGCGGGAGGCGCTGTATGGGAAGCTCCTGGACTATTTCGAGGGCCTGGGCTACGCCTGCGAGCTTAGCCCGCTTGAGGGCGGGCGCGAGGTGCCCATCTATGAGGCCGCGGCCTGGGACCGGCTTTTGCTGGACGGACAGGAGGAAGTGCTGGTCTACTTTGACGAGAGCAACCGCGCCGACTATCTCAGCGGCCGCGTGGACGAGTCGCGCTACGGCCTGTGTACGCGCTTTGGCCTGCGCTTCGTGCTGCTCTACGGCGGCGCGGACGAGGGCGTGCGCCGGGCGCTGGAGGCCATCGAAAACCCGTAAGGGCGGCGAAAGCCGCCTCAGACTGCCAAAAAACCTTATGGGAGGTTCGGAGGGCCGTAGACCCGCAACCTCAATCGTCGCGGCGGGCGCTGGCCGCGCCCACCGCTCGTTTCGGTTGACTCCTCCGGGTCGCTTTGCGCTTCGCGCAAGTGCCCACAGGGCACACGCTTCCCTCCGTCCCCTCCGAATGAAATCCGAACCCAGCGACATGCGCGGTGGGTTCGGAAGCCTTGCAAAGCAAGGTTTCCTTACGCCGTTTCCCGCCCGGGAGCCCCGCAGGGGCCGAAAGGAAGCGTGTGCCCTGTGGGCACTTGCCACCGAAGGTGGCAAAGCGACCTGGAGGCGTGAGCAAATACAAGGGCTGTGCGCGGTAGCGCACAGAACGCCGATATTTGCGAGGAGAGGGAAACGGCGCATACCTGTCGGAAAAGATCGCCGTAGGCGAGCTTTTTCGACACGCTGGGGCGGCGAAAGCCGCCTTTTTGCATACAAAAATCCCGCTCCCGGATGGGGAGCGGGACAGGCTTGTCACCTTACGCGCTCGTCGCCCCAGAAAAACAGCGCGACGGTGCCCGGGCCGGTATGACTACCGATGGTGGTGCCGATGCTGTTGATCTCCACCTTGCCGCTAAGCCTGGGGAAGCGCTCCTCCACCAGACGCGCCACGGCCTGCGCGTCCTCCATGCAGGCAGAGTTGGAAATGTAGCACTTGCCGCTGTAGTCCGTGCCGTCCTGCGCGTGCTCCACCATGCGGGCGGCGATCTCACGGATGACCTTGTTCTTGCCGCGGATCTTAAAGCGGGGGATCAGGCGACCCAGGTCGTCCATGTTGAGCAGGGGGCAGATGTGCAGCATGGTGCCGAACCAGCCGCTGGCCTTGGAGATGCGCCCGCCGCGGACGTAGAAGGTCAGGTCGGTGGAGAAGAACCAGTGGTGCAGCCTGAGGCGGTTGTTTTCCGTCCAGTCGCGCAGCTCCTCCAGCTCCATCCCGCCGTCGCGCAGGTCGGCCAGCTTGTCCATCAGAAGGCCGTAGCCCGAGGACGCGCCCAGGGAGTCCACCACGTAGATGCGGCGCTGCGGGTACTTCGCCGCCAGCTCGTCGCGCGCCAGGCAGGCGGAGTTGTAGGTGCCGGAGATGCCGCTGGAGAGGGTCACGTGCAGGATGTCCAGCCCCTGCTCCAGAAACGGGGTGAAATAAGCCACATACTCGTCCACGTTGACCTGCGAGGTCCGCGTCTGGGCGCCGTTGGCCATCGCCTGATAGAAGGCGTCAAAGGACATGGTTTTGCCCAGGTCGTCGCTGTAGGATTTTCCGTTGAGCATATAGTGGAAGCAGACATAGTGGATGTCGCGCTCGCGAAAGTGCTGTTCGCTCAGATCGGCGGTGGAGCAGCAACTGAGGATGTAGTTTGCCATGGCAGGTCACTCTCTTTCTCTATTTTGCGGCTGATTTCAGGGGGTATTTCCCTGTGGGGCGCCAGGCGCCTTCTTCTTAAAGTTCGTTTTGATGGGACAAAATTCCTGCCTGCGCAGGATCATTCGCATATTCCACCCGCGTCAGCTCCAGGCCACGGGCGGGAGCGGTCACGCCCAGCGCCAGGCGGTCGCCGGTCTGCAGCGCACGGGAGAAGGCGCCGGGGTCCAGGCGGCCCATGCCGATGTCCACAAGCGTTCCGGCGATGATGCGGACCATGTTGTAGAGAAAGGCGTTTCCGCAGACCGTCAAGGTGATGAGCGCGCCCTCGCGTCGCAGACGCGCCTCGGTGATGGTGCGCACGGTCGTTTTGGCCGTGCCGCCGGCGGCCTGAAAGGCCGCGAAGTCGTGGGTGCCCGGCAGCGCGTCGAGGGCTTCCCGCATGCGGGCAAGGTCCAGCGGCCGGGGCACGTGCGCCGTCACCTCCCCCAGGAGCGCGCTGGCGTGGGGCGCGTTGTGGATGCGGTAGGTGTAGCGCTTGCAGCGCGCGTCAAAGCGCGCATGAAAATCCGAAGGGACCGAAAAGCCCTCCAGCACCCGGATGTCCGGGGGCAGAAGCGCGTTGAGGGCGAAGGGGAACTTGTCCGGGGGGATGCGCGAGGCGGTGTCAAAGTGCGCCCGCTGGCCCAGGGCGTGCACGCCCGCGTCGGTGCGGCTGGCCCCGGTCAGGCGCAGGCGCTCGCCGGTGAGCTGGAAAAGCGCCTCCTCCAGCACCTGCTGAACGCTCAGGGCGTTGTCCTGCCACTGCCAGCCCGCGTAGGCGGTGCCCTTGTAGCTCACGGTCAGCAGCACCCGGTGCGTGCCCTCGGGCGGGGGCGTGCGGACGATGGGGGGCAGGGCGCTCATTTCAGCCACATCCCGGCCAGAATGGTCACAAGCAGCGTGCCCACCGTCACAAGCAGCGCCCACAGGTCGCTTCTGGTGTATCTGAGCACGCGAAGGCGCGTGCGGCCCTCCCCGCCGTGGTAGCAGCGCGCCTCCATGGCCATGGCCAGATCCCCCGCGCGGCGGAAGGCGCTGACGAACAGCGGCACCAGCAGCGGGACCATCGCCTTGGCACGCTTGAGCAGGTTGCCGCTTTCAAAGTCCGCGCCGCGCGCCATCTGCGCCTTCATGATCTTGTCGGCCTCCTCGATGAGGGTGGGGATGAAGCGAAGCGCGATGGTCATCATCATGGCCAGCTCATGGGCGGGAAAGTGGATCACCTTCAGGGGCCCGAGGAGCATCTCGATGCCGTCGCTGAGGGCCACGGGCGAGGTCGTCAGGGTCAGCAGCGACGTGCCCGCCACCAGAAACACCAGGCGCATGCTGAAGTGGACAGCGGTGAAGAAACCCTCCCGCGTGATGCGCAGGAAGCCCCACTCCACCCATACGGTGGTGCCGGCGGAGAAGAAAAGGTTGAGCACGAAGGTCAGGATCAGAAGGAATCGCAGGGGCTTGACCGACCTGAGCAGCCGCCTGGCCGAAAGGCCGGACAGCCGGGAGGCGGCCAGCAGGTACGCCAGGGGAATGACATACCACACGGGGCTGGTCACGCAGAAGATGATGGCGATATAGAAAATGGTCAGGATGATCTTGCCCCGGGGGTCGAGGCGGTGGATGACCGTGTCGCCGGGGATGTACTGACCGAGGGTGATGTCTCTCAGCATGCGCGCCCCTCCCTGCTTTTAAGCGCCACGATGGCGGCGCAGACCTCATCCAGCGTGTAGAGATCGGCGGGAAGGGGGAAGCCCTCGGCGATGAGCGCATGGGCCAGCTCCGCCGCCTGCGGCACGCCCAGGCCGATGGCGCGCAGCTCCTCCTGCCGTGAGAAAACCTCGCGCGGCGTGCCGGTCATCACCAGCTCGCCCCGGCTCATCACCACCAGCCGCGTGGCCAGCGTGGAGATGTCGTCCATGCTGTGGCTGACCATGATGACCGTCAGCCCGCCCGCCGCGTGCAGCTCCCGGATCATCCTGAGGATGCTGTTTCGCCCCGCGGGGTCCAGCCCGGCGGTGGGCTCGTCCAGGATGAGCACGCGCGGATGCATGGCCAGCACGCCCGCGATGGCCACGCGGCGCATCTGCCCGCCGCTGAGCTCAAAGGGCGAGCGCTCGGCCACGGCGTCGTAGTCAAGGCCCACCTGCCGCATGGCGCCACGCACGCGCCGGTCGATCTCCTCCGCGTCCAGCCCCATGTTGCGGGGGCCGAAGGCGATGTCCTTGGCCACGGTTTCCTCAAAGAGCTGGTACTCGGGGTACTGGAACACCAGCCCGACCTTCTTTCGGACCTCCAGAAGGCTTACGCCCTTTTGCGTCAGGTCCAGCCCGTCCACCACCACCCGGCCCTCGGTGGGCTTGATGAGGCCGTTGAGGTGCTGCACCAGCGTGGTTTTGCCGCTGCCCGTGTGGCCCAGAAGCCCGATGAGCTCGCCGTCCTCGATGGTCAGGCTCACGTCGTGCAGCGCCACGGCGGAAAAGGGGCTGCCGGGCATGTAGGTGTGGGTGAGATGCTCTACTTGGATGGGCATAGCGCTTTTTTCAGCTCCTTTACCATATCGGCGACCGTCAGCACCCCGGAGGGGAGGGAAAAGCCGTTTTCGTTGAGGCGCATGGCCAGCTCGGCCATGGGCGGCACGTCCAGCCCCAGCGCCTTGACCTCCTCCACGCGGGAAAAGACCTCCGCCGGCGTGCCGTCCAGGGCGATTTTGCCCTTGTCCAGCACCACCACGCGGTCGGCCGCGGCCGCCTCCTCCATAAAATGCGTGATCCAGATGACCGTCATGCCCTGCTCACGGTTGAGCCTGCGCACGGTGGCCAGCACGTCGGCGCGGCCCGCGGGGTCGAGCATGGCCGTGGCCTCGTCCAGGATCATCACCTCCGGCTGCATCGCCAAAACCCCAGCCACGGCCACCCGCTGCTTCTGGCCGCCGCTGAGCATGTGCGGGGCAAAGGAGGCGCGCTCGGTCATGCGCACGGCGGCCAGCGCCGCGTCGATGCGGGGGATCATGTCCTCGTGCGGCACGCCCAGGTTCTCCAGCCCGAAGGCCACGTCCTCGCGCACCACGTTGGCCACGATCTGATTGTCCGGGTTCTGAAACACCATGCCCGCGTGGCGCCGGATGCGCCAGACCTCCTCGTCCTGGGCGGTATCCATGCCGCAGACCAGCACGCGGCCCTCCGTGGGCAGAAACAGGGCGTTCATCAGCTTGGCCAGCGTGCTCTTGCCGCTGCCGTTGTGCCCCAGCACCGCCACGAACGTCCCGCGCTCCACGCGCAGGCTCACCCGGTTTACGGCGTTGTCCCCGTCCTCGTCGTACTGATAGCAGACGTCCTCGGTCTGCATCGGAAATACGTAGCTCTCGTCTGACATGCTCCGGCTCCTTTATGCTTGATGGAAAAACGCTTCCGTGTCCAGCCCCTCCACAAGGGCCGGCGCGTGCTCCCCCGCCCACGCAAGGGCGCTGAGGCGGTCGCGCCTGAGCTGCTCCCTGAGCGCCTCCAGCGTGGGAAACGTCTGCTCGGGCCTGAGGTAACGGCAGTAGACCAGGGTCAGGCCCCGTCCGTAGAGGTCGGAGTGCGCATGTCCCAGCAGATGCGCCTCCACCGTGGCAATCCCCTCGGGGACGGTCGGATGGCGGCCCTGATTGATAATGCTGACATAACCGCGGCTTTCGCCATCCAGCCACGCCACGCCTGCGTATACGCCTTCACGGGGCCAGGCGCGGCTGCGGGGGTCGTAGACGATGTTGGCCGTGGGAAAGCCCAGGCGGCTGCCCAGACGCTTGCCGCGCACAACCTGTCCGTGAAAGGTGAACAGGGCGCCGGGCAGATCGAAGGGTTGGGACATGGGAGCGCTCCTTTCCCGAAATGGAAGATGGAAAGCGCAAGTATTATACTTCATAGAGGCTGGAAACGCAAATGAAAATACGAAGGCCCGGGCGGTCAACCTTAGCGCCTTCTTAGCGATACCGGCGCGCAAATCGCCGCTTGTGCGCGGGGGGAGGCTGTTGTATAATAAAGTGTCGTTCTGCGTGCATCGCGCGTCGGACGGCGGCTTGATTTGCTTTTCAGGAAGGAACGATGACGATGCGCAAAGCTTATGCTTGGGCCGCGGGCGTGCTCGCGGTGCTCATGGCGGTGTCCCTGACGTTTTTGATCCCCTCCGGCGCGGTCACCGAGGACGCGCAGCGGCGCTATTTGGACGCGGCCTACGAGAAGGAGGAGGCCGCGCGGGAGGCCTCTTTGCCCGCGCCCGACGCGGTGCTGGCCAGCGCGGTGTTCAGCGATATTTTGCCCGCGGCCACGGTGGACGCGCTGCCCATCGACCTCTTTGCCCCGGGCAACACGCCCGTGGCGGCCAATTTTACCGAAAGCGGCTACCGCGACGACACCATCATCGTGGAGCTGGAGCAAAAGCGCATGTATGACAGCGATGTGTTCATCGCCTATGTCAAGATCGCCACGCCCTCGCAGCTTCGCACGGCGGTGGCCGGGCAGAAGATCGGCTCCTCCAGCACCAACCACACCACCACCATCTCCAAGAACTACAACGGCATCGTGGCCATCAACGGCGACTACTTCACCAACACCAAGGCCGGCTACATCGTGCGCATGGGCGAGACGTACCGCGAGAAGACCAGCCAGAACATGGACCTGCTGCTCATCGACGAGCTGGGCGACTTCCATATCTACCTCCACGGCCATGACGTGCAGGAAAACGGTGTGGCGGCCTTCCTCTCCGAGCATGAGATCGTCAACGGCTTCTTCTTCGGCCCCGCGCTGGTTGTGGACGGCGAGGTGCAGGAGATTCCCGAGAACTACCAGTTTGACCCCCACCAGAAGAACCCCCGTGCGGGCATCGCGCAGCTCGGGGTGCTGACCTATGCGCTGGTGGTCGTCAACGGCAGGACCTCCCAGTCCGAGGGCGTGACGCTGGCGGAGTTCGCCGACATCATGGGGCAGCTCGGGGCCGAGCAGGCGTACAATCTGGACGGCGGCAACAGCGCTACCCTCGCCTTCAACGGCGAGGTCTACAACGACAAACCCCAGGCCGAGCGCTCCGTGACCGACATCATCTACTTCGCCAGCGCCACCGCGGGGGAATGAGCGGACATGGATACCACCTTTGACATCCTTGGCCTGACGGGGCATGCCTACGGCCTGTGCGCCACGGCCGCGGCCCTGGCCGTGTTGGCGGGAATCGCCGCCGTGGCGCGCCACCGGCATCTGCCGGTGGCGACGGCCGGCGTGTTCGGGCTTGTGGGCATCCCGCTGGGAATCGCCTGCGCCCGCATCCTGTACTGCCTTGTGCATCTGGGCGACTTTTGGGAGACGTACGAGGACCCGTGGCTGATGCTGCGTTTTTTTGACGGCGGCCTGTCCATGCCGGGGCTGCTGGCGGGGCTGGTGCTGGCGGCGCTGCTGAGCGCCCGGCTGCTCAAGGTCCGCTTCGCCGAGATGGCGGACGCCCTGTGCCTGCCGCTGGGCCTGGGGATCGCGCTGCTTCGCCTTGGCGAGCGGTTTACCGACCTGGGCGTTGGCAAGGCGGTGCCGGAGGGCGCGCTGACCGCCGCGGCGCCCTGGCTGTTTTTGCAAAGCCGCATGGGGGTGGCGGTGGAATACCGCATCAACGTGTGGGCCTGCGAGGCGGCGGTGGCCGTCGTGATCTTCGCGGCCACGCTGGCGTTTTTCAGGCGCAGGCGCGCGGGCGATACGGCGCTGTTTTTCTTTTCGCTCTACGGCGCGGCCCAGACGCTTTTGGAGAGCCTGCGCGACGACGGGCACATGCTCTTCATCTTTCTGCGCGTGGGTCAGGTGGCGGCGGCGCTCATGCCCGTCGTCGCACTGGCCGTGCTGGGCCGCCGCGCGAAAAAGGGCCGGCTGTGGCCGCGCTGGGCGGCGATGGCGCTGTGCGCGGCGGGGATCGCGCTACTGGAGTTTTCTCTGGACGGACGGCTCGCCTGGGCCGCGGCGTCGCCCGGCCGCGACTATGCGCTGATGGCGCTTTTGTGCTGCGCGATGTTTCTGCTTCCCGCCTCGCTTCTGCGCGGCGACCGCGCCGCGGGGAGGGAGAAGGGGAAATGATCGCCTGGAGCCGCGACACGCGCCTGGGGCCCCTGACGCTGACGGAGGAGGACGGCGCGCTTACGCGCTTGCTGTTTGGAGAAGATGCGCCCGCGCAGGCGCGGCGCGAGGAGACGCCGCTGCTTAGGCGCGCCTTTGAGGAGCTGGAGGCGTATCTCGCGGGCGGGCTGCGCGAATTTGATCTGCCGCTTCACGCCCGGGGGACGCCGTTTCAAAGGCGCTGCTGGGAGGCGCTTCTGGACATCCCCTACGGCCGGACGCGCACCTATGCCCAGCAGGCGCAGGCGGTGGGCAGCCCGCGGGCATGCCGCGCCGTGGGCATGGCCAACCACCGCAATCCCCTTCCCATCCTTATTCCCTGCCACCGCGTGGTCGGCTCCGACGGGAGCCTGACCGGCTACGCGGGCGGGCTTTGGGTCAAACGAACGCTGCTGGAGATCGAACACGCTTGGAAAGGATGACGCATATGATCCATCGCAAGACCAAGATCGTCTGTACGCTTGGACCCTCCACCGAGGATGACGCGATCCTCAGGGAACTGATCCTCTCGGGGATGAACGTAGCCCGGCTCAACTTCTCGCACGGCACGCACGAGACGCACCTCAACAACATCCGCCGCATCGGGGCGTTCCGCCGCGAGCTGGGCCTGCCCATCGCCATCATGCTGGACACCAAGGGCCCGGAGATTCGCCTGGAGACGTTTGAAAACGGCAAGGTGCAGCTCAAGAAGGGCCAGACCTTCACCCTCATGACCCAAAGCGTGGTGGGAAACGCCGAGCGGGCCTCCATCACCTATCCCGATTTGCCCCGCGACATTCAGGAGGGCACCACCATCCTCATCGACGACGGACTGGTGGGCATGACCGTGCGCAGCCTCACCGCCAGCGAGATCGTCTGCATCGTCAACAACGACGGCGTCATCTCCGACCGAAAGAGCGTCAACGTCCCCGACGTGGACCTCAGCATGCCCTACCTCAGCCAAAAGGACCGCGAGGACATCGCCTTCGGCGTCAAAAACGGCGTGGACTTCGTTGCCGCCTCCTTCACCCGCACGGCCGAGGACATTCTGGACGTGCGCAAGCTCTTCAGCGCCCTGGGCCGCACCAACGTCTCCATCATCGCCAAGATCGAAAACATGCAGGGCGTGCAGAACATCGACGAGATCCTGCGCGTGAGCGACGGCATCATGGTCGCCCGCGGCGACCTGGGCGTGGAGATCCCGCTGGAGAAGGTGCCGGTCATCCAGAAGATGCTCATTCACAAGGCGTACTCCTCCGGAAAGCAGGTCATCACCGCCACGCAGATGCTCGACAGCATGATAAAAAACCCGCGCCCCACCCGCGCCGAGGCCGCCGACGTGGCCAACGCCATCTACGACGGCACCAGCGCCATCATGCTTTCCGGCGAGACGGCCGCGGGCCTCTATCCCGTGGAAGCCGTGCAGACCATGGCGCGCATCGCCATGTGCGCCGAGGCGGACATCAACTACCGCAAGCGCTTCAAGGAGCGCGACACCGATCTCACGCCCGACGTGACCAACGCCATCTCCCACGCCACCTGTACCTCGGCGCATGACCTGGGCGCGGCCGCCATCCTCACCGTCACCAAGGGCGGGCGCACCGCGCGCATGATCTCCAAGTACCGTCCCAGCTGCCCCATCATCTGCTGCACCACCGACGAGACGGTCTGCCGCCAGCTCAATCTGAGCTGGGGCGTGATCCCGCTCATGATCGAGGAGGCCACCAACACCGATGACCTGTTTGAGCGCGCCGTGGAGGCGGGTGAGGAGGCCGGCCTTCTGCACGACGGCGAGCTGGTGGTCATGACCGCCGGCGTGCCGCTTGGCATCAGCGGCACCACCAACCTCATGAAGGTGCACGTGGTGGGCCATATTCTGGTTACCGGCCGGGGCGTGACGGAGCAGAGCTGCTGCGGGAGCCTGTGCGTGTGCCGCAACAGCGAGGAGGCCCTGCGCACCTTCCAGGACGGCGACATCCTGGTCATCGCGCAGACCAGCAACACCCTTCTGCCCCTGGTGCGCAAGGCCAGCGGCCTGATTCTGGAGGACTCCAACCCCAACGGCCACGGCGCCATCGCCGGCATGAGCCTCAACATTCCCGTCATCATCGGCGCGGAAAACGCCACCAAGATCCTCAAAAGCGGCGCCGTGGTCACCCTGGACGCCGAGCGCGGCATGGTGAGCTGCAATTCCACCAAGGCGATGTGAGCGGGGGACGAAGCGCATGAACGTGCTGGTGAGCGCCTGCCTGATGGGATTTCGCTGCCGCTATGACGGCGGCGCGCAGCGCCTGGACTGCCTGGATGCCCTGCGGGAGCGGCACGTGCTGGTGCCGGTTTGCCCGGAGGTGATGGGCGGACTGCCAACGCCCCGCGAGCCCTCTGAAATCCGAAGCGGCCGGGTGGTGACCCGCGACGGCCGGGACGTGACGGAGGCGTTTGCGCGCGGCGCGCGGGAGGCGGAGAAGATCGCGCTGGCCTGTGGCTGCCAATGCGCGCTGCTCAAGGAAAGAAGCCCCTCCTGCGGCCTGGGCCGGGTCTATGACGGCACCTTCACCGGCACGCTCACGCGGGGCGACGGCCTGTGCGCGCGCCTGCTTTCGCAGCGGGGCCTGCGGGTGCTGGGCGAGTCGCAGGCGGAGGAGCTGCTGAAATCGGAAAGCTGAAAGACGGAAAAATGCAAAAAGGGCTGCCGTGCCTTTCGGGCGCGGCAGCCCCCTTTTTTGGGTTTGGATTACTTGACGGCCTGGAAGAAGTAGCGGCTCACATAGCCGGTCACGCCGTCGATCTCGGCCTTGCACCACACATCGCCGACCTCAAGGACGGTGATTTCCTTGCCCACGGGATGCGCCTTGATGATCGGCGAGCTCAGGCCGGGGGCCGTGCGGAAGTTGACGATGTGGTTGCCGTTGGGGTTGACCAGCTTGGCGGTGAAGGGGGTCTGGGGCAGCGTAGTGCTGCCGCCGGTGGAGGAGCCGGTCACCTTGATGTACTTTTTCATCATGTAACCGCTCTTGCCGGCCACCGTCACCTTGTAGAAGCTGCCGCTTTCGCCCAGCAGCTGAACGCTGGTGCCGTTGCGGTAGTAGCCCAGAACGCGGGCGTCCGTGCTGGCGGTTTCGCGCAGCATGAGCACCTGGTTGGCGCCGGGGTTGTTGACCACGCCGGTCTTGGGATAGCCGGTGGTGGAGCTGCCGCCGCCGCTGCTGCTCTGGGAGCTGCTGAGGTACTGACTGGCCATATAGCCGGTCTTGCCATCAACGCTCACCTTGTACCAGCCGTTGCCGCGAAGCAGGACGGTGACCGCCGTGCCGGGCTTGAAGCTGGTGATGATGTTGCCCTCAAGGCTGGGCAGGTCGCGCAGGTTGAGCCCGCGGCCGGTGTTGGTGCGCACATACAGCGTGCTGTCGCTGGACGTGTCGGAAAGGTACTTGCTCATGACATACCCCTCCAGACCGTTCACGCGCACCTTGCTCCACTCGCCCTGGTCCTCAAGGACCGTCATCCAGGTGCCGGTGGGATACTGACGGAGGACCTTGGCCGACAGGGACGGCTCCGCGCGCATGTTCAGCGCGCCGCCCTTGACGACCTTGCTGACCTCGGCCAGCGACACCAGCGGCAGCATCAGCGCCAGGATGAGCGCCAGCGCCGGGAGGCATCTTTTGTAGAGATGGGTCTTTTGCATAATCGGGATACCTCCTTTTTGTTTTGGCCAAGGGGATGCCCCTTGCCGTTCTCTCATCTGACGAAACAGCATAGGCCTTCCCTTCCGCCGCGACAAGCGCCAAAGGAGCCAATATCAGGAAAAGCAGGGCTGTGAAGGCAGGGAAATGGATGGCGCTTCCAGGCCTGGCGGCGGGATTATGGGCAACCAAAGCGCTTAACGGACCGCACGGTGGATGAATTTCCCTTTTTCGAGGAAGAAAAAGCACATCCACAGGCCGCGAACTGCCGCTTTTGGCAGGCATTGTTTGCAGGGCCGCGCGCCCGGCCGGGCAAGCTAGCGGTACGCCCGTGGAAGGGAGGCAAGGCATGCTGACAAGTCTCAACCGCATGGTGGGACTGCCCGTGGTGTGGCAGGACAGGCAGCTTGGATACGTGGAGCGCGCGATTGCGGACGCGCATGCGCGCAGGCTCAGCGGCATCGTGGTCAGAAAGGGGATCGGAGCCGCGAAATGGGTCTGCCGCGACGGCATCGCCGTGGTGGGCAGCCGATGCGTGCTGGTGAGAGAAAAGCCTGGCTCCGTTCCCGACGGACAGCCCGGGATGCTCGGGCGCGCTTTCCTGACGACGGGAGAGTGCGTGGGCGAGGTGACCGACGTGATCCTTCACGGCGACACACTCAGGCTGGAGGCACTGGAGCTGAGCCAGGGGCCGGTGTACCGGCTGCTGGGCAGGCGTGTCTACGCTTCGCAGTTCCGTGTGGACGGAGGCGCGCGCGCGGGCGAGGTGGTGGTGCCCAGGCTCCTGACATGGGCGCAGTTAAGGCGGACGCTTGGAGAGGAGGACGACGGATGAGCATGCTCAAAACGGCGGCGGCAGGTGCCATCGGCTTTGCTGTGGGCGCGGGCGCGATGCTGATGCCCGGCAACCAGAAGCTCAAGAAGCAGGCGCAAAAGCAGATGGACAAGCTGGTTCGAATGGCCAAGATGTGGTAAGCCTTTCCGGGCGGCGTCACGTGAAACGGGCGCCGCCCGCATAGGCTTTGCGGAAGGGAGCGGCGTCATGCAGCAGAAAATCGCGGGCGTGCCCTATGCGCGCCTGCTGTGGGCGGCGGCGGCGCTGGGCGTGATCTACTGGGCGCGGGAGCTGATCTGGCAGGCGGCGATTCAGCTTTTTCTGGGGATGCTGGTGGCGCTGGCGGCGCTGCCGGTGATGAAGCGGCTGGAAAAGCGGCTCTCGCCCGGCCTGGCCGCCTCGCTTTCCATGACGGGCCTGAGCGCTCTTGCGCTTTCGGCCGTTTTCCTTCTGGCCCCGGCGCTGATCTCCCAGGGCCGGCAGCTCCTGTCCATGCTGCCGTCGCTGATGGCCTCGGCGGAGGCGCTTGTGGGTCAAGCGCAGCGCTGGCTTTCGCAAAACGGGGTTGCGCTGGACGAAGGGACGATCCTCACCCGCGGCCAGGAGGCGCTGGGCGCGGCCGCGCCGGCCGCGATGGCCTGGGTGGGTAATGTGGCGGGGAGCGTGGGCAAGTGGATGCTGGCGCCCCTGTTCGGGTTTTATTTTCTGCGCGATCGCAGGCGCATCGCCCAATGGCTGCTGTCTTTGGTCCCGGTGGAGAAACGGGAGGTGACGGTGCAGATTCTGCGCGAGATGCGCCGCGAGACGGCGGGCTATCTGCGCGGGCAGCTCATGGTGTCGGCGGTCGTGGGCGCGCTGACGGCCGTGGGGCTTCTTTTTTGCGGGGTCCCGGCGTGGCTCCTGCTCGGCGCGGCCATGGGCGTGCTGGAGCTGATCCCCTATGTGGGGCCGTTTCTGGGCGGGGTGCTGGTGGCGCTGTTCTCCCTTCCGGGCGGGCTGGCGCGCACGCTGTGGGCGCTGGGCGTGGTGATCGTGGTGCAGCAGCTCGAGGGCGGCATGCTCTCGCCTCAGCTCATGAGCGACGCTACCCGGCTGCATCCCGTGGCGGTGGTGCTGTGCGTGATGCTCGGCGGCGCGGCGGGCGGCGTGGGCGGCATATTGCTGTCGGTGCCGCTTTTGCTGTGTGCGCGCGCGGCGCTGAGGGTCGTGGGCCTTCACCGCAGGCAAGAAGGACAGTAAAAAACACAGCAAACGCTTTGCAAAGGCGGGAAGTTGGTGTATAATGATTTCTGTATCACCTCTATGTTAGGGGAGGAGTTGGCTTATGAACGAAATGAATGGAACGACGAAGTTCTCGCCCGTGGTGGAGGGGGGAAACGACGCCAGCACCATCCTTTCGCATGTATACCGCGCCCTGCAGGCCAAGGGCTATGATCCCGTCACCCAGCTTGTGGGCTACCTGATCTCCGGCGACCCCACCTATATCACCAGCTACGGCCAGGCCCGCAGCATGATCTGCCGCCTGGAGCGCGACGAGATCATGGAGGAGCTGGTCCGCGTCTATCTGCAGGGGCTGGACGGCTGAGATGGCGGGCAGGATCGTCGCGCTGGACGTGGGCGATGTGCGCATCGGCGTGGCCGTGAGCGACCCCACCGGCACCATCGCCCAGCCGCTGGAGGTCTACCGCCGCGTGGGCTACGGCCCGGACAGCCGCTACGTGGCGGCGCTGTGCGAGCGCTTCGCGTGCCGCGAGGTGCTGCTGGGCCTGCCGCTCAATATGGATGGCAGCGTCGGGCCGCAGGCGCAAAAGGTCATGGATTTTGGAAACGTGCTGGAAAAGGCGGGCCTTTCGGTCCGCTATCAGGACGAACGGCTGACCACCGTCACGGCCGAGGCCGTGCTCATCGATTCGGGCGTGCAGCGCCGGGAGCGCAGGCAGCACGTGGATAAGCTGGCCGCTACGGTCATACTGGAACAATGGCTGGCCTCCGAGGGCCGGCGGAAAGAGGAGTAAGCATGCAGGACAACGAAAACCTGGTCCAGCTTCAGGACGAAAACGGAAAGGACGTCAACTTCGAGCACCTCATGACCATCGAGCATGAGGGCAGCTATTACGTGGTGCTGGAGGCTACCGAGGACACCGACGACTGCAAGGAGGGCGAGGCCATCATCCTCAAGATCATCCGCGACGAGGCCAGCGACGAGGACGTCTACGCCACCATCGAGGACGAGGCGGAGTTCAACGCCGTCTTTGACAAGTGCATGGCCGCCATGGAGGAGGAGGACGAGGCCGCCGCGCTGGAGATGGAAGCGGTGGACCTGAACGAAGACGAAGAGGAGTAAGCGATGCCGAGGCTTTTGGGAGAGCGCGTGATGCTGCGCGAATACAGGGCCGAGGACATCGGCGACATCCGCAAATGGGTCAACGACGCGCAGACCACCCGCTACCTTTCCACGCGCTTCTGGCCCGCCCAGAGCCTGGCCGACAGCGAGGAATTCCTCGCCCGGATGCTCAGGACAGGGCACGACGCCTACAATTTTGTCATCGCCTCCCGCGAGGATGAACGCTACCTCGGCCAGCTCGACATGTTCCGGGTGGACTGGCGGCTGCGCTGCGGGGAGCTGGGCATGGTCATCGCCGGCGAGGCCGACCGAGGTCAGGGCTTTGGAACGGAGGCGCTGGGGCTGATGCAGGCGTTCGCGTTTCGGACGCTGGGCCTGGAGCGCCTGGAGCTGGAGGTGCACACGCACAACCTCGCCGCCCGCCGCTGCTACGAAAAGGCCGGCTTTACGCTCGAGGGCGTCAGGCGCCACGCCTTTTACAGCGACGGACGCTTCTGCGACGTGGCCATGCTCAGCGTCCTCAGGGACGAATACCTCGGCCGCGCATGACACGGCGCGCAGAAAACCGGCATATCGTGAACCATCCCGGACCCGCGGGTCAGGGATGGTTTTTTGTCATGCGCCGGGAGCGTGGACAGGGATTGACTTTGATACCCGCTTTCGGATAGAATATATCTTTGTGAGGACTTTGAGCCTCCTAACGGCCGGGAGGGAACATCGACCATGGGAAAGATCGTGGCCAAATTCGGCGGCAGCTCGCTTTCGGATGCGGGCCAGTTTCAGAAGGTCAGGCAGATCATCGAAATGGACGCGCGCCGCTGCTATGTGGTGCCCAGCGCCCCCGGAAGGCGCTTTGACGGCGATGAAAAGGTGACCGATCTTTTGTACCGCACGTATCATCTCCACCGGGAGGGAAAGGATTTTTCGCCGGCCTTCGCGCCCGTGCGGGAGCGCTTTATGTCCATCGCCTCGGAGCTGGGGCTGGCGGTGGACATAAAGGCGCATCTGGACGAGATCGAGCGTGAGATTCGCTCCGGGGCCAGCGAGGATTTCTGCGCCAGCCGCGGGGAGTACTTAAACGGCCTGCTGCTTGCGGACTATCTGGGCTTTTGCTTTCTGGACCCCAAGGACTTCATCTTCTTTTCCGCGGACGGGACCTTTGACAGCGAGCGGACCAACACCACGCTGGCAGAGCTGCTCTCCAGGACGGAGCGGGCCGTGATCCCCGGCTTCTACGGCAGCGGGGCGGACGGACGCATCCATACCTTCTCCCGCGGCGGCAGCGACGTTTCCGGCGCCATTGTCGCCCGCGCCGCCTATGCCGACATGTACGAGAACTGGACCGACGTGAGCGGCTTCCTCATGGCCGACCCGCACGTCGTTCCCGGCGCCCGGGCCATTCGCAGCGTCACCTACCGCGAGCTGCGCGAGCTGTCCTACATGGGCGCGACCGTGCTGCACGAGGACAGCGTCTTTCCCGTGCACCGCGCGGGCATCCCCACCAATATCCGCAATACCAACGCCCCCTTTGAGCGCGGGACGCTCATTACCCATGGCCCGGTGGAGGAGAAGAATCCCTTCGTCATCACCGGCATCGCGGGCAAGCTTGGCTTCAGCGTCATCTCCGTGGAGAAGGCCATGATGAACAGCGAGCACGGCTTCGGCCGGCGCGTGCTGCAGGCGGTGGAGGAAAACGGGCTTTCCTTCGAGCACCTGCCCACGGGCATCGACACCATGTGCGTGGTGCTCTCCACCGCGGAGCTCGAACCGGTGCGGGAGCGGGTGGTCAACCGCATCATGGAGCTCACCGAGCCCGACACCGTGACGATCCATGACAACATGGGCATCATCGCCACCGTGGGCCGCGGCATGATCCACAACCCCGGCACCGCCGCGAGGCTGTTTTCGGCGCTGAGCCGCGAGCATGTCAACGTGCGCATGATCGACCAGGGCAGCAGCGAGCTGAGCATCCTGGTGGGCGTGGACAGCGCCGACTTTCAGCCCGCCATCCGCGCGATCTATCATGAGTTCGTCAAAGACGGGCAGGCCTGCTGAGCGCGTCCCGGGGAGGACGGAAAGGATGGCTGCATGAAGCAACACGCCAAGGGCAGCGCCTGGCAGTCCCGCGCGCACCGCGTGTGGTTTCGCGCCTGCACGGCCTGTCTGTCCGTATACATCGCCTACGTCACCTACCTCAGCCAGAGCGGCTTTCTCACCAGCGCGCCCAAAACGCTGGCGGCGCTGTGCGCGTTTTCGCTGCTCAGCGCGGGGCTGTACTGGCTGCTGACCGCCGCCTGCGCCCGCCTTTCCCCGCGCTCCCCGGCGCCGTGCGCCCGGCCCCGCGCATGGGTGTTCTGGGCGGCGCTGGCCCTGTGCGCGGTCATCTTCGGCTGCGCGCTTGCGGCCTGCTGGCCCGGCGGGGTCAGCTATGACGCCTCCAACCAGTGGCGGCAGGCCCATTGCGGCGAGTTCAACAACTGGCATCCCGTCTTTCATACGCTTCTGATCTGGCTGGCGACGCGCGTGTGCGACAGCTACCCCTTCGCGGTAGGCGCGCAGATCGCCGCGTTCTCGCTGGCCATGTCCTATTTGACGGCGACCCTTCACCGGCGGGGCGTGCCCGCCTGGCTCGCGCTGGGCGCCCACGCGCTGGTGTGCGCGTCGCTCCCGGTCCGAAACACCCTGATGTATCTGGGCAAGGACAGCGCCATGACCGCGGGTGTGCTGGTGCTCACGGCCCAGGCCGTCAACATGCTTCATACCCGGGGCGCGTGGCTGGCGCGTCCCCGCAACGCCGCCGCCTTCGGCCTGACCCTGGCGGCGGTGACGCTTGTGCGCCACAATGCCATTCTATGGACGCTGCCCCTGCTCTTATGCGCGCTGGCCTGCTTTCCGGCGGGGCGCAGGGGGGCGGCGCTGGCGGCTGCCGCGGCGGCGCTGGCCGTGCTGCTGGTGCGCGGGCCGCTGTACGGCGCGCTGGACGTGGTCTATCCCGACAACACCACGGAGGAGAGCGTGGGCGTGCCCATGACCATCCTGTGGGACATCCGAAGCCAGGACCCCGAGGCGCTGGACGCGGAGACGGCGGCCTTCCTCTCGGAGCTGGCCCCGGGCGAGGCGTGGCGGGACACCTACAGGCTTCACAGCTACAACAGCATCAAATTCACCTATGACCGCGAGCTGATCGCGCGGCGTTCCCCGGGGGAGATCCTCTCCATGGCCGCGCGGGCCGCGCTGGCCTCGCCGCGCGTCGTCTTTGAGGCGGTCAACGGCGTGACCGGGCTGGTGTGGGACGTGACCGGCCAGGGGCGGGGCTATGAGACGGTGCGAAATTCCGGCGACCTGCCAGAGGCGCGCTATGGGCGGGCCACGCTCAACGGGCTGGGCCAGGCGGCGCTGGCGGTGATCGACGCGCCGCTGGAATGGGCGCCGGTGAGGTGGCTGACGGAAAACATCGGCGTGCAGCTTCTTTTGATGCTGCTCGTGGCGCTCTGGGCGCTGTACCGAAGGGGCACGGACGCGCTTTTGCCGGTGCTGCCGGCGCTTGTGTACGACCTGGGCACGATGCTGCTACTGTGCGGCGATGACGCCCGCTTCTTCCAATGCTCGATGGCCGTGTGCATCCCCTGCGCGCTGGCGCTGATCTACCTTCCCTCACGCAAGGAGGCTTGACAAAGGTGCCCCTGACTGCCCATATGTTCCTCGTCGTATGCCCGCTGGCGCTGCTGGCGGGCTTTGTGGATGCCGTGGCCGGGGGCGGAGGGCTGATCTCGCTGCCTGCCTATTACCTCGCCGGGCTCCCCGCGAGCACCGCCGCGGGCACCAACAAGCTCTCGGCGACCATGGGGACCACGCTGGCGGTGTATCAATATGGAAGATCGGGGAAAATAGAAGGGCGCATCGGCCTGTATTCCGGGATCGCGGCGGCTCTGGCCAGCGCGCTGGGCGTGCTGCTGATGAAGCAGATCCCGGACCAGACCGAGCGCGTGCTGGTGATGTGCTGCATCCCTGTGGCGGCCATCTTCACCCTGCGCGGGCGGGGCCCAGGCACCGGCGCACGCTCCCTGACGCCCCAGGCCACCATGCTGCTCGCGCTGGCCATCGGCTGCGGCGTGGGATTCTACGACGGACTGATCGGCCCGGGCACGGGCACGTTTCTGATTTTACTTTTTGTTCACATTTTCGGCATGGAGGACGTCCGGGCCAGCGCAACGGCCAAGGTAACGAACCTGTGCAGCAATCTGGCGGCCCTCACCAGCCTCTTTCTCACCGGCGACGTGCTATGGCTGCTGGGCCTGCCCGCGGGCCTGTGCGCCATGCTGGGGGCGACCGCGGGCAGCCGCCTGACGCTGAAACGGGGCGGGCGGTTCGTGCGCGGAATGATGCTGGGCGTGCTTTTCCTGCTTCTTGCCAAAATGATTACGGATATGTTACAATAAAGGTTGCCATGAACATGGAGGTGCGCCGGATGAATCAGGTCGATCTTTCCCGCGAGGTGCGGCTCATCATTCCCGCCCGGAAGGACTATGTGCTGGTCGCCAGCATGACGCTGTGCGGACTGGGGATGTCGGCCGGGCTCGATATGGAGCTGCTGGGAGATCTGCGCACCGTGACGTGTGAGTGCGTGGACTGCCTGCTCAACCAGGCCGGGCGTCCCGAGCAAATCCAGGTGAGCGCCCGCGTGGAGGCCGGACGTCTGCATGTGGGATTTCTCGCCCGGGAGCGCAATCGGACGCAGGCGGGGGATTCGCTGGATCTGGACATCACACGCGGCGTGCTGGAGACGCTCATGCCCGAGGTCCAACTGGAACAGGATGGCGACGGCGTCTACGGCATCGAGTGTTCGATGCCCGTCTAGGAGCGGAGGAAGCCATGAACGACGAGCATTTGATCCCTCTTCTGGAGAGGTATGCCGCCAGCCATGACCCATCTATCCGGGACGAGCTGTTTGAAGCCTATCTGCCGCTGGCTCGGGCCGTGGCGCGCAAGTTCGCCGGGCGCGGGGTGGAGACGGAGGATCTGGAGCAGGTGGCCGGCCTGGCACTGCTCAAGGCGCTGGAGCGCTTCGAGCCCGCGCGGGGCTTCCGCTTTGTGACCTATGCCGTGCCGACCATCACGGGGGATGTGCGCAACTACCTGCGCGACCGCAGCGGACTGATGCGCATGCCGCGCGACACGCGCCAGCGCCTCTATCAGATGACCCGAGAGCAGGAGCGCTTCGAGCGCGAGCACCTGCGCGCTCCGACCGCGGAGGAGCTGGCACAGCGCATGGGGCTTGGCCCCGAGGAGCTTCTGGCGCTGATGTCGCTGCGCATGCAAAGCGACACGGTCTCTTTGGACATGCCCGTGGGCGAGGAGGGCGACACGCAGCTTTCCGACCTTCTGGGCGGCGTGGACGAGCGCTTTGAAGAGATGGAGAAAAACGAGCTGGCCGGTTGGCTGCTCTCCAAGGTCGGCGAGGTGGAACGCGAGCTGCTCACCCTGCGCTACCGCGACGGGCTGGGCCAGCGTGAGACGGCAAAGCGATTGGGCATTTCACAGATGCAGGTTTCGCGCCTGGAGCGGCGCGTGCTCAGCCGCCTGCGGGCCATCGGCGCGCAGGCGTAAGGGCTGACGTTTTTTAAGAAAGGAGGCGCAGCGCCGTGCAATCGGATCCCAACCAACCGCAAAACCCTTATCCTCAGGACCCTTCCTGGCAGCAGCCGTCCGGCGCGCCGCCTCAGCCACAGCCCGGGCAGGGCTGGCAGGGCATGCCTCAGTGGCCCTATCCGGGGTATGGATACGAGCAGCAGCCCTACACTCTGGAGCAGCTCCAGCAGATGTATACGCCCGAGCAGCTTCAGCAGATGTTTACGCCTGAGCAGCTTCAGCAGATGCAGTATGAGGCGTACATGCAGCAGGCCCCGGCCATGCCCACCATGCAGCAGCCTCAGCAGGAGCTGCCCCACAGGCGCAAAAAGCGCAGGAAGAAGAAGCCCTCCGGCGGGGGCCAGGTGTGGAAGGTGGTTCTGGCGCTGGTGTTGATCGGCGGCGGAGCGTGGTACTTCCTCAAGGACATGGTCGGCACCCGGCCGCAGAGCACGGCGGTGGTGGAGATGAGCTCACTGGGCAATTCCTACACGGGCGACGCGCTCATCGTGCGCAACGAGACGGCCTATGACGAGGAGGGCGTGCAGTACATCGACTATGTGGCCCAGGAGGGAAGCGTCGTCTACCGCGGCGACGTGATCTGCTACGTCTACTCCACCGGCTACAGCACCAAGGAGATGACCGCGCTGCAGAACTGCCGCGACGCCATCAAGGAATACCAGCAGACGCTGCTCAAGAGCGAGACGAGCTTCGACCAGAAGATGATCCGCCTGGAGAGCGAGGTCATCGAACGCGGCCTGGAGGTGCGAAGCCTCGTGCAGGGCGCCCGGGGAAACCTTGGCAACCAGGAGACGATCCTGGAAACCGCCATCAACCAGCGCCAGAGCTATTTCCGCAGCAAGTACTCCAGCGACATGCGCCTCAACCGCCTCTATGACGACGAAACCAACCAGCAGCGGCGCATCGACAGCTGGATCAACCAGACCGTCGCAACCCAGGAGAGCATCGTCAGCTTCTATACCGACGGCTTTGAATACGCCCTGACCCCCAGCGAGTACGAGAAGTACACCCCGTCCGAGGTGCGCGCCATGATTAACGGCGAGCGCCCGGAGACCTCCACCGCCGCGCGCGGGCGCACCAACCTCTACCGGCTGGTCAAGCAGAACAACTACGCCGTGCTCATGCTGGTGCGCAACACCAACTGGAATCCCGTGGAAGGCACCACCTACAAGCTGGTGCTAGAGCAGTTCACCAACACCGTCGTGGATGCGCAGGTGCTCTCCTTTACCCGCTCGGGCGGAGAGCTGCTGCTGCGCCTGGCGGTCATCGGGGATGTGCGGGACGTCCTGTATATGCGCACCTGCCAGGCGCAGCTTGGCGAATATGTGGACTGCCTGCTCGTGCCCGAGGGTGCGCTCTATACGCAAAACGGCGCGACAGGCGTGGTGGTGGTATCGGAGACGAGCCAGAATTTCGTGCCGGTCACGGTGCTGCGCCAGGAAGGCGGCAACGCCTACATCACGCCCGTGCAGACGGGGCTGCTCACCGCGGGACAGACGGTACGGTTGTTTAAGTAGCGAAAGGCGCTGGTGACGAAAAATGTACGAAGAATCGCAGCAAACGCTTGAAAAGCACGCCACGGCCGGGCTTGTGGAGGAATTGGACGCGCAGGTGCTCAGGCGCAACGTGTCGAAGGTTTTGGAAGAATTGGATAAAAATCGCTTCCAAAATTCTCCGCCGGCCCGTCTTGTGGCCGTGACCAAGACCGTTGGCCCCGCCGTCATCAATGCCTTGAAACCCTTGAATATTCTGGATATTGGCGAAAACCGCGCGCAGGTGGCGCTGCCCAAGCTGCCAAAAATCGCGCCGGAATTTCGTCTTCATTGGATTGGACGGTTGCAAACCAACAAAGTCAAAGGTATAATAGATCATGTGTGCATGCTGCATACGCTGGACCGCCTCGCGCTTGCGCAGGAGGTCGAGCGGCGCGCGGCGGAGCATGGCCGCGTGCTGCCCGCGCTGGTGCAGGTCAACATCGCGCGGGAGCCGCAAAAGGGCGGCATGCCGGTCGAGGAGGTTCTGGGCTTCCTGAGGCAGATGCGGGATTTTCCCAACATCCACGTCCAAGGGCTGATGAGCATCATGCCTCTGGACGCGCCGCCCGATGTGCTCAGGTCGCTGTTTCGCGGCATGCGGACGCTCTTTGAGCAGCTCCGCGACGAAGCCGTGGACGGCGTGGAAATGCGGGAGCTGTCCATGGGCATGTCCAACGATTATCAGATTGCAGCGCGCGAGGGCGCTACGATGGTGCGAATCGGCACGGCGTTGTATCGCCGGGACTGAGACGCGCGGCATAGGGGGTTCGTTGAGTTGGGAATCTTTCGCAGGATCGGAGACTGGCTGACGGAAAAGAGCGAGCGGTTTATCCGCGGCGAGGCTGAGGGACCGGGCAGCTATTATGGCTCGTCCGAGGCCGAACAGGCGTATGGCGGCATGGACCGGGAGATCGCTCAGGAGCCCCAGGAGGGCGAGGATGCGCCCCGCCGCCAGCCGCTGGACCCCTTTGGACATGGCGAGGGGGAGTATGGCGGCCGCGTGCCCTATCGCAGCCGCTATGACCGGGAGCGCGAGGCGCAGCAGCCCGCGGCGCCTCAGCAGGCGCCCGCGCAGCAGGCCTATCCCCAGCAGGCGGCCTATGCCCAGCAGCAGCCCGCTTACAATCAGCAGCCGGCCTATGCCCAGCAGCAGCCGGCCTATGAACAGCGCGCCCAGCAGCCGGCCTACGGCCAGCAGATGGGCAACGTCGTTCCCTTCCCCGGCATGCAGCGCAGCGCCGACGGCTCAGTCTACGCCCATGTGGAGTACATCGTGCTCCTGCGCAGCCGCAACGAGTGCAAGGACGTCATCGCCTACATCAAGACCAACGCCTCCGTGTTTTTGAACATGGAGTTCATCGCCAGCGACAGCGAGCGGCAGCGTTGCGTGGACATGCTCAGCGGCGCGGCCTACACGCTGGGCTGCGCGCTCAACAAGATCTCGCCCCGCGGCATCTACCTCATCTCCTCGCCCTCCGTGCGCGTGGTCCTCGATCCCGCCATGCAGAAGTTCACCGCCGCCCCGGAGGCGCAGGGCTTCGTCCGTCAGCCCTATGAGGGCTACGGCTACCAGCAGCCCGCCGAGCAGGAGCCGCAGCGCCCCGTGTCGGGCTTTTCCTCCGGCTCGCCCACCACGCGCTTTCAGGCGCAGGGGACCCAGCGCATGCCCGTCAGCTTCGGCAGCATGATGGCCGGCGGGGCGACGGGTACCTACGCGGCCGTGGGCGGCGCCACGGGCCGCTATGCCGCCATGCAGTAAGGAGGAGCCAATGATATCCGGGCTGCTTGGAATCATCGTCTGGGTGTTGCGCCTTATCAGCACGCTGCTGCTGATCTATTGCATCATGAGCTTCGTCATGCCCCGCAGCGAGCTGATGTACAAGGCCGCTTCCTATGTGGAGCCCGTTCTGCGCCCCTTCCGGGAGCTGCTGTACCGCTTCTTCCCAAGGCTGAGGATGATGCCGCTGGATTTCTCGCCGCTGGTGGTCTGGCTGGTCATTGACATCGCCATTTGGATCATCAACCTGCTCAGGCGCCTTGTGCTGTGATGCGCGAGGAGGAGATGGCGCTTGCATCGCGCAGGCTGGATGAGCTTGCGTCGCGGGCGGGCCGTACGGACAGGCCGTGCTTCAGCGGCTTTCTCAGCCCGCCGGAGCTGGAAGCGGCGCAGGCCGCAGGCCGCCGTCAGGGCGTAGGGGTGCTCGCCGAAGGCGGCTATGAGGACGCCGAGCGCCGCGTTGCCTGCTTCCTTCCCGACGGGGAGGAGGAAGCGGTGTTTCCCATCACGGCGCTGGAGCTGACCTGGCCCGGCCAGAGCGCGCCGGGACATCGCGACATCCTGGGAAGCGTTCTGGGCCTTGGCCTGAGCCGCTCCTGCATTGGCGACATTGCGGTGCTCGCGGACCGGGCGTATGTGTTTGTGGAGTCCCGCATGGCGGAGCATGTGGCGCAATCGCTCCTCTCCGCCGGGCGTGTGCGCCTGAGGGTCCGCGCGCTGGAAGCCTGGCCCGAGCTGGAGCCGCCCGAGGGCACGGAGGTGCGCGACACGGTTTCCAGCCTCAGGCTGGACGCGGTGGTCGCCGGCGGCTTTGGGCTGTCGCGGGCGGCGGCGTGCGAGAAAATCGCAGCGGGCCATGTCAAGCTGCGCCATCTGCCCTCTCTGCGCCCGGACGCGCGCGTGGGCGAAGGAGACGCCATCTCCGTGCGCGGATGCGGCCGCCTCGTGGTCGCACAGGTGGGGGCGCCTACCAAAAAAGGCCGTTTGCCATTAAGGCTGATACGATACGGCGCGGGCCGGAAGCACTGAATCGGAGACGACGAAAGGAGAATGACCATGGCACTGACGATCGACGATATCTACGACAAAGAGTTTGCACTCAAGGGCGGCGGATATGACCGCAATGACGTGGACCAGTTTTTGGATGAGATCTGCGACGAGATGACCAACATGCAGGAGCGGATCGACCAGCTGGAAAGCGAGCTGAGCAAGGCGCGCGCGGAGGCGGAGGCCGCCCGCGAGTCCGTCAAGCCCGCGCCGCAGCCCGTGGCAAAGGCGGAGCCGGCGGTTGCCAGGACCAGCGAGACGCTGGAGAGCATCCTCCTCAGCGCCCAGCGCCTGGCGGACGAGGCCGTGGACAGCGCCAAGACCAAGGCGGACGCCATCGTCAAGGAAGCCGAGGAAAAGGCCAGCCAGATCGTGGACGACGCCCAGAGCGAGCGGGAGACCCTGAGCACGGAGCTGGAGTCCATGCGCAAAGCCGCCGCGGAGTACAAGGACGGCTTCCTGGCGCTGGTCAATAAATACAAGTCCATGCTCGAGGGCGAGGGCTTCTTCAAGAAGTAAGCCCGGCGCTGCAAAAAAAAGCCTCTCTTTGGAGGCTTTTTTCGTGCCGTCAGGCCATCCGGCAGCAAAGGACGCGCATGTCGATGGTGATGTGGTCCAAATGAACGGCCTCCAGCGCCTCCGGGGGCACGGAGAACGTCATGGGCGTCATGCGCAGAAAGTCCCGCGACTGCGCGGCGGTGAGGGGCAGGACGGCGTGGACGGGCGTTTCGGAGAGAATCTGCGCATGCTGGCGCAGGTGGGAGAGCACCGCGGCGTTGTCATAGGCGGCGCTGCGTAGGTAGGGGTGGACGGCCGCGCGGATCTCGCGGAGGTAGTCCGGCCCTGGGACGGCCTTGACCAGCACCCCGTCCGGCGCGAGGATGCGGCGGAACTCCCCGTAATCGGCGGGGGAGAGGATGTCGAGCACGGCGCCGGCTGCGCCGTCGCGCACGGGCAGGTGCTTGAGATCGGCCACGAACCAGCGTACGGGCTCCGGCCCGCGGGCGGCGAGGGCCACGGCATCGCGGCTGAGATCGAGGCCGATGACCCCGGCTGCGGGGAAGCGGCGGGCCGCGGCGCGGGCATAGTACCCTTCGCCGCAGCCGGCGTCCACCAGCAAAAAGGGCGCTTCGCCGAAGCGTTTTTCCAGCAGGCCGCACACCGCCTCGAGCACGGGCGCGTAGAACCCGTCCGCCAGGATGCGGCCGCGGCTTTCAAAGAGCGCCGCATCGTATTTTTCCGCGCTCTGGCGGTGAGAAGGGGCGAGGTTTACGTATCCCCGGCGGCTGAGATCGAAGCAATGGCCATTTTGGCAGATCAGGCTCTGGTCCGTCAGCGCAAACGCCGCCCCGCACTGAGGACAGATCAGATGGGGAAGAACAGGGCGGAGCCGCTGGGCAAGAATGGCCGGTTTCATAGGACACTCTCCTTTGTATAGAGAAAGAATCACGACAGAATTCGACAGCGGGGCGGCCGCTCCCTGCCGGACAAAGGAGCGATCGGGCATGTGGATCCTCATGGCACTGCTGTCGGCCCTCTTTGCAGGCATGACGGCGATTCTGAGCAAGCTGGGCGTGCGGGACACGGATTCAACCGTGGCCACGGCCATCCGAACCACGCTGGTGCTGGCGTTTTCCTGGCTGCTGGTGCTGGCGCAGGGGCTGGAGGGCTACCTTGCGCAGCTGGACGGCAGGACATATCTGTTTCTGGCGCTCTCGGGCCTGTGCACGGGCGCCTCCTGGCTGTGCTATTTCCACGCGCTCAAGCTGGGAACGGTCAATCAGGTCACGCCCGTGGACAAGAGCTCCACGGTGCTGACGATGCTTTTGGCCTGGCTCCTGCTGGGCGAGCCCATCACCTGGCTGAAAGCCGCCGCGATGGCCGGGATCATGGCGGGTACGCTTTTGATGATCGAGCGCCGGCCCGAAGCCGCCCCCGCCGCCCCGCGCGGACGCGGCTGGCTTCTTTATGCGGTGCTCTCGGCGGTGTTCGCGGCGCTGACCGCCATTCTGGGCAAGGTGGGCATCGAAAACGTACCCAGCGACCTGGGCACGGCGCTTCGTACCGTGGTGGTGCTGGGCATGGCCTGGATCATGGTCCTTGTCACCGGCCGCCAGAAGCAGGTACGGCAGGTGGGGCGCCGGGACCTGGCCTTCATCCTCCTCTCCGGCGTGGCGACGGGGCTGAGCTGGCTGTGCTACTACCGCGCCCTTCAGGAGGGCCCCGCCAGCGTGGTGGTGCCGCTGGACAAGCTCAGCGTCGTGGTCACCATCCTCTTCAGCCGCCTCTTTTTGGGCGAGCGCCTCAGCCGCCGCGCGCTGGCAGGCTTCGTGCTGCTGGTGGCGGGCACGGGACTACTGCTTCTGTGAGGCATATTGCAAATATTTTCACAAACCGGGACGAACCCCTTGCAAAACATGTCCGGTTTTTGGTAGAATATGAGTTGGGAACAACAATGTTTTAGGAGGTACCCGCCAATGGTGAAAGTAGCTATTAACGGCTTCGGCCGCATCGGCCGCCTGGCTTTCCGTCAGATGTTCGGTGCCGAGGGTTATGAAGTGGTCGCCATCAACGACCTGACCAGCCCGAAGATGCTTGCCCATCTTCTCAAGTATGATACCGCGCAGGGCTCCTACTGCGGCCATATCGGGGAGAACAAGCATACGGTCGAAGCCACTGAGGATTCCATCATCGTCGATGGAAAGGAAATCAAGATCTACGCCGAGAAGGACGCCGCCAACTGCCCCTGGGGCAAGCTGGATGTGGACGTGGTCCTCGAGTGCACCGGCTTCTACTGCAGCAAGGAAAAGAGCCAGGCGCACATCAACGCCGGCGCCAAGAAGGTCGTTATCTCTGCGCCCGCCGGCAATGATCTGCCCACCATCGTGTACTCCGTCAACGAGGGCACGCTGACCAAGGAAGACAAGATCATTTCCGCCGCGTCCTGCACCACCAACTGCCTCGCGCCCATGGCCAAGGCCCTTAACGACGCCTATCCCATCCAGAGCGGCATCATGACCACCGTGCACGCCTACACCGGCGATCAGATGATTCTGGACGGCCCCCATCGCAAGGGCGACCTGCGTCGTGCCCGCGCTGGCGCGCAGAACATCGTTCCCAACTCCACCGGCGCTGCCAAGGCCATCGGCCTGGTCATCCCCGAGCTCAACGGCAAGCTGATCGGCTCTGCTCAGCGCGTGCCCGTCTGCACCGGCTCCACCACCATTCTGGTGGCGGTTGTCAAGGGCAAGGACGTGACCAAGGATTCCATCAACGCCGCGATGAAGGCCGCCGCTTCCGCCTCTTACGGCTACAACGAGGAAGCCATCGTTTCCTCCGACGTGATCGGCATGAAGTACGGCTCGCTGTTTGATGCGACCCAGACCATGGTTGCCAAGATCGACGACGACACCTATCAGGTGCAGGTCGTGTCCTGGTATGACAACGAGAACAGCTACACCAGCCAGATGGTCCGCACCATCAAGTACTTCGCGGAGCTGGGCTGAGAACGGCGCTCAGGCGTATGTGACTGCCCTGACGGACAGTGAAAATGTCGGGTGACGATCAGTGACGTTTTCCCCCTCTTTCTCCCGCAAACGGGCGAAAGAGGGGTTTTTTTGTGCGCCGTGGCGGAGGGGTTATCCGTTGACAAATCCGCCCGTTTTCGGTACAATACAATCAAACAAAGCCATATGACCTCGGATGAAGGGCACGGGAGAGACCGGCTCAGCCGGCGCCGAAGGGGCGAAACTCTCAGGCAAAAAGACCGTGCCCCGACGAAGCTCTGGAAAGCGTTGCGCACCACCGAAGAAGCAATCCCGCCTCTCGCGGGAGAATCTTTCAGGTCACAGGACAGAGGCGGCGGAGAGCCGTGCTCTGTTTTTCTTGGTTGACGGTTTTTTCACAAATTCAGAAGGGGGAATGACAATGGAGCTCAAGACGCCGCTGTATGACTGCCACGTGGCGCTGGAAGGGCGCATGGTGCCCTTCGCGGGCTATGTGCTGCCGGTGCAGTACCCCACGGGCGTGATCTGCGAGCATATGGCCGTGCGTCAGGCCTGCGGCCTGTTCGACGTCAGCCACATGGGCGAGGTGCTCTACAGGGGGCCGGACGCCCTGGCCAATTTGCAAAAGCTGCTCACCAACGACTTTTCCACCATGCGCGACGGCAAGGTACGCTACAGCGTGATGTGCAATCCCCAGGGCGGCGTGGTGGATGATCTGATTGTCTACCGCTTCTCCCAGGACGCCTACTGGGTGGTGGTCAACGCGGCCAACCGCCACAAGGACGTAAACTGGATGCGCGAGAATCTCTTTGGCGACTGCGAGCTGACCGACATGAGCGACTCCGTGGCCCAGCTGGCCCTCCAGGGCCCCAAGGCCGGCGCCATCTTTGCCAAGGTTTGCGATCAGGAGCCGCCCACGGGCTACTACACCTTCATCCCGGAGATGACGGTCGCGGGGGTCAAATGCCTCGTTTCGCGCACGGGCTACACCGGCGAGGACGGCTTTGAGCTCTACTGCGCCAATGCCGACGCGCCCGCCCTGTGGAACGCGCTGCTGGAGGCGGGGAAGGACGACGGGCTCATCCCCTGCGGCCTGGGCGCGCGCGATACGCTGCGGCTGGAGGCGGCCATGCCGCTCTACGGCCATGAGATGGACGATACCGTCACCCCCTTTGAAACGGGCCTGGGCTGGGCGGTCAAGATGCAAAAGGACGACTTCATCGGCAGGGCCGCGCTGGCGGGGAACGAGCAGCCCGCGCGCCGCCGCGTCGGCATCGAGATCACGGGCCGCGGTATCGCCCGCGAGCACTGCGACGTATACCTGGACGGAAAGAAGATCGGCGTCACCACCTCCGGCACGCATTGCCCCTATCTGGGCAAGGCTGTGGCCATGGCGCTCATCGACGGCCCGGCTCAGGACGGCGCGCTCACCGTGGACGTGCGCGGCCGCCGCATCGAGGCGAAATTCGTCCCCCTGCCCTTCTACCAGCGCAAGAAATAATCATTTCGTAAGGAGGAACCTGTTATGAACATTCCCGCGGAACTCCGTTACACCAAAACCCATGAGTGGATCAAGGAAGAAAACGGCATCGTCACCGTCGGCCTGTCCGATTATGCGCAGCAGGAGCTGGGCGATCTGGTCTTTGTAAACCTGCCCCAGGTGGGCGACACGGTCACGGCGGGCGAGGCGTTCGCCGACGTGGAGTCCGTCAAGGCCGTGAGCGACGTCTACAGCCCCGTCACCGGGACCGTCTGCGAGATCAACGAGGCCCTGCTCGACGCCCCCGAGAGCATCAACCAGGACCCCTACGGCGCGTGGCTGATCCGTGTGGAGAACGTGACCGATACCGTCGAGACCCTGTCCGCCGCGGAATACGAGGCCATGCCGAAGGAGGGCTGATTCGATGGGCAGCTATGTACCCGTCACGCCGGAGGAGCGCCGCGCGATGCTCGAGCGCGTCGGCCTGCCTTCGGTGGAGGCGCTCTACGCCGACGTGCCGGAGGGCGTGCTTCTCAAGGAGCCGCCCGTGTTCACCGGCGGCTTTTCGGAACTGGAGGTCCGCCGCCACATGGAGCGGCTCGCGGAGCAAAACCGCGTGTTCAGCACCATTCTGCGCGGCGCGGGGGCCTATGACCACTACATTCCCGCCATCGTGCGCGCCATCCCGGCCAAGGAGGCGTTTCTGACCGCCTACACGCCCTATCAGGCCGAGATCAGCCAGGGCCTGCTCCAGTCCATCTTTGAATATCAGACCATGATCTGCCGCCTCACCGGCATGGACGTGGCCAACGCCTCGGTCTATGACGGCGCGAGCGCGGCGGCGGAGGCGTGCGCCATGGTGCGCGAGCGCCGCCGCACGGTGACGCTGGTGTCGGCCTGCGCGCACCCGGACGTGATCGCCACCATCCGCACCTACTGCTGGGGCTCCAACCACGAGATGCGCCTCATCCCCGAAAGGGACGGCGTGACGGATCTGGACGCCCTGCGGGATGCTCTGGACGATCAGGTGAGCGGCGTGTACCTGGCCTCGCCCAACTTCCTGGGCGGGCTGGAGGACGTGAGCGCCGCGGCGGAAATCTGCCACGCTGCGGGCGCGAAGCTCATTGTGGGCGCCAATCCCATGGCGCTGGCCCTTTTTAAAACTCCCGGCGAGGCAGGGGCGGACGTGTGCGTGGGCGATGGGCAGCCCCTGGGTATGCCGCTGAGCTACGGCGGGCCGTATGTGGGCTTCATGGCTGCGCGCGCCGCGCTGATGCGCAAGCTCCCCGGCCGCATCGTGGGCCAGACCACCGACGTGGACGGAAAGCGCGCCTTCGTGCTCACGCTTCAGGCCCGCGAGCAGCACATCCGCCGCGAGAAGGCGGGCAGCAACATCTGCTCCAATCAGGCGCTGTGCGCGCTCACGGCGGCGTGCTATCTGGGCGCGGTGGGCCCTGACGGCCTTCGCGAGGTGGCCCGCCAGTGCTATGACAAGGCGCATTATTTTGCCGAGAAGCTTTCCTCCATCGGCCTGCCCCGGCGCGAGAAGGGCCCGTTCTTCCACGAGTTCGCCACGGAGTGCCCGGGCGGCGCGGAGAAGATGCTGGTGGCGCTGGAGGAGCGCGACATCCTGGGCGGCCAGCCGATGGGCGACGGCCGCGTGCTGTGGTGCGTGACGGAAAAGGCCGAGCGCAAGCGGCTGGATGAGGCCGTGGCCGTGATCCGGGAGGTGACCAACCTGTGAAGCTGATCTTTGAACAGTCCCATCCGGGACACAAAAGCCAGTTCCTGCCCGCCTCGGACGTGCCCGCCGCGGCGCTGCCGGAGGAGCTTGCGCGAACGTCCGCGCTGGATCTGCCGGAATTGACCGAGGGCGAGCTGGCCCGCCACTATGAGGCGCTGGCGCAGCAGGTGCACGGCGTAAACAAGGGCTTCTATCCCCTCGGAAGCTGCACCATGAAATACAATCCCCGCATCGACGAGGACGCGGCGGCCTTGCCGGGCTTCACCGGCGTGCATCCGCTCCAGTCCGAGACGACCTCCCGCGGCTGCCGCGAGGTGCTGCGTCAGGCGGAGGAGCGCCTGACCGCCGTGACCGGCATGGACCGCATGACCTTCCAGCCCGCCGCGGGCGCGCACGGCGAGTACATGGGGCTTTTGCTCATCAAGGCGTATCATGAGCGCCGGGGCGACAAAAACCGCACCAAGGTACTCGTGCCCGACTCGGCGCATGGCACCAACCCCGCCAGCGCGGCCATGTGCGGCTATCAGGTGGTGAGCATCCCAAGCGACGCAAACGGGCTGGTGGATCTGGAAAAGCTGCGCGAGGCGGCGGGCCCCGACACGGCAGCCCTCATGCTGACCAACCCCAACACCGTGGGCCTGTTTGACCCCAATATCCTTGAAATCACCCGCATCGTGCATCAGGCGGGCGGCCTGTGCTACTACGACGGGGCGAACCTCAACGCCGTCATGGGCTGGGCGCGTCCCGGCGACATGGGCTTTGACGTGGTGCACCTGAACCTGCACAAGACCTTCGCCACCCCGCACGGCGGCGGCGGCCCGGGCTCCGGCCCCGTGGGCTGCAAGGCGTTTCTGGCGGGCTTCCTGCCCGGCAGCGCGCTGGCCACGGGCGGCGAGGCCCCCTGCCAGGTGCGGGCCTTCCACGGCAACTTCCTCGTGGTGGTCAAGGCGCTGGCCTATCTGGACACGCTGGGCGGCGAGGGCATCCGCGAGGCGGCCGCGCAGGCCGTGCTCAACGCCAACTACCTGATGCATCTGCTGCGTGACGGCGGCTATCCCATGGCCTTTGACCACACCTGCATGCACGAGTTCGTCATCACGCTGGAGAAGCTCAAGCACGAGAAGGATGTCTCCGCGCTGGATGTGGCCAAGGCGCTGCTGGACCACGGCATGCATCCGCCGACGATGTACTTCCCGCTGATCGTGCATGAGGCGCTGATGGTGGAGCCGACGGAGACCGAGAGCAAGGAATCGCTGGAGGCCGCCGCTGAAAGCTACCTGGAGGTGCTGGCCGAGGCCAACGAAAACCCGGCGGACATGCATAGCCGTCCGCTGCATACCTATGTGCGCCGTCTGGACGAGGTGACCGCGGCGCGCAGCCCCATCGTCAAGTATGAAGCTCCTTCTGCTTGAGACGAACGGCACCGACCCCTACAAAAACCTCGCGCTGGAGGAGCACCTGCTCAGCCGCGTGCGGGAGGATGAGGCGCTTCTCTACCTGTGGCAGAACGACCATACGGTGGTCATCGGCCAAAACCAGAACGCGCTGCGGGAGGTGAACCTCTCGCGCCTGCGAAAAGACGGCGGGCATCTGGTCCGCCGCCTGTCCGGGGGCGGGGCGGTGTATCACGACCTGGGAAACCTGAACTTTACCTTTGTTTTGCCCAAAGCGGCCTACGACCTTGCGCGCCAGACGCGCGTCATCCTGGAGGCGGCGCGCCTTCTTGGCGCGCCCGCCGAGGCCTCCGGCCGCAACGACATTCTGGCCGGCGGCCGCAAGTTCTCCGGCAACGCCTACTACCGCCGGGGCGAAATCTGGTACCACCATGGCACGCTTATGGTGGACACCGACCTCGACGCGCTGGGGCGCTACCTCAACGTGTCCCCGGAAAAGCTGGCGGCGCGGGGCGTGGCGTCGGTCCGCAGCCGCGTGTGCAATCTGCGCGAATATGCGCCGGAGGCGACCGTGGAGGGGGCGCGCCGGGCCATGGCCGCCGCCTTTTCGTCGGCGTATGGCGAAAAAGTGGAGATGTTCGATCAAAACCGCATCAAAAACGATGGGGTCGGGGAGATCAAACGGCGAATATCTTCTGAAAACTATTTAATTGGGGAGAATTTCCCCTTTTCCATTTCGCTTCAGCGCCGTTTCGCGTGGGGCGGGCTGGAACTGGCGCTGAACGTGCGCGCGGGCCGCATATCGGACTGCCGCGCGTATTCGGACGCGATGGAGGAGCAAGAGATCGCCTGCCTGCCAGGACGGCTGGCGGGCTGCGCCGTGGATGGCGCGGCCTTTGCGAAGGCGCTTGCGGGCTGGGGCGGGGAGGACATGAGGCGCGACGTGCTGGACATGCTCCTGGAGCTGTGAGCGCCGCGCGGACGGGAGGAACGCATGGACCATGAGCTTTTGATTCTCGGCGCGGGCCCCGGCGGCTATGAGGCGGCCATCCGCGCGGCGCAGCTGGGCCTGAACGTGGGCCTGATCGAGCGGGACGCGGTGGGGGGCACCTGCCTCAACCGCGGCTGCATCCCCACCAAGACGCTCCTGCACGACGCGGCCCCCGGCGCGGACTTCGCCGCCCTCGGCGCGCGCAAGGAGCAGGTGGTTTCCACGCTTCGACAGGGCGTGGAAGGGCTTCTCAAGAAACGTGGCGTGACGGTGTACCGCGGCACGGGCGTGCTCACCGACACGCATACCATCGAGGTGGACGGGCAGGCGGTCACGGGCGAAAAGCTGCTGCTGGCCCCCGGTTCGCGCCCGGCGCTGCCGCCGGTAGAGGGCATCGAACGGGCCCTCACCTCGGACGACCTGCTGCGGGAGCCGAGGCCACTGGACAGCCTGCTCATTCTGGGCGGCGGGGTGATCGGCGTGGAGATGGCGGCCTTCTATGCCGCCACGGGTACGAAGGTGACCATCGTAGAGGCGCAGGAGCGTCTGCTTCCGCTGATGGACCGCGAGATTTCCCAGAACCTGCAAATGATTTTCAAGCGCCAGGGCCTCGGCGTGCGCACGCGCACCCTTGCGCGCCGCATCGCGGAGGGCGGCGAGGGCGTTGTGATGGAGCTGGACGGCGGCGACGGGCTCACCGCGTCGGCCGTGCTGGCCGCCGTGGGCCGCAGGCCCAACACCGACGGCCTGTGCGCGCCGGGTGTGGCGCTGGAGATGGACCGCGGCTTTATCCGTGTGAACGAGCGCTTTGAAACCAGCCTGCCGGGCGTCCATGCCATCGGCGACGCCATCGGCGGGATGATGCTGGCGCATGCGGCCTCGGCCCATGGGCTGACAGTGGTGCATGCAATAGCGGGCGAAGAAGCGCCGCTGTGCCTTGAGGCGATTCCCGCGTGCGTGTACGTGTCGCCCGAGATCGCCTGCGTGGGGCTCACTCAGGCGGACTGCCAGCAACGGGGCATCGAGGCCAAAGTGGGCAAGGCCCTCATGGGCGCGAACGGCCGTACCCTCATCGCAAATGGCCAGCGCGGCTTCATCAAGGTGGTTGTGGACGCGCAGGATGGCCGCGTGCTGGGCGCGCAGCTCATGTGCGAGCGCGCCACCGACATGATCGACTCCTTCACCGTAGCCATTGCCAACGGCATGACCGCAAAGCAGCTCATGCGCGCCGTGCGCCCCCACCCGACCTTCCTTGAGGCCGTGGGCGAGGCGCTGGACGCGCTGGAGGGCCGGGCCATCCATTCCTGACAGCCAAGAAAAAGGCGCTTTCCGAAGCCTTCGGAAAGCGCCTCAGACTGTCAAAAAACCCTTTGGGGAGGCTCGGAGGGCCGCAGGTCCGCAACCT
>CAUDEL010000025.1:0-42206 GCA_958448555.1 uncultured Eubacteriales bacterium | reverse complement strand
AGGTTGCGGACCTGCGGCCCTCCGAGCCTCCCCAAAGGGTTTTTTGACAGTCTGAAGCCCCGCGCCACTGGCGCGGGGCGTTTTGGCGTTTGGAAGCCGGCGTTACCGGCAGCAGTTGCAGCCCGTGTTGCAGGAGGTGTTGCACGTCGTGTTGCAACCCGTATTGCAGCAGGTATTGCAGCCCGTGTTGCACGCGGCGTTGCGCAGGCAGACGTCGTCGTTGTTGCACAGCGAGGCGGGCGGGAAGAGCGGCAAGCTGAAGAATTCGTCGCAGACGTTCTCGGCGAACTCCTCGCAGGGCGGGATGGGGCAGAAGCCATAGGAGGGGATGAGGATCTCCACCTGCGCCAGCACCTTGAGGATCACGGTCACGCAGACCGTGAGCTTGAACTTGTTGTTGCCCTCGTAGGTGCCCGCCACACAGATGGCGCTGACCATGCTCTCCAGGCAATAGGGCACGATGGACTCGTCGGGGATGGAGAGAAGCACATCCTTATCCACCGTAATGACGCCCTTGCCGATGTACTCTACGCAGCGGCTGTCCACGAACAGGATGTCGATGGGCACGTCGATCTTGCAGCGCACGCGGGCGAAGCAGGGACGGTCGCACAGGCGTTCCACGGAGAGGTTGCGGATGGTGCCTTCCGTGGTCGTGGAGCGGCAGCTTTCGAACGTGATGGGCGGCACGGGCGGGCTGGTGGGCGGGACGGTCTCGGTGTTGTCGTCGCAGCAGCAGTTGCAGTTGCAGCAGTTGTTGGCCACCATGGCGTAGCTGGTGATGGTCACTTCCTTGTCATCGAGCTGCTCCTGCTGCAGGCAGCTGTCGTAGACGCGCTTGACCTGTACGCACACCTTTTCCTGGAGTCCGTCCAGCGCGCTGCCGTTGGTGATGGTGCCGGGGCAGCAACAGGGGTTGGCGTTCTTGTAAGAGTAAAAAGACATTGGCACGCCTCCTTTTTGGTTCGTCGGCTGCAAGGAGGCTTTGGCATGGCCGCGTCCCTTGCGCCGTTCACTGATACAGTATGACGGCGGGCCGGGCGCGTGCGGAAAAGTTGCGGTTTTCAGACATTCTCGGGCAGGATGCGCTCCACGGTATAGCCCATGGCCTCCAGCTCGTCTGGGACGCTGTCGCCGGGAAGCACCAGATGCAAAAGGCCCAGGGTCACAAAATAGCTGTGATCTTCCCCCTCCTCCAGCCACTGGGCGATACGCCGGGCCATGCCGGCGTTTCGCTCCGTGATAAGCGCCCTGTGATATTCCCGGGCGAGCTGCTCTTCCTCCTCCGCCTCCATGCCCTCCAGATAGGCCGCGGCAAAGGCGTCCGCGTCGCCTTCGCGCCACCACTGGGGCCACTGGTCCATGGAGGCGTCCATGCCGGTCACGGTTTGCGGATCGAGGATGATGCGGCAGGTGGAGCGCAGCAGCGATTCCTGAAGCGCAGGGCTCAGGGAGTCGAGCACCTCCAGCTCGTCGCGGATGGTGTCGAGCCAGACCTCGGGCCTGCCTTCACCCAGCGCGCGGACCTGCTCCTCCACGCCCAGGCTGCTGGCGGCCCTGGCATTTTTTGCGCCCAGCGTGGCGGCGGTCGCCTCGGTATTGAGCATGCTCATGGCGGCCCAGGGCTTGAGGGCATTGAGCGAATCGATGCGGTAGCCCGTCTTCTGCGCCGCCTGACGGACCAGTTCAAAGGTCTCCCCGCTCACCAGATCGCCAAGCGTCTCCCCGTCATCGCAGCGCATCATCTCCGCGTAGACGGCCTGCGCCTCCGCGCTGCGCGTGTCACATTCAAATGCCAGCACGTCCGCATCCTCCAGCGCGTCGAGGATGTGACGGCCCATGGGGTACATCTCCTCGCTCCCAACATGGATGCTGCCCAATAGCACCACGCTGTTTTTCCCTCCGGTGACGCGGTAGAGGATGCCCACGCTCCCCTCCCGCCGGGGCGCGCATCCCCCCGCGCCAAGGGCCAGAACGGCGGTCAGCGCCAGCAGGGTCATCCGTTTTCGCATGACAATGCCTCCAGTTCTTTGGCTGCCCGGGCGATGTCCTCGTCCCAAAGCCGCCACGATGCGGGCAGAAGCGCCGCATAGACGGGATCGTAATAGCGCTCGTCCAAAAGCAGCACCATTCCCCGGTCCTCCTCGGAGCGGACGACGCGCCCCGCCGCCTGCAGGACCTTGTGCATGCCCGGGATCCGGCAGGCATAGGCAAAGCCGTCGCCGAAGTGCCGCTGGTAGCAGGCGCGGATGGCGCTCAGGCGCGCGGAGGGCGTGGGCAGCCCCATGCCGATAACCGCCGCGCCGATGAGGCGCTCCCCCGGAAGGTCGATGCCCTCGCTAAACAGCCCGCCCAGCACGCACAGTCCCAGGCGCGGGCCGTCCTGCCGCTCAAACGCCTCCAGAAACGCTCCCCGCTCCTCCTCCCCCATGTCCCTGCGCTGCACATACAGGTCGGGCAGGCCCGGCAGCTCCTGCAGACGGCGCAGAACCAAATTGAGGTATGCGTAGCTGGGGAAAAAGGCGATATAGCTCCCGGGCCTGACGGCGGTCAGCTCGCAAAGCGCCGCGGCGATCTCGCCCGCCGTGTCCTCCCGGCGGGCATAGCCGGTGGCGATCCGCCTGCGCACCACCGCCAGATGCCGCGGATCAAAGGGCGAAGGGAGCGAAAAACAGGCGTCCTCCTCGTCTCCGCCCAGCAGCCGCTTCATGGCGGGAAGCGGGTCCAGCGTGGCCGAAAAGAACACCGTTCCCCGAAGATTTCGCGTTACACGGGCGATCTCGTCTCCGGGCAGAAGGCAATAGAGTGTGAGCGTGCGCTCCCGTCCCTCGCCCTCCAGCAAAATGGCGTAGTCCTCATCCAAATGCTCCAGCGCGTAGCGAAAGCCCAGGCACATCCGAGCCGCGTCCGTCGTTCCCTCCCCGCCCTGGGCCGCGGCCTGAAAAAAAACGTCCTGCGCCTTTTGCACAAGCCCCTCCGGCAGCGCCTCCAGCGTCCGCTCAAAGCGCTCCTCTCCCTCGCCCAGCGCGCGCAGGGCGCGGATCAGCGCGGTCAGGGCGCGGTAATAGGCGGTTTTCCGCCCGAGCTCCCTGCCGCTGAGCGCCCGCAGGCGAGCCAGCTCACGGCTGTCCAGCGCGCCCGAAAGGCTCTCGCGCACACGCTCCACGGCATGATGCGCCTCGTCCACCAGCAGCGTGATGTCCCGCCGCCGCTGAAAGAGGCGCTTGACCTGCGCAAAGGGATCGAAAGCGTAGTTGAGGTCCATGAGCACCACATCCGCCAGCTCCACCAGCGCAAGGGCCAGCTCGAAGGGACAGAGATTGTGCCGCTCGGCCGTCTCCCGGATGCGCTCGTCCGTCCAAACCGCATCCGGGCATGCCAGCAGCTCCGCCACGCCGTCCCCCTGACGCAGATAATGCCCCGCGGCGCGGGGACAGAAATCCGGATGGCAGCGCGTGGGCGCGGGGCAGAGCTTTTCCTTGGCGGTCAGCACCGTGCAGCGGGCGCGCATGCCCTGCCGACAGAGGCGCTCGAGCGTGTTTACGGGGCTTTGCCGGGCGGTGTTGCGCGCCGTGAGGTAGACCACCTTGCCCGTCAGGCCCTCGCCCATGGCCTTGAGCGCGGGATAGAGCACCGCCGCGCTCTTGCCGGTGCCGGTGGGCAGGGTGGCAAAGAGCCGCTTTTTGCGCCGGATGGCGGTGTAGACCTGCACGGCCAGCTCCCGCTGGCCCTTTCGGTAGGCGTCGTAGGGAAAGGCCAGCGCGCGGAGGCTTTCGTCCCGTGCCAGGCAATGCTCGCGCTCGCGCAGGGCAAAGGCCGTCCAGGGCTCAAGCAGCTCCAAAACCGCCTTTTCCAGCTCCGCGTCCGAAAGGCTTTCCTCGTGCCGGGACAATACCGTCCCGTCCCCGTCCACGTAGGACACGCACAGCCGCACTTGCCCGCAGGGCTTCTCCAGGGCGACCATCGCCGCATAGCAAATCGCCTGCGCACGGTGCGCGCGCTGGGGCTCCTTCCTCGCTCCCGCGCCGAGCTTGATCTCCTCCACAAAGGGCTCGTCCCCGTCTCTGAACAGGTCCATGCGGCCAAATACGAGCACCTCCGCGCCAAGGCAGGAAAAGACATGCCGGAGCGCTTTCTCCTTTTCGCCCTCCGCGTCCCGCTGCCGGGCCCGATGCGCCTGCGCGCCCGCGAGCATGCCCTCCACGTCCGCCGATGGCATGATGTCCGGCGGGAAACAGGAAAAGGCCACCAGCTCGCGCACGGAGACCCGAAATGATTCTCCCACGGCTGTGGCCCTCCTTTTGTAAGCTGCGGTCAGTCCCTGCGGTTGCGTGCGATGATGAGCAGGCGGACCAGTTGCAGAAGGCTGCTGATGGCTGCCGCCACATAGGTCATGGCCGCGGCGCTAAGCACCGCGCGCGCCCCGGAAAGCTCGTCCCGGCTGAGGAAGCCGCCCTGCTCGAGCGCACGGATGGCGCGTTTGCTGGCGTCAAACTCGACCGGCAGGGTCACCAGCGAGAACACCAGCGTGAGGGCGAAGCAGACGATGCCCACATAGATCAGCGGCTCCCAGCTAAACAGGATGCCCATGAGAAAGACGGGAAAGTAAAGGTTGCTGCCGAGATTGACCACCGGCACGAGGGCGCTGCGCAACTTCAGCGGCGCATAGCCCTCCCGCTGCTGCATGGCGTGCCCGCACTCATGCGCCGCCACGCCGATGGCCGCGACGCTGGAGGAACCGTATACGTCCGCGCTCAGGCGCAGGGTGTTGCTGCGCGGGTCGTAGTGGTCCGTGAGGCTTCCGGAGGTGGAGCGCACGCTCACGTTACCGCAGCCGCTTTCGTTGAGCAGCGCGCGGGCGATATCCTCGGCGTCCGCGCCCCTGGATGACTGAACAGCGCTGTACTTTCTGAATGTGGACGAAACCCGGGCCTGTGCCCACAGTCCCAGAATCAGGCCGGGAATCACAAGGATCATCGTCCAGTCCCAATAAAACATCGTAGACCTCCTTACCGGGCCGTTTGCCAGCCCATGCTTAGCATACACCATTCTGCGGAAAATTCAACCCGCACGGCGCTCAAATGTCGTTTTTATGCCGCGTATACCGCCGCGCGACCGCGGGCAGGCTATAGGCGGGAGGGATGCCTATGCACCGCGGGCTTTGGCCGGAGGCCGCGCTGGCGCTGATCTGCGCCGCAGCGTTTCTTGCCGCGCTGCTTTTTCCGCTGGCGGCGCTGGCCACCCCATATACCCCTGAGGAACGAACGCTCCTGGACGCCTGTGCGTCCGGGCAGATCATCCGCCTGCACGTGCTGGCCGACGGGGACGACCCGGAGAGCCAGCGCATCAAGCTGTGCGTTCGCGATGCGCTGATCGAGGCCTTCGGCGATGGTTTGCTCTCAGCCTCGCAGGACGACGCCGACGCGGTATACGAGGCGCTTTTGGATAACGTCTCGCTCATGGAGGCCGTGGCGGAGGAGTGCGCCCGGGCCAACGGCTTTGAGGGAAGCGTGACCGCCGAGGTCGGCGTGATGACGCTTCCGCAGAAGGCCTACGGCCATGTGGTGCTGCCCGAGGGTTCCTACCGGGCGCTTCGTGTGACGCTTGGCAGCGGCGCAGGACGCAACTGGTGGTGCGTGCTCTTTCCCCAGCTCTGCCTGGCCGTCTCCTCCGACAGCGGCGAGGTGACGCCCTCCGACATGCCCGATCTCACCTGGGACGCGAAGCGCATCTTCTCAAAGTGGCTGATTTTTCCCCTTTGACGCGCGTATGCGCGCAAAATATGCTATAATGGGCGCATCCCCATGATGGAGGTGCGTCTTGATGCCGTCCCCGTTTCTGCCCGTCACGCCCGAGGAGGTCGCGCTTCGCGGCTGGGATGCGCCGGATTTTGTCTACGTGGTCGGCGAGGCGTATGTCGATCATCCCTCCTTTGGTCACGCCATCATCAGCCGCGTCCTGGAGGACGCGGGCTACCGGGTGGCCATGCTGTGCCTGCCGGAATACCACAGCGCGGAGGCGTTCAAGCGCTTTGGCCGGCCGAAGCTGGGCTTTCTGGTGACCTCCGGCGTGATCGACAGCATGGTCAACCACTACACCGCCGCCCGCAAGCGGCGAAACACCGACGTCTACGCCCCCGGCGGGAAGGCCGGGCTTCGGCCCGACCGCGCCGTGACGGTCTATTGCAACCGCATCCACGAGGCCTATCCCGGCATCCCCGTGCTCATCGGCGGGGTGGAGGCCTCTTTGCGCCGCTTCTCGCATTACGACTACTGGGACGACAAGGTGCGCCGCAGCGTGCTGGTGGACAGCGCCGCCACGCTGCTGCTCTACGGGATGGGGGAAAACACCATCGTGGACTGCTGCGACTGGTTGCGCCGTGGCATGCCCGCTCACGAGCTGCCCGGGCTTCGCGGCGTCTGCTACATGGCCAAGCAGCCGCCCAGAGACGCCATTCTCCTGCCTTCGCATGATGAGGTCGCCACGGACAAGCAGGCCTACTGCCACGCCTTCATGCTCGAATACGGGGAACAGGACCCCGTCCGCGGCCGCACGCTGTGCCAGCAGCAGGACAGCCAGCGCTATCTGGTGCAGAATCCGCCCGCCATGCCCCTGACCCGCGAGGAACTGGACCGCGTATACGATCTGCCCTTCACGCGCCTTTCGCATCCGTCCTACGATGCCCAGGGCGGCGTGCCCGCGCTAAGGGAGGTCCGCTTCTCCCTCAGCGCCGTGCGCGGCTGCTTCGGCGCGTGCAGCTTCTGCGCCCTGACCTTTCATCAGGGCAGGATCGTCACCTCGCGCAGCGAGGAATCGCTCGTGCGGGAAGCGCGGCTGCTGACTACGTTTCCCGACTTCAAGGGCTACATTCACGACGTCGGCGGGCCCACGGCCAACTTCCGCATGCCCGCCTGCGACAGGCAGCTTCGGGAGGGCGCGTGCAAAAACCGCCAGTGCCTCTATCCAACGCCCTGCAAGCGGCTGCGCGTGAGCCACAGCGAGCTGCTGTCTCTGCTGGCCAAACTCAGGGCGCTCCCCGGCGTCAAAAAGGTCTTTATCCGCTCGGGCATCCGCTTTGACTACGTGATGGCGGACAAGAGCGACGCGTTTCTGACCGAGCTGTGCTGCCATCACGTCAGCGGGCAGCTCAAGGTCGCGCCCGAGCACATCAGCCAGAGCGTGCTGGATCGCATGGGCAAGCCCCGGCGCGAGGTCTACGAGGCCTTTGTTCAGCGGTATAACGCCGTGAACCGGCGGCTTGGCCTCAGGCAGTACCTGGTCCCCTATCTCATGAGCAGCCATCCGGGAAGCACGCTCACGGACGCGGTCGAGCTGGCGGAGTACCTGCGCGACACGGGTCATCAGCCAGAGCAGGTGCAGGACTTCTACCCTACCCCGGGTACGCTGAGCACCTGCATGTACCATACGGGCCTGGACCCGCGCGACATGAAGCCCGTATATGTTCCCAAAAGCGCGCACGAGAAGGCCATGCAACGCGCCCTTTTGCAGTACCGCAGCCCCGCCAACCAGGACCTGGTGCGTCAGGCGCTGCGCCTGTGCGGCCGCGAGGACCTCATCGGCTTCGGAGCAAAGGCGCTGGTCCCTCCGCGCACCATTCACCGTGCCGCAACGCCGCAGAGGCGCCCATCCGCGGGGAAGGGAGGGCGTCGGCGGTGAACCCATCCGAATACAGGGGCGACGATGCCCCCGCGCCCCAATGGCGGCGTGTGCTTCTGGCCAGATAAAAATGGGCGGACCGCAATCGGTCCGCCCATGGCGTATGCAGTTACTCCTTTACGGCGCTGAGCAATTCCGCGGGAGCGAAGGGGAAGCGGAGCACGCCGGCGATCTCGCCGGCGATCTCGCCCGGCTGGATGAAAAAGACCACGTTTCCGTCCCCGTCCAGATAGAAGTCGGATTCCGGGCTGAAAGCGCCGCGGACCTGCTCCTGCGTAAGGCCGTCCAGATAATCCCCGTCGGCGTTCTGGCTGTCGCGCTCCACGATGCGCCATACCAGGTCGTAGGCCAGGCGCTCCGCCACGCTTTCGCCGTCGCTGAGCTCGTCGCCCTCCTCCTCCAGCCCAAGCACCTGCGAAAGGCTCACCGGCTGGCCGGCGTAGAGGCCGTCCCGCGCAAAGGTATCGGCGGACAGGCTCACGCTCTCGCCGCCCCCGCCAAAGGTGGTGGAGGTGAGCACGACGCTCACATAGCGGCTGGAATTGTGCTCGATTTCAAAGCCGATCAGCGCGTCCACAGGTTCGGTCAGGTTTTCCATATCCCTGGAAAGCGCCTGGTAATAAGCGTTAATGGCTTCGTCTGTTTCCTTCTCCGCCTGGAACTGGGGGTAGCTGTACCTTAGCGTACAGGCCTGCCCGAAGCTGTCTGCGGGCCAGGCGTGCTCGCCGGTAAGCGGCTGGGCCTGCGCCAGGCCGCTTTGTTCCTCCATCGCCTCGCCCTGCGCGGCCGCGCAGGCGAGCGCCAGACACAGCGCCATAACAACCGCAGCCGCTCGCTTCATCATTCGGACGCTCCTTTGCTCAGCCCTGATAGAGCTCGTTGGCGACGAAGCTGTTCTCAAGGTACGAGGTGTACATGCTGTACTGGCTCATCAGCGTGGTCAGGAAGCGCAGCTCCGCACGGTAGATGTAGCGGTCTGTCACGATGTAGACCTCAAAGACGTAGTAGCCGTCCTCGGTGGTATAGGCCACCGTGCCGTACTGGGATTCCTCGTTGATGGTCGAGGTGCTGCCGGTGATTCCGTTGGCGATGATGCCGACATAATCGGTCAGGTTGGCGCCGTTGGTGTTGTCGATGCGCTTGGCCGAGAAGCTCGCGCTCCCGTCCGGCAGAGCGGCGGAAACGCCGTCATCGCTCTCCACCAGCAGATCGTCGGTGAACACCGAGGGATAGAGCAGCGTGAAGCCCAGATGGCTCTCATACTCCACGGCGATCTGATCGAAATAGCCCTGCATGGCGTCCTCCAGCGCAAGGTCGGTGCCCACGGAGAAGCCCATCAGGCGGAAGCCGTTGAGCGCGGTCGCGTCGCTCTGGAAAGTGAACACCGCGCGCTCCAGCCACTGAATCCTGCTGTAATCCGCCTCGCTCATCTGGCGCATAGGCTTGTCCGCGAGGTAGATCTCACCGATGATCTGCACCGTGGCGCTGTCCGCGCCGCTGTTGACGGTGACGGGATGGAAGCCGATGAAGCCGTTGATGTCATCGGTCATCACCACGGGCTCAAGCTGCGGGATCTGCGCGGCAAAGATCTTGCCAAGCAGCTCGGCCTGGGCATTGGTGTCACCCAGCATCGCGGAGGTAACGCCTACCTCGGCGCCATAGGTCTGTCCTACTTTGAAAAATGCGTCGGTAAAGGAAACGGTCAACACGCCGTCCGCGCCGGGAACGCTCTCGGGCGCGTTGGGGGAATACTGCGAGGCCGCGCTCACCAGGTCCATCAGCGGGATCAGCGCCTCAAAGTCCGCCACATTCTGAGCCGTCTCAGCCACGGCACCCGTGCCAACAGCCAGCGCCAGGCACAGGGCCGCCGCCAGGGAGATCACCTTCCGTACGGTGCGATTCATCATTTTGGTCATCCTCCTCCATGTCATGCAAATCGGCTTTCCTCGCCGGTTCGGTACGCTGATATAACGCGCGAGCGTGGATGATTCATCCACGTTTCGCAATATATTCCGCGGCGCTGATGGCGGCCACGTTTCCCTCGCCCACTGCCTTGGGCACCTGCAGGGGTTTTCCGGTGCAGTCCCCCGCCGCGAATACGCCGGGAATGTTGGTGCACATCCCCCTGTCCACGGGGATGTAGCTGCCCTCCGTCCTCAGATCCGCCAGCAGCATGGACAGCGCAACCGCCGCGCGGAAGATAAAGATGCCATCATATCGACGCTCTCCCTGATCCGTCTCAAGAACCAGGGCCTCGCCGTCGCGCGAAATGGCCCGCGGCTTTTCCTCCATAAGCCTGATCCGTGCGTCAAGGCCGGTGCGGTCGTGTCCCTTGAGCGAGTAGTAGTCCACCTCGCCCGCCAGGCCGGCCAGAAAGGCGCTTTCCTCCACCCCCTGAGCGCATCCCGAGAGCACCGCGATGCGCTTTCCGCGGTAGAACATGCCATCGCACGTGGCGCAGTAGCTCACGCCCCGTCCGACCTGTTCCTCCTCGCCGGGCAGCAGCGCAGGACGGGCGGCGCCCATGGCCAGGACCACGGTCCGCGCTTCCAGCACGTCGTTTTCCACCAGGAGCATGAAGCCGTTTCCCGAGGGCATGATCTGCCGGACCATCCCCGCTCGCTCCTCAGCGCCCAGGCCGAGCGCCTGGCTGCGGAAGCTCTCCAGCATGCTCTCCCCCGACGCCTGCGGCATACCGGGATAGTTGTCAATGCGCTCGGCTGCCCTGAGAAAACCCGCATCATTCGCGGGCGCAATGACCGTCGCCGTGAGGCCGCGCATCCGTGCGGTCATGGCGCAGGACCAGCCTGCCGGACCCTTTCCAACGATTGCAATATCTGTCATTCCAGCCTCCCGCGGCATGGCGTCCAACAATCCTATGCCTTCGTAAAGTATATCAAAACCATTACCAAAACACAAGGGTTTTCTAACAAATGTCACAGTTGTGTTACAAAATCTCTTATTTTTCTCAAAAAAGAACGGCCGCCTCACGTCCCGAGGCGGCCGATCGGATGCCTGTTTTCAGATACTGCTCTATTCCAGCGAAGCGAACATCAGCAGCTCAAAGCAGGGATAGCTTTCGTTATCGTCCTCCTCGCCCTCCACGCCCGTGCTCAGGGACATGCCTGCGCAGGTGCCGTACATCATCACGCGCTCATCGACCTGGAAGGAAGGCGCCTCGTCGGAGGTGACGAGAATGATGTTGCTGTACTCGCTGTTTTTGCGGTTGAGCGCCATGCGGATGATGTAGACGTCCCCGCTCTGGCTGATATCGGTGATGTAGGCCTTATAGTCCATGATGCGGCCTTCGTACTCCTGCATCTTGCTGACCAGCTGGCTGTAGGAGGGCGAGATGGCCTGCTTGTTCAGGTAATCCATCATGTCCTCCTGTGTCCACTTGCGATTAAAGTTGAAGGTGAAGCGGCGGTCAGCCAGTCCCTTTTTGCTGAAGACCAGCACCGCCTCATAGCTTCCCTCCTCCTCAACATCCAGCGAAAAGCTGAATTTTCCGGCGCTGGTGACCTTCTTGGACAGCACGTCCTCGCCGTTCAAAAAGACCTGAATACTGGCGCTGGGCTCGGCGGTTCCGGCAAACTCGATCTCATCCTGAGAGGCGGTCGTCCCGGGCTTGGTGGTGAAGTTGACGGTAAGCAGCGTGCGTTGATAGGTGACGGGATAGGCCAGCTCCACGACCTCCTCGCCCTGGTATTCGCCCGTGATGGTGATGAGGAACACCCCCTCGCGGGGCAGGCGGATGGGCAGGGAGAATTTCCCGTTCTTGCCTACGGTCGCCTCGGTCACGATGGGCTCGGGATAGCTCAGGCCCATCACCACGGCCGTCAGGGACACGCCTTCGGAAGCGGTGCCCTCGATTTCAAAATCCTGCTCGTTGGTTTCCACGGGCGGCTCGTCGGAGATGATGATGCGCGCGCTGGCCCGCGGCGGCATGGGCAGAACTTCCACAAAGGTGAAGGTCTCCCAGATCTTGTTGAGGTTGGTGTTGTCCTTGTTGGTCACGGAGCGTCCGTAGATCTGCATGTCGAAATCGATCTCATAGCCGTTGCGGATGGTTCGGCGCATCAGGCCACGATAGAGGATCTCCCCGTTGTCGCGGCGGGTGTAGCGAAGCACCAGAAAGCGCCCGTTGTCGGTATTTTTCCACTCCGAGGTGGTAAATTCGTAGCCCTCGTATTCATTTTTGGGATAGTGGCTGGTGCGATAGGTGCCGCGCACATCGGTGGTCTGCTCGTTGACATCGAAGATGGAGGCGGAGCGGTCGTTCTGCACGGCGCGCAGCTCAAAGCAGGCGTCGTTTTCCTCCGTCCAGGCCTGCAGGAGCACGCCACGGCTGAGAAAATCGTTGGCGGTCTCCTCCGTGGACGAGCCGCGCGCCTCCAGCCAGTCGGCATAATCCGCAAGGTTGGCTGCGGTAAGGACAATGTAGCCCTCCGGCATCTCCATGGTGGCATAGAGCTCGTCAAATACGTAGGTTTCCGCCAGGGCCGGCACACCGATCAGCATAAGCAGGAACAAAAGCAGGCACAGGATCGCCTTTCGCATGACATCACATCCTTAACAACAAGCACAGCATATTGCTTAAGGCCCCGGACACAACACGCCGTCCCGGGCGAATCGCTTTTCTTATTGTAGCACAAAGCCGCCAAGCAGGCAACCGAGCTCAGGAGAGATTTTACATTTTCCCCTCCCGCCGCTCCCGCGCCGAGCGCGAAAAATGATTTTTGGGGGAGCAACCTTTCCCGGCTCTGGCACGTCTAAAAAGACAAAGGGATCGGACGTGAAGAAAAACGGCGCCTTCTTCCGCCTCCCCGCTTTGAACGCAAGGAAGGATCTGCCATGCTGCCCTGTCTGACCGGAATTTTGCTCATTGCCGGCCTGCTTGCCCTCGTCTGGGGCGTGATGGGCCTGTTCAGCCTGTCGCTTGCCGCACAGATCAGTTCGGAGAATACATCACTTTCCCATTCTCTGCACACACTAGCCTCCGTACAGAATAGCGGAGGTTTGCCTGATGCATTGGATCATATCGGCGGCCGGACTGGCGATCTTATTTCTGCTGGCATGGGGAGCGCACCGGCCCGCGCCCCCGAGCTACCGGGACGCGACCCTGGATGACGCCCTGCCCGGACATCTCAAGGCGCTCGCCTCGGAGACGGAGGGGCGGGGCCGCACGCGCATCCGCATGCCAAGGAGGCTTTTGAAATCTTTGGAGGTGCCGGTGCGGTTTTTAAACGCCCTTCCCTCGCAGGATCTGCTGCCGGCCGCGCGCTGGCTGTGCGACAACGGACGCTTTTTGCAGGAGGAGATCGCCTCGCTTCGCCTGGCGCTGGAGGGGACGCCGCGCCTGCCCCGTTCAAATGCGGGCATCCCCCGTGTGTGCCTGTTTGCCCGTGAGCTCATGGGCCACAGCGCGGCCGCCTTCGACCGCGAGCGCTTTGAGCGGGCGGTGGAGGCCTGGCAGAACGTGTCGCCCTTTGCCGTGCAGGAGATCGACTGCCTGCCGCTGGCGCTTCGTCTGACGCTTCTGGAGCTCCTGTGCGCAAGCGCCCGTCAGTGCATGCGCGAGCAGCGCTACCGCATGTGCGCCGTGCGCGTGGAACGGCTTTTGCGCCATGGGCGCGAGCGTCAGGCCATGCGCCTGTTCAGGCGAAGCGAGCACGAGTCCGCCTTTCTGGAGCGCCTGCTCTCCCAGGTCCGCGCCGGCGAGGAAGCGGGCAGGGTCCTGTGGCTGGACCGCTATTTTGACCAGCACGGCCTGTCCGCCGACGACCTGGCGCACGCCGAGCATGCCCACCAGACCGAAAGCTGCCTGTGGGTCAGCAACGCCGTCACCTCCCTGCGCGCGATCGGCCGCACGCCCTGGCAGCGCGTGCTGGAAGCGATCAGCCCCGTGCACCGGGCGCTTTCGGACGATCCCGTCTACCGCGGCATGGATGAGGAAAGCCGTGCCTACTACCGCGGGCAGGCGGCCCGCATCGCCCTGTGGAGCGCCCAACCCGAGCTGTCGGTGTGCGCCTCCGCGCTCTCGCTGGCGCGGGGAGCCGGAGAGGGGGTGCGGGGGCATGTGGGCTACTATCTCATGGACGACGGCCTTCGCCAGCTCCTGCGCTATCTCCGCGCCCCGCGCTTTCCGGGCCGCGCGCGGCTGTTTTTTTCCGCGCGGGCCTGCGGACTGATGCGCCTGGGAAGCTGGGGCGCTTTTTTTGCCCTGACCGCCGCCGCCTGGGCGCTGGGGCTTCCCGCATTTCTCTCCCCCGCTTTCGCGGCCGTCTTTCTCTATACCCTCCAGCAGGCCGTCATCGCCGTTCTCCTGCGGCGCCTCCACCCCCGCATGGTCCCCCGCATGGAGGTAAAGGCGCTGGACGAGGCCACCCGGACGCTCGTGGTGTGCCCCACCATGCTCATGGACGGCCGGCACGCGATCTCCATGGTCAAGCACCTTTCCGTGCTTCATCAGGCCAACCCCGACGAGCATCTGCACTTTATGCTCCTGGGGGATTTTCAGGACAGCCTGACCGGCGCGCTCGCGGGGGACGGCGAGATCGTCTCCGCCGCTTCCCAGGCCGTGCGCGCGCTGTGCGAGGACACGGGCCATCCCTTTTTCTATCTGCAACGTGAGCGCGTCTTTTCCGCCCGCGACCACATCTACATGAGCCGGGAGCGCAAGCGCGGAAGCCTGGAGACGCTTCTGCGCCTGATCGACGGGCGGGCCGTGGAGGACGGCTTCGCCTACGCCTCCGTGCCCCTGGAGAGCCTCAGGGGACGCTACCGCTATGTCATCACCCTGGACAGCGACACCATCCTGCCGCCCGGCAGCGCGCTGCGGCTGGTGGGCGGCATGCTCCATCCCCTGCAAAAGCGGCAGGAGCTGCTGGGCCGCATGCGGGGCGTCAGCGTCCTTCAGCCGCGCATGGAGATCGCCCCGCACACCGTGGGAAGCCGCCTTTCGCTCTATCTGGGCGGCCGCGGCGGAGCGGACCCCTACAATGCCCTCAGCGCCGATCTGTGGCAGGATCTCTACCGCCGGGGGACGTTCATGGGCAAGGGCATCATCGACCCCGCGCCCTTTCTGGACGCGACCGTGGACCATGTCCTTCCCAGGTGCGTGCTCAGCCACGACCTTCTGGAAGGGGAGCTGGCCGGGTGCGCCATGGCCAGCGACATCACCCTTTACGACGGAAATCCCAAGGCGCTGCGGGGCTTTCTCTACCGCCTGCACCGCTGGACGCGCGGCGACTGGCAGCTATTGCCCTACGTGCTTTTCCTCTTTCCGCGCCATCAGCGCCCGCCCCGGCGTGCGCTGGATTCCATCGGCCGCCACAAGATCTGGCAAAACCTTCTTCGCAGCCTCATCGCGCCCCTGCGCGTGCTGCTGGTCGCCTGGGGCGCGCTCTCGGGGCAAACCTGGCTGGTGCTGTGCGCGCTCATCCTGCCCGAGCTCCCCTATGCCTTGCCCGCAGGCTTACGCGGCCTGCCGCCGCTTCTGGTGCGGCTGGCGGTCCTGCCCTGCGAAGCGGGGATGGCGGCGGACGCCATTGCCCGAACGCTGTACCGTCTCTGGTTCAGCCGCCGTCAGCTCCTGGCATGGACCACCGCGGCGCAGCTTGCCAGGCCGTCCGCCCGTCCGCCGATGCTGTTTTTCTATCTGAACATGTTTGCCGGGGCGGCCGTGGCCGGGCTTTCGCTCCTGCCCGGCGGCGCCGTGGCCGCGGGGATGGCCGCCGGCGCGCTCTGGGCCGCCTTTCCCTTCGTTCTGCCCTTTCTGGAGCAGCCCTGCGATCCCGCGCCCCGGCCCACGGAGTACATGCGCGAGGTGCTGGGCCGCGTGGCGAAGGAAACCCTCACCTTCTTTGAGACGGCCATGACCGACGACGACCATGCCCTGCCGCCCGACAACGTGCAGATCGAGCCCAACAAGGGCATCTCGCACCGCACCTCCCCCACCAACATCGGCCTGTACCTGTGCGCGCTCATCGCCTCGGAACGCCTCCGGCTGCTTTCACCGGACGAGATGGCGCAGCGCATGGAGCAGACCCTCGCCACCCTGGAGGCGCTGCCCAAATGGGAAGGGCATCTTTACAACTGGTATGACACGCGCACACTGGAGCCGCTGGAGCCGCGCTTCGTGTCCTCGGTGGACAGCGGCAACCTCGCCGCCTGCCTGCTGACCTGCGCCCAGGGGATTCGGGTGCTTTTGCCCGAGCTCAGCGCAGCCTATCACCGCCTCGCCGCCCGCCTGGACGCGCTGGCGCAGGCCATGCGCTTTTCCGCGCTCTTTGACGCCGAGGCGGAGCTGTTTCGCATCGGCGTTCATCCCCAGGACGGCTCGCCCTCGGCGGGTCATTACGATCTGCTGGCCAGCGAATCCCGGCTTTTGAGCTTCGTGGCCATCATGCTGCGCCAGGTCCCGCTACGGCACTGGTACCGCCTGGGCCGGATGTACACGCGCCTGCAGGGCGGACAGACGCTCATCAGCTATAGCGGCACCATGTTTGAATACCTCATGCCGCTCCTCTTTCAGCCCCTGGTCAGCGGCACCATGCTCAGCGGCGTCTGTCGCGCCGCCGTCCGCGCCCAGGAACGCCGCCGCCGCGGGGGCGTGTTCGGTGTGAGCGAAAGCGGCTATTACGCCTTTGATCCCAATCTCTATTATCTCTACAAGGCCTTCGGGCTGCCCCGGCTGTCGCTGGACCCAAAGCAGAGCTGCGAGGTCATCGCGCCCTACGCCACGTTTCTGGCCCTCGCCGTGGATCTCAGGGGAGCGTTCCAAAACCTGCTCAGGCTGCAAACCCTGGGCATGGAAGGTCCGCTGGGGCTGTTTGAGGCCGCCGATTTTTCCCCGGAGCGCACCGGCGGCCAACCGATGCGCATCGTGCGCAGCCACATGGCGCATCATCAGGGGATGATCCTGCTGGCCGTATGCAACGCCCTGGAGGATGGCTATATCGCCAGGCTGTTTTCCGAGCTTCCGCGCGCGCAGGCCTACCGCCTGCTGCTGGAGGAAAAGGCCTGCCGGGCGCGCGGGCTCATCCGCCGTCCCCTGCGCCGCACGGCGCGCGAGCCCGTCTCCCCCGCCGCCAGCGCGCAGCGGGCGGCCGAGCCGATGCGCTTTCCCATCGACGCGCACCTCCTGCACGGTGCGGGAACCACCTGGCTCATCGACGCCCAGGGCGGAGGGTATCTCAGCCGCAACGGCATCATGCTCACCCGCTTCTTTGAAAGCTGCCGCCTGCCCGGCGGCATGCGCTTCTATCTTCGCGACTCGCAGAGCGGGGCCTATTGGAACGCATCCGACCCGGGGCTGTCCCAGACGGTGAGCTTTGAGACGGCGCAGGCGGTGTTCTCCCACGAGCGCTTCCAGGTGGAAAGCGAGCTGCGCCTGTTCGTCAACCCGCTGGACGGCGCCGCCCTGGCCTGCCTGACGCTCAAGAACCGCAGCGGCATGGAGCGCATGATGGAGGTGTGCAGCTATCTGGAGCCCGCCCTCGCGCCCCGGCGCGACGACGAGGCGCATCCCGCCTTTCAGAACCTGTTCATCCGCACGGGCCGGCTCGGGAAATACGGCGTTGCCGCGATGCGGCGGCCGCGGGGGCCCGCGGAGGGGACGCGGCGGCTGTGGCATCTGATGGCCACGGACGCAAGCCTCACCGTCATGCGCGTTCAGACCGACCGCACGGCCTTTCTGGGCCGCGGGCGCACCTTCTATGCGCCGCGGGCGCTGGAGCTGCCCATCAGCGCCGTGGCGGACACGGTCGGCGACATGATCGAGCCCTGTCTGAGCCTGCGCGCGCAGTTCGTGCTTCCACCCGGCGGCAGGCTGCAATTCGTCTTTTCAACGCATCTTGCGGGTGAGGGCGAAGCGCCCGGTGCCTTTCTGGAGCGCTACGGACAGATCGACGGCGCTCTGCGTGCCTACGGCCCGGCCCTCACGCGCGGCCTGGTGACGGCGCGCTATCTGGGCCTGTCGGCGGGCATGCTCAACGCCGTTTCCCGCCTGGTAGGCGCCCTGTGCTATACCGGTCAGCCCTTCCAGTTCCGCTGGGCGGCGGAAAACGTGCTCCCGCCCGACGCGCTGTGGAGCATGGGCATCAGCGGCGATCTGCCCATCCTGCTGGTGGAATGTCGCCAGGACAACGACCTGTCCCTTGTCCAGCTTCTGCTCAAGGCGCACGCCTGGTACCGCATGCACGGCCTTTGGATCGACCTGGTGCTGGCCGTCACCCAGCCCTCGGGCTATGGCCACCCCCTGCGCGAGCGGCTGAGCGCCCTCGCCCAGTCCTGTCACAGCCATGAGCTCATCGGAAAGGAAAGCGGCATCCACCTCTTTGACAGCCTCACCCGGGAACAGCTTGCGCTTCTGCGCGCATCGGCGCGCGCGGTGTTCTCCACGGACGGCGGCACGCTGGCCGACCAGCTGCGCGCCCTGGAGCTGACCGTCCGCGCCCGTCCGCTCTATGCCTGCCGGCCCAGCGCCGAGTGGAAGCAGGCCCTGCCGGAGACGGATGCGCTGCGCTTTGACAACGGATACGGCGGCTTCACCCGGGAGGGGGACTACCAGATCACTTTGCCCTCTGGACGGCAGACCCCAGCTCCCTGGTGCAATCCGCTGTGCTCGGAACATTTCGGAACGCTTGCCGGCGAAAGCGGGCTGATCTTCACCTACGCGGGCAACAGCCATACCGGCCGCCTCACCCGCTGGCCCAACGACAACGTGACCCCGCGGGGCGAGGAAAACTTCTTCCTTCGTGACACGGAGCACCGGCTGCTTTGGTCCGTCACCCGCCAGCCGCTGGGGCACAACATGCCCGTGCGCGTCACCCACGCGCCCGGCGAAACCATCTACGAATGTAGCGCCTACGGCATCTATTGCCGCATGTCCTGCTTCACCGACGGCGAGGACGCCATCGGCGCGCGCGTGATTCAGCTCAGAAACGACGGTCCCCAGGCGCGTTCGCTCACGCTGATGCACACCTGCGTCTTTTCGCCCGGCGCGCTTCCGGCGGCGGCCCAGCTTACGGCGCTGAGCCGCATGGAGGGGGGCGTCCTCGCCGAAAACCCGTGCATGGACGGCGTGGCCTGCCTCTGCGGCATCGATCCGCCCGCCTCCATGAGCACCACCATGAGCTCCGGGGTGTTCCAGGGGCTTTGGGGCGTCGCCCCCGCCGCGCTGTGCGCGGGGGAAAACCTGCCGAGCGATTCCGGCGACACGGCGATCCTGTGCTTTGAGCTCAGCCTCAAGGCCGGACAGACGGTTACCCTGACCAGCGCGCTGGCCTTCTGCGCCAATACGGAAAAGCTGCTGGAGGCGCTTGGGCGCTTTCGACAGGACGGCCCGACGCTGCGGCTGCATGCCGTGCGCCAGCGATGGGAGGAAACGCTGGGCGCGCTGCGCTTTGACCTGCCGGACCCCGCCATGTCGCTCATGCTGGGGCGCTGGCTGCCCTATCAGGTGCAGGCGGCGCGGCTGTGGATGCGCGCCGGATTTTATCAGGCGGGCGGCGCCTACGGCTTCCGCGACCAGCTTCAGGACATGCTGAGCCTCCTGCACACGCAGCCGGACACGGTCCGTGCGCATCTTCTGGAGTGCGCCGCCCATCAGTTTGAGGAAGGCGACGTGCAGCACTGGTGGCACCCGCCACGCCTCGGCGTGCGCACCCGCATCAGCGACGACCGCCTGTTTCTGCCCTATGTGACGGCCCTGTACGTGCAGGTCACGGGCGATGCGTCCGTGCTCGGCCAGGAGGTCCCCTACCTGCACGGGGAGCCGCTGGCCGAGGGCGAGCGGGAACGGCTGTTTACCCCGGAGGTCTCGGAGGTTTCCGAGCCGCTGAGGCTGCACTGTCTGCGCGCCATCGACCTCACGCCCACGGGCGCGCACGGCCTGCCCCTCATGGGCGGCGGGGACTGGAACGACGGCATGGACCGCGTGGGCGGCGAAAATGGGGAAAGCGTCTGGCTGGGCATGTTCCTGTGCGAGGTGCTGCGGCTCTTCGCGCCCCTGTTGGAGCCGCCGGAGGCGCGCCGCCTGCTTGAACGAAGGGATGCCCTGCTCGCCTCCCTGGACCGTTACGCCTGGGACGGCGCATGGTATCTGCGCGCCTGGTACGACGACGGAACGCGGCTGGGCGGCGCGGGGGGCACGGAATGTCGCATCGACCTGCTCCCGCAGGTCTGGGGCGTGTTGTGCGGGGTGTCGCGCGACCGCTGCGCCCTGGCCATGGACAGCGCCTGGCGCGCGCTTTACGAGCCGGACATCGGGATTCTCAAGCTCTTTTCTCCCCCCTTCCAGGGGGAGGAACAGCCTGGCTACATCGCCGCCTACCTGCCCGGCGTGCGGGAAAACGGCGGCCAGTACACCCATGCCGCCTGCTGGGCCGTGGCGGCCCTGCACCAGCTCGGCCAGGACGCGCGCGCCTGGGAGCTTGCCTCCTCCCTGCTCCCCGTCCACCGCTGCGCCACGCGCCAGCTCGCCCTGCGCTACCGGGTGGAGCCCTATGCGCTTGCCGCGGATGTGTACGCCAATCCCCAGCAACGCGGGCGCGGCGGCTGGACCTGGTATACCGGCAGTGCAAGCTGGCTGCAATACGTGGTGCTAACGCAGCTCCTTGGGTTTCAAAAGAGCGCGAACGTGCTGCGCTTCCGGCCCGTGGCCCCGCCGGGATGGGATGACCTGCGCGTGACCTACCGCTTCGGCGCCTCCACCTATCACCTGCGAGCCTCGCGCGACTGCCCCTTCCCCTCGGCGGACGGCGAGCAGCTTCGCGACGGGCGGCTGATTCTGGTGGATGACGGCCGCATCCACGAGGCGGTGTTCCCCCTGCGGGGATAAATAAGGAAACGGGCGCCTGTGCGGTTTTCGCACGGGCGCCCGTCTATATCGGCCCCTTATTCCACCGTTACGCTCTTGGCCAGGTTGCGCGGCTTATCCACGTCGCAGCCGCGGGCCACCGCCATGCCGTAGGCAAAGAGCTGGAGCGGAATGACCGCCAGAAGCGGCGCGATGAGGTCGTCCGCATCGGGAACGGCGATGACCTCGTCCACCTGCCCGCGCACCTTGGCGGCGAGGCTTTCCCGGCACACCGCCACCACCTGCGCGCCGCGCGCGGAGACCTCGCGCAGGTTGCTCAGGGTCTTTTCCAGCAGCGCGGGCTGGGTGACGGTGGCGACCACCAGCCGTCCCTCCTTGAGCAGGGCGATGGGGCCGTGCTTGAGCTCACCGGCCGCGTAGGCCTCGCTGAAGATATAGCTGACCTCCTTGAGCTTGAGCGCCGCCTCCATGGACAGCGCGTAATCCATCCCGCGTCCCACAAAGAACACGTGCCGCTTCTGGCTGAGCATGCTGGTGAGGCGCTGGAGCTGTTCCTCCACGCCCAGCGCCGCCTCCGCCTTGCGGGGCAGAGCGGCCAGCTCCTCCATGAGCCGCGCCGCGCGCCCGGAATCGATGGTGCCGCGCAGGTCCGCCAGCGCCACCGCCAGCATCACCATCAGCTCGGCCTGCGTGATGTATGCCTTTGTGCTTGCCACGGCGATTTCGGGACCTGCATAGGTGTAGAGGGTATTCTCCTCACCTGCCTCGCGCGTGATGGTGGAGCCGACCACGTTGCAAATGGCCATCACGCGCGCACCGCGGCGCTTGGCCTCGCGCAGGGCGGCCAGCGTATCGGCGGTTTCGCCGCTTTGCGACACGGCGATGAACAGCTCGTTTTCCCCCACGATGGGATCGCGGTATCGGTATTCGCTGGCGATCTCCGCCTCCACCGGCACGCGCGCGAGCCGCTCGATGGCATACTTGCCCACCATGCCCGCATGGTAGGCGGTGCCGCACGCCACGATGCTGATTTTGGAAAGCGCGCGGGCCTGCTCGCGGGTGACGGGCAGCCACTCATAGGTCCCGGGCGCCGAGGCCCTGGGCGCGAAGGTGCTTTGCAGGGCCGTGGGCTGCTCGTGGATCTCCTTGAGCATGTAATGGGCATAGCCGCCCTTTTCGGCGCTGGAGAGATCCCAGTCCACATGGAACACGGCGTGCTGCCGGGTCTTGCCGTAGGCGTCGTACACGCTCACGCCGCGCCGGTTCAAAATCCCGATCTCGCGGTCCTGCAGGAAGATCACGTCGCGCGTATGGCTCAGCAGGGCCGGAATGTCGGAGGCGATGAACCCTTCCCCGTCTTTGGCGCCGATGACCAGAGGGCTGTCGTTTCGCGCGCAGTAGAGGGTGTCGGGCTCACGGTCGCAGATCACGCCCAGCGCGTAGCTTCCCTCCAGCATGCCCATGGCGCGGATGAGCGCAAGGCGCATGTCGCCGTCATAGAGATGGTTGAGCAGATGCGCCACCACCTCCGTATCGGTCTGGCTGACAAAGCGCGCGCCGGTGCTCTCCAGATACCTGCGCAGGGACTCATGATTCTCGATGATGCCGTTGTGCACCACCGCGATGCCGCCCTTGACGTCCGTATGCGGATGCGCGTTGAGGTCGCTGGGCTCCCCATGCGTCGCCCAGCGCGTGTGGCCAATGCCGATAACGCCCTGCACCGGGCTTTGGGAAAGCAGAGCCCTGAGGTTTTCCAGCCTGCCCTTGGCCTTTCGCACGCTGATGCGCCCCTCGGGACCGATCACCGCCACGCCCGCGCTGTCATAGCCGCGGTAGGAAAGCCGCTCCAGACCCTCCAGCAGCACCGGCGATGCCTGCTTGCTTCCGATATACCCAACAATTCCGCACATGCTTTCCGCCTCCGCAAAATGTTTTGTAACGTTTCATAATGTATCATTACATTTTGTTGTTGTCAACCCCCAGAAAGACGGCGATGGGATCCACGGCCCGGCCGTCCTTCCAGATCTCCAGATGCAGGTGCGGCTCCGCATCGCTTTCGGCCAGGACGCCGTTTCCGACATGCCCGATGGTCTGTCCCTGAACCACGGGATCGCCCGCGCGCGCATAATCGGCGCTGCTCAGGCCGGCGTAGAGGCTTTCGTAGCCTCCCTCATGGCTTATGCGCACGCACAGGCCGAGCTGATTGTCCTCCCATACGTCCGATACGCTCCCGGAGGCGCACGCCTTGACCACGGCGCCATAGTCCGAGAGCAGGTCGATGCCGGGATGAACCTGCCAAACGTTGGTTTTGGAAAAAAACTGCGGCTCCGTGACGGAAAAGCCGCGACCGGTAAAGCCTTCGACGGGCTGGGTAAAGCGCAGGGGCGCTTCGGTTGGAAAGGCGAACTGCTGCGCCCCCTGGCTCTCCACCAGCGCCTTGGCGTCGCTGAGCGTCTGCGCCTCCTGCGAGCCGCCGGCGGCCAGCGCTTCCTCCTCCGCGGCGGCGGGCGGCTCCTCCCACTGATCCCTGATTTCAAAGGTATACAGCGCGCTGAGCACGATGACCAGCACGCACACCGCCAGCACGATGTAAAAGCCCTGCTTTTCCATCAGGCGGTCATAGCGGGCGTACGCGCGGCGCACGCCCTCCACAAAGCGGTTGTTCTGCATGCGCATCCCTCCGGGCATAGCTTGGCCCGCGGGGAGGCATGCTATGCGGATTCAGCGCTTTTCAATCGCGACGCCGGGATAGTAGTGCATCAGGATCGAGCGGTAGTCCGCGCCGTCCGCGGCCATGCTGTTGGCGCCCGCCTGACTCATGCCCACGCCGTGCCCGTAGCCCTGCTGATGAAAGGTCACGGCCTGTTCATCCATGGACAGCGTAAACCAGGTGCTGCGCAGCCCCAGCGCCTGACGAAACGCCGCGCCCTCCACCCGCCTGCCGCCCACGAGCATGGCAGCCACGCGGCCGGAATCCGTATAGCCCTCCACCGTCAGCGTCCGCGCCACCTCCTGGGGCGTGAGCTTCATGTCCAGGGCGGCGTTGAGTTTTTCGGCAATTTCCTCAAAGGTCAGCCGCGTGTCCTGCTGAAACCCCCGCGCGCCTTCCTCGCCGCCGCTCTCCACGCTGACCAGGTACGGAAAGCCCTGCGAGAACACGGCCTGCGCGTCCTCCGTGCGCCCGCCGCTGATGGCATGGTACATGACAGTGATCGGCTGGCCTGCGTAGGTAATCAGCTCGTCCCTCGTAGCCGCGACCGCCTCCACCACGCGGTCGCGATAGACCGTGTATTCCGCTCCCCAAATTTCGCGGCACTGGTCAGGCGTGGCGTAGCCCTGGCAATGCGCGCTGTCCGTGCAGATATCCGCCCCCTCGTGCAGGGCGCAGCCGCCGTTTTCCATCTGCCACAGGGCGCGCGTGCGGGCGGCCACCGCCTGCGCCTTGAGCGCCTCCAGATGATAGGCGGCGGGCATCTCCGCCGCCACCACCCCGCAGACATAGCTCTCCAGCGCCATCTGCTCAAAGCGTCCCTCCCGGGCCAGATACACGGTGAGCAAGGGCTGCTCCTCGCCATTGGCCAAACGGTCCAGCGCCTGGCCCTCCTCGCCCATGGCCTCCTCCCGAATGGTCTGCGCCTGCGCCGCCTGCGCTCCCGGCAGCCACAGCCTCAGCACCCGCTCGATGCGCGTGGGCAAAAGCACCCGCGCCTGCCATAGCGGCGTGTGCATGTCGCCAAGCTGCTGCGCCGTCAGCGGCGCGCCTACCATCCTCCACATCAGCGCCAGCGCCAGCAGCGCGGCCGACAGCCATACCGGCGGATACCCGTGCCTCATACTCCATCCCTCCGCCGCAGGATATGCGCGCAATTTTTGATCCATGACCGGCAGGGTTTGGGGAGGGAGAATCGTATCATTTATTGAAGGTATGCCGCAAGGGAAGGAGTCCAACGAAAGATGAAACGCTTGCTTGCGCTGTTGCTGGCCGTGCTGCTTCCGCTCTGTGCCTGCGCCGCAGCGGAGACGACGCGTACCCCGCTCGCCTCGGGCGACACGGGCGAGGCGGTGGTGGAGCTTCAGCAGCGGCTTTTGGACCTGGGTCTGACCGCCGGCGCGGCCGACGGCATCTACGGAAAACAGACCGCCGCCGGCGTGGAGGAGGCGCAGCGCCTTTTGCAGGCTGCCGGCTACGATGTGTCCCAGACCGGGGAGGCCGACGCGCAGACGCTCTCCCTGCTCTTTGACGCGCAGGCCGAGACCTCCCTGCGCACCCTGCGGCTTGGCAGCCGGGGGGACCGCGTGCGCCAGCTTCAAAACAGGCTGATCGATCTCAAGCTCCTGGTGGACGATGCCGACGGCGTCTACGGCGCGAACACGGAGGCCGCCGTGCGGCTCTTTGAGCAGCGCATGACGCAGCTTGGCGTGCCCGGCATGGCCCTGGACGGGGTCGCCACGCCCGGGCTGGTCGAGCTGCTGATGAGCGACCTGAGCGTGTACGGCTTTGAGGCGCCCATCTATTTTGATGAGAGCACGCCGCTGGCGCTTTCGGAAGACGATCTCTACAGCCAGTCCTGCATCCTCATGGACGCCCCTACGGGCAATGTGCTGTTTGCATATGAGGCGGATGCGCAGCGCTACCCCGCAAGCACCACCAAGATCATGACGCTGCTTGTGGCGCTGGAATACGGCGGTCTTGATGAAACCGTCACCATTCCCGCCAGCGCGGCGGATGTTCCCAAGGACAGCTCGCTGGTACCCGTCTACGAGGGCGAACAGATGTCCATGCGGGACCTGCTCTACGGGCTCATCATCCGCTCGGGCAACGACGCGGCCAACGCCGTGGCCGAGCTGTGCGCGGGCAGCGTGAGCGCCTTTGTGGACCGCATGAACGAGCGCGCGCGGGAGCTTGGAATGACCGGCACCCATTTCGTCAATCCGCACGGCTACCACGACCCGGAGCACTACTCCACCGCGCGCGACCTGGCCATCCTCACGCGGCAGGGCCTGACGGACCCGGTGTTCTGCGAAATCGTCACCTGCCTGAGCTATGTCCTGCCCGCCACCTCCAAACGGGACGAGCTGCTCATTCAAAACGCCTATGAGATTTTCAAACCCGATTCGCCCTTCTATATCGAAGGCGCGGCGGGGGTCAAGAGCGGGTACACGTCGCATGCGGGCTTTTGCTATGTGGGCGCGGCACAGAAGGACGGGCACACGCTCATCGCCGTGGTGCTGGACGCGCCTACGCGCAATCGCGCCTGGACGGACCTCAAGCGCCTGTTCGCATACGGCTTCGCTTTTCTAAGCCCATGAAAAAAGCCCAAAAATGGGGCTTCAGACCGTTGAAAAGCCCCTATTTGGGAGAAAGCCGCGTTTCCTGCGCCCTTCGGGCGCTCGCAACGCTCAGGGAAAATGCTGCGGAATAAGGCTTTGGGTACCAGAGGAAAGCGGCAGCCCTATGGGCTGTTGCCACCGAAGGTGGCAAAGCAACCCGCAGGTGGGGAGCGAAAAGAGCGGCGGACGCGGCCAGCGCCCGCCGTGACGATTGAGCGACCGGGACTCTGCCTCAAACCCCGGCAGGCGCGCAGGGAAGCGTCACCCCTGTGGCATCGGAGGGAAGCGTGTGCCCTGTGGGCACTTTCCCACCGAAGGAGTCAACGCGACCCGCAGGCGGGGCAGCGAAACCATGAGCACGACCGTCAGGGAAGTTCGAATGATGGAGCAACTGATCCCCCTGGACCCGCACTTTGGCAGCAATCTGGGTTTTTTCATCCGCCACCGCCCGGCGGAGTCACAGGCGGAGTAGGCGGCCGGCGTAAACCTGTCGGAAAGGCCCACTACAGGCGGACTTTTTAGACAAGCTGCGCCCTCCTGTCCGAAAACGTCAGGAAGGCGTTGCTTTTTTCTCGGGGCTTGACAGATCGCCTTTATCTTATTATCATAAAAGCGACATAAATGTCGCGTTTTGAAGGTGATCGGATGGGCAAAAAGGGTGAGGAGACAAGGGCGTTGATTCGGGAGAAGGCCCTGCTCCTGTTTGCACAAAAGGGGTTTGACAGCGTCACCATGAAAGACATCTGCCTGGCAACCGGCCTGAGCAGGGGCGGCCTGTACAGGCATTATGAGAGCACGAGGCAGATTTTTTCGGAGATTCTGGAGCTTATGCTGGATGCGCAGCGGCAGGAGTTTTCCGAAAAGATGCGCGGCGGAATTGCGGCCCGCGACATCCTCAGCGGGATTCTGGAGCGCTACCGAAATGAAATGCTCGACGGCTCCGGCGCCTTGAGCCTGGCGATCCTGGAATTCTATCGCCAACGGCGCCCCGGCGGCGGGGAAAACGCGCTTTACCGGCAGTACCTTGATTCCAGGGCCATGTGGAGCGATTTTATCGCCTACGGGGTCAGGCGCGGAGAGTTTCGGGACATCGATGCCGGGGAGGTCATCGACATCCTTCTTTTTTCCTACCAGGGGGTTCGGATGCTCTCGCCCGTGCTGCCGGTGGGGAGCGAAACCCCGGAGCGGATCATCGGCCATATCCAAAGGCTGCTCTTGAAGGAGGAATAGCGGATAAAGCTGAAAATCGTGGGAAGCGGGGGCATGTTCCAGATCCCCAATCCCTTTTGCAGCTGTCCCATCTGTCAGGAGGCCCGGCGCCGGAGGGGGCGCTATCAGCGGCTGGGGCCGAGCCTGTACATCGACGACATCAAAATGCTCATCGACACGCCGGAGGACATCGGCGTGGCCTGTGACAGGCAGGGCATTTCGGAAATCAGATACCTCTCCCTCTCTCACAAGGACCCGGATCATACCAGGGGCATGCGCATCGTGGAGCCCCTTGGCTATGACTGCATTGCAGACCGGGGCTCTCCCATATCGTTTATCGCCCTGCCGGAGGTCGTGGACGATATCAACGCCTGGAACGGAGACGGTCTGCGCTATTATGAGGAGGTTCTCCATTGCATCTCCATCCACAGGACCAATCATCTCAAAATCGGCCGCATTGAAATCGACCTGGTCAACAATCGAACGCATCGCGGCAACATGACCTTTTACGTCCTGACCGAAGGCGACAAAAAGGCGATCTATGCTTGTTGTGACATCAAGCCGTTTGTCCACAACGACCTCTACGCCGGTGCGGACGTGTTGATTGTGGGGCTTGTCTCCGATGACGGAATCCTCAGGGACGGGTCGCTGCTCAGAGACGCTCCGTTCCGCCAGGATATGTTCACTTTGGAGGAAATCATGGAAATCAAACGCCGCTACGCGATCGGACGCATCGTCGTGACCCATATCGACGAGTACTGGGGCAAGTCGTATGCCCATTACCGCAGGCTCGAAAGGTCGCTCGATCACGTCTCCTTCGCTTATGACGGCATGGACATTCTTTTGTAGGCGGGACCCGTTTTTCAGCTCTCCGGCACGGGCGCTACGGCGATTTCGCAGGACTCAAAACGCGTCTTTTCCCAGGCGTCATAAGCGCGCAGGGTGTAGGCGGCGTACAGTTCGTCGCGTCCGAGCGTCTCTGTCTGTCGGAAGCGATTCTCGCCCAATTTCACAATATTCCCCGCTCCGCGCAGCCCGCCCGGCAGGCGCTGGTCCCAGGGCGCCGTCTCGGTGCTCTTTGAATCGACAAACTCAAACCACAGGCCGTCGCCGACCACGGCGTACCGCTCGGGGTCCGTCACGGCAAAGTCGATGAAGGCATAGATTTCCTGCGCTCTGACTTCGATTGTCAGCTGCTCCACCCTCACGCCGACGCTGGGATATTCGCAGGTCCCTGTGCTTTCGTAAATCTGTTTGTCATAGGCGGCTTCCGTGAGCGAAAGCGTTCCCCTGAGCCAGACCCGGTCCGCGAGGTCCCTTTGTTCAAGCTCTTCATCAAAGGGAATCAGGCACAGGACGAGTTCTATTTCACGCTGCTTCTCCGAGCCGTCAAAAAAGCTCTCCTGATAGAGCGTGAGCGTGCCGTCATCATTGAGATGAAAGTCGCTGACGCCGCCCTTGTCCCGCTCCCCAACGACATCGAGCCGGCTCTCCACCGTCCAGACAGACCGGTAGTCGCCCTGGACAAACACATCCCGCGCCGTGCGAAGGTCGTCAGGGTCCCATTCATGATCCATGCGCAGCATGTTTTGCCAGTTGTCATCCATCGTCATGTCCTCGCCAAGCAACATGACCGCTTCGTCTCTGGCCTTCACGTCAATCGTCATGCGAGAGGTAAGACCGTCGTAGAACACCTCGCGCACGTCCGCCGTCACCAGCTCGTTTTCCAGATGGAGGACGTCGGTCTGCAGGTATTGCCGGGCGTCCTCAGGCGTATGGACGCCGGCGTAACGCCCCGTGAAATCCAGCACGCCAAAGCGCGTGGCTGCGGCCAGCGCGGCGGCGCACAGCAGCAGGAGAATCACAAGCACTGCAGCAAATGAAAGCTTTCGTTTCACAATCGGACTCTCCCTTCCCGCAATGAGGTCCAGGGTTTCTCTCCTTAGCCGCGTAGAGACACGCACGCAGGCCATCTCCTCGCGATAGTGGGCGCGAAACGCTTCCTTTGTCATGGTGCGATCTCTCCTTTCAGCGCTTTTTCCAGCCTCCTGCGCGCGCGGCGCAGGCGCGTGGAGACAGTGTTTGCGGACAAGTGCAGCATATCCGCAATTTCCCTAAGGCTCATGTCCTGCTCGTAATAGAGCAGAACGACCTCCCGATACATCCCCGGCAGGGAAAACACGGCCTCCAGCAGCGGTGTCTCGTCCGCTTTCTGCGGCGCGGTCAGGTTCAGCAAAGATTCGATTGGCTGGCTTTTGCGCCACATCTGAAACCAGCGGGAGCGCAGTTGGTCCCGACAGGTGTTGACCGCGATGGTGCACAGTCAGGTTTTTTCGCTGCTCTCGCCGCGAAAGGCGTCCCGTGAGCGCCATGCCTTCAGAAACGTTTCCTGGAATGCATCCTCCGCCATCCCGCGATCCCCCAGATAGGCGATACAAAGCCGCAGGATGTCGTCCCCATACCGATCAATGAGCTCCTCGACCATCATGGGCATCCCTCCCTTTCTTGCCAGCTCATTGATATAGACGCAAAAAAACCAGCTTTTCGTTCGCTGCAAAAAACCGAGACCATATTTTCAAGCGGCGCGAAAGGGGAAACGCCTGTTTGAACGACAAAATCCGAACCGCGAGGGTTCGGATTTTGCTGTGATGGTGGAGCATACCGGATTCGAACCGGTGACCTCTACAATGCGAATGTAGCGCGCTACCAACTGTGCTAATGCCCCAAATATTCCCGATGAATTTTGTGCAGATTCACCATTAACTGCTTACGGTGTTCAAACCCTTGGGGCGACAGTACGAACAACTCGTTCTACCAACTGTGCTATAGCCCCATGCGTGGACGCGCAAAACGGATTTGCCCGACCAACGGAGGATATTATATCAAAGCTCCAGGGAAAATGCAATACCTGTGCAGGAATTTTTCTGGATTTGCAAAAGGCGTGTTTCACCTCTTGTCAATTTCTGTCCGCTCAGGTACAATGAGGACAGAACAAGCCGCCGTTGGGGCGGCAAAAGCTTTGCGGCAATACGACAGGCAACTCGTTTGAGAGCGGTATTTTCAGCTTCATGTACCAGCGGATGGGGCTATCTGACGGCTTTTTCCGTGGCTTATGCAAAAATCACATCAGCGGCGCTGTGAAAGGATGAATGGTATGTTTCATGTGGACGGGCAGGGACGGCTGATTCGCCGCTTCGGCGGAGAGACCCTTTGCGTGGAGGCGTGGGGCGAGAGCGCCCTGCGCGTGCGCGCCGTGCAGTATGGCTGCCCTCTGGAGGGGCGCGACGGGGCGCTCCTTGACAGGCCCGGCGGCAGGGCGGAAATCGTCATCCGCGGCGACGCCGCCAGCATCGCAAACGGCCGCATCCGCGCCGAGATCACGCGGGGCGGCAAGCTGGTGTTCTACAACCAAAAGGGAGAGCTGCTGCTGGAGGAGTTCGCGCGCAACCGCCGCGACCTGCAAAGCAGGGACTGCTCCGCGCTGGAAATCGAGGGCCGCGAGTTCAAGGGGCTGACCGGCGGAGACTACCGGCTGACGGCCCGCTTCGAGGCCAACCCCGACGAAAAGCTCTTTGGCATGGGACAGTACCAGCAGGACTGCCTGGACATCAAGGGCTGCACGCTGGAGCTTGCGCATCGCAACTCCCAGGCGAGCGTGCCCTTTGTGGTGTCCAGCCGGGGCTATGGCTTTTTGTGGAACAACCCGGCCATCGGCGAGGTGACCTTCGGCAAGAACCTGACCGTCTGGAAGGCGTGGGCGACCAAGGGGCTGGATTACTGGGTCTGCGCAGGCGACATGCCCGCACAAATCCATGCTTCCTACATGCGGGCCGTGGGCACACCGCCCGAAATGCCCGAATACGGCTTGGGCTTCTGGCAGTGCAAGCTGCGCTATCTCACGCAGGAGGAACTGCTCCGGGTGGCGCGGGAATACAAGCGCCGCGGCCTGCCCATCGACGTGATCGTGGTGGATTTCTTCCACTGGCCGCTTCAGGGCGACTGGAAATTCGACCCGGAATACTGGCCCGATCCTGACGCGATGATCCGGGAGCTGGAGGAGATGGGGATCGCGCTGATGGTGTCCGTCTGGCCCACGGTGGATCAGAAGAGCGAAAACTACGAACCCATGTGGAACCGCGGGCTGCTGGTGCATACCGAGCGCGGGGTGAAAACCACGATGGAGTTTCTGGGAAGCTGCACCTTCTTTGACGCCACCAACCCCGAGGCGCGCGACTATGTGTGGCAGACCGTCAAGCGCAACTACTACGACAAGGGCGTCAAGCTGTTCTGGCTGGACGTGGCCGAGCCGGAGTACAGCGTCTACGACTTTGACAACTATCGCTACCACGTGGGCAGCAATTTGCAGGTCGGCAACCTGTACCCCGTGATGTACGCCAAGGCCTTTTTCGACGGCATGCGGGCCGCGGGAACGGAGGCGGTGGTCAACCTGCTTCGCTGCGCGTGGGCCGGCTCGGCGCGTTACGGCGCGCTGGTATGGAGCGGGGATATCGCCTCCAGCTTCCAAAGCCTGCGCAACCAGCTTGCTGCCGGCCTGAACATGGGCATGGCGGGCATCCCCTGGTGGACGACCGACATCGGCGGCTTTCACGGCGGCAATCCGAATGACCCGGCCTTCCGCGAGCTGTTCGCCCGCTGGTTTGCGTGGGGCTGCTTCTGCCCGGTGATGCGCCTGCACGGCGACCGTGAGCCGCACGACCGGCCGCCCATGAGCGATCACGGTGGCGGCATGTGCGCATCCGGTGCGGACAACGAGGTCTGGAGCTACGGCGAGGAGGTCTATGCCATCTGCCGCAAATATCTCGGTCTGCGCGAGCGCCTGCGCCCCTATGTCCGCGGCCTGATGCGGCGCACGCACGAGACGGGCGAGCCCGTCATGCGTCCGATGTTTTTCGACTTCCCGCAGGATGAGGTGTGCTGGGGCCTGGAAACGCAGTACATGTTCGGCCCGGACTACCTCGTTGCGCCGGTGCTGGAGGCGGGCGCGCAGACCCGGCGCGTCTACCTGCCCGCGGGCCGCTGGCAGAACATCGATACCGGCGAAGAGCACGCGGGCGGCTTATGGATCGACGCGCCCGCTCCGCTGGATGTGATCCCCGTCATGAAGCGCCTCTGATCCCCGTTCGTCCCGCCGCGTTTTCCCGCGGCGGGCCTTTAAAAAAAAGGCCACCAATTCCTTTCGGAATCGGTGGCTCCTGGGCTTCGACGCCCCTGGTTTGTCTTACTCCTCCGTATGGTGGAACTGCATATCGCTCAGGAATTTCACGGCGACATCCAGTTCTTCCTCGGAAACCTGCACATCCCCGGCCAGCTCCAGCAGCAGGCCGATGAAGTACCCGTCATAGACCGTATAGATCTCCACGTACTCGTCATGCTCGGAGTTCTCGTCCACGATGATGAGCTTGGTTCCCTCCGAGGTCTGGGAAATCGTCTCCGTTGGGTTGGCGAAATCCTCCTTGGAGACGGCGATCAGGTTTTCCAGCTCCTCGTCCGACAAATCGTTGATCGAACGGTCCGCATACTCCTCGGAATAGCCCATGGACAGAACCATCAGCAGCCCGTCTTCCTCCTCGGGGGTCATTTGCGCATAGAGCACATCCCCGTACCAGCTTTCCTCAAACGCATAGCCATCGGGCACAACCACCGAAATGCTCAGCGTATCGTTCACCTGCACGCTTACGGGTTCCGCCGTCTCCGCCAGCGCAAACGCCGGCACCAGCATGACAGCAAGCAGCAACGCAAAAATCTTTTTCATCATTTTTGCACCTCTTTTCATAGATTATGCCACGGCGGCTCAGTCGTTGAGGACCGCGCCAACGCTCGTCCCGTCATCCACGACCGTCATATACTTGCGGTACATAAAGCCCACATACCCGGTCTGGGGATCGCTCACCTGCGCCCAGTTATTGTCCTGAGCGATTACGGTAAGCGGATAGCCGGCGTAGCAGCGCATGATGACGCGGCAGTCGTAAGAGGGCGCCCAGCGGAAGTTCACATAGCCGTTAGGCTTGGACGGCCTGACGACGACCTCATAGGGCTCAACGAGCTTGAAGTTCTTGAAATTGGGCATCTGCGGCGTGGTGGACTTGTTGTCATCCTCCTTCTTCCCGGTGGGCTTCTCCACCACCAGGTAGCGGGTCATCATGTAGCCCTCCCAGGTGCGGCCGCCGCTCGTGTATGCGACATGCGCCCACTTATGGTCGGACACGTAGCTCAGGATGTCAACCACAGCACCATAGGGAACCTCGGTCAGCACGTTGTTTGCCGGAGCAATGGGATCCTTTCTGAGATGTACGCTGCCGCCATTGCTGGTTTTCACATACATGCTGCCCGTGTTTGCCGACGCCATCGCAGGCAGCATCATGCACAGCAAAACAATGGCCACAAGCCCGGCCAGAACTTTCCTGTTTTTCATCATTGCAACCTCCTTGAAAATCAAGTGTTGTGTTTACTATATCATAGATTAAGAAAAAATGGAAGACGATGCTTGCACTGTAACAACTATAAAATTTGACGCCTTCCTCTTGACGCACTCGGGGCCGGGAAGGACGGCGAAAGCGTAAACATCAAAAAAAGACCGGGGAGCCTTTTCCCCGGTCCCAGACTGTCAAAAAACCTTATGGGAGGTTCGGAGGGCTGTAGCCCTCCGAATGAAATCCGAACCCAGCGACATGCGCGGTGGGTTCGGAAGCCTTGCAAAGCAAGGTTTCCTTACGCCGTTTCCCGCCCGGGAGCCCCGCAGGGGCGAGAGGGAAACGGCGCATACCTGTCGGAAAAGATCGCCGTAGGCGAGCTTTTTCGACACGCTGAGACCGGGGAACCTTTTCCCCGGTCCATATTCAATGGCGCGTATTGCCGCTATTTCACGTTTGACTTGCCGTCCCTTTCCGCCGAAACATTCCTCAGGTCGGGCCGGCGGCGTCTGCCGGCGTGCGGCCGGCGTTGATAAGCTCCCGGGGATTGTCCACAAACAGCGCCCGCGCAAGGGAAGCGCCGAAGCGCTTTTCTATCTCCGCAAAGGCCTGGGCGAGGCGGATGGGGCGGCTGGTGCAGTTGTGGGCGTCCGAGGCGATGAAGTCGGTCAGGCCGCCGTCGAGCATCCCGTCGCGGAATTTGCGCACCTTCCGGGGCAGACGCCCGATGATGGTGTTGGCGTTGATCTGAAAGGCAACGGGGAACTCGCTCCTGAGCCGGCGAATCTCCTCCAGGCGGCCATAGAGCGCCTGATAGCGCTCGCAGTGCGCAACGACGGTCCGATAGCCCCGGTTGGAGAGCTTGCGGACCGCGTCGAGGATGCCCTCCCAGGGCGTGAGCGGGTCAAACTCAACCAGAACGCAGGACGTGTCCGCTAAGGTGGGGATGCGGCGCTCCTGAAGCTGGCGGATGGCGACATCGGAATAGAAGATCTCGCAGCCGGCGGAGATCGAAACGGCGATTCCCTCATCCCGGCAGGCCTGGCGCAGCACGCCGAGATGGCGTAGATAGCGCTCCGCAGGAAAGGGCTCCATGGCGGGATAGGCATGGCTGGTGGCAATGATGTGCGTTACGCCGTCCCGCTGGGCCAGGCGCAGCATTTCCAGAGACTCCTCCGCAGACCTGGGGCCATCGTCCACGCCGTAGACGACATGCTGATGGATGTCGACAAAGCCCATCAGTCTTCGCCCGCCTTCTGCTTTTTAGCGGCGGCCGAGGCGTGCGAGGCCCCTTCGCGGTGCGACAGGCGCTTGGGAGACTGGGCGGTGGGCTTTTTATCCTTGCTGACGTACTCCTCGCTGCTGTAATGGGAGTAGTAGGACTTATAATAATACTTCCTGGATTTGTGCGTTTCCATGACGACCTTGTTAAGGATGATGCCAAGGACAGCGCAGCCGGAGTTCTGAATCTGACGGATGGCGGACTTGAGCTCACGGCGGGAGATGCGCTCGTTGGTGACGGTGAAGAGTGTGCCGTCGCAGACATTGGCAATCATGGCGGCGTCGACAATCAGGCCGACGGGAGGCGCGTCCACGAGGACGAAGTTGTAGCGCCTGCCCAGGTCCTTCATCAGGGAAGCGAAGCGCGCGGAGGTGAGCAGGGGCAGGGAATTGATGACCTCCTTGCCGCTGGGAACCACGTAGAGGTTGGGGATGTTGGTCGCATACTCAATTTGCTCCATGGCGCACCTTCCGGCCAGGAAATGGGTAAGGCCCAGGACAGGGTCCTTGCAGGCGACGTCATAGCGGCTGAGAAAGACGGACTTTCTGAGGTCGGCATCGACCATGATGACCGAATAGCCCAGAAAAGCCAGGCGCTCGGCGAGCTGGAAGCAGATGAAGCTCTTGCCCTCGTTGGCGTCGCAGCTGGTCATCATGATGGACTTGTACTGCGTGCCCGAGAAGATCACGTTGCTGGCCAGCGTGTTGATCGCCTCGGTGGTCGCGTAGTCAAGCACGGGGATATTGCGCAGCGTCATGCTTTTCATCGCTTGCCACCTCTGCTCTTGGAAAAGGCGGCCTGCTGATGGGTCATCGGCACGATGGCAAAGACCGGCAGGCCCAGGTGTTTTTCAACGTCGTCCACGGATTTGATGGAATCGTCCATGATGAAGCGAAGGACGACCACGCCCATCGACAGCGCAAGGCCCAGCAGCATCCCGATGATGAGGGTCTGCGCCTTCTTGGGGCTGACGGGCGAGTCGGGGACGATGGCTTCCGAGAGCAGGTTGGGGCGCTCGGCGGCCATAATCTTGGAGACATAGTCGCTGACGACGCTTGCGTACTCGTTGGCCATGGCCCGGGCCTCCTGCGGGTTGGTGGAGGTGACGGTGATGTAGAGGATGCGTGTATCGGCGGGGTTGTCCACCTTGACCATGCTCTCGAGCTCTTCATAGGAATAGTCCAGCCCGAGGTTGGTGCGGACCATCTCCTTGACCTCCCAGGTCTTGAACAGCTCCGTATAGTCGGAGGCCAGGTAGTTGCCCAGCTGGAGGTCGGAGAGGTTGACGACGGAATCGTTGGAATTGAGTACGTAAAGCTTTGCAACCGCCTCATAGGTCGGCACAGCAATCGCAAACACGTACACACCCGCCAGGATGATGCCCAGCACGGCGGCTGCGATGATATATTTCAGCTTATCCAGGATCTCATAGCCAAGCTCCAGAAGGTCGATTTCCGTCTCCTGTTGCATCTCTGCCCCCGTGACGCTGAGCGTCTGGGGCTGCTGTGATTGCTGCATGTTTCCTCCGAAGCGGTAATAATCAGGTCATGGCGCTTGCGGCGGACGGACCGCCGCAAGCGCTGAATCTCACAATAGCGATTCCCCCAAGGCTCTCGTGAGATTCGCAGGGAAGGGGATCAGATGTCTTCCTTATTGCTCAGAACGGCCAGGTTCACAGAACCGGTGGCGAACTCAGCAGCGATTTCCTCGGGGATGGTGACGACCAGCTTGCCGTTTTCCACGGTGCACTCAAGCTGGGTCCAGACCATCTCGCCGTCGACCATGATGCCGACCAGGACCACCACGGCATCCTCCTCGGTGTAGGAGGCGGCGGTGCTCAGGGTGACGGTGGCGGAACCGGTGACGGTGCCGGTGAGGATGACGGGGAAGAGCTCGTCAACCTTCAGCTCATCGACGATGAGGCCGTCGGCCAGCTCGATGTCCTCGATGCCGAAGTACTCGGCAACGCTGACATTGTTGTTGGCCAGCTCGGCAATCTCCTCAAGGATCGCCTTGGTCTCGGCGGTGGGCTGGGCCACGACGACGGAGACGTCGGAGCTGGTGGTCGTCGTGCTGACGACGTTCTGGGTGGTCTTGCTGGCGCCGGCCAGCGCGCTGACGCAGGTCAGGCACAGGACGAGCGCGACCGCAAGCGCCACAACTTTCTTGTTCATTGCTAATCGACTCCTTTGCTGGTGTTGATGGGGAATCTATATCGAAACGCCTTTCGGCCTTTCGACCGTGTCAGACGGGCTCATAAAAGAGCCCGAGCACAAGCTCCATGAGAGCCTGCTGGTCAACGTGGAACTCGATAAAGCCGTCAGCCCCGTCCACGTACTGGCCTTCGGGGTTGATGGTTTCCTCCACGGTATAGGAAGCGGCGCGGTTGGCCTCGTTGAGGATGCGGCCGCGGGCGATGTCGGTGGTGATGTAGGGATTGAGCCCGTCCAGGAGGGTGGCGAAAAACCCGTTGTCCTCGCGGATGCGCTCAAAGGAGAGCGAGATGGCGTTGTTGAGGAACTGGCGCTGTCGACGCATGCGGGAAAAGTTGGTGCCGTCGCCGATCTCCATGCGCGAGCGCACGAACAGCTCGGTCTGCTCTCCATGAAGCGTGATGGTCGCGCCGGGCACCATGGCGGGGTCAAAGGCGGAGAAATCGTCCTCGATGGTGACGGTGACGCCGCCGAGCAGGTCGTTGAGCACGGGGATGCCGTCGAGGTTCATGGCGTAGTAGCCGTCGATGGAGATGCCGTACATCAGGCGCTGCACCGCCTCGACGGTGTAGCGGCAGCTCTGCGCCTTGCCGTCGCCAAAGCCGTGGGCCAGGCAGATCTGATGGGTGTTGGTGCCCAGCTCGTTGCCCAGAACGCCCAGGACGGTGATCTCGGCCATGGTGTCACGGTCGATCTGGATGCGGTGGATGACCTTGTCGTGGGTGTCGATGACGGTCAGCAGCAGAAAGTCGCACTGGCCGCCGCTGCGGTAGGGGCCGTTGTACTCCGTGCCCCCGTCGGTGGTGTCGATGCCCATGATAAGAAAGGTGCTCAGGCCGTTTTTGGGCTCGTATTCGACGCCCTCGTAGACGACATGGTCCTGAGCAAAGCGCCCTTCCAGGCTTCCCCGGGCCTCATGGCCCTGATCGGCGCGCTGGAAGACCAGCGCGATAACCACGCCCACCAGTGCCACCGCGCCCACCAGCAGCAGAAGCCTTCGGTAGAGCATCCTGTGATTGCGTCCGTAGGGTCGTTTCACTGGCTTCCTCCTGCCTCCCCGTTTTCGGTGTTTTCCATGGCGCTGAGCATGGCGCCCAGCCGGTCGCGCAGGTCCTCCATCGAGCTGCGGCACAGCGCCGCGCGCTCCCGGGCCTGGCGCCTGAGCGCCTCCTGCTCCGCCCGCGCCCTTTCGAGCTCGCCGCGCAGCAGGGACAATTCCGCCTCGCGCCGGGCGATCTCCTCCCGGTGCAAAGCGGCCTCTTCCTCCCGGGCCTGCTGGATGCGCCGCTGGATGTCCTCCTCGCGGCGGCGCTCGTTCTCCAGCCGCTCCAGGCGGCGGCGCTCGTTTTCCTCCTGCCAGGCCCGCCGCGCCGCGTTCCAGCGCTGCACGTCCGAGCCCAGCAGTGCGCCCACCTGTGCCAGCGCGGCCAGCGCGCCCATCGCCCCGGCGGCCTCCGGGGCGGCCTGTCCCGGCGCCTCGCCGAAGGAGACGGCAATGAGGCCGTCCTGATGGGCGATAAGGAACTCGTAGAGCTCCATCGCCTTTTGGAAGTTGGGGTTTTTCTTGATGAGGTTGGTCCGCACCACGGGATAGCGCACGGGCGCGGTGCCCACGAGCAGGCGCATCAGGGGCGAGTCCATCAGGCGCGCGGCCTGCTTTCGCAGATCCTCTACCTCCGAAAACGCCCCCTGCCCGCCGGGGCCGGGCAGGCGGTCGATGCGGCCTTCCAACTGAAAGGCCCCTTCCCGCCCTGCCTGCGCCAGGCGGTAGGTATAGGACAGGGTGCCGTCCGTCTCCTTCATCTCCCGGGCCTGCTGGGCCAGGAAGCTCTCCAGATGCGTCACCAGCGTATAGAGGAAGCGGTTTTCATAGATGGCGTAGTTCTCGTCCCGCTCCACCGTCAGCAGCCGGTCGGGCTGCACGCTCCCGTCGCGGTCCACGCGGGTGATGTACTCGCTGTGCTGCGCCAGGTGCCGCACCGTCTCGCTGGTCACGCGCTTGGCGCGGTCCACCCGCACCACCTCGCGGTGGGCGCGGATGAAGCGCCGCTGCTCGTCGATGGCCTTCTCCACATACGGCAGGAGCCGCCGCACCGTCCCGAGCCACTCCCCGCTGGGCGAGAGGGCGGCCAGACGCCTTGCGCTCTCATAGCTGCCCGCGCACAGGCGCGCGCGCCCGGCGGCCTCGGGACAGCCCTCCACCGCCTCGCACACCTCCATGAGCGAACGAAACAACCGATCCGTTTCTTCCATCATCACGCCTTAACCCATCTTTTTCAGCCGGCCGAGATAGGCCAGGCACTCCGTCATGACGCCGGGGCCGAAGAGCTGCGCAAGCAGCGCCTCCAAGCCGTCCAGCTCCTCGCGCAGGTACATGAGGTTCTGGTTTTCCAGCTTGCGCAGGACCTTCTTGCACAGCAGGTAGTCCAGGCCCTCCAGCTCGTTGCCGCCGCACGCCGCGTAGACGGGCAAAAAGAGGCTGAGCTGGCGCTGGATGCGGTTTCCGAAGGTGATGCGCAGGCGCTGGATGAGGTAGCGGTCCAGACACGCCAGACGCTCGGTCAGCTCCCGGGGCATGCGGTAGCCCTCCTGCGCGGCGGCAAAGAGCCGGGACAGCTCCGAGGCGCGCAGGTGCAGGGGCGGCGTGTCGGGGGCCTCGAAGGGCTCGGCGCGCTCGTCCAGGTCGATGACCATGGCGCGGTCATAGACCTTGTCGGCGATGCCGAAGGTCGAGTCGTCGTTGTTGGCGGTGCCCACGTACCACATGTTGGGCGGCAGGCGGAGCTTGCCATCCCTGAGGCGGACGGGGTCTCCGGGCCACTGGTCGGGCACGATGCCGATAACCCATTCCTCCTGCGAGGGAAGCTCCAGAATGGAGAGCAGCTCGGCGAAGTAATACTCCACCCGCGCGATGTTCATCTCGTCCAGGACGGAGACGTACACGTCGTCGCGGTAACCCGCCTCGTAGATGCTCTCCAGGAGGCTGGTCTCGTTGTAGCGGCGGGAGAACTCATTGAGATACCCCAGCAGATCGCCCCGGTCGCGCCAGGAGGGCTGCACGGGGATGATCGTGGCGTCCCTGCCCACGAATTTGCCCAGGGCGTAGGCCAGCGAGGTCTTGCCCGTTCCCGAGATGCCCTGGATGATCGTCAGGCGGCTCATGGCCAGCCCGGCGATGAAGAGGCGGATCACCTTGGGATCGTAGTACAGGTGCAGGCGGCTGGCGGCGAAGAAGCGGAATCGCGCGCACACCTCGGCCAGCGGAACGGTCGCGTCATACGCCGGCTCCTGACGCCCGCGCATGCGCTGGTCGATGTGGGAGAGGCGGTAGAAGCGCGTGCCGTTTTTCTTCCTTTTGGACAGCCCGCGGATCAGGGCCGTCATGAGCAGCACCAGCACGGCCAGTGCCAGCGCCGCCAGAAACCAGATGTTGTCCAGCAGACCTTTCACGACCTTTGTAAGCGTGTTCGGGGCAATCGTTGGCGTGGCCGTAGGTGTAGCCGTTGGGGTGGCCGTAGGCGTCGGGCTCGGCGTGGCTGTAGGCGTTGCCGTGGGTGTCGGGCTCGGTGTGGCCGTAGGCGTCGGGCTCGGCGTGGGCGTCGGGGTGGACGTCGGCGTCGGGCTCGGCGTGGCCGTGGGTGTGGCCGTAGGCGTCGGGCTCGGCGTGGCCGTAGGCGTCGCCGTCGGCGTAGCCGCAAAGAGCAGCACGTCCGGCTGGTCCTCCTGCGTCACGGCGAAGGAGTCGGGGGCCTCCAGCACCAGGCCGTCGGCATCCACGTCCACGATGGCGTAGGTCTGGTAGCGCCGCCCGTTGCTCAGATAGTTCATCAGGTAGAGCCTGTGAAGCGGCTCCAGCTCGCCCGCGTCGTTGCGGCTGAGGTAGATGAACTCCTGATAGATGCCCTCCGGATAGAGGATGCGCTCCAGGGTGAAAGTGCCGTCGCGGTCGTTGTCCTCCAGCACCACGATGCTCGAAAGCCCCGAGGAGTTCTCCAGGTGCCGGAACTGGATCTGCCCGACCAGGAAGCGTCGCACCTCGGCAGAGAGGCTGTCCAGGTAGCTGCGGGTCAGCAGAATATGGTAATAGCTGTTGGTGCTTTCCACCGTGGCCTTGACGGTGGAGAACAGCTCCACGCCGCCGTCGAGCACGGTATACTGAGCGCCGCCGACATCGATGCGGCTCCCCCCGGGGTTGTCCTGAATGGTTTTGCCCGAGGGCAGTTCGATGTCCAGCTCCATGCCCTCCACCCAAACCGCGGCCCGGGCGGGGAAACAGAGGCAGACAACCAGCGCGAGCAGCAAAGCGCCCCGCGCAGCCCTCAAGCAGATGCATCCCATGGATCGCTCCATGCGTCTTACGCCTTTCCGTGGACGGCTCAGCCGTCCAGCTTTTCCACGATCTCGTAGGCCAGCCAGATCTGCCGGATGGCCCCATGCGTATCCAGCGCCACGTGGACGGTGCGCCTTCTGCGGTCCATGCGCAAAATCGTCCCCTGAAGCTGGCTAAACACGCCGTCCACGATGCGGATCCTGTCCCCGGCCTGAACGGCCTTGAGCAGTCCGATGTGGCCCTCCAGCCGCCAGACCCAGTCCGCGAAGGCGAGGTCACGCCCGGCCAGGCAGTCCTCGCCGCTCTCGTAGCGCAGGACGCGCAGGACATGATCCAGGCGCAGCAAATCGTCATAGCACGCTTCTCCCCAACGGGAGTAGACAAAGACGTAGCCCGGCAGAAGCGGGGCGAGCGTGTCCACCCAGCGATGGTCGCGCATCACGGGCCGGACCCGTTGCGCAAAGAGGGCGCTGCCCCATCCGCGCTCCCGGACCTGCCGCACGACCGTCTGCTCACTCCCCACGGCGCAGAACAGACAGCGGACACAATCGTATCCGTCCACCCCATTCACCTCGCGCACTGCCGGCGGGTGACTTGGGCATGCTTCGCCCTCCGCCCTCCCGGCGGCTTTTCTCACGGCTATGACAGATGCCCTCACGCCGCTACGCCTTGCACAGTAACCGGCGCCCGGACATCCTTGTACGGCTGGGGTTCGGCCTGGGCTTTTTCCCCAGACAGACCCGATTGTTATTATACAAAACCATCCATCTGATGTCAATGCATACCAGAATCTGTATTTTCGTTTCGTTTGGGACAAACCTGGCCAATCCGGCTCATTTTTTTACATGTCCGCCATCTCTGTAGGTTTGTCAAACATATTGGACAGTGAAGGAAGAGAGGACGTCTCTGGGAG
>CAUDEL010000024.1:0-42494 GCA_958448555.1 uncultured Eubacteriales bacterium | reverse complement strand
GTGGATTCGGAAGCCTTGCGTAGCAAGGTTTCCCTGCGCGTTTCCCCGGCCGCGCTGAAAGCGCAGGGGAAACGTGTCCTGTCGGAAAAGATCGCCGCAGGCGAGCTTTTTCGACAAGCTGAGAGCCGATCAGGCGAACTGATCGGCTCTTTGCTTTGTGCCGGCTTATTCAAAATTCTCAAACCGCCTGCACAGCACGTATTTGGAGATGGCACTGTTTTGGGCGCTCTTGACGTGCGCGCACAGAAGGTCGCGGATATAGGGCGGCATGACGCGGTTGAACTTGATCTCCAGGATGATCTCGCCGTTGTCAAAGGGCGAGATGGTGGGCACATAGGGATTGAACAGGTCGATGGAACCAAGGCCCGTGTGGAGCTGCTTGTCGAAGGTGATGCGTACCTCCTCGGCGGGGTGGATGTATGCCTCGCGCACATAGTCCACGATGACCACGGGATGCAGGCCGTTGAGCGCCATCTCGCGGTAGACGTCCCGCAGGAGGCCGCTGCGCGTGCGCTCCAGGCCCGTGGGATCGGCCGCGATGAGCTGCTCGGCCAAAAGCCGCGGGATGGCGATGGAGCGCTTGGAGATGAGCTGACCGACCTTGGTTTTGCACTCCATGCGGATGAGGCGGTCGGAGAAGTTGTAGATGCGGATGCGGAACTTGTCGCGGTTCTTTACGCCGTTGATCTTGTCGAGCAGGGCGTCGTTGAAGCGCGTGTCAAAATAGAGCGAACGGATATGATACTCGTTGTTTTCATCGCCGTTTGCGTCGCGCCAGAGGACCTTGTCCAAAACGCGGCTGAGGACCTGGTACTCCAGAGGGGTGATGAAAAACTTGAGCTCATGCCGCAGGGGCACGGAAATCGCCATGGCGTATTACTCCTTTACGCGCCGACCTCGCTCTGGCAGGCGACCAGCGTGGCGTCGTGGACGCCCTCGATGTCCAGCATGCGGGTGACTACCTCGGTGCGCTCGCTGATGCGCACCTCGTAGGTCATCTCCGCGCCCGCGCGGGTGAGGGTCTTGGAGCGCAGCTTGCTGCTCTTGACGCTGCGGTTGAGCTCGCTCTGGATGGCGGCCTCGCAGAACTCGTCGTAGTGCACCACCAGCAGGTAGGCGTTGGGCGTGGTGAGCTTGGCAAAGGAGAGCACGAACATGAGCACCGAGATGCACAGCACCACGATGACGGCGATGAGGTGCAGCCCCGCGCCCAGCAGAATTCCCATCGTCAGCGCCCAGAACATGTAGGCCGTGTCCAGCGGGTCCTTGACAGCGGTACGGAAACGCACGATGCTCAGCGCGCCGACCATGCCCATGGAGAGCGCGATATCGTTTTTGATGCACATGACCACAGGGGTGGTGATGAGGGTGAGCATGATGAGCGTCAGCGTAAAGGACGGGCTGTAGAGCACGCCGCGGTAGGTCTTGCGGTAGACCACGGCGATGATGATGCCGATCAGAAAGCCCAGCCCCAGCGCGATAAACAGGTCGCCTGGCACGATGGATTTGAACTGCGCGGCCAGGCCCGTGGCTTCAACAAGGGAGCTTGCGCTGGTAGCGATGGACAGGGCGGTGGATGTCATGGGTGGGTAACCTCCTTCGTGGCTTGAGCCTATAGAATACCTGACGGCAGGGGCTTTGTCAACCGGCGGGGATCAGCCCCACTTTTTGCCTTCGGTCACGTTGGCGTCGGAGGGCAGCTCCGGCTTGGGACCAAAGTAGATCAGCATCTGGTCGTCACTCAGGTTCCATTTTTCCTGCACCATTTCATAGAAATAGGTGGGGCGCTTCTTGAGGACGTTGCGCGTGTAGTCCAGGCGGGTGTTCCAGTAGCGCATCGCGCCCTCCGGCGTGGTGGGCGAATCCATGTTGATGTTCTTGTCGTTTTCCTCGGCCCAGCGCGCGACGTGCAGCGCCATTTCCGGCTCCAGGGTGGCGGCCATCTCGTTAAAGAGATCCGTCATAAACTCGGTGGTGAACACCTGATAGATCTCGCCCAGGCGGATGAGGAACTTGTGGAGCATCTCCTCGTTTTCCAGCAGCTTGCGAATCAGCGTGTTGTTGATGTTCTGCTGGCCGGCGCCGGTTTCCTTGAGGTAGCTGGTGGGGCTGTCAAAGCCGGACTGGAACAGGCCGTAATCCGCGTCGTAGAAGATCCACTTCCACTTCTGTCCCTCCCCGTCCAGCTTGTAGAAGCGGATGTTGCCGGGGTCGGAGTTGCCAAAGAACATTTCAAAGGCCATGTAGTCGAAGTAGTTGTCCACATCGATGTTATCCAGGATGTATTGCAGGTCCTCCTCGCTCGTCCCGGGGGAGGAAGCCTCCACCTTTTTAATCATCTCGCGGTATTCCTTGTTGCTGCCGTAGTTGACGGTGCCGCTGGCCTCCAGGAGATCCATGTTGTCGGCTTCCTCCAGCGACAGGCCCTCGTGCTGGGCCACGAAGAAGCGGTCCACGCGCTCGCGCAGGTTATAGTGACCCCAGTACACGCCGTTGAGGTACACCACCACGGGCTCCCATTCCTGGTAGAGCACGTCGCTGGGGTTGTCGCTGATCTCGTTGAAGCGCTTGATGAGCTGGCTCTGGAAGGCGTCGTTAAAGCGCGTCCAGACGCTGTCGTTGCCGCCCATGCGCAATACGAAGCCCTTGTACTGGGTATAGGGCAGGTCCTCAAAGAGCTTGGCGTCAAAGTATTTGTTGCCGTACTTGGCCTTGGCGCGCACCTTGAAGGTCTTCTGCGGCATGTCCAGGCTGTACTGGCCCTGCAGGCCGAACTCGCAGTCCTGATCGATGAGGGTGTTTCCCTCCTTGTCGTAGAACTCCACGTGTCCTGGCCGCGCGACCTTGCCCACGGTGCGGTAGAGCGGGTATTCGCCGGTGGTCAGCTTGAAGGGCAGCTTGCCCGGTTCCTTGTAGAGCTCGCCGCCGATGGCCAGCATGCCGTCCTCCTCGTTCCACAGCTCATCCGGGTCGGTGACCAGGCTGACGATGGGGAACGCGTGATAGAGGTTCATCAGGTAGGTGGCCGTCGCGGTCTCGCTGGGCTGGAGCATGCCGGTGGGGTCAAAGGCGCGGGCGCGCAGGACCGTGACCTTGTTGAAGGTGAGCGTCTCGCCCTCGTAGCGGATGCCGTTTTGCTCGGTGGGGATGGAGGAATCAGTGGTGTAATAGACGACGGTGCCGTCGGGCACGTTGATGGTGACTTCGATCTCGCCTTTATATTCGCCGCCGGGCATGGACAGGGACGGGTTTTGGGCATAGCCGTAATAACCCGTTCCGTTGGCCGCGCCGGGCGTGGGAACGTCATAGTAGTAAAAGCCGCCAAGGCCGAGCGTGCGGCCGTAGCTGTGGTCGGTGGGGATCAGGCTCAGAGGGATGCGGTCCAAAACGCGGCCCGTGGGGTCGCAAAAGGAAATGGTTTCGCCGCCCGCTCGGGCGATTTTGAAATTGGTATGAAGATCGGTTACAGTGGTCAGCTCGGACTGTCCGTCCAGATAGACGATCAAATACTGGCCCGGCGCGATGGCAGCTCCCTGGGGGAACTGCCATCTGCGCGGGCGGCCGAGGTTGTCGCTCAGGCCGTAGCCGGTGAGGTCCACGGTCTGGTCGGAGGTGTTGTAAAGCTCGACATAGTCACAGGTGAGGCCCGCGGCGCCCAGCGCCACGGTATCGTTGGAGGCCATGACCTCGCTGATGATGACGCCGGTGGGGTTGTAGGCGCGAAACATCTCGTCGCTTCGCGCCTGCCCGTCGGCGGTGTTGGGCTGTCCGGGCGAGCTGAGCTCATAGAGCTGCCACTCCCCGCTCTCGTTGCGGCCGTAGGCGTAGTCCTCCGGCACGTTTTCGATGCTCACGCGGTCCACCAGGCGGCCGTAGCTGTCGCTGAGCACGACGCTCTCGCGCTCGGCGGAGATGGAGAAGTTGGTATGCGGCACGCCGTTTTCCTGGAGCTTGTCCTTGCCGGAGCAGTAGACCAGATAATATCCGTTGGCCGGGACGACCGCGCCGTCGGGGAAACGCCACTTGGTGGGCTTGTTTTCCTTGTCGCTGAGGTAATAGCCGGTAAGCGAAATGGGGCTGTCGGTGGTGTTTTTCAATTCCACCCAGTCCACGATCTCCCCGTCCTCGTCCGGGATGCCGATCTTGGGGTCGGGGCAGACCTCGTTGATGATGAGCGCGCCGCTTTGGATGGCGTTGGCCGAGCGGTACGAAACAAAGCCCTCCTCGGTGTTCTCATACCCGGGGCTGTAATAGGTGGTGGTTTCGTAATGACGGACGCCGTCCTCGTCAATGCCGGTGAGGGCGTAGCTGGTGTCCGCCGTCAGCGTGGGCGTGGCCAGCTCGTCGATGAGGTACATGTCCGGGTCATAGAGATAGATGTGGTCCCCCGCCGAGGAGATTTTGAACTTGCCGTGGAAGGGCTTGGAGGGGTCGAGTTGATAGCTGTCGCTGGCGAAGACGATCACCCGCTCCCCCGCCTTGAGGGGGAAGCTAGGGAAGGGGAAGGTGATGCGGTCGGTGCGGTTGGTAATCATCACGCCTTCCATGTCCAGATCCGCGCCGGTGCCGTTGTAGAGCTCCAGCCAGTCGTGAAACTCGCCGTTTTCATCGGGGACGGCGCTGTTGTTGGCGGCCATCACCTCGCTGATGACCAGCCCGTCAAACCGGCTTCCCCCGACCCGCCTGCCCGCTTCCTTGGGGCTGACGAGGTAGATCACGATCAGCAGCCCCAAAAACAGCAAAAGCAGCGGCAGGACCTTCATGGCCTGGCTTTTGCGCTTTTTGGGGGCGTAGTCCTTGCGCGGCCGCGGCGCGGTAGGCGTGGCGGCGTCGGTGCGGGCTGGACGGCGCTCCTGCTGCGGCGTGTTGTACTGCATGTGAGGGATCGGCCTCCTTTCCTATGTAGAAGATGGCGCGCAGCGGCCCGCCCGTCTCAAGGGGAAACGGGCAGGGGCCGTGGTTAGTATACCATAAACGCACGGGGTTGGAAACGCCCAATTTGTATCAGTTTTGCAGCGAGACGCCTTTTGCGCAAAAAACCGGCGGCCGCATCCAAGCGAGCCGCCGGGGGAGGTCCGTTTCGTTATCCCTTCACCGCGCCGCTGGTCAGGCCGGCGATGAAGTAGCGCTGGAGGAATACAAACACGATGGTGACGGGGACGGCGCTGACGACGCTGGCGGCCATCATGGCGCCCCAGTTGGTGCTGGCTTCGCCCAGGAAGGTCATCACCAGGCCCGAGGCCAGCGTGCGCTTGGCGGTGTCGGTGACCAAAGTCATGGAGTAGAGCAGGTCGTTCCAGCTCCACACGAAGCCGTAGATGGCGATGGACACCATGCCGGGTACCGCCATGGGGAAGATGATCTTCCACATGATGCGGAAATTCCCCGCGCCGTCGATCTTGGCGCTTTCGATGAGCGAGTCGGGAAGCTGGTCAAAGTACGTCTTGAGCGTCCATGTGCCCACGGGAAGGGTAAAGACCACGTAGCTTATCATCAGCGCGTAGTAGCTGCCCAGGAGGCCGAGCTTTTGCATGAGCGCGTAGATGGAGAGCAGCAAAATGGCCTGCGGGAACGCCTGGCTCATCATGAACAGTCCCATGACGAACTTGCGGCCCCGGTAGCGGAACTTGGAGAAGCTGTAGCCCGCGAAGGCGCACACGGCCGTGGCCAGGAAGCTGGAGGCGAAGCTGACCACCAGGCTGTTGAGCAAATAGCGCATGATCTTGGGATCGGTGACGATGGCGCGCAGGTTGTCCAGCGTCATGGGGCCGGAAAAGAACGCCAGGCCGAAGGTCTCGGAGGCGGGCTTGAGGGCCGTGTTGATGAGCCAGAGAAGCGGCAGGAACACAAAGCCGCCGATCAGCAGCGCCGACGTGTAGAAAAACACGCGGAAGCCCACGGTTTTTTGAAACATCCTCTCCGCCTCCTCTCAGTCGCTTTCGTTGACCTGGCGCAGGTAGACAAAGCTGAAGATGGCCAAAAGCAGCGCCCAGATGGTGCCCACCGTGGCGGCCTTGCCCATGTTCCAGTTCTTGAAGGCCGTCTTGTAGACCTCGATGGACAGGGTCGTGGTGGCGCGGGCGGGTCCGCCCTGCACCATGGTCCAGGGCAGGTCGAAGTGCTGAAGGTTGCCGATGGCGCCCAGGATGAGCACCAGCGTCATGATGCCGCGCATGGCCGGCGCCACGATGTGGGTAAACACCTGCCAGTTATTGGCCCCGTCGATGCGTGCGGCCTCGATCTGGTCCATGGACACGCCCTGCAGCCCGCCCAGGAGGAAGGCCATGTACCAGGGCAGCATCTGCCAGGTGCGGGCGATGACCACGCAGATCAGCGCCGTCTGCGTCTGGCCCAACCACGTCTGCCCCTCGCCGCCGCAGGCTTCAATGAGGGCGTTGAGGATGCCGTACTGGCCGTTGAAGATCCAGGTCCACAGGAAGCCGATGGCCGTGCCGGGGATGATCCAGTTGACCAGCGTCACGCCCCGCAGGAACTCGCTGAGGCGGAAGCCCTGGTTGAGCACCACGGCCCAGATCAGCCCCAGGACGAACGGCAGGGCCGTGGAGAGCACCACGAACGCCGCGGTGGTCAGCACCGTCTGCCCGAAATACGGATCGGCGAGCACCTTGGCATAGTTGGCAAGGCCCACGAACTCCCAGGTGGGACGCATGAGCGAGCAGTCGGTGAAGGACATGACGATGGCGCTCACAAACGGATAGAGAATGATGGCCAGAAACATCGCAAGCCCGGGGATGACCAGCAGCACGCCGGTATGGTGGTCGCTCAGGCCCCGCAGGCGCGGCGCAGGATCGCGTTGAATCATTGCGGACCCTCCTCGGCATGACGGCGGGAGGGGAAGGGGCCCCCTCCCGCCCGCAAAGCACGGTTTGTCTTACAGGGAATTGAGACGGCTCTCCATATCGGCCGCGGCCTGCTCGGAGGTCTTCTGGCCCAGCAGCACCGCCTGTACCTCTTCGGTGATGATGGACTTGATCTCGTTGGCATTCATCATGCTGGCGGTCTCCTCCAGGCGCGCGGTGGCGGTAGAGGTGAGGAAGCCGCTCAGGTAGGCGTCGTTTTTGACCTCATCGGTCGCGGCGGCGCTCTTGGTCACGGGCGGCATGCCGTTGTTTTCAAAGTACTCCAGGGCGATGGCGTCGCTGGTGAGGACCTTGGCCATCTCGGCGACGGCCTCCTTGTTCTGACTGGCCTCGAAGGCCACCAGCAGATGGCCCCACATGGTGCTCTGGGGCTCGTCGCCCTCATTGAGCACGGGACGGAGCATGGCGGAGCAGACGTTGACCACGTCCTCGGGCGCCACGCCGTTGCTCACGGCCTGGCCCTTGGCCACCACCGCGTCGTCATAGAAGGCGATCTTGCCCTGCGCAAAGAGCTGACGGCTGTCGCCGCGGCCGGTGTCCATGGCGATGTAGCCCTTGTCCAGCAGGCTCTTGTACCAGTTGAGGCAGTCGACGGTGGCCTGGCTGTTGATGGTCACGCTGCCGTCCTCGCCGAAGATGCTGCCGCCAAAGGCCCACAGCCAGGGCATGAAGTCGCCCGCGCAGGTGGCGTCCTTGGTGGACAGGCCGTAGGGAATCAGGCTTTCGTCCATGGCCTTGATGTCGGCCATGCAGGCTTCAAACTCCTCGATGGTGGCGGGCACGGTGTCCCAGCCGGCGGCGGCGAGCAGCTCGGGGTTGTAGACCATGCTGATGGACGCCATGGACCAGGGCAGGCCGAGCTGCTTGCCGTCGATACGGCCGGAGGCCAGCGCGGCTTCCTCGAAGTTCTCCTTGAGGTAGTCCTCGCCCAGGATCTCGGTCCAGTCGGCGAGCGCGCCCGCCTGGGCCACGGTGTTGAAGATGCTGATGTCGGTCTGGGCGATGTCGAGCTGTTCGCCGCCCTGCACGCGGATGAGCAGCTGCTGGGCGGTGTCGGCCCAGGTCCAGCCCACCCAGGTGACGGTGTTGCCGGTTTCGGCCTCATAGGTGTCCATCATCTTCTGGAAGATGTCCTTGGTGGCCTCCTCCTCGCCGGACCAGCCGGCCCAGACGATGTTGGCGCCCTCCGCCACGGCCGCGGCCGAGGTCAGGAGCATCATCGCGCAAAGGATCAGTGCAAGCAGCTTTTTCATGATTGTCTCCTCCTTGATCTTTCTATTGCTATGCCGCCCGGTCAGCGGTCATATTCGGGATTGGGAAGCACGGCGTAGACCACCGCGCCGCCGCCGTAGGTGGCGGTGACGCGCACCTCCAGCTCCGTGCAGGTCACGGGCGAAAAGCGGTGCAGCCGGCGGCGCTGGACGTTGCCTCGCACCTCGGCCACCGTCCGCTCGCCCCCCGGGCCGCGCACGGTCAGCCGGTAGTCCCGCGCAAGCTGGGCCGGCATGCCCGGCCGTGCCGCGTAGTGATGATGCGGGTCCCAGGTTTCGCAGCGGCTGCTGGTCAGCTCCATGGACAGCTCGGGATCAAAGAGCAAAAGCACGGAATCCAGCTCTACCGGCTTCCTCCAGCGCAGGCAGAGCGCCTCGCCCGCCGGGCCAAGGCCCTCCGAGGCCCAGGCGCGGGGGCCGCCCCAGGGGCGAAGGTAGCCGTCCTGCACGTTCCGGGGGGCGTAGAGATCGTCCCTGGAAAGCGCCAGGCAGGGATGGAACCATTCCGCCTCCGCGCAGGAGCCCGCCAGCACGCCCGGCAGCGGCGCGCCGCCCACGAGCGCCACGCCCTGCGCAGGCTCCAGCCGGGCCTGAAGGAAACCTTCCCCCTCCGCCGGGAGTACGAGCTCCGAGCGCCCGGCGGGAAGATGCGCGCACCTGGCCGGCACATCCTGCGCAAGCGTCGCGCGCCGCGAGGGCAGGGGCGAGGGATGGAGCGTGAAACGCACGTCCGCCTCCCCTTCGCTCTCCACCGCCAGCCGCGCCTCGCCGCCGCAGGCGGGATAGACAACAAACGTCTCCTCTTTCAGCGGCCAGCGGCCGGCGCAGGGCCTGGCCTCGGGCCTGAGCACGGAGGTGGCCGAGATGTGGTCAGAGCGCAGAAAGCCGTCTTCCACACGCGCCCACAACAGCGCGTCGTCCAGCGCAAGCCGCCGCAGAAGGGCTTCCAGGGCTGTGTTTTTTAGGTTTTCAGGCGTCATGCCGCGCGCGGCGCACATCGCCGCCGCTGTTCCGGCCGCCTGACCCATCAGCGCACAGGTGTTCATCACGCGCGCCGAGGTGTAGGCCGCATAGCTCATCGAGGCGCAGCGCCCCGCGAACAGCAGGTTCTCCACGCAGGGGTTGTACAGACAGCCCAGCGGCAGGCCGTAGCACGACACCGATAGCTGGTGGCACTGGTCCTTTTCGCTCAGCACCCCGCCGGAGGGATGGCTGTCCATGTACCAGCCGCCATAGGCCACCGCGCCGGGCCGCCCGAGTCCGCCCGTCACGTCGCGCTGGGTCAGCGTCTCCTCGCCCACCAGCCTGCGCGAGCCGCGCCGTCCGGGATAGAGGCCCAGCCATTCCAGCTGCAAATTCTCCGCGTCGTAGCGGCCGCTGTTTTTGATGTAGTTCCAGATGCCCAGGGCGATCGCGCGCAGCTCCAGCCCGATGCGCTGGTCCTCGGCGATCACGTCCAGCTTGCCGCCGTACTCAAACCACCAGCAGTCGCTGCCCTGCATGTCGGCCCGCACCACGCGCCCGCCCCGGTCCACAAGCTGCCGGATGCGCTCCAGCGGGTAGGCGTAGTCCGGCGCGGTGTAGGGCGCGGGATGGTCCAGCCGCCGGGACTGTAGCAAAATCGAGCAGCCCTGCGTAAACCCATCCGGCGCCGAGAGCGCCAGGCTCTCGCCAAATTCCTCGCGACCCTCGCGGCCCGTGCGGAAGGGCACCCCCGCCAGCTTGGAGAGATAGCCGTCGCCCGTGCAGTCCACAAAAACCTGCGCCTGCGCCTCCCGCTCGCTCTCGGTCCGCAGCCCGCGCAGCGTGACCCTTTCAATTCTCCCGTTCTCCACCGTCGCGGCGGTCATCTGCGTGTTGAGCAGCAGCGTAAGCCCCTCCTGCCCAAGCAGCGCGTCCAGAAGCACGTCGTCCCACGTCAGCACGCTCCCCAGCGCATCCCGGGCGAGGGCCCGCAGCTTTAACTCGCCCCAGATGCCCATCTCCTCGGCAAACAGGTTGCCGCCGCCCGTCGCGCCCCGCGTCCATACGCGGATCTCGCTGGAGCTGTTCCCGCCCGGAACCGGCCGGTCCGTGACCAGGAGCGTCCTGGCCCCGCTTCGCGCGGCGCTCAGCGCGGCGCAGATCCCCGCGGGCCCGGCTCCAATCACGGCTACATCGTATCGCGGCATGGGTTGACACACTCCCCCGTTTGCAGTATCATCCTAAAGAGAAGATCAGAGTGTTTTCCTTTGTCTTTCGCTCTTATCTTGTATGGCCAGATTGTACCATAATTCCCGCATGAAAAGCGGTATCTTTCTGCAATGTAATAGCACAATTCTGTCACTTGGCAAAAACTGTGCTGATTGATGCTATTCATTGCAGTTTTGTGCTAAAGAGGAGGTGCTCCCATGCCGCAGCCCAACCGCTACCAGCCGCTCATTCATCAGCTGGAATACCTCGAGGCCGCCTATCATCTGCACATCTGCGTCAAGGATTACGTGGGCTTCATCCCCATCGACAAGGAGCTCAGCGCGGCGCTCACGCCCTATCTGGGGCACAGCAACCCCTATTGCATGTTTATCAAGCAGAGCCAGAGCCGCTATTACCACTGTCTGAGCATGATGAAGAAGATGGCCAACAAATGCCTGACCGAGGGCTGCACCTACCGCGGGGCGTGCTACGCGGGGGTGGGCGAATACGTCTCTCCCATTCTCTGGGAGGGAAAGCTGCTGGGGGCGGTGACGGCGGGCTTTCTGCCCATGGAAAAGGAAGAGGCGCACAGCCGCATCGCCCGCGCCTTGAAGGGTTCCCCGGACGGAGAGCTAGAGGCGGCCCTTCGCCTCTATGAACAGAACATCCTGCCCACGGCGGTGCCCGAGCAGACGCTGCTGCCCGCGCTGGATTTCGTGGCCAGCTACCTGGCCATGACCTACCGCATGGGCCAGGAGAGCGTGACCGGCCAGCACCTGGTGGGCACGCGCAGGCGAAGCGGAACGGACGAGCTGTTTACCCACGCCGTGGGTTTTTTGCATCAGGAATACCACAATCCAATCACCATATCATTGCTCGCGGCGGAGTGCCACTGCTCGGAAAGCAGCCTCAACCACATGCTCAAAAAGCGCCTTGGCGTGAGCATGAGCACCTATGTCAACAAGCTGCGCGTGGAGCGGGCCAAGCGCTACCTGCTGGAGACGGACGACTCCATGCTCTCCATCGCGCTGAGCGTGGGCTTTCGAGACGCCAACTACTTCGCCCGCGTCTTTCGCCAGCTCATCGGCATCCAGCCTTCGGAATTCCGGCGGCGCTACCGCTGAGCCTCACACCACGCGCTTGGTCAGCCACTTGGACCCCCTGTATCGCGCCACAAAGAACGCCGCGCGCACCACCCAGTCGATGAACATGGCTACCCAGATGCCAAGCAGCCCCATATCGAACGAATACACCAGAAGATAGCTGGCTCCGATGCGGAACGCCCACATGCAAAACACCGACACGCCCATGGTAAAGCGCGCGTCGCCCGCGGCGCGAAGGGCGTTGGGCACCGTAAAGCTGGCCGGCCAGAAGATGGCCGCCGCCACCGCATACCAGCGCAGGACCTCCTCGGAGGCGTCCAGGGCCTCGGGGCTGAGGTTAAAGATTCCGGCCAGGGGCCTGGCAAAGATGAACAGGGCCACGTCCACCGCGATGGTGAAGGCGTAGACCAGCAGAATGAGCCGATTGGCATAGTGGCGCGCCTGGCGCACGTCGCCCGCGCCCACGCACTGACCCACCACCGTCACGATGGCCAGGCCGATGGCGGTGCCGGGCAGGTTGCACAGGGAGGCGATGTTGTTGGAGATGGCGTTGGCGGCGATGATGGAGACACCGAACATGCTCACGATGCCAGAGACCATGAGCTTGCCGATCTGGAACATGCTGTTTTCCAGGCCGTTGGGGATGCCCTGGCTGAAGATGCGGCGGATCATGGGGCCGTCCGGCTCGGGGTGCGTGGGACGAATGAGGTGAATGGGCGCCGAGCGGTTGAGCAGCAGCCAGACCATGATGCCCGCGCCCAGCACGCGCGCCAGGAGCGACGCGGTGCCCGCGCCCGCGACCTCCATGTTCAGGCCGTAGATGAGCAAGGCGTTTCCGCCGACGTTGAAGACGTTCATCATCAAAGAGGTATACATGCTGGCCTTGCTGTTGTTCATGGCCCGAAGCAGCGCCGCGCCGCCGTTATAGAGCGCCAGCGCCGGATAGCTGACCGCCGAGAGATACAGGTAGGTCCGGCAGTAGGCCATGGTGTCATCGGAAAGCGCGCCGAAGCACAGGCGCAAAAGCGGGTCGGCAAAGACGATCGCCAGCACGCCCAGGGCGAGCGCAAGGAGGGTGGAGACATACATGAGCTGCTTTGCGGCGTTGCAGGCGCTGAGGTTGTCCCGCCGGCCCAGGTACTGGGCAGCCACCACCGCGCCGCCCGTGGCCATGGCGGAAAAGAGCTGGATGAGCAGGACGTTGATGCTGTCCACCAGCGAAATGGCGCTGACCGCGCTTTCCGACACGGTGCTGACCATGACGGTGTCGGCCATGCCGATAAAGAGCGCAAGGAACTGTTCGATCACCAGAGGGATAATCAGCCTGCGCAGGTCGCGCTCCGAGAACATCGGCTCCTCAATGCCCCTGTCCGTTTGAAACACCTTCCCGCTTCGCTTTGGTATGCTTTTTGCCAAGCGCCCCCAGATTCTCCACGACCGTCATGGCCGCGCCCGCGAGGATGCTCAGATAATAGGTTGAAAAACGCCAGATCAGCAGCGCCACAAAGAGCTGCGCATCGGGGAAGATTCCCCGGAACAGGACCGCAAAGCCACCTTCCTGCGCGCCGCTGGCCCCCGGCAGGGGCGTATAGCTGGCCCCGATGTAGAGCAGCACCCCCATCGTCAGCAGCTCCCCCACCGTCGCGCCCGAAAGCCCGAAGGCGTTGTAGATGGCAATGATCGTCAGCATCAGCGACATCAGCTGCCCCAGGGCGATCAGGCACTGGATGAGCACGTCGCGCGGGTGGCGGATGACCAGGTGGACGCTGCTGAGGAAGCTCTCGCAGTGGTTCTCCCACTTGCGGCGCGAGGCGTCGGGGTCCTTGCACAGGCGCACGCGCACGCCCAGGCGGATGCACTTGTCAATCACCCAGCGAACGGCGCGCCGGCTGATGGCCATGAGCGCGACCATGCCGACGGAGAAAAAGTTGACCACGTAGCCCATGAGGATGAACCACTTGCTCCCCTGCGTGTGCGCGTCCACAAACGCCCCGTGTGAGATCCACATCACCGCGCCCGTCAGCAGCAGCACGACTTGAAAAACGATGAACTTGACCGCCATGCCTGAGCCGCTCACGCCCACGCTCACGCCGTATTTGTGCAGGCAGTACATCTCCATGGGCTGCCCGCCCGTGGCCCCGGGCGTGACGTTGCAGTAATAGATCCCCGTCATCGCCGCCCGCAGGCTCTGCCTGAGGCGAATCGGACAGCCCTGCATCCTCAGAAAGTGATGAATGGCCAGCGCGTCGGTGAGCACGTAGAGCATCCAGCTCAGCAGGCACAGCGCCAGATACGCGGGGCTCATGGTGCGCAGGGCGCCGCCCAGCGCCTCCAGGTCGTTGCCGCTGAAGCCCACATAGAGCACCACGCCAAGCGTGATGAGCAAAAACAGAAAGCTCATCAGCCTCTCTACATTCGGTTTGCTTTTCTTCATACCATGCTCCCGTTTCCAGACTCGGCGGCCATCCCGCCGTGCGTAGTATAGCATAGTTCGCCGGCAGAGGCAATGCGGGCCGGTTTTTTCGCCAAAGAATCCCTTTCCGCCTCTTGACAGAGGCGCTGGATGCGGTTATACTACCAAAACGAAAATGATTTTCATTTTCATTTCGCCAGAAGGGGGTTCGGCCATGTCACAGCGCGGCACCTATCAGACGCGGCAGCAGGAAGCGGTCTGCGCGCTCTTCGCCGCGCGCCCGCAGGAGTGCCTGACGGCGGAGGAAGCGTACCAGGCGCTGAAGCTGACCGGGGAGGATGTGGGCAAGACCACGGTCTACCGCGCGATCTCGCGCCTGTGCCAGGCGGGGCGGCTGAGGCGCTACGCCCCCCACGAGAGCGGCGAGGCCGCGCGTTACCAGCATAACCCCTGCGCCCACAGCCATCTGCACATCCGCTGCGTCCAGTGCGGAGCGCTGGAGCATCTGACCTGCGGCGAGGCGGAGGCCTTTGCCCGCCATCTGGGGCAGCACCACGGCTTCACCCTGGACGAGGGGCAGACCATCCTGTACGGCCGCTGCGCGGCATGCCGCCAAAAAAACGAGAAATGAGGAAATCCATGAAGCGTTTGATCCGTCCGCTGTCTTTGCTCCTTTGCTGCGCGGCGCTGCTGTGCGCGCCGGCGGCCCATGCCTCGCAGGAGCCGCTGTCCATCGTGTGCACGATCTTCCCCGCCTACGACTTCGCGCGCCAGCTTGCCGGCGATACCGCGCAGGTGACCCTTCTGCTGCCGCCCGGCGGAGACTGCCACAGCTACGAATCCTCGCCCCGCGACATCATCCGCATCCAGGAGGCCGACCTGTTCCTCTACGGCGGCGGGGAGAGCGACCATTGGGTGGAGGAGATTCTATCCTCCATGGGCGACGACGCGCCCCGCGCCTTCCGCCTGACGGACTGCGTGACGCTTCTGGCCGAGGAAACCACGGAGAGCATGGAGGCGCATCACGAGGAGGCGGAGATGGACGAGCACGTATGGACCTCGCCCAAAAACGCCATGCGCATCGTGAAGGACCTCTCGGCCGCGCTGTGCGAGATCGCGCCGGAAAACGCGGACGCCTACGGGGCCGCGCTGACGGGCTATCTTGGGGAGCTGGAGGCGCTGGATGCGGCGTTTGAGGAGACGGTGGCGCAGGGCAAGCGCGACCTGATCGTCTTTGGCGACCGTTTCCCCTTCCGCTATTTCGCCCACGACTATCACCTGCGCTACGACGCGGCCTTCCCCGGGTGCAGCGAGGACAGCGAGCCCAGCGTGCGCACGGTGATCTCGCTGGTGGAGACGGTGCGTGCCGAGCAGGTGCCGGTCATCTTCTACATCGAGTTTTCCTCCCGCAAGACCGCCGATATCCTGGCCGAGGAGACGGGCGCAAAGGAGCTTCTCTTCCACAGCTGCCATAACGTCTCCTCCGAGGAGCTCGAGGCGGGCGCGACGTATCTGTCGCTGATGTGGAACAACGTTTCGGCGCTGAAGGAGGCGCTTTCGTAATGGCGCTGATTACCTGTGAAAAGGCGGTTTTCGCCTACGAGGGCCGCGTGGTCGTGGACGCGCTGGACCTGGCGGTGGAGCGGGGCGAGTACCTGTGCATCGTGGGTGAGAACGGCTCGGGCAAGAGCACGCTGGTCAAGGGGCTTTTGGGGCTGATTCAGCCGGTGAGCGGCCGCGTGCGCTATGGCGACGGCCTCAGGCGCACCGAAATCGGTTACCTCCCCCAGCGCACCGACGTGCAAAACGACTTTCCCGCCTCCGTGTGGGAGGTCGTCACCAGCGGCTGCCGGGGACGCGGCCCGTTTCTCACCCGCGCCATGCGCCAGAGCGCCATGGAGAACATGGCGCTGATGGACATTTCCAGCATCCGGGACCAGAGCTTCATGCGCCTCAGCGGCGGGCAGCAGCAGCGCGCCCTTCTCGCCCGCGCCCTGTGCGCCACGCGCAGCCTGCTGCTTCTGGATGAGCCGGTGGCGGGCCTCGACCCCGTGGTGACGCGCGAGCTCTATGAAGTGATCGCAATGCTGCATCGCAAGCGGGGGCTGACCATCGTGATGATCTCTCACGACGTGGATGCAGCGCTTGCTTATGCGGACCGCATTTTGCACATGGCGCACGGCGTCACCTTCCTGGGAACCCCGGAGGCATACCGCTCCTCGCCTCTGGGCATGGCCTTCGCGGGAGGTGAGAAGCATGCCTGAATGGCTGTCGAGCATGTTCGGCTACCAGTTTATGCTGCGAGCGCTGATCGTGGGCGTGATCGTGTCCCTGTGCGCCGCGCTGCTGGGCGTGAGCCTGGTGCTCAAGCGCTACTCCATGATCGGCGACGGGCTGAGCCACGTGGGCTTCGGCGCGCTGGCCGTGGCCACGGCCCTGGGCATGGCTCCCATGGCGGTCACCATCCCGGTCGTCGTGGTGGCGGCCTTCCTGCTGCTGCGCCTGAGCAGCACCGGCAGGCTCAAGGGCGACGCCGCCATCGCCATGATCTCCACCGGCTCGCTGGCCGTGGGCGTGATCGTGCTGTCGCTGAGCACCGGCATGACCAGCGACGTCAACAACTACCTCTTTGGCAGCATGCTGGCCATGAGCGAGAGCGACGTGTATCTGAGCGTGGTCCTTGGCGCCGTGGTGCTTGCGCTGTTTCTCATCTTCTACCGCCGCATCTTTTCCGTCACCTTCGACGAAACCTTTGCCCGCGCCACCGGCGGCCACGCGGAGGGCTACAACATGCTCATCGCGCTGCTCACCGCCGTGACCATCGTGCTGGGCATGCGGGTGATGGGCACCATGCTCATCTCCAGCCTTATCATCTTCCCCGCCCTGACCGCCATGCGCGTCTGCCGCAGCTTCAAAAGCGTGACCCTGTGCGCCGCGGCGGTATCGGTGGTGTGCTTCTTCGTGGGGCTGTGCGCAAGCTACCTGCTCTCCACCGCCGCCGGGGCGACGGTGGTGGCAGCCAACATCCTGGCCTTTCTGATCTTTGCCGCCGCAGGACGGCTTCGCGGCTGACAAAAACGGCGTCCGGAAGCCCGTTCGGCTCCGGACGCCGTTTGCGTTCATTCGTCAGGGCGTGGGCAGGTGCAAAAACGCGGCCATCACGCCCGTGAGGCGCTCGGCCTCCTCGCGCGTGGGCATCTCGCAGAAGATGCGGATGCGCGGCTCGGTCCCGCTGAATCTCGCGATGAGCCAGCCGTCCTCAAAGAGCACCTTGCAGCCGTCCATGTAGTTGGTCCCCTTGACGGGCACGGGGAACTCGGGCAGCTTTTTGTCCACCAGCAGCAGGGTATTGAGCCGCTCCTTCGTTTCCTCGTCGAACGGCCAGTCGTGCTCGGTCATGTAGGCCGTGCCGAACTCGGCGTAGATCTCCCGCATCAGCGCGCTCATCTTTTTGCCCGTCACGCTGAGCATCTCCACCAGCAGCGTGGCGGCGTAGATGCCGTCCTTGCCGTTGATGTGTCCGCGCACGGTCAGGCCGCCGCTGCTCTCGCCGCCGATGACGGCGTTGTGCTCGCGCATGCCGGCCGAAATGTGCTTAAAGCCCACCGGCACCTCGTAGCAGGTTTCGCCGAAGGCCTTGGCCACGCGGTCCAGAAGGTGCGTGGTGGCGAGGTTTCGCACGGCGGGGCCGTGCCAGCCCTTGTACTTGAGCAGGTAGTAGTAAAGAAGCACCAAAATCTGGTTGGGATGGACGAAGCGGCCCTCATCGTCGATGATGCCCAGGCGGTCCGCGTCGCCGTCGGTGGCGATGCCCAGGTCGGCGTGCTGCTCCATGACCGTGGCCCTCAGTGCGCCCAGCGTCTGCATGTTGGGGGCGGGCAGGCGGCCGCCAAAGAGGGTGTCGTGGCGCTCGTGGATGACGTTGACGTCGCAGCGGGCGGTGAGCAGGATGGTTTGCAGCGACGTGCGGCTCACGCCGTACATCGGGTCAAGGATGATGCGCAGGTCGCGGCTGCGGATGGCGTCCATGTTCACCCCGCGGATGATGGCGTCCAGATAGGGATTTTGCGGGTTGATCTCCTGCACCATGCCGGAGGCGACGGCCTTGTCGTAGGGGATGATATGGATCTCGCTCTCCTGGACGCGGTTGGCGGCCTCGCCCAGCTCGTTGGTCACGGCCTCCTCGGCGTCGCGCCCGCCCTTGGTAAAGACCTTGATGCCGTTATAGAGCGCGGGGTTGTGGCTGGCGGTGACGGCGATGCCGTAGTCCAGGCCGTAGTACTGGACCGTGAACATAATCAGCGGCGTAGGCGCCTCGCGGCTGATGAGCAGCACGTGGATGCCCTCCCCCGCCATGACTTCCGCGGCCCACTGCGCCGCCTCGCGGCTGAGAAAGCGCCGGTCAAAGCCGATGCAGAAGCTCTTGTCCTGCACGTCCTCCGCCTTGATGCGAAGCGCCAGGGCGCGCATGAGCCGCTGAATGTTGGTTCTGGTGAAGCCGTCGCCGATGACGGCGCGCCATCCGCCCGTACCGAAGGAAATCAATGCCGGTCCCCCCGTTTCTCCCAAAATGCTGGGTTTATTCTATCACGCGCCGGGGAACAAGTAAAGCGCCGCTTGCCAATCCCCCGCGTTTCTGCTATGCTGAGGGGGCGCGGAAACCCTCCGCGCGGGAGGCATTTATGCGTTTACAAAAGTATCTGGCCCAGTGCGGCGTCGCCTCGCGGCGGGCGGCCGAGCGGCTGATCGCCGAGGGGCATGTGACGGTGGACGGGGAGGCCGTCCGGCAGATGGGCGTGCAGGTGGAGCCGGGACAGGACGTGCGCGTGGACGGCCGGCCGGTCAGGCCCGAGGCCGAGAAGCGTTACATCATGTATCACAAGCCCGCGGGCGAGGTGACCACCGTCACGGACCCCGAGGGCCGCGCAACGGTGCTGGACCGCTTCCGCGACTTTCCCGTGCGCCTCTATCCCGTGGGGCGGCTGGACTACGACAGCGAAGGCCTGCTGCTTTTGACCAACGACGGCGACCTGACCGAGCGCATGCTCCATCCCTCGCGCGAGGTCGAGAAGGTCTATCTGGCGCGGGTGAGCAATCAGGTGACGCCCCAGGAGGCGCGGCGGCTGGAAGCCGGCGTGATGGTGGACGGCCGGCGCACCGCGCCCGCCCGGGTGAAGCTGCTTTCCGTCAAGCCCCTCTACACCGACATGCTCGTCACCATCCATGAGGGCCGCAACCGCCAGGTGCGCAAGATGGTGGAGCAGGTGGGCCATCAGGTGGTGGTGCTGCGGCGCATCCGCTTCGGCCCGCTGAAGCTGGGCGACCTGCCGCGCGGCATGTGGCGGGAGCTGACGGAGGAGGAGCTTTCGCTCCTCAAATCCCTTTGACCATTCCCGGAGGCAGAAACATGAGCGTATACGAACACTGGGAGGCGTGCAAGCCGGCGCTGCGGGCGCAGCTGGAGGCCTCGGACAGCCTTTCGGACGCAGCCTATGCCGTGCGCCATGCCCTGATGCAGGTGGAGCAAAACGCCCTGGCCGCGATGGACGACGGCGTGCTGCGCCAGCAGGCGGGCGTGCTGCTTGGCCTGGTGAAAGGCGACTGCGCCCTTCTCACCGCGCAGGCGTCCAGCCGGGTCTGGGTGCCGCAGCGGCACGGGGACAAGCCCTCCCGACGCGGCCTGGGGCTGTGGAGCGCGCCGGTCCTTGTGCTTCTCGCCCTGGCGGGCTACTGCTTCCTCAAGGGTCTCACGCTGGGCTGGATCGCGGCGCTGGCGGCGCTGGCCACGGGCGCGTGGGCGCTCCTTCGCGGCATGCGCCGTCCGCAGGAGGCCGGGGACGAGATTCGCGTCACGCTTCATGCCGACGCCGCGCGGTTGCTTCCCGTTCTGGATGCCCGGATCGAGGCGGTGGACCGCTCGCTGGAGGACCTCTCCTGCCTCAACAGCCAGCTTCGCGGCGGAACGGAGAAAAGCGACGCGGCCACGCTGTCGCGCGCGGCCGATTTGATGGAGGCCCTGTGCGGGTGCGATCCCGAGGCGCGCGAAGCGGCCGGGCGGCTGCTGGCGGGGCTGGGGCTGGGCGCGCTGGACTACTCCGAGGAAAACCGCCGCCTCTTCAACGCCCTGCCCAGCAAGACCGAGACGCGCACGCTCGCCCCCGCCATCGTGTCCCTGGAGGACCAGCGGCTGCTCAGGCGGGGGACGGCCGCCGTTCGCACGGGCGCGGCATGAGCGCGGAAGGTGGAAGATTATGCGATATATCGGCTTTGACCTTGGCGACGGCGAAAGCGCCGTCGCCGCCTTTGAACACGGCTCGGGCATCGAGCCGGTCATTTTGCCCGTGTGCGGCGCAAGGAGCCTGCTCAGCGCCGTGGGCATGGTGGAGGGCGAGATCGTCGTGGGCGAGCGCGCCCTGACCGACGCGCTGGCCGGGGGGCTGAGCGTGCGGTTCAAAAGCCGCTTCACCTCCGACCGCGCCAGCCAGGAGGACGTGGCGCGCTTCGTGCGCGGCGTGCTGGAGGACCTGCGCGGCGTCCCGGGCGGGGAGGGCCGCTTCGTGGTGGGCTGCCCCGCCGGGTGGGACGCTTCCGTCCGCGCGCGCTACCGGGAGGTGCTCATCCGCGCGGGCATGGACGATCCGCAGGTGATCTCGGAATCGCGCGCCGCGTTTCTCTACGCCAAGTACGCCCGCACCGTCGCGCTGGACGTGGATATCCTGAACGAAAGCGCGCTGGTGGCGGACATGGGCAGCTCAACGCTGGACTTCGCCTACATCGTCGACGGGCGGGAGACGGGCGTAGGGACCTTCGGGGAGACGGCGCTGGGCGGTGGCATTCTCGACGCGGCGCTGCTGCGCCGGTCGGTGGAAAGAAGCCGTGAGCGGGACGCCATCCGCGGCGTGCTTTCGCAGAGCCGGAGCTGGAACAGCTATCTGGAGATTGAGGCGCGCCGCGTCAAGGAGGACTATTTCTCCCGCCTTGCCGCGGGCGAGGCGCCCGTGGTGCAAAAGACGGCGCTCGTATGCTACGACGGCGTGCAGCGCCTGGCCCTGCGGATGGACGCCGCGGAGGAGGACGCCCTGGTCAACGGCCCCCTGCCGGAGCTGGAGGGGCGCAGCTTCTCCGGGGCGGTGTCCGCGGCGCTTGCCAACGCCGCCCGCCTGACGGCGGAGCGCCCGCCCCGGCTGGTGCTGCTCACCGGCGGCGCGTCGCGCATGCCTTTTTTCCGTGAGGCGTGCCAGGACGCCTTTCCCGGCGCACTGATCGTCAGCTGTCCCGAGCCGGAGTTCTCCATCGCCAAGGGGCTGGCCTACGCCGGATGGGTCGATGAAAACCTGCGCGCCTTCCGCCGCGCCGTCCGCGAGGAGATCACCGATGCGCGCGTGAGCGCCATCGCCTCGGAGGCGCTGCCGTCTTTGATCCCGCCGGTGGCGGATCTGCTGGCCCAACTGATTCTGGAGGAGGCGGCCATCCCCATCGCCCGTCAGTGGCAGCGCGGGGACATCCGCACCCTGGACGAGATGCACGAGCGCATCGCCTCGCGCGTGGAGCGCGTGCTCTCTTCGCCCCTGGCCGGGGAGACCCTTGAGCCGGCCATCCGCGCGTGGCTGTCCACCCTGACCGCCCGGCTCCAGACGATGGTGGACCCCATCTGCGACCGCTTCAACGTGCCCCGCCGCCAGATGCGGCTGGACCTGAGCGCCGCCGGGACCGCGGGCGTTCGGCTGGACCCCGCCGGGTGGACGGGGCTTTCGGTGGTGGGGACGGTGCTGGGCGTGATCGTGAGCGTGGCGGCGGGCCTTGTGTGCGGAGGCGGCGGCGTCGCGCTGATCGCCACGGGGCCGCTGGGCTTTCTGGCCGGGGTGGCGGTGGGCGCGGCCGCCTCGCTGCTGGGCTGGAACGCGCTGTCCGGGGCGATCGAGCGTGCGGACATCCCGCTGCTGCTTCGCCGGGTGGGGCTTGAAAAAAGGCTTCGCAGCGAATCGGTCCGCCGCGAGCTGCGCGATCGGCTCGCCGCGGAGCTCTCCGCCCCCAAATGCGCCTTTTCGCGTCAGGTTGTGGAGGATTTTTCCAAGTCCTTCCGCGGCTATGTGTACGCCGTCGCGCAGGCGGCGGAAATCCCCATCGGATAGGGCCGAAATTTCGGGAAAAGCCTTGACACCGTGCGGGTTTTATGATAATTTTATTCGGTAAGCCGCTCAAGCGGGGTTTTGAAGTGCGCCCAAACGCGCCACCTTGTCGCTTGGCGAGATCATTCAGGAGGTGCTTTGCCATGTACGCTGTGATCGTATCCGGTGGCAAGCAGTATCGTGTGTCCCAGGGGGACGTCATCTATGTGGAGAAGCTGGATCAGGACGTGGACAGCAAGGTCAGCTTCGATGTGCTGATGCTCGGCTCTGACGAGGGTGTGGAAGTCGGAACGCCCACCTTGGCCGGCGCCAAGGTTGAGGGCAAGGTCCTTGCGCAGGTCAAGGGCGAGAAGATCATCGTCTACAAGTACAAGAGCAAGAAGAACTATCACCGCAAGGCGGGCCACCGCCAGGCGTACACCAAGGTGGAGATCACCGCGGTCGGCTGATGACGACCGTTGAGCTGATCCGGGACGGGCAGGCGCTGCGCGGCATCCGCGTCAGCGGCCATGCGGGCTATGCCCCCGCGGGCGGGGATATCGTCTGCGCGGCGGCCAGCGTGCTCATCACCACCTGCGCCAACGCCCTTGAGAGCGTGGCAGGCATCCGTCCCGAGGTTTCGCAGAAATCCGCCATGATCGCAGTCGCCCTCCCCGGCGGCCTTTCCCCCGCTCAGGCGCATGACGCGCAGGTCATCCTCGCCGCCATCGCGCAGGGGTTTGGCGACATCGCGGCGCAGTATCCCTCGTATCTACAAATCATCTGATGGGAGGAACATCATCATGTTGAAGCTGAATCTTCAGTTTTTCGCCCATAAAAAAGGTATGGGCTCCACCCGTAACGGCCGCGACAGCGAGAGCAAGCGCCTTGGGCCCAAGCGCGCCGACGGCCAGTTCTCCCTCGCCGGCAACATTCTCGTGCGCCAGCGCGGCACCCATATCCATCCCGGCCTGAACGTGGGCATCGGCAGCGACGATACCCTCTATGCCAAGGTGGACGGCATCGTGCGCTTTGAGCGCAAGGGCCGCGACAAGAAGCAGGTCAGCGTGTACCCCGTGGAATCCGCGGCGGCCGCGCAGTAATTCTCGCCTGAGAGCAAAAAGCCGCCGCTTTGAAGGGGCGGTTTTTTGCGTTGCCGGGCGATTTCAAAGAAGGCGATTGTTTGATCGGTACACTGATGAACTGCGCGGCCATTGTGCTGGGGACCTGCCTGGGGCTTCTGCTCCGGCGCGGGATGAAGCCCGCCGTCTCCCGGACCGTGATGCAGGGCGTGGGCCTGAGCGTCATCCTCATCGGCCTCATGGGAGCGATCGAAACGGACAATACGCTGCTGGTCATCCTCTCGATGGTGCTGGGCGGCGTCGCCGGGGCGCTGATGGACATCGACGGCAAAATGAACCGCCTGGGCCAGTGGGCGCAGCGCAGGCTTTCGCGCGGCGAGGGCGAGGGCAACACCTTTGCCAAGGGTTTTGTGACCGCAAGCCTGGTCTACTGCGTGGGCGCCATGGCCGTGGTGGGCGCGCTGGACAGCGGCATCCGCGGCGACCATTCCACGTTGATCGCCAAGGCCGCGCTGGACGGCGTGACGGCGGTGATCTTCGCAAGCTCGCTGGGGATCGGCGTGATGCTCTCCGCCGTGCCGGTGCTGGTCTATCAGGGCGCGATCGCCATGCTCGGCAACGCCGTGGCACCGCTGCTCAGCGACGCGGTCATCACCGAAATGAGCGCCGTGGGCGGGCTGCTCATCATGGGCATCGGCGTGAATATGCTGCTGGATAAGGACATCAAGGTAGCCAATCTCCTGCCCGCCATCGTGGTTCCGTTTCTCTATTTCCCCCTGTACAACCTGATTATGAGGTGAGTAGCATGGCATCCATCATCCGGGACGCATCCCTCGCGCCGCAGGGGCGGCAGAAGATCGAATGGGCGCGCCGCCACATGGCGGTGCTGGACGGCATCGCGGAGGACTTCCGCCGCGGCCGTCCGCTGGAGGGCCTCAAGGTCGTCGTGTCCATCCACCTGGAGGCAAAGACCGCCTACCTGGCGCAGGTGCTGCACCAGGGCGGGGCCGAGGTGTTTGTGACGGGGAGCAATCCCCTTTCCACCCAGGACGACGTGTGCGCCGCGCTGAGCGAAAGCGGCGTGACCGTCTACGCCACGCACGGCTGCACCGAGGAGGAATACCACGACTTCCAGTGCCGCGCCCTGAGCGAGAAGCCCGACGTGCTCATCGACGACGGTGGCGACATGGTGCACATCCTGCACGAGGAGCACCCCGAGTGGGCCGGGAACCTGCGCGGCGGCTGCGAGGAAACCACCACCGGCGTCATTCGCCTGCGCAGCCGCGCGGCCGCGGGCAAGCTGAATTTTCCCATGTTCAGCATCAACGACGCCGACTGCAAGCACCTCTTTGACAACCGCTACGGCACCGGCCAGAGCGTGTGGGACGGCATCATGCGCACCACCAACCTCAATGTGGCCGGGTCCACCGTGGTCGTGGCCGGCTACGGCTGGTGCGGCAAGGGCGTGAGCATGCGCGCCAAGGGGCTTGGGGCCAAGGTGATCGTGACCGAGGTGGACCCCGTGTGCGCCATCGAGGCCGTGATGGACGGCTTTACCGTGATGCCCATGGAGGAAGCCGCGCCGCTGGGCGATCTGTTCATCACCGTGACCGGCTGCCGCGACGTGGTGACCCCCGCGCACATGCTGCTGATGAAGGACGGCGCCATGATGTGCAACGCCGGACATTTCGACGTGGAGGTGGACGTGGCGGGCCTGCGCGCCATGGCCGCAGAGCGCTACGAGGCGCGCAGGAACATCGAGGGCTACCGTCTGGAGAACGGCCGCACCGTGTTTTTGCTGGCCGAGGGCCGGCTGGTGAACCTGGCCGCGGGCGACGGGCACCCGGTGGAGATCATGGACATGAGCTTCGCCCTGCAGGCCCTGTGCGCCCTTCGCATGGCGCAGAAGGGCCGCGAGATGCCGCCCGCGCTCTATGACGTGCCCCGCGACATCGACGGCGACGTGGCGCTTCGCAAGCTGACCGCGCTGGGCGTTAGGATCGACGCGCTCACCCCGGAGCAGGACCGCTATCTTCACGGCTGAGCCTGTCGTAAAAGAACCACTCCACCAGTGTGGAGGCCATCGCGAGCTGGTTTTCCACGCCCGCGCGCACAAACAGGGCGGTCAGATTGGGGCTGAGCAGATGCACCCGCGCCCACTCCAGCAGCTCCTCCCGCAGCGCCCGCTCCACCAGCACCGGGGGCCAGAAGTCCTCCGGCGGCGGACAGATCTCCTGATACTGCTTCTCCATCTCGGGGAAGCAGTTTTCGATTGCATCAAACAACTGCATAGGCTACCTCCCGCCTGTCATAATACTATTGTAATACACTATATTACACGATTTTATAATATAATTCAACATATTAAGCTATAAACCATTATGATGTGTGAGAGGTGAGAAGATTGAAACCGCTGAAGAAAAGCGTCAGTATCACGCTGGATGAGGATATCATCGAGAAAATCCGCCTGTACGCCGAGGAGACGGACCGTTCCTTCTCGCAGTATATCAACCTTCTCCTGCGCAAGCACATCAGCGTCCGCGAGGCGCGCAGCGAAGGCCGCGAGGACGCCTGAAAGGGCCGAACGATTGTATTTTGGTTGTATAAATCGTTCCGATTTTCCAAAAGCGGTTGACAAGCCGCCGATTCTGTGATACCATGCCACCAATATCAAACCGCGCAGCCGGTAGCGAAGGGAGGAGTCGCTCGTGACGAACCTATGTGCCATGCGAATGAACATGATGTGCGCGTGCGATTTCAGCCCGTGCTATTTGTGTTGCGTCGCTTGACAGGTGCTGTGCCGTTGAAGCCCGCTTCGCAAATGCGCGAAGTGGGCTTTTTCTTAGGCGGGAGCAGAAAGGTGTGCAAAGGATGGAGCGCAAACCCCAGATCGAGATACGCGGCCTGTGCAAGGATTACCCCATACCCGGCGGCGAGGTGCACGCGCTGAGCAACATCAGCCTCACCATCGACAAGGGCGACATTTACGGCATCATCGGCATGAGCGGAGCGGGCAAGAGCACGCTGATCCGCTGCCTCAACCGGCTGGACACCCCCACCGACGGGCAGATCTTCATCGACGGGGAAAACATCCTGGCCATGAACAAGCAGCAGCTTCGCCAGACCCGCCGCCGCATGGCCATGATCTTCCAGCAGTTCAACCTCCTGATGCAAAAGTCCGTGGCGCGAAACGTTCGCTACCCGCTGGAGATCGCGGGCGTGCCCAAGAAGCAGGCCAACGAGCGGGTGATCGAGCTGCTTCGCATCGTGGGGCTGGAGGACAAGGCCGGCGCCTATCCCGCGCAGCTCAGCGGCGGCCAGAAGCAGCGCGTGGCCATCGCCCGCGCCCTGGCCAGCGACCCGGAGATGCTCCTTTGCGACGAGGCCACCAGCGCCCTGGACCCCATGACCACGCAGAGTATTCTGGCCCTGCTGCAAAAGATCAACCGGGAGCTGGGCATCACGGTCGTGCTCATCACCCACGAGATGGCCGTCATCCGCCAGATCTGCAACAAGGTCGCCATTTTGGACGGCGGCAAGCTCGCCGAGCAGGGCACCGTGGACGACGTGTTCATGCACACCAAGTCGGCGGCCGGGCGAAGGCTCTTTGGCATTTTGCCCGATCAGGAGGAGATTCCCCCGCAGCCGGCCATCCGCATCGTCTTTGACGGCGAGGCTGCCGAAAAGCCCATCATCAGCAAGCTGGTCAAGGACTGCGACATGGAGGTCAACATCCTCTCCGCCGACATCCGCCAGCTCAACCAGAAGGCCTACGGGCAGATGATGATCGCCCGCCCGCAGGACCCCGAGGACGTCAAGCGCGTGATGGATTACCTCTCAGGCGAGGGCCTGACGGTTGAGGAGGTGCATGTGCCGTGACCTGGGATAAGCTGCTTCCCATGCTCTGGGAAGGCACGATCGAGACCCTCTACATGACCCTCTGGAGCAGCGCCATCGCCTATCTGATCGGGCTGCCGCTGGGCGTTTTGCTGGTGGTGACCCGCCGCGGCGGCATCATGCCCTCCCCCACCTTCAACGCCATTCTGGGCGTGGCGATCAACTTCCTGCGCTCCATTCCCTTCATCATTATGCTGGCCGTCCTCTTCCCCGTCACCCGCGTGGTCGTGGGCACGGCCATCGGCACCAAGTCCATCATCTTCCCGCTGGTCATCAGCGCCTTCCCCTACATCGCCCGCATGGTGGAAAGCTCGCTGGAGGAAGTCGATCACGGCATCATCGAGGCCGCCCAGTCCATGGGCTCGACCAACGCGCAGCTCGTCTTCAAGGTGCTCTTGCCCGAGGCTGTTCCCTCCCTGGTCAACGGCGCGGCCATCAGCATCACCACCATTCTGGGCTACACCGCCATGGCCAGCGCGGCCGGCGGCGGCGGTCTGGGCGCGCTGGCCATCGTCAAGGGCCTCAACGTGCGCAAGTTCGACATCATGTACTCCGCCAGCCTGCTTTTGGTGGCGCTGGTGCAGATCATCACCGTCTTCGGCACGCGCTTTACGCGCGGCCTGGACCATAAACGACGCTGACTTTGGAAAGGAGAACAAACCATGAAGAAAATCTTGGCTCTCATCCTGACCCTGGCGCTTTCCCTGTCCCTGACCTCCGCCTTCGCGGGCGAGCCCCTCACCATTATCGCCACCGAGAACCCCCATGCCGAGGTGCTCGAGCTGGTCAAGGACGACCTGGCCGCGCTGGGCTACGACCTTGAGATCACCGTCGTGAGCGACTATGTGGTGGAGAATCCCGCCACCTCCGCGGGCGACGTGATGGCCAACTTCTTCCAGCACCTGCCCTACCTGGCCGGCTACAATGCCGAGGTCAGCGAGGAGGAACAGCTTGTGCCCGTGGTCTACACCCACTTTGAGCCCATGGCCATCTACTCGGGCACCAAGACCAGCCTGGACGACATCGCCGACGGCGACGCCATCGCCGTGCCCAACGACCCGGTGAACGAGAACCGCGCGCTGCTGCTTTTGCAGGCCGCCGGCCTCATCACCCTGCCCGAGGGCACCACGCTTGAGAGCACCTGCACCCCCGCCGACATCGTGGACAATCCCTACAACCTCACCATCCAGGAGCTCAACGCCGAGCTGATCCCCGGCGCCCGCGCCGACGTGGCCTACGCCGTCATCAACGGCAACAACGCCACCCTCGTTGACCTGGTGCCCTACGTGGACGGCCTCTACGCCGAAACCGCCGACAGCGAGGCCGCCGAGGCCTATGTGAACGTGGTTGTGGTCAAGCCCGAAAACGCCGAGGCCGAGTGGGTCAAGGCGCTGGAGCAGGTCATCTACACCCAGAAGGTCTATGACCTGATCGTGGACAGCGGCTTCGCCCCCACCTTCGAGGTGCCCGCCGCCGAGACCGCCGCGGAATAAGTATTCACAGACAGCAAAGCCCCCGAAGCGTTTCCGCTTCGGGGGCTTTGGCATTTTGGGTTTACTCAATGGTGCGGATGTTGCTGAAGGGGAAAACCACGCACCTCACATGGCCGATAATCATGTCGCGGGTCAGGGCCGCGGGGGTGAAATAATCGTAATAGTTGCGGCTGTCATGGCTGTTATCGCGGTTGTCGCCCATGACGAAGTACTCGTCCTCGCCCAGCGTAAAGGGCGCCATGCTAAAGCCGTTGTCGTTGCGCTCAGGGGTCAGATACGGCTCGTCAAGGGCCTCGCCGTTGCGGTAGACGACGTTGGAGCGGATCTCGATCACATCGCCAGGGATGCCCATCACGCGCTTGACGAAGTTCTCCGTGCGCCCCGGGTACTTGCAGATGACCACGTCCCCGCGCTGCGGGTCGCCGGTCAGGTACTCCGGCTTGGTCACCAGCATAATCTCGCCGTTTTGCAGGGTGTCGCACATGCTCTCGCCATCCACGCGGATGGGCTCAAAGAGAAACGTGCGAATCAAAAGCGCCGCCGCCACCGCCACCGCAATGGTCAGAATCCAGCTCAGGATCTCCTTTTTGACGTTGACCGGCTTTTTTTCCTTTCCGGGTTTGCCGGTAGCGGCGCCCTCGACCTGTGTCATCTGTTCTTCCTTGACCTCCATGGGTAAAGACCTCCTTAGGAATGTTCCGACATGGCGCGAAGCGTCTCCGCCTCCGGCACGGGTCCCTGCTCAAGCACCTTTTTGCGGCGCTTGACAAAATCCGCGCGCTCCATCATCACGATGCGGCCACAGCCGAGACATTTGATTTTAATATCGGCGCCGATGCGGATGACCGTCCATTCGTCACTTCCGCAGGGATGCGTTTTGCGCATCCTGACCTTGTCCCCCAGACGGATCTCCTCCATGGCGCACACCTCCGCAATATACCTAAGCATTATACATCCCCGGCAGAGAAGTTGCAAGGCGCGTGCCCGGCCAAAATACGGCTGTTCTGTGAACTTTCAGTAAACTTGCGGCCCGGGCGGCCGCTTTTGCCGCCGGTGGGCTTGCCCCTTGGGCGCGGTTGTGGTATACTCTCGGGCGTAGCGATCTAAGCGGGAGGGAACGCCATGGCTATTCAGGCAAAACGCAAAAGAGATACGAGGGCGTCGATGGTGCGTATCGTCAGCCTTTCACTGGCCGGACTGATGCTGCTTTCCATCATTTTTGCGTCCGTTTGGCAATGGTAAAACAAAAAAACCGGGAGTGAAGGCCCGTTCTTCACTCCCGGTTTTTTTGCGGCTTTTCTCCCGTTTCCGACGCCAGGGGCATCTCAAACCAGAAGGTGCTTCCCTTGCCCTGCTCGCTCTCCACACCGTAGCTCAGCCCGCGGCGGTCCAGGATGCCCTTGACGATGCTCAGCCCCAGCCCGCTTCCCACGGTCGCGCGCTTGTGCGGCTTTCCGCCGCGATAGTAGCGGCTCCAGATGTAGGGCAGGTCTTCCGGGGCGATTCCCTCGCCCGTATCGGTGACGCAGATGCGCACCTTCTCCCCTTCCACCCGCTGGGTGATGATGACCCGCCTGTCGGGGCCGGTGTAGGTGAGCGCATTGTTGATGAGGTTGTAGATGACCTGCTGGGCCTGCACCTCATCGGCGTTCACCCACGCCTCCTCCTGGGGCTCAAAGACGATATGATAGCCGTCCTGCTCCGTGAGCTTGGCGTAGCGCGTCATGATGCCGCGCACCGTCTGCGTCAGGTTAAAGCAGGCCACCTTCTGCTCGTCTCCCTCGCGCCGGGCGGCGTTTAGCTCCAGGACGGCGCTGACCAGCGTGCTCAGGCGCCTGGTTTCGTCGATGATGACCTGCATGTTCTCCGGCGTATTCTCCCCGGGCAGGTCGCGCATGACCTCGGCATAGCCCTCAATCAGCGTCAGCGGGGTACGCAGGTCATGGCTGATGTTGGCGATGAGCTCCTGCTGCATCTCCTCCACGCGCCTGAGGTCGCGCGCCGTCTGGACCAGCTGCGCGTTGAGCTGGGCGATCTCGCGGTAGCCCACGTTTTCCACGGGCGTGTATTCCCCATGGCTGAGCGCCCCGGCCGCCGTCGTGGTCTCCACCAGCGGCTGGGTGATGCGGCGGGAGAGCACGAGGGATATCAGGAAAGACAGCAAGATCAGAATCGCCGTGATGACATACAGCTCTTTTCGGATGGTCTGGACCGTCGCGGTCACGGGCGTGACCATCGCATTTAAAAACACATAGGCCGTGCTGCCATCGGCCATGAGGGCCTGCTGGGCGGTAATCATGCTGCGCGTCTCGCCGTCGTCGCTTGGCGGGACGCGGCCCAGAAACTTCTTTTCGTCATAAAGCCGATTGCGAAAGCCCATCATGGGAAAGGTCGTGACCATGATGCCGTCGTCCTCCAGGCCGTCTGCAAACTTTTGCAGGTCACGCGGGTTCATATGGTGCAGGACGCAGCCGGGGGACACGTCTGCCGAGGCGATCTCCTCCATATCGGAGGAGGTGACGAGGATGCAGACGTTGTTTTCCTCCGCGATGCGGTCCACCAGCGCCGAGAGGTTTTCGTTGTTGATGTTCTGCACGATGCTCAGGGAAGAGGTCTTGAGCGCATCCGTCTTTTGCAGGCGGTAGAAGTCGTCCAGCAGCACGATCTGAAACAGCCACAAAAGCATCAGAAGCAGCGCCGTAAACGCCAGAAAATACAAAAAGATCCGGCTTCTGATTCCCATGGAGCGCTTTAGGCGCAAAAAGCGCTCCCACAGCGAGGGACGTGTGCTATCTGGCAGGGCCGCCGTTTTCGTCCTTTTCAAAGCGGTATCCCACCCCTCGCAGCGTTGTGATGTAGCGTGCATAGTCGCCCAGCTGCTTGCGCAGCAGCTTGATATGCGTATCGAGCGTTCGGTCGTCGCCAAAGAAATCATAGCCCCAGACCTCGCTGATGAGCCGGTCGCGCGTGAGGGCGATGCCGCGGTTTTTCACCATAAAAAACAGCAGGTCGTATTCCTTGGGCGAGAGCTCGACCTCGTAGCCGTCGATGGTGACCTGCCGGGCGGTGAAGTCCACCACCATGTTTTCAACCGTCACGGTTTCGTGGACATTGCCCGCACCCGAGGGCTGGGCGCGCCTGAGCACCGCGCCCACCCGCATCATCAGCTCCCGGGGGGAGAAGGGTTTGACCACATAGTCGTCCACGCCCAATTCAAAGCCATGGATCTTATCGTATTCCTCCCCGCGTGCGGAGAGAAAGATGATGGGTATATCGCTGGTCTTGCGAATCTCCCGTGCCGCGGAAAACCCGTCGAGTTCCGGCATCATGATGTCCATGATAACCAGGCTGTAGCCGCCTGAGCGCGCCATTTCGACCGCCTGCATGCCGTTTTCCGCCTCCGCGACCTCATAGCCCTCAAAGACCGCGTACTTGGCGATCATCTGGCGGATCATCTTCTCGTCGTCCACCACCAGCAGCTTCATTCACAAGTCCCTCCCCTGCCGTTCTCTCATTGGGCATCATCCACGAGCGTCACCGTAAAGCTCTCTTCCTCCTGGCTTCGCTCAAGCACCATCTCCAGCTCCCCGGACGGCTCCAGGCCGGCCCGCAGCATGCCGAACTCGCCCGTGGAACTCACCGGGATTCCGTTGGCGCTGACGATGCGGTCTCCCGACCGCACGCCCGCGGCATAGGCCTGACTCTCCTGATCCACTGCCAGCACATATACGCCCAGCGCATCCACATGATAATGGGTCGCCGCGTCCTGATCCTCAATATCGATGAGCACCATATCCAACATTCCGTTGCCCAGCGCCGCCGGCTCTCCGGCAACGGTCCACCGGCCATCCAGAATGGCCGAAATTCCCAGTGCGACAGCCAGGGCCGCCAGCGCCGCTGCGGCGATCACAATCGTGCGCTTTCTGTTCATTGCGCAACCTCCTCCATAGCGGTGCATCACGCCGTTATCAAGGTACCCCCCTCAGGTGAACGGTGCATGAACATGCGCTGAATGATTGCCGAAAAGCAGCCTCAGTCCTCAGCCGTCTCAAAGGGCAGCGCGATACGGTTTTCGCCGCTTTCCCAAAGGCGTTCCAGCTGATAGAATTCCCGCTCCTGCGTATGGAAAATATGCACGAGCACCGAGCCGTAATCCAGCACCACCCAGCGCCCCTCCTGCTGCCCCTCCTTGCGAAGCGGCGATATGCCGCTCTCACTCAGGCGGTCCTCCACCTCGTCGGCGAGGGTCTTTACCTGCAGCGCGCTGCGGCCGCTGGCGATCACCATGCCGTCGGTGATGACCGTCATGCCCGAAACGTCCAGCGCCACGATATCCTGCGCCTTTTTCTCATAGAGGATCGATGCGATCTTCTCAATCAGTTCGTTCATGCGTTTCGCTCCTTTTTCTGTTATGGATTTTCATGGCTGTGATTCGTATCGATGCGCCCCAGCCACTCCGCCACGCGCTGGGTCAGCGGGTGCGGGGAGGTCTTTTGTGAGCGCACATAGGCCAGCGTGCTCTCCAGCGAGTAGCGCATGGCCGCCACCAGGTCCTCCCGGGCCAGCCGACGCACCTCCTCCAGCGCCGGATAGCTGCGGCGCGACGGCTCGATCTTGTCGGCCAGAAATACGATCATGTCCAGCGGCAGCATGCCGACCTTGCCCGTGGTATGGCAGCGGATGGCCGAGAGCACATTGGGGTCGCGGATGCCGAAATCCCGCTCGGCCACCACCGCGCCTACCGGCCCGTGCAGAAGGTTTTCGCTCTGTAGCGTCTCCTTATCCACCAGCAGCCGGCTTTCCCGCGCGATGCGCTGCTGCTGCGCCAGCGGCATGCATTTGGCGCAGTCGTGCATGAGCCCCGCCATCGCGGCCTGTTCGACGCTCACCCCGTGCAGGCCGGCCAGCTCGCGCGCCGTAGCGGCTACCAGCAGGGAGTGCACCAGACGCTTGTCCGAGAGCGTCTGCCTGAGGCGCGGATACCACTGCGCCGCCCCCTGCGGGCTTTCGCTGCGGCCGTAGAGCCCCATGACGCGGATGTATTCCATCACCTGCGGCCGGATGCCCTCGGGCGTTTCGCCCCGGGCGAGCGCCTGACGAAGCCTGGTTGCGGAAAGGGGGCTGGGCGGCAACGTCAGGAAGGTGAAGCGGGCGCCCCGCTCCTCCAGGGCACGCACGCGGGGGTCCTCCGCCAGTGACGCCGTTTCCCGGCTGCACACCAGAAAACGGCAGAGGGTAAAGACCTTGTCGGGCCGTCGCCAGTTGGGCAGGTCAAAGAGCGTATCCTCCCCGATGAGGTAAAACAGATCCGCGCCGGGCATCTGCTTTTGCAGCCGGGTCAGGGTGTCAACGGTATAGATGACGCCCTCGCGGTCGATCTCCATGCGCGAGGCCGTAAAGCCCGGAATCCCGCTGACCGCCAGCCGGGTCATCTCAAAGCGGTATTCCGCGTCCGCCAGGCCTCCGTGTTTGTGCGGCGGGTTGCCCGTTGGCAGGAAAATGACCCTGTCCAGCTTTTCTTCCCGCCTGGCACAGGCGGCGATTTCGATATGCCTGTCATGGATGGGATTGAAGCTCCCCCCCATGATGCCGATGCGCTCCTTTGGCACGGCCGCGCCTCCCTTCCCAGATTACCCGTCCATTATACAGGAAAAAAACGCCGCTGACCATACCAAATCCCACGCCCGCGGACAGAAAAAGGCGCGGGGCCCGAAGGCCGCCCGCGCCGTCCCGCCTTTCAGGGTCACATGACGCCCTTTTGCAAAATGATGCACCCGTAGGGCTTGGTCTCGCTCGTGCAAACGGTTACATAGGCGCGCCCGGCCTTCTCGTAGAAGCGGGTGCGCTCAATCTCGCCCACGCAGGAGACGTCATAGCCGTTGTCCACGACGGCCTTCTTGACGCCCTCCCATACGGGCGAATTCTCCATCGTCACGCCGGAATCGGCGTCGGGGATCATGTACTGGATGGGATATTTCTCAAAATCCACGTCCAGGGGCACCAGCTTGAGAATGGCGTCGAGCATCTGCGCCGCGCCGCAGCCCTTGGCCTGAATACTCACGGCGTGCGGGGCCTTGGTGACGGGCGGATAAAAGTGATCCACGATGGCGATCAGGTCGCCGTGCCCCGTATCCGCCAGCGCCTTGAGCAGGTCGGAACCGATGATATCAGGAATCCCTCTTAGCATATCCACAATCCTCCTCGTGTTCCAGCGCCGGGCCTAGGCCTCGTCGCGCTGCGCTTCCAAGAGCTTGATGATGCGGCTGGTGCCCAGGCGGGTGGCCCCCAGGGCCACGAAGCGCTCCGCGTCCTCCAGCGACGAGATGCCGCCGGCAGCCTTGATCCTCACGCCCGGGCCCACGTGCTTTTTGAAAAGCGCGATGTCCTCAAACGTCGCCCCGCCGGTGGAAAAGCCGGTGGAGGTCTTGATAAAGTCCGCGCCCGCATCGGTGACCACGCGGCACATGGTGATCTTCTCCGCCTCGGTCAGCAGGCACGTCTCGATGATGACCTTGAGCACCCGGTCCCCCACGGCGGCCTTCAGGCGGCGGATCTCGTCGGCCACATACTCGACCTCGCCCGCCTTGAGCATGCCGATATTGATGACCATGTCGATCTCCGTGGCCCCGTTGGCGATGGCCTCGCGGGTTTCAAACTCCTTGGAGGCGGGCGTCATGTTGCCGTTGGGAAAGCCCACGACGGTGCAGATCGTCATCCTGTCTCCGGCGTATTCGTGCGCGGCCGCCACATAGCACGGCGGGATGCAGACGGAAGCGGTGCCGTAAGCGATCGCCTCGTCCACGAGGTCCTTGATCTCCTCCCATGTGGCGGTCTGTTTGAGCAGCGTGTGGTCCACCATGGAGCACAATTCCCTGGGGTTCATGGAATCTCCCTCCGTTTTCCTGTCCCTCCGGACGAAATCGTTTACTCTCCGACGCGAACGGAAGCGCGCGCTTCCCTTTTCTGTTAGTATACAAAACCGGGACAGCCCCGTCAATATCTTTTGCACTTTTTGCATCCCGCAACCCGCTCTGTGATAGGAAATGCACAAAAATGGGAATACTCCTTTGCGAAGGAGGGACAGGCATGCAAAAGTACAAGCCCAAGACGCCCCTGGCCGGCGTCTCGGACCGCCTCATGCGCGCGCTGGTCGCCTGCGGCCTTGGGGTGGGGTGGTTCGTGTATCTCTGGGGCGCGCGTCTCAGCGCTCTGACGGCCGGAATTGCGCTGGGCGGGCTGCTATGGCTGTGCGCGAGGCAGTTCGGCAAAAGGAGCACGCAGAAGCGGGAAAAGCAGATGCGCCGCATCATCGGCGGCGAACTGGCGCTGTCCCGGCTGTTGCTCATGCCGCCCCGGCACGCGGCGTTTCAGGCCGCGCTGTGGATATCCCCGCGCGCGCCGGTGTGCATGCAGCGGACGCTGGACTGGGGCGTGGTGGGAACGCTGGAGGAAAAGCCCGTGCTCGTGCGGCTGATCGCCCAGCACGAGAGCGTGCCGGTGACGGTGCAGCAGGTGGTGGAGGCGGCGCGGGAGATGCGCGCGCTCAAGGCCGAGTCCCTCATCCTGTGCCTGACCGCGCCCGCCTCGCGCGAGGCGCTGTCCTACGCCGCGCAGTCCGAGCCGCCCATCCGCGTCATCGACCGCCAGGCCATGATCGACCTCGCGGGCCTGTGCAGCCCGGCCACGGACGAGGACCTCAGCCGCCTCAGAAGCAAAAAGAAAGCCCGCGCCAGTCCCAGGGACTGGCTGGGCGTCGTGCTGGACGCCTCGCGGGCGAGGCGCTACTTCTGGTACGGCATGGGGCTGAGCGCGCTGGCGCTGCTGACGGGCCAGCGGGTCTATCCCATCCCGGCGGCGGTATGTCTTATTCTGTTTGCCGCCTGCAAGCTGCGCGCGGCGCGGCAGGCGTAAGGTCCTGCGGACGGGCGCAGGCGTTGGCCAAAGCGATCCACGCCTCCACCGAAAGCGCCTCGCCCCGCACCGCCGCGGGAAGGCCGACGCCCGCCAGCGCCTCGGTAAGCCGCTCCTGCGGCACGACGCCCCGCAGCGCGTTTACCAGCGTCTTTCGGCGCATGCCAAAGCCCGCGCGGATCATCCGCCACAAAAGCGCCTCGTCGCTTACGGGGGCGGGCGGCTCCGCGCGCATGTCCATGCGCACAAAGGCGCTGTCCACCTTCGGCGGCGGGGTGAAGGCCGCCGCCGGCACGACCTGCACCAGACGCGGCACGGTGAGGTACTGGCAACGCACGCTCGCAAGGCCGTAGGCGGGTGTGGAGGGCGCGGCGAGCAGCTTGTCGGCGACCTCCCTTTGCACCATGACGGAGATCTGCCGGATGGGCAGGCCGCCGTCCCAGAGCAGGTCCAGAATGGGGGTTGTGATGTTGTAGGGGATGTTTGCGATCACGTAAAACCCGTCGCCCAGCGGGCGGCACAGCTCGTGCAGGTCGATCCTGCGCACGTCTCCCTCCGCCACGATGAGGTTGTCATAGCCCTCGGTCGCCGCGCGCAGGAAGGGCAGGACGGCCCGGTCCACCTCCACGGCGATCACGCGGCCCGCCGCCTCGCACAGGCATTTGGTCAACGTGCCCGCGCCGGGGCCGATCTCCAGCACCCCGTCCCCGGGCCCCACGCCCGTGGCGGCCACCAGCGAGCGCAAAAGCGCCTCATCATAGAGAAAATGCTGGCCCAGATCATGCTTGTAGGCGATGCCCTCCGGGCGGCGGCGCGCCCGCGCAAAGGATTTCTTCACGGCTTTTCCCCTTCGTCGATCTGCACGAGGTCGCGGCCAAAGGCCTCAATCAGGCTGCGCTGCGCCTCCTCGCGCACGCTCTCCATGCGCTTGTCCTCCCCGTCCTGCTCAAGCACCGCCTCAAAGGTAAGCTCCCTGCCCGCCGCCTCACTCAGCGCCCTGGAGACGCGATCCCGGCGCGCCGGCTGGTTGAGGCGCACATAGCTGAATTCCTTTTTCGCGGCCGGGATGAGCACCCGGAACACCGTCCCCTTCGCGCCGATGAAGCGCTCCTTCTTCAAAAGTCCGTACAGCGGCGGCTCGTTTTTGGCCAGATCCTGCATCGCTTTGTCCCAGATGGCTTTCTCATCCTGCGGCGGCGCGGCCTTTTTGGGGGCGGCCTTGGGCGCGGGGGCAGGAGACGCGGCGGCAGGGGACGCGGGGGCAGGGGACGCGGGGGCAGGCGCAGGCGCCGCCGCGGGTACGGGGGCGGGCGGGGCCGCCTCCAGCCGCTTCAGACGCGCCTCCAGCTCCGCGATGCGCTCCAGCAGCGCTGCGGCGCTTTCCTCCATCGGAGGCTCGCAGGCGTGCAGGGCGGCGCTCTCCAGTGCGATGCGCGGGGTGGAAGCGAAGCGCAGCTCGCCCTCGGCGCGCATGAACAGGTCCAGCATCCTCATGAGCCGCGCCTGGGAAAAGCCCTCCGCCTGCGCCCGGCAGCGCGCTTCCTCCTCCTTTGTCACATCCAGGATCGCATCCGCGTCCCGGGGCACGGCCCTGACGGTCAGAAGCGCGCGGCAATGCGCGCTCAGTTCCCTTAAAAATACCTGCGGCTCGCGGCCCGAGCGCATCAGCTCGTCCACCTTTTGCATCACGCCGCCCTCGTCGCGCGCGGAAAGGAGGTCAAAAAAGGAAAACAGAAATTCCCTGTCGCTCGTTCCCAGCAGCTCCCGCGTGAGCGCGGCGGTGATCCTGCCGTCCTCCGCGCCCGCCACGCACATGTCCAGGATGCTGAAGGCGTCGCGCATGGCGCCTTCGGCGGCGCGAGCCACGATGGCAAGCGCCTCCTCCTCGGCCTCGATCCCCAGCTCCTCCAGCGCCTGACGCATGCGGCTGACCATCAATTCCGACGGGATGCGCCCGAAGTCGTAGCGCTGCACGCGCGAAAGGATGGTCGCGGGGAGCTTTTGCGGCTCGGTGGTGGCCAGGATGAACACCACGTGCGCCGGCGGCTCCTCCAGCGTCTTTAAAAGCGCGTTGAAAGCCGCGGTGGAGAGCATGTGCACCTCGTCGATGATATAGACCTTGTAGCGCCCAAGCTGCGCCGGATAGCGCACCTGCTCGAGCAGCTCGCGGATGTTGTCGACGCTGTTGTTGCTGGCGGCGTCCAATTCCAGCACGTCCATGGTCGTTTCGCTCAGGATCGCCCTGCACGCCTCGCACTGGCCGCAGGGGTCTCCGTGGTCGGGATGGAGGCAGTTGATGGCGCGGCTCATGAGCTTTGCCATGGACGTCTTGCCCGTTCCCCGGCAGCCGCAGAACAGGTAGGCATGCGCCACCCGCCCTTCCTCCACCTGCCGCCGGAGGGTCCTCACCGTCGCCGTCTGGCCCAGCACCTGCTCGAAGGTCTGGGGCCGCCATTTGCGGTACAATGCCTGATACGCCATAGGACACCTTCCCAAAAGATCATTGTTCTCCTTATCATAGCCTTTTCGCGCCGCCAGGTCAAGACAAAGCAGGAGTCCGGGCGATGGGCACCGTATATTACAGCAGGGTTCCATTTTTTACAAAGGATGAAAGGGGGAACTGGCATGACCATCCGCGAGCGCCAGGAGCGGGACGAGGAAAGCCGCCTCTCTCCGTATGCCGCCCTGTCCTCCAAAAGCGCGGGGCGCGCCGCGCCGATTTCCCAGTGTGAACTGCGCACCTGCTATCAGCGGGACCGCGACCGCATCATTCACTGCAAGAGCTTTCGGAGGCTGAAATACAAGACGCAGGTCTTTCTCACCCCCATGGGGGACCATTACCGAACGCGCCTGACCCACACGCTGGAGGTATCGCAGGTGGCGCGCACGCTGGCGCGGAGCCTGCGCCTCAACGAGGACCTGGCCGAGGCTATCGCCCTGGGGCACGATCTGGGCCACACGCCCTTTGGGCACATCGGGGAAAACACGCTGGACAAGCTCCTGCCGGGAGGATTCCGGCACAACGAGCAGAGCCTGCGGGTAGCCGAGCGCCTGGAGCACGAGGGGCAGGGCCTCAACCTGTGCGCGGAGACGCTCGACGGCATCCGAAACCACTCCGGCAAGGGCGAGCCCGCCACGCTGGAGGGCTGGTGCGTGCGGCGCGCCGACCGCATCGCCTACATCAACCATGACATCGACGACGCCATCCGCGGCGGCATCCTCAAGCCCTTCGAGCTTCCCCGCCGCTGCCTGGCCGTGCTGGGAAGGACGCACGGCGAGCGCATCGACACCATGATCCGCGACATCGTGGCCGTCTCCACGGACCAGCCGTTCGTGCGGATGTCCGAGGAGGTGCGCCAGGCCAGCGACGAGCTGCGCGCCTTTCTCTTTGAGTACGTCTATCACGACGAATGGCGCAAAAAGGAGGAGGAGCGCTGCGACTACATCCTCACGGCGCTCTACGAGCACTACCTGGCCCATCCCGAGCAGCTCCCCGCCGAGTATCTGGAGATCAGCTTCACCGAGGGCGCCCAGCGCGCCGTGTGCGACTACGTGGCCTGCATGACCGACCGCTACGCCATCGAGCAGTTTACGGAAATCTTCGTGCCCTGCGCGTTCGCCAGGCGATGAGCCGCGGTGCCCGGAATTGTCGGAAATTGTTGAACGCCCGGCAGGAATCTCAACTGCCGCGGCGAATGAATAGGAGTGGGTGAAGGAACGAATGGCCGGAAGGTACCCCCCGCAATGGTTGGACGAGCTCAGGGCGCGCGCCGACATCGTCAAGGTGATCGGCTCGTATGTGACGCTGAAGAAGAACGGGCATAGATATGTTGGTCTGTGCCCGTTTCACAACGAAACGGCGCCCTCCTTTTCCGTCGATGAGCAAAAGCAGGTCTACCACTGCTTCGGCTGCAAGGCGGGGGGCAGCGTGATCCAGTTTATCATGGATATCGAGCGCCTCTCCTTCCCGGAGGCGGTCGCCTTTCTGGCCGACCAGCTCCACATGCCCCTGCCCGAGATGCAAAACGACCCGGCCTACGAGAAGCGCCGCTCCCTCAAGGAGCGCATCTACCTGGCCAACCGGGCCGCGGCGCGGCGGTATCACGAGCTGCTCTGGCAGCCCGAGGGCGCCGGCATCCTGCACTACCTTCAGGGCCGCGGCCTCTCGGATGCGGTCATCCGCCGCTTCGGCATCGGGGCCGCCCCTCCCTCGGCACATATCGGCCAGCATCTGATGCAGGAGGGCTTCACCGAGGAGGAGCTGGTCCAGGCCGGGCTCATGCTCAGGCGTGACGGCCGCGCCTTTGACATGTTCCGAAACCGCGCCATGTTTCCCATCATCGACGCCTACGGCAACGTCCTGGGCTTCGGCGGCCGCGCCATGGGCGATGCGATGCCCAAGTACCTCAACACCTCCGATACCCCGGCCTTCAACAAGCGTTACACCGTCTTCGCGGCCAACCTGCTCAGAAAGGCCAGGGGCCTGACCCGGGTGATCCTGGTGGAGGGGTATATGGACGTGGTGGCCCTCTCGCAGTTTGGCATCGAGGGCGTGGCGGCCACGCTGGGTACGGCGCTCACGCCCGAGCAGGCCCGGCTTCTTAACCGCTTCGCCCCCGAGGTGCACATCGCCTACGACGGCGACCGCGCCGGCCAGAAGGCTATCCTGCGCGGCCTGGAGGTGCTGGAGGCCGAAAACGTCCCCGTGCGTGTGCTGGACTTCCCCGGCGGGCTGGACCCGGACGAGTTCATCCGCCAGGAGGGAGTGGAGGCCTTCAGGGCGCTTACGCCCATCTCCGCCGTGACCTACCGCATGCTGCGCGAGAAAGAAGCGCACGACCTGAGCACCGAGGAGGGCCGGACCGAGTACGCCAAGGGCTGCGCGCGCATCCTGCGAAGCGTGAAGGAGCCCGTGGAGCTGGAAAACCACCTCAGGCGGCTGTCGGTGGAAACCGGCTTTTCCCGCGAGGTGCTGCGCGAGCAGGTGGGCGTCTCCCCCGCGCCCGTCCGCGCCGAGGCGCCCCGGCGCGAAGGGTTTGCCAAAAAGGCCCGGGAAGCCTCCCGGGTGGACTGGACCGCGAGGACGCTGCTTGCGGTGCTGGCCACGGGGCGATTGCCAAAAGACAGCGTATCGCCCGAGGAATTTGAGGACCCGCTGCTGCGTTCTTTATGCGAAGGCCTTTTGGCGGGCGAAAGCGCCGCCTCGCTCATGGAGCGCCAAAGCGACGAGCAGGGCCGCGCCGCCGTGGGCGACATCCTCAGCATCAACACCGACCTGGACGACGACGGCCTGATGCGCATGGCGCGCGACTGTCTCAAAAAGCTGCGTCGGGAGCGTCTGGAAAGGGCGCTGGATGCGATTGAGCAACGACTGCCTACCCTGGAAGGCGAGGAACGCGAAACGGAAACGCGCCGCGCCTTTGCCCTGACGCAAAAGCTGCTTGACCTGAAATGACCCCCTGCGCAGATGAAGGAGTGATGGAGTTGAGTCAGAATCAGTCGCCCGAAGCGATGAAAGTGAAGCTCAACGAACTATACGAGGATGCCAAGACCAAGGGCACCGTCACCCGGGACGAGGTCGCCAACCAGCTCATGGAGATGGAGATCGACGCCGACCAGATGAACAAGATCTACGAGACGCTCGAGAGCATGGGCGTGGACGTGGTGGCCGAGTTCGATCCCGTCCCCCCCGAGGAGCTCATCGAGCCCGAGCAGATCGACCTGAGCGTGCCCGAGGGCATCAGCATCGACGATCCCGTGCGCATGTATCTCAAGGAGATCGGCAAGGTCCCCCTTTTGACCGCCGACGAGGAGATTGAAATCGCCCAGCGCATGGAGCAGGGCGACGAGGAGGCCAAGCAGAAGCTGACGGAGGCCAACCTGCGCCTGGTGGTGTCCATCGCCAAGCGCTATGTGGGCCGCGGGATGCTGTTTCTGGATCTGATTCAGGAGGGCAACCTGGGCCTCATCAAGGCGGTGGACAAGTTCGACTACCGCAAGGGCTACAAATTCTCCACCTATGCCACCTGGTGGATCCGCCAGGCCATCACCCGCGCCATCGCCGACCAGGCCCGCACCATCCGCATCCCCGTGCACATGGTGGAGACGATCAACAAGCTCATCCGCGTCTCCCGCCAGCTTTTGCAGGAATACGGCCGCGAGC
>CAUDEL010000023.1:0-43147 GCA_958448555.1 uncultured Eubacteriales bacterium | reverse complement strand
TCCTGTCTGATGGGTGATTCGACAGCGCTTGCCTCAGCAATTGTGCGGTGCTGCCTTATATATTCGACATGCTTATTCGTTTTCCCTTATAAAAAACGACCGTTGACTCACTTTTGTCAACGGTCTGGAGGCGGCGCGTAACGCCGCCTCTTCCCGTGGGGCCGGGTCTCTCATTGCAACCCAAACCTTGTATGCCGTTGCGGCCTACTCTGCGCCTGCTGCCGCCTCCTCGGCGGCCTCCAGGGCCTCGTACAGCGCCTCGCTGCGCTCCTGCTCGGCGCGGTAGCGCTCGCCCAGCTCGCGCGCCGCGTCCGCGTCGGCATAGGTGGCGGGATCGGCCAGCTTTGCCTCCAGCTCGCGGATCAGGCGCTCGTTTTCCTCGATGGCTTCCTCCGCACGCTTTACCCGTGCCTGCAACTCACGCGCATGCGCCGCCTGCTGCCGGTCGCGCTTTCGTTCCCGCGCCGCGGCCGTGCGCGTTACCTCATTGCCGTCCGCGGCTGCGGGCGGCTGCGGACGGTCCCGCTTCTCCACATAGTCGTCAAAGTTGCCCAGGTACTCCGTCACGCCCTCCGCGCCCATCACCATCACGCGGTCGGCGAACCGGTTGATGAAGTAGCGGTCGTGGCTGATGGCAAGAATCGTCCCCGGGAAGTCCTCCAACGCGTCCTCCAGCACCTCGCGGCTGTCCATGTCCAGGTGGTTGGTCGGCTCATCCAGCAGCAGCAGGTTGTCCTTGCGCAGCATCAGCTTTGTCAGCGCCACGCGCCCCCGCTCGCCGCCGGAGAGGCTCTGGATGGTGTCAAACACGTCGTCCCCCGTAAAGAGGAACAGGCCCAGCGCGCCGCGCACCCTGCTTTGCTCCATGGCCGGGAAGCTGTTCCAGACCTCGTCGAGCACGGTGTTGGCGGGGTTGAGGTTCTGCTGGTGCTGATCGTAGTACCCCACGTCGATGTTGACGCCGTACTTCACGCTTCCACGGTCGGGGGCGAGCTGGCCGGTCAGGATCTTAAACAGCGTGCTTTTTCCCACGCCATTGGGGCCGATGAGCGCGACGCGGTCGCCGGTGCGCAGCTTGAAGCTTACGTTTTCAAACACCGTTTCGTCCCCGAAGCTCTTGCTCAGGCCCTTGACTTCCAGCGCTTCCTCGCCGCTTCGGCGGCGCGCCTCGAAGCTGAAGCGCACGTGGCTCTCCTCCACGGGTTTTTCCAGCCGTTCGAGCTTGTCCAGACGCTTTTGCCGGCTCTCGGCGGCCTTGATGCTCTTCTCCCGGTTAAAGCTGCGGTAGCGTTCGATGATCGCCTTTTCCCGCTCGATCTCCTTTTGCTGCAGGTTGTAGGCCTTCATGCGGGTTTCAAAATCCGCGGTGCGCTTGCGCATGTACTCGGTGTAGTTGCCGGTGAACTTTATCATGCGGCCGCCGAGGAGCTCGCCCATGGTGGTGCATACATGATCCAGAAAATAACGGTCATGGCTGATGAGCAGAAGCGAGCCCTTGTACTCCGTCAGATAGCCCTGAAGCCATTCGATGGCCTCCAGGTCCAGGTGGTTGGTCGGCTCGTCCATCAAAATGACGTCGGGCTTTTGCAACAGCAGCTTGGCCAGCGACAGCCGCGTGCGCTCGCCCCCGGAGAGGGTGGAGACCCTGCGATCGTGCATCTCGGGCCTGAGGCCCAGGCCGCCCAGCACACCCAGCATCTCGCCCTCATAGGCATATCCCTCAGCCTCGTTGAAGCGCTCCAGCAGCCGCTGGTACTCCGCCGTCAGCCGCAGCGCCGCCTCGGGGTCCGCGTTGCGCTCCATCTCTCCTTCCAGCTCGCGCAGCCGCTTTTCCATGGCGATCACGGGTTCGAATACGCGAAGCAGCGCCTCCCAGACCGTATCGCTGAGGGCGATGTCGTCCACCTGTCTGAGATAGCCGATACGCAGGTCGCGGTTTTTGTGCACCATGCCGCCGTCGGGCTCCATCTCTCCGCTGATGATGCGCATCAGCGTGGTCTTTCCGCAGCCGTTGACGCCCACCAGCCCCATCTTCTCGCCCTTTTGCAGGCTGAAAGTGACCTCTTTGAGCACCTCGTGGGTGCCGAAGCTCTTTTGCACTTCCTGTGCTGAAATCAGAATCATCGGGTTTCTTCCCCTCTATCGCTTGGCTTTGTACCGCTTGCGAGCGCCTCCAGCTCGCGGGCCGACAGGCGCAATTCGTGCGCGCTGGTGCGGCCCAGGGCCAAATCCCGCGCGGGCGATCGCGCCGCGAGGCGCAGCATCTCCACGCCTGCCCGGATGCAGACGTCCCGCTCCCGGGGCGCGCAGCGCTGTGCCGCCTCAAACAGCGCGTCCTCCATGTCCGCATAGGCCCCGCCCTGCCTGAGAAACGAGGCGCAGACCATGAGGTCCTCCGGCGAGAGCAGGTCCAGGACCTCCAGCTTGAGCGCCTGCACGCGCGCCGCACGAAGCTCGCACAGCGGACCCTCCTCCCAAAGCGAGGCGAGCAGCTGCAAACACTTGAGCTTGAGCGCCCGCTCCTCCTCCCATTGCAGGGAAAAGGCCGTGGCGCGGATGTAGAGGATTTCGCTGGCGAGCAGGCGCGGCGTGGGCGAAAGCATCTCCAGAAGGCTCCGTGCGCTGAGCGTCTCCAGCGCCGAAAGCGGCAGGCCGCAGTGGCGGCGGCACGCCTCCTCCAGAAGGCGCATCTGCGAGAGCTCGTCCATGAGCTCCTTGACGCGGCGCATCAGGTCCCCCATCATCTCGATCATGCGCAGGATGTAGTCCCGCTGAAACACCGCCATTCACCTCCCGGCCGCTGTTTCCTAGTATAGCATATCTTTCGGGGAGAGACAAAGGGCGGTGAAACCGTCGCGCCGTCATTCCCTTCGGGATGCTGTCCATGCTATGCCCACGCAAAACGGCGCGCAGACGATCACGCCATACATGTATCGAAACTCCGCAAAGACCGGCGAGGCCATCGACGTCAGCCAGATTCCAGCCAGCAGCAGCCACGGCGACGCCAGCCGTGCTCTGCGCTTGCATACCAGCACCGCTAAGGCGATCAGCACCACCCATACATAGGGGGCGGGACGGCACAGGGCGCCAAACCCAGGTGCGCTTTCCAATACGTCGTACAGCTTTTCCAGCAGCTTCGTACCCAGGGATTCATGCCGCTGCAGTCCATACCAGTTCTTATAGATGCCCCGGTCGACCGCCCAGTAGGGCACGTCGGGGTACCAGTATCCATGCGTATGGTATAAAAGCACATCCAAATACACCAGCGGATGCTCCATCCCAAGCTGCGCCCATACCTTGAGATAGCGCATGGGATCGCTCATCAGAACATCATTGCGAAGCAGCGCTTTCACGGGATCTGACAGGTTTGGGTTGTATGCACAGCCCAGTTCCTCCACCGACGGAAAGATCTCCTCCAGCGTTTCCCTCTCATCCTCGCTCAGCTCCTGGTTATAGCAGCGCACCGTTTTCGCAATCTGTTGCAGCGGCAGGGCAAGCGCCTCGCCCGCATTGGACTTCTGCGCGCCCAACACATCGAAAATCAGCGCCTGATAGGCGTTGACCAAAACCAGCACGATCGCTCCCAGCGCCAACAGCGGTTTCCACAGCCTGCGATTGCACAGCACAAACACGGGAAAACAAAGCAGAAACACATAGTAACCGTTGTTGCGGTAAACGCAGAACAGAAACAGGCATACCGCCAGCATCGCCCATCGGACGCTTCCAAACGCCTCCTTCGCCGGCGGCTCCCCGCTCCTGACAAGCCATGTCAGCAGCATCACCACAAGCGCCGTAATGCCGCCAAAGAGCACATCTTTCCACATGGTGATGCTGTAAAACGCATGCACGCCCGCCAGCGCGTAAAACAAAAAAGCTGTCCATAGCAACCAGCGTCCCGCTCCCTCGGCAATCAACCAGCGCAGTACCCCCGCAAAAACAGCGGACATCGTCATCATTTGAAACAGGCTATACAGGCCCACACCCCACGTCACTGAGCCCAGCGCGCGTCCCAGCAGCACAAAGGGAGCGATGGTCCATTGATGGATCACCGGATGATGATTGCTCAGCGGCGCGCCGCCCAGAATCACGTCGAGCTCGCTGATGGAGTCTGGGCTGAGACATCCGGGAAAGAAGAAAATATAGTACGGCAGCCAGCATACGAATATCGCCAGCCAGATCTTCCAGAAGGCCGGACCGCCGCTCCTGTCCGCAGAGCGCATCTGCATGGCTCCACGCATCAGGATGCGCAGCACCGTCCAGCACAGCGCCGTAAGCCCGGCGATGCGAAAGAGCGTTTTGATGAAAGCGGTCCATGTCAGCAGCGCCTTGATGGTCTGCTCGCAGTGAATCTCCTGACCGATCACCAGCATCACCGCAAACACCGCACCCAGCGCCAGCGCCACCCTGTTCAGACGCTTTTCCGCTGGCCGACGCACAGCCCACCATGCCGCTGCGGCACAGGCGCACCACAACGCAAACAGCGCCAGCGGCTGCCTGTCGGTCAGGTCAGCCGCGCCTGCGGCGCCCAGCAGCGACAAAAGCGCCGTTTGCGCAATCGCCAACGCCTTTGATCTGCGGCCCTGGTTTTCCATGGCTACTTCTCCTCCCCTCGTCACGCACGTCGCCGCAACAGAAAAGCCCTCCGTTTGAGAAGCGGAGGGCTTTGGCCAGACTCTTTAGAACTTCAAGGGGTTGACCTTGATGGCGGGGCCCATGGTGGCGCTGAGGTACACGCTGCGCACATAGGTGCCCTTGGCCGCGGCGGGCTTGGCCTTGTTGATGGCGTCCATGAGGACCTGCAGGTTCTCGCCCAGCTTCTCGGGGCCGAAGGAGGCCTTGCCGATGGGGCAGTGGACGATGGAGGTCTTGTCCACGCGGTACTCGACCTTACCGGCCTTGATGTCGGTGATGGCCTTGGCCACGTCCATGGTCACGGTGCCGCTCTTGGGGTTGGGCATGAGGCCCTTGGGGCCCAGGATGCGGCCGATGCGGCCGACGACGCCCATCATGTCGGGGGTGGCGATCATTACGTCAAAGCCGAACCAGCTCTCGGTCTGGATCTTGTGGACCATTTCCTCGCCGCCGACGAAATCCGCACCCGCGGCCTCGGCTTCCTTGACCTTGTCGCCCTTGGTGACCACCAGCACGCGCACGGTGCGGCCGGTGCCATGCGGCAGGACCACCGCGCCGCGGACCTGCTGGTCGGCGTGGCGGGGATCAACGCCCAGGCGGACGGAGATCTCGATGGTTTCGTCAAACTTGGCCTTGCTGGTCTTGCAGGCCAGCTCGCAGGCCTCGGCGGGATCATAGGCATTGAGATGATCGATCAGCTTCGCGCTGTCCACATATTTCTTTCCGTGTTTCATGCTACTGTCCTTCCTGTGGTGCTAACGGCACAATGTCCTCCCACAAATGGTCGTCTTATTCCTCAACCGTGATGCCCATCGAGCGGGCGGTGCCCTTAATCATGCTCATGATGGCCTCGATGTCGGTGGCGTTGACGTCGGGCTTTTTGATCTCGGCGATCTTGCGGACCTGCTCCTGGGTGAGCTTGCCAACCTTGTCGCGGTTGGGGCGGCCGGAGGCGGTCTGCAGGTTGAGCTCCTTCTTGATGAGCACGGGAACCGGCGGGGTCTTGGTGATGAAGGAGAAGGTGTTGTCAGTGTACACCGTGATGACCACGGGGATAATCATGCCCGCGTCCTTCTGGGTGCGCTCATTGAACTCCTTGCAGAAACCGGGGATGTTCACGCCATGCTGGCCCAGCGCGGGACCGATCGGCGGCGCGGGGGTCGCCTTGGCGGCGGGAACCTGAAGCTTAATCATGGATTTGACTTTCTTTGCCATGGGAATGGCACCTCCTTCGATGTGGTCATGGCGGAACGGCTCTGCCGTTCCTCCCACAGCTCCCCCCTGGGAGCTTTGCGGCGCGCGGGCTTACTTGGGCTGGACCTTCTCCACGTCCTGCAGGTCCACCTCAACGGGCATCTCGCGGCCCAGGAACATTTTGACCTTGACGGTCAGCTTCTGGCGCACGGTGTCCACGTCCTCCACCAGACCGGTGAAGTTCTCCAGCGGGCCGGAGAGGATGCGGACCTCCTCGCCGATGGCGATGCCGAACTCCACGCTGTTTTGCTGGGTGGAGAGCATCATCTGCACCTCGGCGGGGGTGAGGGCGACGGGCTTGGAGTCGGGGCCGACAAAACCCGTCACGCCGCGCGTGTTGCGCACCAGATACCAGCTTTCGCTGGTTTCGATCATATGCACCAGCACGTAGCCGGGATAGACCTTCCGCTGAGACTTGACGCGCTTGTTTCCCTTGATCTCCACCACATCCTCCACGGGCACGCGCACGTCGAAGATGAGATGCTGCATCTCGGGGTTGTTCTCAACGGATTTTTCGATGTTGTCCTTGACCTTGTTCTCATAGCCGGAGTAGGTATGGACCACATACCAGCACGGCTCTTTGCTGTTTTCGGCCATGGCTGTCTCCTTACGCGCTCATGATGAGGTTCACAAGCTGCGTCGCGCCGGTATCCAGCAGGCCGATGATGACCATCATGAACAGCATGAAGAGAACCACGATCACCGAATAGTTGACCAGCTTCTCGCGCGTGGGCCATGTGACCTTGCGAAGCTCGTGCCACATGTTCTTGAACGCCAGGCCGATGCGCTTGAAGAAGCCAACGAATCCCTGCCCGAAGCGCTTGAAGAAGTTCGGCTTCGCGCTCTTGGTCTTCTTTTCCGTCATGGTTTTCACTCCATTCGCAAGTTGACGTTTCCGGCTTACTTGGTTTCGCGGTGCACGGTGTGCTTTTTGCAGAAACGACAATACTTGTTGAGCTCAATGCGGTCGGGGGTGTTTTTCTTGTTCTTCATGGAATTGTAGTTCCGCTGCTTGCACTCGGTGCAGGCCAGCATCACTTTGTTACGGGCAACGCTTGCCACGTCCGCCACCTCCTCGTCGATGTGGGAAAAGCCGCTTCCGCCCGCCCCTTGACAGGCGGAAGGGCGAATGTATGTCTATTTCCATCTTTCGCCGGGACGCACGCCCCTGCGAAGCGGCCCTTACTCGATGACCTTGGAAACGACGCCGGAGCCGACCGTGCGGCCACCCTCGCGGATAGCGAAGCGCAGGCCCTGCTCGATGGCGATGGGGGTGATAAGGGTGATCTCCATGTCGATGTTGTCGCCCGGCATCACCATCTCAACGCCCTCGGGCAGCTTGATGTTGCCCGTCACGTCCGTCGTGCGGAAGTAGAACTGCGGACGATAGCCGTTGAAGAACGGCGTGTGGCGGCCGCCCTCTTCCTTGGTCAGCACGTACACCTGGCCGATGAAGTGCGTGTGCGGATGAATCGTGCCCGGCTTGGCCAGAACCTGACCGCGCTCGATCTCGTTGCGCTGCACGCCACGAAGCAGCAGGCCGATGTTGTCGCCCGCCTCCGCCAGATCCAGAAGCTTACGGAACATCTCAACGCCCGTCACAACCACCTGGCGCGGCTTCTCCATCAGACCCACGATCTCCACCGTGTCGCTCAGCTTCACTACGCCGCGCTCCACACGACCCGTCGCAACCGTGCCGCGGCCGGTGATGGAGAACACGTCCTCTACAGGCATCAGGAACGGCTGGTCCGTCGCGCGCTGCGGAGAGGGGATGTACTCGTCCACCGCGTCCATCAGCTCGAAGATGCACTGCGTCTCCTTCGCGTTGCGAACGTCCGTGCCGCCGTTTTGCACGTACTCCAGCGCCACCAGCGCGCTGCCCTTGATGATCGGAATGTCGTCGCCCGGGAACTCGTACTGGCTCAGCAGCTCGCGGATCTCCATCTCCACCAGCTCCAGCAGCTCCGGATCGTCCATCATGTCCGTCTTGTTCATGAACACCACGATATAGGGCACGCCAACCTGACGGGCCAGCAGAATGTGCTCTCGGGTCTGGGGCATCGGGCCGTCGGGAGCCGACACAACCAGAATCGCGCCGTCCATCTGCGCTGCGCCCGTAATCATGTTCTTGACGTAGTCGGCATGGCCCGGACAGTCCACGTGCGCGTAGTGACGCTTGTCCGTCTCGTACTCCACGTGCGCCGTGTTGATGGTGATTCCGCGGGCCTTCTCCTCAGGCGCCTTGTCGATGTCCTCGTACTTCATCGCCTGCGCGTCGCCCAGCTGCGCCAGCGTCATCGTGATCGCCGCCGTCAGCGTCGTCTTGCCGTGGTCAACGTGGCCGATCGTGCCGATGTTAACGTGCGGCTTGGTGCGTTCAAATTTCGCCTTAGCCATGAGTCATTTTCCTCCTTAAAATCCTGGGAACGAATCTTCTTGATAAGCACCTGGGTGCTTTGCTTCAGATCAGTCGCCCTTGCGCGCGCCGGTCACCTTTTCGGCGATCGACTTGGGCACTTCTTCGTAATGGTCAAACTGCATGGTGAACAGTCCGCGGCCCTGGGTGCGGCTGCGCAGGTCGGTCGCATAGCCGAACATCTCGCTCAGCGGCACGTAGGCGTGCACGGTCTGCTCGCCCATACGGGCATCCATGCCCTCGATGCGGCCGCGGCGGCTGGAGATGTCGCCGATGACGTCGCCCATGTACTGCTCGGGGATGATGACCTCGACCTTCATCATCGGCTCCAGCAGGCAGGGGTCCGCCTTGGTGAGCGCCTCCTTGAAGGCCATGGAACCGGCGATCTTGAAGGCCATCTCGGAGGAGTCAACCTCGTGATAGCTGCCGTCGTAGACGGTGGCCTTGAAGTCCACCACCTCGAAGCCGCCCAGGATGCCGCTCTGCGCGGCCTCGCGGATACCGGCGTCGATGGGGGCGATGAACTCCTTGGGAATCACGCCGCCGACGATCTTGTTCTCAAACGAGTAGCCCTCGCCGGGCTTGACGGGCTCGATCTCGATCCAGCAGTGACCGAACTGGCCGTGGCCGCCGGTCTGGCGCACGTAGCGTCCCTCGGCCTTGGCGGCCTTGCGGATGGTCTCGCGGTAGGCGACCTGGGGCTTGCCCACGGTGGCCTCGACCTTGAACTCACGCATCAGGCGGTCCACGATGATCTCCAGATGCAATTCGCCCATGCCGGCGATGATCGTCTGGCCGGTCTGCTGGTCGGTGTAGGTCTTGAAGGTGGGGTCCTCCTCGGCCAGCTTGACCAGCGCCATGGTCATCTTGTCCTGACCGGCCTTGGTCTTGGGTTCGATGGCGACCTGGATGACCGGGTCGGGGAACTCCATGGACTCCAGGATGATGGGGTGCTTCTCGTCGCACAGGGTATCGGCGGTGGTGGTGTCCTTGAGGCCCACGATGCCGCAGATATCGCCGGTGTAGACGGTTTCAACCTCCTCGCGGTGGTTGGCGTGCATCATCACCAGACGGCCCACGCGCTCGCGTTTGCGCTTGGTGGAGTTAAAGGCGTAGCTGCCGCTCTCCAGCATGCCGGAGTAGACGCGGCAGAAGGCCAGCTTGCCCACGAACGGGTCGGTCATGATCTTGAAGGCCAGGGCGGAGAAGGGCTCGTCATCGGAGGGATGGCGCTCCATCTCCTTCTCGGGATCGTCGGGATCGACGCCCTTGATGGCAGGGATGTCCAGCGGAGAGGGCATGTACTCCACCACGGCGTCCAGCAGCGGCTGCACGCCCTTGTTGCGGTAGGACGTACCGCAGAGCACGGGGTTCATGATACATTCGATGGTCGCCTTGCGGATGGCGGCATTGATCTCCTCCACCGTCAGCTCCTCGCCCTCGAAGAACTTCTCCATCAGGGTCTCGTCACACTCGGCGACGCTTTCGATGAGCTTCTGATGATACTCCTCGGCCTGCTCGCGCAGGTTTTCGGGGATATCCTCGTCGCGCACGTCCTTGCCTTCGTCATCGTAGTAGACTTCCGCGCGCATGCGCACCAGGTCGATGATGCCCTTGAAATCGCCCTCTTTGCCGATGGGGAGCTGGATGGGCACGGCGTTGGCTCCCAGCCGGTCCTTCATCATGTCCACCACGCGGAAGAAGTCCGCGCCCATGATATCCATCTTGTTAACATAGGCCATGCGGGGCACATGATACTTGTTGGCCTGGCGCCAGACGGTCTCGCTCTGAGGCTCCACGCCGCCCTTGGCGCAGAAGACGCTTACGGCGCCGTCCAGCACGCGCAGGCTGCGCTCGACCTCGACGGTGAAGTCGACGTGGCCGGGAGTGTCGATGATGTTGATGCGGTGGCCTTTCCAATGGCAGGTGGTGGCGGCGGAGGTGATGGTGATGCCACGCTCCTGCTCCTGCGCCATCCAGTCCATGGTGGCCGCGCCCTCGTGTGTCTCACCCAGACGGTGAACGCGCCCGGTATAGAACAGGATGCGCTCGGTCGTGGTGGTCTTACCGGCGTCGATGTGGGCCATGATGCCGATATTGCGCACCTTTTCCAACGGGTGACTTCTTGGCATAACGGAGGGTCTCCTTTCAAATTCGGCTTTCTCTCATTCTTCTTCCAGACGCGGGCGCCCCGCCCGCGCCCCTTCGCCTTACCAGCGGTAGTGCGCGAAGGCCTTGTTGGCCTCGGCCATGCGGTGCATTTCTTCCTTGCGCTTGACGGCGGCGCCGGTGTTGTTGGCGGCGTCCATCACCTCGGCGGCAAGGCGCTCGGCCATGGTCTTTTCACCGCGCTTGCGGCTGAATTCGACCAGCCAGCGCAGGGCCAGCGTCTGGCGGCGCTCCGGGCGGATCTCGATAGGCACCTGGTAGGTGGCGCCGCCCACGCGGCGGGCCTTGACCTCCAGCTGGGGCGACACGTTGCCAAGGGCGGCGGTAAACACCTCAGCGGCGTCCTTGCCGGTCTTTTCCTTGATGGTGTCAAACGCGCTGTAGCAGATGCGCTGCGCGGTGCCGCGCTTGCCGTCCAGCATGATCTGGTTGATGAGCTTGGTGACCACGGTGGTCCCGTAAACGGGATCGGGCAGCACCTCGCGCTTGGGGATAAATCCACGACGGGGCATTTGATTTCCTCCTTCGTTGTGGCGATTGCATCGCCGCAATGTGCCTGTGGCACAGCGTAAGATTTGGGGTCCCGGGAATGCGTTTTCAAAGCGCGCCTGCATACAGGTTTCTGACGGCCTTCAGCATCGACCGCTCCCGGCCTACGGGAAAGTCACGCGGTGTGCCCGCCCTCCGCCACGCTTCGATTCTCACGGGCGGGGGAGCGAACGCCTGCGCCCACTCCGAAATGGGCTGCAAACGCAGCGCAGGAAAACGTCTTACTTCTTGGGCCGCTTGGCGCCGTACAGGGAACGGGCCTGCATCCGCTTGGCCACGCCGGCCGTGTCAAGAGCACCGCGGATGATGTGATAGCGCACACCGGGCAGGTCGCGCACGCGGCCGCCGCGGATGAGCACCACGCTGTGCTCCTGCAGGTTGTGGCCAATACCCGGGATGTAGCACGTACCTTCGATCTGATTGGTCAGACGGATACGGGCGATCTTACGCAGGGCGGAATTGGGCTTTTTGGGGGTCGTGGTCTTCACGCTCAGGCACACGCCGCGCTTCTGCGGGCATCCCTGCAGGATAGGAGCCGTAGACCTGTTTTCGACCTTTTTCCGTCCCTTGCGGATCAACTGATTGATCGTGGGCATGGAAACACCTCCGAATTGATGTGCTATAAAAACCGCCGCAACCCTGGCGTCTTTATAGTCGGTAAGGGGATGCCGTCCTCACTTGAGCACGGCGGCGGACGCGGCTTTCACGTCCACCTGGCAGAGCTTTCCCAGCTCCTGCATGCTGTCCACCACGGTCACCGGCACGCGCCTCTCCTCGCACAGGGCGTTGAGCCTGTGGTAGATGAAGCCGTCGGCGTCACGGCCCAGAAAGACGTGCGCCGCACGGCCCTCCTCAACCGCGCGCAGCACCTGCTTGGTGCCCACCACGCGCCTGCCGGCCTGCCTGAGCAACGCTTCCATAAGACCCGCCTCCTTCGCGTTCGGTTCCGCGCCCGCGCCTTTTGCCGCCTGGTTTTTGCGCCTTTATCGCGCAAGAAGGGCATGCGAAAAACGCATATTGCGGACAACCGTATCATAATAGCATGGCGGCAACAAAAAAGTCAATGATTTTGCTCCAGAAAATTGCTCAAAAGCATAAGAAAAAGGGAGCGCCCGCCGTCGGCGGACGCCCTTGCTGCGTCGGGTCAGGATTCGGTTTTTCAGGCGCTGCGCCTGCGGCGCACAAGCAGCACGGCAAGTCCCAGCAGCGACAGCCCCAGCAGCGCGGTCAGCATGGCCAGCGGCGTCTCGTCGCCGGTCTTGGGAGCGGTGCCGGTCGCCCCCGTTTCTTTCCTTAAAGTATATTCTATCCAAAGGTCGGACGGCGGCACCTTATACTGCATGTCTTCCCTGTAAACCTGTATGAACAATAAAGCTCCGTCCCAGGCAGCGTCCGGCGTGAATGTAATGCTTGTAAGATCCTCGCCCGATTCTGATAATATGTTTTGTGATTCGTTGAGGAAACCTTTCCACTCATATATCAGCTTTCCATTATCGGAAACGGAAGCGATTTTATCCTGCGGCAGGGTGATGGTAAGCGGCTTGTCTGGCGTAAAATAAATATCTTTTTCTATTAACTTATAGTTTCCCCATTCGGGTGGATAGTACAAGCCTTCCAGCACACAGTCGAAGGTCGCCACGGAAGTCTTGTCGCTTTTCTTAAAGATATTCAGCGTAAACACCGTCTTACCGACCAACTTCTTCTTAACATCATCTATCTGATTTCTAGCTATAGTGCCGTCCAAATTGACGTATTCCTCGTCTTTGATAAAACGAAACTCCTCAGCTTCTTCGCCCACTGCCCACTCATATCCATAATCCGGTGATACCCTACCGTCCTTAATTATAAGCTGGTAAAGGGTCGGGATTTTACTAACAATGCCCTTTATGTCCTCAGCAATTTGAAATGTAATGTTTTTTCCTTCCGTATGAAGCGTACCATATAATTTGTGCGTATATGTCCGCAGGCTTGATTCCTCCGCCGTCGCCATTCCCGCCGTGCCGATTCCCCCCAGCACGATCAGCGCCGCCAGTAGCAGGCTGACGATTCCTTTACCCTTTCGCATCTGGTTTCACCTTTCCTTGCCTTCCATGATTTTGCATGGAAATTCTTCCTACGAATTATATAATACCCAGACAGAATTGTCAATATAAACCATGGTTTCTTCTTTATTCTTTCCTGCCGCCCTTCACAACCGCGGCGTTTGTCCGAAAACATCTGCTTTTCTTTGTGAAAGACAAAAGGGCGGCGGTTCAGCCATGAAACCGCCGCCTTTCGCTCATATTCCGTTTTTCAAATCCCTGTCGCTCTCAGGCCCTTCCTTCCCCGGCCCCGCCAGGTGCGAAAGCACCGTGCGCACCACCCCGCCGGCGCCCGAGGAAAACAGCGAGCGCAGCATCCGCCGCACGTTGACCTTGGCCTGCGGGTCCAGCTCGCGAATGGCCTCCAGAATCCTCACTGCGCTGTCCCGCCAGTCCTCGATCAGATCGGTCACCAGCTCCGCCTGCGCCGCGTCCACCACCTGATAGAGGGTGTCCACCAATTCCCGCCGCTGCTCCCGGTCCATGCCCTGCAGCCAGTCGTGGATGGCCTTGTCGGTGATCTGCCCGCTCATGTCCAGCCCGTCGTGGCGCACAAAGTCGCCGTTTTCCACCTGCCAGGTCATGGCGTCGTGCTGAAGGATGCCCACCGAGGCGGAGCGCACCACCGTATAGACGGGGTGGTAGTGCAACAGCATCCCCACGACGCTGCTCTGGGGGATGTAGCTTTCGATGCGGGCGCTGATGCGGTCATAGCCCGGGCTGCCCAGCGTCTCCTCGTCCATGCCCGGACCGTCGAAGCTGTAGACCCTGAGGATGCGCTCCTGGACGGCGGGGTCCACGCACGCCCCGGCGTAGACGGCGAGGTTTCCGCCCTTGCTGTGGCCGCCCAGGCGCAGGGCCGCGCCCTGCCGGCCCTGACGCTCGACATAGTCCACCGCCTCCTTCTGCGAGGGGACCGTCATGAAGGACATGTTGAGATCCTCCTTCCATCCGGCGATGGTCAGGTCGGTCCCCCGAAAGGCGATGTAGCGCTCCCCGCCGGGCAAATCGAAGGCGCAGGCGCAAAACTGCATCTCCCGCGCGGGGTCGATGGCGTTGACGTAGTCGCGCATGGGCCAGCCGCGGTAGCGGGGCAGCCCGGCGCAACATTCAAACAGACGGTAGCGCTTTTTCTGAAACACATCCAGCCGCTCAAAATCCACATGCTCCCGGATGAAGGCCCACGCCTGGGCCACCGTGGGCCGCTCGCCCCGGTCCATGAGACCCTCCATGGGCATGTAGACCAGCTGAGTGAGCACCAGGCTGTCCAGCGCGTCAAAGGGCCGCTTCTCCAGCCCCAGCGCGCCCACCGCCAGCGCATGATCTTGAATGTTGGGCATAAGCTAATTCTGTCCTCCCTGCGCACGAGGCGCCTTATCAGTATACCCTACCGGGCTCTCCGGCGCAAGCCGCGCCTTGCGCGCGTCGCTTCCTTCTGTTATAATGCTGGCGTGCCGCCGCTGTTTTGAGGGCGGTCCATGTAACTTTAGGAGGCCCGACCGTGATTATCGGCCAGTTCTGCGAAACCTATCCCCCCGCGCTGGACGGCGTGGGCCGGGTGATGCTGGCTTACTGCCAGACGCTTTCCCGCCTGGGCCACCGCTGCCTGTATATCGCGCCGCAAGACGCCGCCAACACCCCCACCCCGGAGGTGGAGACGCTGCTCTACCCCGGTCTTGGCATCCCGGGCGAGCCGTACCGCGTGGGCATCCCCGCCCTGGGGCGCGATTACCGGCAAGCCGTGCGCACGATCCCCTTTGACCTGGTGCATGCGCATACGCCTTTTCTGGCGGGTCGCGCGGCGCGGCGCATCGCGCGCCGCCGGGGAATTCCGCTGGTGGCCACCTTCCACAGCAAATACTATGACGATTTTTACCGCGTTACCCATTCCCGCCGCCTGGCGCAATGGGGGCTGAAATACGTGGTGTCCTTCTACAACACCTGCGACGAGGTCTGGGCCGTCAACGAGCGGACCGCCGAGGTCCTGCGCGGCTACGGCTACCGCGGGCCCGTGAGCGTCATGCCCAACGGCACCGACCCCCAGGCGCTGGATGATGACACCTGCCGGCGCGCGCTTTCGCGCTTTGCGCTGCGCGAGGGCGTGCCCATACTCCTGTTCGTGGGCCAGATGGACGTCAAGAAAAACACGCACCTGATCCTGCGCGCCTGTGCGCTGCTGCGGGACCGGGGCGAGGACTTCCAGCTCGTCATGGTGGGCGCCGGGCAGGATCTGGAGCGCCTGCGGGCGCTGTGCCGCTCGCTGGGGCTGGAGGACCGCGTGCTCTTCACCCGCTTTCTCTCGCGCCGCGAGGAGACGCTCTCCTTCTACCGACGTGCCGACCTGCTGGTGTTTCCCTCGGTCTACGACAACGCGCCCATGGTGGTGCGGGAGGCCGCGGCCATGGGCACGCCGGCGCTGCTGGTGCGCGGGAGCTGCTCGGCCGAGGGCGTCACGCACGGCGACAACGGCTTTCTGTGCGAGGCGGAGCCGGAGAGCATCGCCTCGGGCATCCTGGAGGCGCTTCCCGACGCCGCGCGCGTGGGCGAGCGCGCCCGCCAGACCATCCCCATCCCCTGGGCGGACCTCATGGAGCGCGTGCTGGCGCGCTACCGGCGCCTCATCGACCGTCACGCTGAAAGGAGCCCCGCATGAAGCCCGGCATCCGCAAGCTCCTCAACTTTCTTTTCATCGCCGCCACCATCGCCCTGGTCTGCGCCCTGGCCTTTGGCAACAACGACCTGGAAAACGCCTGGGAGGCCCTCTTCACGCTGGATCCCTGGTGGCTGCTGGGCGCGGCGGGGTGCTGGTTTGCCTATCTGTTCTTTGACGCGCTGGGTTACCACTATTTTCTGCGCAAGCAGGGGTATGGGGTCAAACTGTCCTTTGCGCTCTATATTTCCCTGATGGGCTTCTACTATAGCAACATCACCCCCGGCGCCAGCGGCGGGCAGCCCATGCAGATCTATTACATGAACAAAAAGGGCATCCCCATCGGCATCGGCACCTCGGGCATCTCCATGAAGTTCATCGCCAACCAGTTCATGACCGTCCTCATGGCCTCCGTCCTGTGGCTGTGGAACGTGGATTTTGTGAACCGCCAGCTCGCGGGTGTGCGCTGGGTGGTGGTCATCGGCTGGCTCATCAACTTCGCCGCCGTGCCGCTGATTCTGCTGATTGCCTTTCACCGCCCGCTGGTGCAGCGCGCGGCCTCCTTTTTCATCCGTCTGGGGCACCGCCTCCGGCTGGTCAAGGACACCGAGGTGGCCGCCCTGCGCGTCAACACCATGCTGGACACCTATCACGCCAGCTTCCTGCGCCTCAGCCGCCATCCCCGGCAGATCCTGTTGCAGCTGGGCCTCTCGGCGCTGAGCGTGCTGGGGCTGATGTCGGTGATTCTCTTTGTCTACCGCGCCTTCGGGGAGTCGGGAACGCCCTGGCACCAGCTTCTTACCATCTCGTTCCTTCTGTTCTTAAGTGCCAGCTATACGCCCCTGCCCGGCGCCAGCGGCGCGCAGGAGGGCGGCTTCCTGCTCTATTACCGCGGGCTGTTCGCTCAGGGCACCGCGGGCCTTGCGCTGCTGGTGTGGCGCTTTATGACCTATTATCTCTTTCTCATCATCGGCGCCGCGGTCACCGTCATCACCCAGCTTCGCTCCGGCCGCAGGCCCCGCGCCCCGGCCCGCGAGATCAGGGACTGAGCTGTATCACCGTTTTAAAAAAGCAGCGGGAATCCGTCCGCCCCGCTGCTTTTTGTTTTCTCAGGCCGTGGGATACTGCGCCCGGCTGCCGCCGATGAAGGGCAGGCGAGAATAGGCCATCGTCACGTGCGCCTGACCGATTTTCAGCTCGCCCTCGCCCATGCGCAGCGGCACGGCCACGGGCCGCACATGCATACCCACCAGCGTGTCGCCCACGTCGATGGCTGCGTCGGCCTGAATGGAAACGGCCACGGCGGGCGCCCGCAGGCGCTGATAGGCCGCCGCGCCCGTGCTGCCGCCCGCCTTGGGCACGGGCATCACGTTCACCTGCGTAAGCCCCAGCCGGTCCAAAACCGCCTGCTCCATCACCAGCGCGCGGTTGAGGTGCTCGCAGCACTGGAACACCGGGCACAGCCCCAGCTCGCCGCACACGCCGATCATCGTCTCCGCCAGCGCGTCGCCCAGCTCCGGCACGCTGTTTTTACCGATCCGGCCGCCGGCTACCTCGCTGGTGGAGCAGCCCAGCACCACCGCGGCGCCGGGCCTGAGCCTGGCCGTCTGCGCGAGGTATCGGATCACGCGCTCCAGCTGTCCCGCAATTTCCACATATTCTTCCTTCATGACGAATGCTCCTTTCATAGATCGCCTTTCCCGGCACGGGTAAAGGCATAGGCGCCGATGGCCGCGGCCACGGAGAGGTTGAGCGAATCAATCCGATCGCTGTGGGGAATCCGCACGGCCTGCCCCATCGCGGCAAACTCCGGCGGGAGGCCGCTGCCCTCGTTGCCAAACACCAGCGCATAGGGAGTCCTGACATCCCGGCAGACCTCCTCCAGCAGCGACGATCCGTCCAGCATGAACGGATACAGCGCGTGCGCGGGATGCTCGGCGCGGTAGGCCTCAAAGCTGTCGTACTGCTTGAGGCGCAGGGAAAACACCGCGCCCATCGTCGCCCGCACCACCCGGGGGTGGAAGGGGTCGGCCGCCGGGCGAATCACCGCGAGGTCCACGATGCCCAGCCCCAGCAGCGTGCGCTGAATCGTGCCCAGGTTGCCCTCGTCCATGGGATGATGCAGCACCACATGCGGCGCTTGCGGGTCCAGCTCGCTCTGCCATTTGTCAAAGACCACGGCGGCAAAGCAGTTCTCCTTGCCGCTGATGCGCGCAAGCGCCCTGTCGGCAACCTCCTCGCGCACATGATGCTCGCGGCACAGCGCGCGCAGCTTCTCCACGCCCTCGCCCTGCGCCCGCTCGCTCAGCAGCAGGCGGCGCGCGCGCCCCGGCGCGTTGGTCATCAGCTCCATCGCCGGAAAGACCCCCGGCGCGTAGCTGTAGGGCAGGGAGGAATCATAAGGCTTGAGCGGCGGCATAGGCTGCCTCCCTTCATCATTTGGGCGCGGGCCGATATTCCTCCCGCAGCAGGCTGTAGCGCATCTCGTCGGCATAGCCGCCCTCCGGCAGTGGCCGCGCGCAGCGCACCGTGCCCTCGCAGGTAAAACCCAGCTTTTTTAATACCCGGCGGCTGCGCTGGTTGGATGGGTCGTGTCCCGCACCCACCACGGGGCTGCTCAGTTCGTCAAAGGCATAGGCCAGCGCCGCGCCGCACGCCTCGGCGGCGTAGCCCTGGTCCCAGTATTTTTCCCCCAGCGTGTAGCCCAGCTCCAGGGCGCCCTCCACCTGCCGGCGAAGGTCGGGCCCCAGGGCCACCGCCCCGATCACATGTCCGCTGCGCTTCTCCACCACGGCCCAGGTGCCGCCCTCGCGGATGAAGCCCTCCACCGCGCGCAGGCTGTCCTGCGGCGACTGGTGCGCCGGACCGCAGGCCATCGCCCCCGCACCCTCGCCCTGCGCGCAGGCGAACACGTCCACCGCGTCGCTGGGATCAAACCCCCTGAGCACCAGCCGCGGCGTCTGTAGCAGGGGCGGAGCCGCGCTCATGCGCGCTCTGTGCTTATGGAACAGCCTCATTCCCCGTCCTCCGTCTCATCCCTGGGCTCATCCCCCAGGCCCGCCCGGTTGATGGCGTCCTCGTCCATGCCCATCTGCCGCATGTGCTGGCGCATTTCGCGCCGGGCGTCGCTCATGCCGGACTGGCTGGAAACGGTGAGGAAAAACGCGGCGCAGGCGCCGTTAAGGTACGCGGTGATGGCCACCTGCATGAACTGCGCGGCGACGAGGGAGATGATGACGCCAAAGCTGGACAGCAGCATCTGCGCCACGTTCGCCAAAAGCGACCAGCCGATGAAGCTCAGCCTCAGCACAAAGTACGCCATCTTCATCTCGCCCATGGCGCGTTTGCTCTTTTCGATGGCTTCCGTGGCGCTTATTCCGGGGTCCTGCGCCATGAAGTAAGGCGCCATGCTGTAGCGGATGGCGGCCAGGATGCCCGGCACCACCAGCAGCAGCGACCACAGGAAGATCCTCAGCCCCATGAGCACATACAGCCACAGAGCCTTGGGCCAGATGCGCATGCGGCCCAGCAGGCCGTCACTGACGCCCGTCTCCTCTTTCCGAATCAGGCGCAGGAAGTAGCGGTTGCAGCCAAGGGCCAGCGCGGGCGAGAACATCAGGGTGAGGATGTTGGCCACGGCCATGACCGTCCATTTGCCCTGCGTCACGGCGGCGAGGTCCTCAAAGAAGCGATCGTAGAGGCCATAGCTGGCGTAAAGCACCGGATCAGGCAGCCACAGGGTCTGCAAAACGCCGCAGAGGGTGAGAAAGATACCGGAAAAAAAGGTGATTACAAGGGCGTTTTGCCAGTTGCCCCGGAGCGCCTCGCGCGCCTTTTGCTTGAAGTAAAACGGTCCCAGAACCATGCGTCCCTCTCCTTTCCGGGCTTATTCAAACAGCGCGTCCACGAATTCCCGGGCGCTGAAGGACTGTAGATCCTCGATTCCCTCGCCCACGCCCACGTACATCACCGGCACGCCCAGCTCGCGCACGATGGAGAAGGCGATGCCGCCCTTGGCCGTGCCGTCCAGCTTGGTCAATACGATGCCGTTGATGCCCGCCGCCTCGCGGAAGGCGCGCGCCTGGGCAAGCCCGTTCTGGCCGGTGGTGGCGTCCACCACCAGCAGGCAGCGGACCGTGGCCTCGGGGTACTCGCGGTCAATGACGCGGCGCATCTTCTCCATCTCGTCCATCAGGTTCTTTTTGTTGTGCAGCCGCCCCGCCGTGTCCACGATGAGCAGATCGGCGCTTCGGGCCTTGGCGGCCTGGATGCCGTCAAAGACCACGCCCGCGGGATCGGCGCCCTCCTTGTGCCGCACGATGGGACAGCGTGCGCGGTCGGCCCAGATCTGAAGCTGCTCGGCGGCGGCGGCGCGGAAGGTGTCGGCCGCGCAGAGGATGATGGTGCGGCCCAGGCCCTGAAAGCGCAGGGCGAGCTTGCCGATCGTGGTGGTCTTGCCAACGCCGTTGACGCCCACCATCAGCACGACCATGGGCCAGTGCAGGACGGGCTTTTCCACCTCCACCATCTCCACCAGAATCCCCTTGAGCGCCTCCTTGGCCTCGGGCGCGCGGCGGAGGCGGTCCGCCTTTACGCGCTCACGCAGGCGGTCGATGGCCTCCGTGGCGCAGGCCGCGCCCATGTCGCTGAGGATCAAAGCGTCCAGCAGGTCGTCATAGAAGTCCTCGTCAATGGGCCGGTCGTCCTGAACGGCCGCCTCCATGGCCACGGACATGTGCTCGCGGCTTTTGAACAGCCCTTCCCGCAGGCGGGAGAACAGGCCCTTTTTTTCCGTCATGACAGGATGCCTCCTTCGCTTATTCGTAATCGGTCAGGTTGACGCTGACCATGCTGCTCACGCCCCGCTCCTCCATGGCCACGCCAAAGAGGGTGTCGCAGCGCTCCATGGTGCCCTTGCGGTGGGTGACGACGATGAACTGCGTGTCGCGGCTGAACTCCTTGAGATAGTCGGCGAAGTAGCCGATGTTGGCGTCGTCCAGCGCGGCCTCGATCTCGTCGAGGATGCAAAAGGGCGTGGGCTTGAGCTTGAGCATGGCAAAGAGCAGCGCGATGGCGGTCAGCGCGCGCTCACCGCCGGAAAAGAGGCTGAGAAGCTGGCGCTTCTTGCCCGGCGGCTGGACGATGATCTCGATGCCGCAGTTGAGGGGATCGGTGGGATCGCTCATGCTGATCTCCCCGCGCCCGCCGCCGAAGAGGCGGGTGAAGCTCTGGGAAAAATACCCCTGCAGGGTGGAAAACTGCCTGACAAAGACCGTCTCCATCTGCTCCAGAAGCTGCGCGATGAGCGCGCCCAGGTCCTTCTTGGCGGCCTCGAGGTCGTTTTTCTGCGCGTCGAGCTGGGTGAAGCGCTCCTGCATCTGCGCGTATTCCTCGATGGCGCCGACGTTGACAGCGCCCATCTGGCGCACGCGGTCGCGGATGCGCCGCGCCTCCTCGTCGGCGGCCGCCTCGTCAAAGGGTTCGCCGCCGGAGACGGCTTCCCCTGCCTTCCTCTGATCGTATTGCGCCAGCGCCTCCTGCGCCCCCGCGTAGCTGAGCTCGTAGGTGTTCCACAGCCGGTCCGTCAGCTGGCTCAGCTCCGCGCGGATGCGGCCCAGCGCCAGCTCCTGCCGGTGCATGCGCTCGGTCTCGTGCGCGCTGAGCTGCTGGGCGGCGTCAATGTCGCCCTGCAATTCGCGCAGCGCCCGCTGCTGGCTGTCGCGCCGCTCCTCCATCTCGTCCACATGCGCGCGCGCGGCCTCCACCTCACGCTCGCAGGCGGCGATGGCCCCGCCGGCCTCCTCCTCGTCCAGCCGTGCCCGCTCAAGCTCCGCTTCCGTCTGCGCGCGCCTGCGCTCCAGCGTCGCAAGCTCCCCGCGGCACGCCTCGCTGTCGCCGGCCAGACGCTTCTGGTCGCGGCGGATGCGGTCCACGTCGTGCTCGGCGTTTTGCAGGGTGAGCATGGCGTCCGTCAGCGCCTCCTGCGTGCGCTCGCGCCCGCGGCGGGCCTTGTCCAGCGCCTGGGAGAGCGCCTCGGTGCGGGCGTTGAGCTCGTCCGTGTCGCCCTCCTCCTGCGCGCCCTGGGCCTCGATGCGCCGGAGCTCCCGGGCGATCTGGGCCAGGCTCTCGTCAAGCTGCTCGATGGCCGCGCGCATGGTGTCCAGCCGCACGGCGTGCGCCTCGCAGTCGGCCTGCGCGGCCTTGAGCCGCTCGGTGTCGCGCGCGACGGCGATCTCCTGCTGATGCAGCTCGTACTGCGCGCTCTGCCGCCGCTCCTTTTCGCCCGCGCGGCGGCTCTCCATCTCGGCGATGCGCTTCTGGGCCGCCTCGGCGCGCCGCGTCACTTCCTCCAGCTTCGCGGCCAGCTCCTTCATCTCGCGCTCGCGGCCCAGCAGGTTCTGCGCCTTTTGCTGGATGCTGCCGCCGGTCATGCTGCCGCCGGAGTGCATCACATCGCCCTCCAGCGTCACCAGCCGGAAGGCATGCCCGCCCGCGCGCATGATGGCGATGCCGCTGTCCAGGTCCCGGGCCACCACCGTGCGGCCCAGCAGGCTCTCCACCACGCCGCGGTACAGCGGGTCATAGCCGCACAGCTCGCTGGCCACGCCGATGCAGCCGGGCATGGAGAGCACCTCGCGCTCGCGCGGGGTGAGCGTGCGGCCGCGCACGGTGCTCAGCGGCAGAAAGGTCGCCCGGCCCAGCCGGTTCTTGCGCAGGTAGTCGATCAGGGTCTTCGCGTCCTGCTCGGTTTCCGTCACGATGTTTTGCATCGCGGTGCCCAGGGCCATATCCATGGCCGTCTCGTACTCGCGGGGCACCTGCAAAAGCATGGCCACCACGTCGTGAACGCCCTTGAGGCCGGCGCGCCGGGCATAGGTGAGCGCGTTTCTCACCGCGTGCTGGTAGCCCTCGTAGCCGTCCTGAAGCTCCTTGAGGGTCCTCAGGCGCGTATCCATGGCGCGGGCGCTCTGCAAATCCTCCTGCATCTGCTTCTGAAGGGAGAGGATGTCCGCAAGAAGCTGCCTGGTGCTCTGCTCGAAGCTCTCATAGCCGGCCTGCAACCCGTCCAGGCGCTCCTGCTCGGCGCGGAGGTTTTCCTCCGCCTCTGCAAGCGCCGCCGAAAGCGCCTCCTTGCGTGCCTCTTCCTCCTCAAGTTGCCCCGCGATCTCGGCGCGGCGCGTGTTCATCTGCTGCTGCATGGCGCTCTGGCGCGCCTGGGAGGTCTGCACGCTGTGCATGCGGTTGAGGCGCTCCATCATGTCCGCCTTGTGCGCGCTGAGCTCGTCCTCCAGCTCCTGAGCGCGCGCGGTGGCCTGGGCATGCGCGGCCTTGCGCGCCTCCAGCGCCTCCCGGGCCTGTGAAAGCAGCTTTTCCGCCTCGCTCAGCCCGCCGTCGCTCTGGATCATGGTGGCCTCGATCAGTCGCAGGCGCGCGCTGAGGCTCTGCTTTTCGCCCTCCAGACGCTCCAGCGTCTCCGCTCCGCTGCGCAGGCGGTTTTGTACGGCGCTGAGCGCCTCCCTGGCCTGATGCAGCCGGTCGTTGCGATCCAGCAGGGCGTCGTGCGCCTCGCTCAGCCCGCGCTGCGCCTCCTCCTCCAGCCGCTCGCCCTCCTGACGCCGGGCGGTCAGCTCCCCGAGGCTTTTCTCCGCCTCGCGCACCGCGTCGCCAACCAGCAAAAGCGCCTGCTCCGCCTCGCTCTCCCGCCCGGAGAGCCTTCCGTGGCGCAGCAAAAACAGCCGCACGTCGATCTCGCGCAGCGTGTCGGTCAAAGCCAGGTATTCCCTCGCCGTGTCCGCCTGCTTCTTCAGCGGCGTCAGATGGCTCTCCAGCTCCTCAAGCACGTCCAGCACCCGCACGAGGTTCTCGTCCGCGCGCTTCAGCCGCCCCTCGGCCTCCTCCTTGCGCGAGCGGAAGCGGCTGATGCCCGCCGCCTCCTCAAAGATGGCGCGGCGGTCCTCGCTGCGCTGGCTGAGGATGTCGTCGATGCGGCCCTGGCCGATGATGGAATAGCCCTCCTTGCCCACGCCGGTGTCGCGGAACAGGTCCACGATGTCCTTGAGGCGGCAGGCGGCGCCGTTCATGAGGTACTCGCTGTCGCCGCTGCGGTAGACGCGGCGGGTAATGCTGACCTCGTCAAAGGCGGCGCGGAGCTGATGGTCGGAGTTGTCAAAGACGAGGGTGACCTCGCAGTAGTTGAGGGGCTTTCGCTTCTCGGTGCCGTTGAAGATGACGTCGGCCATGTTGTTGCCGCGCAGCATCTTGGCGCTCTGCTCGCCCAGCACCCAGCGCACGGCGTCTCCGATGTTGCTCTTGCCGCTGCCGTTGGGGCCCACGATGCCCGTCACGTTCTGCGGAAAGACGATCTCCGTACGCCTGGCGAAGGATTTAAAGCCATAGATCTCCAATCTGCTCAGGCGCATCATGCATCTCCCCGGCAGGCCCTGAGCGCTGCCTTGGCGGCGGCCTGCTCGGCGGCCTTTTTGCTGTTGCCCTCGCCCGTGGCCACGGCCCTGCCCTGTACGCTCACCCGCGCGGTGAAGCGGCGGTCGTGGTCCGGCCCGCTCTGGTCCACGATCTCATAGCACGGCAGGTCCAGCCCATGGGCCTGGGTGTATTCCTGCAGGGCGCTTTTGTCGTCCTGGCCGCGCCACGCGATGAGGCGCTCGTCGTGCGCAAAGAGCTCGCCGATGACGTCCCGCGCCGCCTCGTAGCCGCCGTCCACATAGACGGCGGCGAGCACGGCCTCCATGGCGTCGGCCAGGATGCTGGGCTTTTCGCGGCCGCCGGTCTGCTCCTCGCCGTGGCCCATGAGCAGATAGCGGCCCAGCTCCAGCGAGCGGGCCACGGCGCTGAGCGTGCGTTCGCACACCAGCGCGGCACGGCGGGCGGTCAGCTCGCCCTCGTGCAGGTCGGGATATTTCCGATAGAGCATGTCGCTGACGCAAAACTCCAGCACCGCGTCGCCCAGGAACTCCAGGCGCTGGTTGTCGGGCAGCTTTGTGGAGGGATGCGTCAGCGCCAGGCGCAGATGGGAAGGATCTTTAAAAGCATAGCCGAGGGCCTGCTGCAATTTGTGCATAAGGACGCTCCTTTCCGGCAGGATGGCGGCGCCCCCAACGGTCTGCCGCTGGGGGCGCTTGGCGCGGGGTTACTGGTGCTTTTCGATGTAATCCACGACGTCGCCGACGGTCTTGAGCGTCAGGATGACCTCATCCTCGACCTCGATGCCAAACTCGCTCTCCAACTCGAGGATCATCACCATCACGTTGGCGCTGTCAGCCTTGAGGTCCTCCACCAGGCGGCTCTCGCGGGTGATGGTGGAGGCGTCCACCTGAAGCTGGGAAGCGATCATGTCGCGTACCTTTTCAAAAACCATGGTTGTTTCCTCCTGTTCGTTCAAAAGAATCATGGCGGAATACGCCTTATCTGCATCGGGAGCGATGTCCCGGGCAAAACGTCATTCGCGGGGCAAAAGCGCCTCGATCTTCCCGACCACGCCGCCCTGGATCATTTTCACCGCCTGGGCGATGGCGCAGGCCAGGGCGTGGCCGCTGGAGGAGCCATGCGCCTTGACGACGTTGCCTCGCACGCCCAAAAGGGGCGCGCCGCCGACCTCGCTGTAGTCCATGGCCTTCTTGACGCGGCCAAAGGCGGGCTTTGCCAGCAGGGCGCCAAGCTTGCTGCGCGTGTCGCTCAAAAGCTCCCGCTTAATCATGCCCATCAGGGTTCCTGCCACGCCCTCCATGAACTTGAGAATCACGTTGCCCACAAACCCGTCGCAGACGATCACGTCCGCCTGGTCATGGGGGATTTCGCGCGCCTCGACGTTGCCCACGAAGTTGAGTCGCTTGTCGGCCTCCAGAAGCGCATAGGCCTCCTTGGTGAGCGCGCAGCCCTTCTCAGCCTCCGCGCCGTTGTTAACCAGGCCGATGCGGGGGTTTTCCAACCCGCGCATGCCCTGCATGTAGGCGCTGCCCATCATGGCGAACTGATGCAGGTACTCGGGGCGGCAGTCCACGTTGGCGCCGCAGTCGATGAGCAGGAAATAGCCCTTGCCGTTTGGCAGAAGCGGCGCGAGTGCCGGGCGCTCGATGCCGCGCAGGCGGCCCAGGCGGAACATGCCGCCGGCGAGCACGGCGCCCGTGGAGCCGGCGGAGACGAAGGCGTCCACCTCGCCGTCGCGCAGCTTGAGCATACCGTCGACGATGGCGCTCTGCTTTTTCTTGCGCACGGCCATGACCGGCGCCTCACAGTTGGTGATGACCTCGGGGCAATCCGTGAGGGTCAGGCGCTGGCGCAGGGTGGGATCTGCCCCTGAAAAGGCTTCCTCCACCGCCGCGCGGACCGCATCCATGGGGCCTGCCAGCTCGATCTCCAGCTCCGAAAAGCGCTCCAGCGCTTCACGCGCGCCCTCAGCCGGAGCCTTGGGCGCATTGTCGCCGCCCATCGCATCCAGATAAATCTTCATTTGGGATGAACTCCTCTTGTGTTACTCAATCTTGATGCAGTACACGCCGCCGGCATTTTTGCCCGTGGTGCCGATGACCATGAGGTTGCCATAGACGGCGGGAGAGGCATCGATGAGCAGCTGGGCGCCCTCCTCGGAAGCCGTGAGCGTCAGCGTATCCAGGATGGAGCCGTCGGATGCGTTCATGAGATGAATCTTTCCGTTGCTCTCGGCCTGAATCAGCCAGGCGTCGCCATCCTCATTGTAGATGGCCACGGGGCTGGACAGCGCCGCGCTCTCCAGCGCGGTCTGCCAGACGACGGTGCCGTCGGCCTTGTTCAGCGCGATCACCTTCGCGCCCGCCTCATCGTTGGTGGCGGTGAAGATCACCAGATCGCGGATGGCGCCCTGCCCGACGACGGGGCTTGCGAACACGCCGATGTCGCGCTTGCTGGCATAGGCCAGATCGGGCACCTCATAGGCCCAGACCTGCGCGCCGGTAAGGGCGTCGAGGCGGCGGATGGTGCATATGCCGTTCTTGCCGCCGTTGAGGATGTTGTTGGCGGTGTAAATCGCAACCACATCGCCCTCCTCAACATCCAGCGCGGGCGTGGATTCGATGCTGTCGCCGGTGTCCACCGCCCAGACCGGGGTGAGGGTGTTGAGATCCACGCATTGCAGGATGCCGTAGATGTCGCCGTAGTAGACGTAGTTGTTGTACACGGCCACGCTGGCGTTGATGTTGGTGTCGGTGCGGTCCTGCCCCTTGGCCATGGTCTTGTAGGCCTGAATGGTCTCGGAGAGGCTGACCTCGTTGCTCTGGTAGTTGTAGGTGTCCTTGACCGCGCCGAATTCGGCGGTGTAGAGCACGCCGTTCTGACCGCCGACGATCATGGTGCCGGTGTTGCTGTCAAAGAGCGCCGAGCCGGTAAAGCCCGTGTAGTTGCTGCTCTTTTCCTTGCCGTCGCCGGCGATGAGGCGCATCTCCTCGTTGGTGAGCAGGTTGAGGATATGGTAGCCGTTCTTGACCGTCTTGTTGGCCAGACGGCTGTTGTACTGGCCCACGGCGAGGATGGGCGTGCCGTTGGTGGCCACGGACAGGCCGCTACGGCTGGGCGCTCCCAGCTCGTAGGGATCGCGCGTGGCCTCGCCGGTGAGAAGATTATAGAAGTAGATGTAGCCGTCCTGGCCGGCGACGATGACTTCCTTGAGGGCGGTGACGTCCTTCATCTCGTCCTTGATGCCCATGCGCTGGCGCAGCTCCGTGGGCCACTTGACGATGACGGGCTGGCCGGGGGCCGTCACGCCGTAGACGGTGGTTTCGTTGGTCTTCATCGAGCCCACGGGCTGGCTCCAGACGATGCTGAGCTTGGAGGACTGCACGTCCACGGTGCCATAGGCCGCGTTCTGACGCAGGGGCCCGCTGCGGAAGGTGAGCACGCCCGCCTGCCGCCAGCCCGCATAGTCGCTGCCGCCCACCGTGGTGGTAAAGGCGTTGAGCATGTTGATCGGCCGCTCGCGGGTGAACTCGGTCATGGTCTTGCTGCCGCTATAGAGCGTCGCCTTCAGGCCAATTTCGTCCGGCAGCGCCACCGGGTCCGCCTCGGCGCTCAGATCCGGCAGGGGCGAGGTGGTGGGCACGGGCGTGGGGCTGGGAGTCGGCGACGGCGTCGGGCTGGGGCTGGGGGTCGGCGACGGCGTGGGGCTGGGCGTGGGCTCGGCCTCCTCCTCGTCCTCCGTCTCTGGTTCGCTGCCCAGACGCACCTCCACACCCATACCCGAGGGCGTGAAGTTGAGCTCTCCGTCCATCTGATACTGCGCGTCATAGGTGCCCGAATAGGCGCTTTCCACCGTCGCAGCCAGCGTCCAGATGCGCTGCTCGCCGCTTTCGGTCACGCTCGCATTCTCGCTCTGCGGATCGGTCAGATACATGCTGGCCACGGGGGTATTGTAGCTGTCCACCACGCGCACGGCGGTCACGTCGGTGGAGGTGGTCAAAGTAAAGGTCAGCTGAGATGGCACGGCGGAAACGGACGTATCGCACGTGAAGCCTTGCATGGGCTCGGCCACCACGCGCGGCGCGGCGATGCTTACCGGCGCGGCCACCGGGAAGCCCTCGCTCTCCACCCCGTCCTGCTTGCGGGCATAGGCCATGAAGCCGCCCGCATATTCCTCTTCGATGGTACAGGTCGGCTTCCAAAGCAGGACATTGCTGTTGGAGATCACCTCGCCGCTGGCTTCCTTGTCGGTGGAATAGACGCCGTCATAGACGGTGTTGCCCAGATCATCCACGATGCGAAGGCCGGTGACGGACTTCGCGGTCTGAACCGCGAAAATCACCTGCGTGGGCGCGGTGCTGTCGGCCGCCGCGGCGCTGAAGCTCTTGATGGGGTCTTCCTCGGGGATAATCATGTTCTTGACGCTGGTAAAGGCGCCCACGAGCGTGGACTTGACCGGCGCGAGCACGCCGCCCACGCCTCCGCCCATGCCCTCCCAGTCGGGCAGACAGATGCCGCACAAAAGCGCGCCCACCACCACAAGGGCGATCACGATGGGCATCAGCACACCGCCGCGGCGACGGGGCTGCTCCTCCTCGGGCACATACTGCCCGTCGTCCTCAAAGTCGTACCGGGGCCTGTCCACCGAAGCCGTCGGACGGCGGAACGCCTCGTCCACGGAGCGCGCAGGCTGCTGTCCGGGCATGGCCTGACGGCGCGGCAGGGCGGCTCCGTCCAGCTCGGCCTGAGCCATGCGCTGGCCCGCTGCCGCCGGCTGCTGCATGGCGCGCGGCCCCTTTGGCGGCATGGGTTGCCGGGGCTGAGGGGGGCGCTGGCCGGGCTGTCGGGGCGCGGGGCGCTGAGGGGGGCGCTGGCCGGGCTGCTGGGGCATGGCGCGGCGTTCCTGCGGCTGTGCGGGACGCCGGGCAGGCTGCGCCGGCCTTTGGGCGGAGGGTTCTCTGTCCGGAACCTCGCCGTCCCGGGCCGCCGCGGTGCGCGAGCGCGCGCCCTCGGGCACCGCCGTGCGGGCGCCGGTGTAGCGGCCGCCGGGCACGGCGGCGCGGCGCGGCGCACGGGGCGCCGGGGGTACCTCGCTGTCGCCTGCCTCAAACGGATCATATTGCGGCGCTTCCACAGACGCCTCCTGCGCACGCTCAGCCACGCGGCTGCGGCGGCGGCGCGGCGCGGGCGCCTCCTGCGGCGCATCCCCGGCCGGCGCGGGCGCCGGAGCAGGCGCGGCGGGCCGCTCATAGGGACTGGCCGAGCGCCCCACGGTGGTGCGCTTGTTCACCATCTGCTGCGCGATAGGCCTGGCGACACGGGTCGGCGCGTCGTCGCCCTGCGTGCGAAAATCCATTCCATCCTGAAACAGCGGCACGCCGCTGTGCTGCATCTCCGCGCCGAAGGGCGCGGGGTCCTCCTCCAGGAAACCGCCGCCCATCATGCCGGGCTGCTGCCACGCGGGCATCCCAGGAGCGTCCGGGGACATGTCCCAGGAGGCCTCGTCCTCTACCCCGCCGTGGGGCGGCTGGAAGGGATCGTTGGACTGATTGTGGTTGCGGTAGTAGTCGCTCAAATTGTCGCACTCCTTATCCTTGGTTCCGTTTGGGGGAAACCGGCTTCCGGGCGAAGCCGTCAGCGCTCAATGGGCAGCCGGACCGCGCTGGGCACGGACGGCATACGTATCGACTGTATACCATCGTTTATTATACCAATAATCCCGCAACTCTACAACCCCTGTTTTCCCCCGCCACCCCCGCAGGCCACAAATGAAGGGGCACATATTTGTAAAACTTCCTTCTTTCGGGGCTTCCGGCCCCAAACGACTCGAAGCCGGAAGGGTTTTTTGCCAAAGACGGAGAATCTAATAGCACCAATTTGTCTTCGGGCGGCCGGAAGGCGTTTTCCGCCGCCTCCAGAGGAGGACCCTTCGATGGATACCATTCTGGTCCTGTGCCAAGGGCGCAGGCAGTCTGCGCTGATTGCGCGCACGCTTCGCTACCGTCAGATTTACAGCCTTCCCCTGCCCCTGGACACCCCGGCGCAGGATATTTTGTCGCACGCGCCCCGGGGGATCGTGATTTCCGCCCCGGACGGCGCGGAGGATGCGCTGGAGCGCCTGGACCCCGCCCTGCTGGAGTCGGGTATACCCATCCTGGCCCTGGGCGCAATGGTGCCGGCGCTCTGCCGCCGCTTTGGCGGTCAGGCCTCGCCCGCCGCCTGTCCCCGCGGCGCGGTGACGCTCGGTCTGGCCAACGACCCGCTCTTTGAGAACATCTCCGGCGGCGAGCGGGTCCTGCGTTCCCTGTCGGACCTGATGCTTTCGGAGGCGCTTGCGCCCCTGGCCACCGCCACGGAGCGCCCCATCGGCTTTTCCCACCGGGAACTGCCCCTGCGCGCTTTGCAGTTTACCATTGAGCGCAACGATCCCGACGCGGCCCAGCTTCTGTTCAACTTCGCCCATTCCATCTGCGGCGCGCAGGCAGCCTGGGACGAGGACGCCATGACCCGCCTTGCGGTGGAGCGCATCCGCGAGGCCGCGCCCGAGGGGCGCGTGCTGTGCGCGGTATCCGGCGGCGTGGACAGCGCGGTCTGCGCGCGCCTGGCCAGCCTGGCGGTCGGAGACCGGCTGATGTGCGTTTTTGTGGACACGGGGCTGTTCCGTCAGGATGAGCCCCAGAGCGTGATTTCGACCTTCATGGATTCCCTTGGGCTGGTGGTGGCCCACGTGGATGCCAGCGAAGCCTTTCTGCGGGCGCTCTCGGGCGTTCGCAGCCGGGAGGACAAAGAGCGCATCGCCTCCCAGCTCATGACGCAGGTGCTCATCAAGCAGCTTGGCTACGACCCCGACATCCATTCCATTGTCATGGGCGCCAACCTCAACGACACGCTTTTTGGCTTCTCTCCCAGCGCCGATATCGAGAGCATGAAGGGCGCTCACGACCTGCGGGTGTGCGAGCCGGTGCGGGACCTGTTCAAGGAGGAGGTCCGTCGTCTGGCGACGGCGCTGTCTCTGCCGGACAGCATCGCGCTCAGGCAGCCCTTCCCGGCCAGCGGGCTGGCGCTGCGCATCTTCGGGCAGATCACGCCCGACCGCCTGGAGGTGCTGCGCGCCGCCGACGCCTGCTTCTCCGAGGAGATCCGGGAGGGCGGCTACGCCAAGAAGCTGTGGCAGTACTACGCCAACCTCGTGGACATCCCGGACCGAACCGGCACCTATGCCGTCAGCCTGCGCGCCCTGCAGGTGTCCAGAGGCGGAGCGGTGGCCGCGCGCCTGCCCTTTGACGTGCTGGAGCGCGCCTGCGAGCGCATCCGCGCCGAGGTGCGGGGCGTGGGCCGCGTGGTATACGATCTCTCGCCCAGCGCGCATTACGGCGAGCTGGAATAAGCAGCGAAGGGAGCGGTCCGACATGCTCATCTGCGACACCCACGCCGATACCCTCTATGCCCTTGCCGATGAAAGCCGCCCGGCAGGCAGGCCCCTGGACGTGACCGCCCGCCGCCTGACCGAAGGCGGCCATGCGCGGGTGCAGTGTCTGGCGCTGTTTGTCAGCACCGGCGGCATGGACCTGCGCCCCACCATCGTGGAAAGGGAGCTGGCCGCCTTCGAGCGGCTGAAGGCGGAGGGCTTTTGTCAGATCACCGATCTTTCCCAGGCACGGGCCGGCGTGCCAAACGCCATGCTGACCATCGAGGGCGGCGAGGCCTTCGGCGGCGACCCGGGGCAGGTGGACCGTTTTGCGGACATGGGCGTTCGCATGGCGGCGCTGGTATGGAACAACGAAAACGGCCTGGCCCATCCCGCCGTGGGCGGGGAGGCGGGCGGCCTTACGCCGCTTGGCCGCGAGGTGGTGCGCCGCATGCGCGCACGACACATGGCGGTGGACGTCTCCCATCTCAACGAGCGCGGATTTTATGACCTGCTGGACGGTCAGGCGCCTCCCCTCGCGTCTCACAGCTGTGCCCGCGCCCTGTGCGGTCATCCCCGAAACCTCACGGACGATCAGCTCCGCGCCCTGTTTGAGGCCGGGGGCTATGTGGGCGTGAACTTCTTCCCGCGTTTTTTGAGCGATGACTGCCGGGCGGATATCGACCGGGTGATCGACCACATCGCCCACATGTGCGACCTGGGCGGAGAAAACCAGGTCGGGCTGGGGAGCGATTTTGACGGCATCGACGCCTGGCCCGAGGGCCTGCGCCACGCTGGCGACATCCCCGCCCTGCTGGAGGGCATGCGCCGGCGGGGCTTTGCCGAACCGCTGGTGGAGGCCGTGGCGGGACTCAATTTCAAACGCTATATGGAGCGCCTTTAAACGCGAAGCGGGCGGCCTTCGGAGCATTTCGAAGGCCGCCCGCTTTCCGTTGGTTTATCAGTAGGTGTAGTTGTCCACCTCGATCTTGTCGGGATCGGTGAAGGGAGCAAGCGTGGAGATCATCTTTACGGGCGCGGAGGAGTTGTTGATGACATAGTGGATCTCGCCCGGTTCGACATGGATCAGGTCGCCCTGGGTGAGATGGTGCACGGTGCCGTCCACCACGATGTCCACCTCGCCCTCGAGGATGAAGAAATTCTCCTCCATGACGTTGTGGTAGTGGGCCTTGAAATCCTGTCCGGCCTGGAACTGCACCACGGCGAAGTTGCTGCGCGGCCCCTTCATGAGGTACTTGGGGCCGCTGTTGCCGAAGCGGTATTCACGGTCTTTTTCGTTGATGACAAACATGGCTGTTTCTCTCCTTCTCCTCTTGTTTGTATGCGCGGCCTTACAGCCCGGGCGCGGCCCACATGAAGCGGGTCACCCGGTCGTCGGCAAGCTTGAGCTGCGCCCTGTACATCTCCCGCCACGGGCCGTACATGCGCTCGTAAACCTCATGGTTGCGCGCGTCGGGCAGGAAGGTTTTGTCCCACTTGACCAGGCGGCGCGCGGTGGCACTGATGTCGGTGAACACACCCACGCCGTAGCCGGCCAGGATGGCCGCACCCAGCGCCGTTGCCTCCTTAACCACCGGCACCTTGACCGGCAGGCCCAGCACGTCGGCAAGAATCTGGCACCAGATGTCGCCCTTGCTGGCTCCGCCCGCAAAGACGATCTCCTGCGGGGCGTTGCCCGTGGCCTCGCGCACCAGCTCGAGGTGGCCGCGGGTGACCATGGCGGTGTTTTCCATGATGGCGCGGTAGAAGGTGTATTTGTTGAACTTCTCCGGGTCGAAATCGAAGTTGGTGAACGTCGGGGACGCATGCCGCCAGGCGATGTAGTTCATCACGTCGCTGAAGGCGCACATCATGCCCCAGCTGCCGGCGGGCACTTTGGCGGCCTGCTCGTTCATGAGCTGATAGGGATCGGTCCCCAGCTCCCTGGCGCGGCGCACCTCCTCCTGGCAGAAGGCGTCGCGGTACCAGCGCATCACCAGGCCGGGCTTGAAGGCCAGGGCCTCATACTGCCACAGGCCGGGCACGGCGTGGCAGTTGACGCGCACGCGGCAGTCCGCGTCGGTCTTGCCGCTGTCGGTGTTGAACTCATACTGCCAAAAGCTCCCGCCAAAGACCGCGGCCTGGCCGTTGTCCACAACGCCCACGCCGATGCAGCCAAGCTGCGCGTCGCCGCCGCCGGCGACGACCGTAGTGCCCTCCTTGAGGCCCGTATCCGCCTCGCCCTTGGCGCTGACCCGGCTGACCACCTCGCCGCACTCGGCCACGGGCGGGAAGATGTCGTCCTTGAGGCCCACCTTGCGCATGATGGCGGCGTCCCACTGGCGCTTTTGCAAATCGAAGATGCCGGTGGTGCAGCCGTTGCTGGGCTCGGTCTTGAGCACGCCGGTGAGCTTGTAGATGAGCCAGTCGTTGAACATGCTGACGGTCTTGACGCGCGCGTAGAGCTCGGGGAGCTTGTTCTTGACCCACAGGATGCGCGGCAGGGCGCCCAGGGCGTAGGTCTGGCCGGACTCGCGGTAGATCTCCTTCTCCAGCTCCGGGTTCATGCGGATGAGCTGACCCACCTCGTCGTCGCTGCGGGCGTCGACGTTGGCGCAGGCCCAGATCTCCTGCCCCGCCTCATCATAGAGCACGATGCCCTCGCGCATGCAGGTGGTGCTGACCGCGGCGATATCGCCCGCGTCCACGCCCGCCTGGGCGATGGCGCCGCGGATGCACTCGCTGGCCAGGGCCCAGTTGGTGACCCAGTCAAAGTCCATGCTGCCGGGATAGCGCGGGTCCTCGGCATGCGTCCATTCGCGCTGCACGCAGCTCAGCTGCGCGCCCTCCTGATCGAACAGCACCGCGCGCACGCTGCCCGTGCCCGCGTCAACGGCCATCAGGTATCGGTTTGCCATCTTCTGATTCCCTCCGTTTCCAAAATCGTTGTGTGTCTCTTCGGTGTTTCACTGCGCCCCGGCCGTGCTGGCCAGCAGCTTTTCGGCCGTGCGGTCGTCGGTGATGAGCACATCCAGGTACTGGCCCATCAGCGCGGCGTGGATGGCCTCGACCTTGCTGTCGCCCGCCGCCACGCCGATGACGTTTTTGAGCTTTCTGAGCGTCTCCAGCGGGGTGCTGATGAGGCGCTCCTCGATGGGGGTGTTGAGCAGCCTTCCATCCTTATCAAAGAAATGGCTGAGCAGATCGCCCACCGCGCCCTGCATGCTCAGGTAGAGAAAGTCGTTGTTGTTGAGGACGCCGGACTTGAAAATGGTTGCGCTCTCGTGCATCGCGCCCACGCCCACGACCGTCATCTGCGCCAGGGCGGTCATGCGGCTGAGCTCGGTGACGCTGGCCTCATGCCGGAGGGCCTCGGCCATCTCCTTGCTGCTGGTGAGAAGCGGCGCGGGAATGAGATGGAGCTTGGCGTTAAAGACGTTGCTGCGGGTGTCGGGGAGGTAGTAGCTGACCCCGCCGGTGAGCGACACGCAGGTGAGCGGCTGCTCGGCGAGGGTGGCGAGGTTGTTGAGGATGCGGCTGGGGGTGTCGCCATAGCCGATGTTGATGAGGCTGTTTTCCGTCAGCCGCTCGCTGATGTACATGCTGGCCGCCTCGGCCACGCCCGCATTGACGCCGGCGCGGTCGAGCGCAGCCGGGATGACAAAGGCGTCCTGAAGCCCGAAGGCGCTCATGAGGCGGCGCTCAAGCTGCATGCGGCTCTCCCCGTCCTTGCGCAGGCGGAACTGGATGATCCCCGTCTGCCGGGCCTTCTCCAGAAGCTTGATAACGCGCATACGGGTGATGCCCATCAGCTCCGCCACGTGCTGCTGCGTCATTTCTTCAAAATAGTAGTACCAGGCAGCCTTTATCATCAGCGACTCTTCGTAGTCCATGGAGTCCCTCCCGGATGCGCTGTTTCGAGTGCAAATGTTTTTTGCAGGAACAAATGTTGTCCGTGCATTTAGTATAGCACCCCCTTGGAGGAATGTCAATCGCCCGGAGAAAAAACATCGCCCTCTTTTCTGCGCTTTTTCCAAAGGTGGAAATCCATGAAAAGCAGTGCAATTCACGAGGATCGCCGGTGGTGGAAACAGACAAACCCCGCCGCTTTTCCGACGTTTGAAACCAAAGTTTTTTTGACTGAAACATTGACAAATGCACAAAAGCATAGTATCATGGGAGCAGAACAAAAACGACATGGCAAAAACATTTGTAATGCCGCATGGAGGTTCTACGAATGAGTGAAGCTGTGAACGAACGATCCGGCGTCCTGATGTCGGTCCGGGGGATCACAAAGTCCTTCGGGTCCAACGTCGTCCTCAAGGGCATCAATATGGACGTGCACGCGGGAGAGGTCGTCGCCCTCATCGGCGGCAACGGCGCCGGCAAGAGCACCCTGATGAAGATCATCATGGGCATCTATGAGCTCGACGAGGGCGAAATTCTTATGCACGGCGCGCCCGTCAAGCTGGGCAAGCCCTCCGCCTCCCTGGCGCAGGGCATTTATCTGGTTCCTCAGGAACCGCTTTTGTTCCCCAATATGACGGTGCTGGAAAACGTGCTCATGGGCTTCCATGAGAACGAGACGGAGCTGCGCAGGCGCCTGCAAAAGCACATGGAGGAGCTGGGCTTCACGCTCAACCTGCAGCGCAAGGCCAGCACCCTTTCCATCGCCGAGCAGCAGCTGGTGGAGATCCTGCGCGGCATGATGCGCGAGGCGCGGCTTTTGATCCTTGACGAACCGACCAGCGCCTTGACCTTCGGCGAAGTGCAGTCTCTCTTCAAGGTCATCGAGGACCTCAAGAGCAAGGGCATCAGCATGATCTACATCACCCACCGCCTGACGGAGGTGTTTGAGATCGCCACCAGCGTCGCCATCATGCGCGACGGTCTGATTACCCTCAGCGGCCCGGTGCAGAACTTCACCAAGGAAATGCTCATCCAGGGGCTTTTGCCCACGGATGTCGAGGTCAGCGACGAAGGTCATCGCGCCTATCAGCCGGTGGATTACAAAAACGCCAAGCCCGTCCTCAAGGTGCGCAATTTCAGCGGCTATGGCTTCAACGACATCACCTTCGACCTTTACCCCGGCGAGATCCTCGGCATCGCGGGCGTGGTCGGCGCCGGCCGCACCGAAATGATAAGCACCATCTTCGGCCGCGACAAGACCCTGGGCGGCCAGGTTATCCTGGACGGCAAGGACATCACGGGCTTTCCCACCAAGCGAATCTTGCAGGAGGGCATCAACTTCGTGCCCGAAGACCGCCATTATCACGGTCTGTTCAAGATCCGCTCCATCTCCTCCAACACCACCTCGGCGCTTCTGAGCTCCAAGGAGCTGGGCAAGGTGGACATGAACCGCCGCCACCAGCGCGAGATCGCCCAGCGGTATGTGGACAAGTTCCGCACCAAGATCGTCTCTCTGGAGGACCTGATCGGCAGCCTCTCCGGCGGCAACCAGCAGAAGGTGGTCATCTCCCGCGCCCTGTCCACCCATCCCAAGGTCGTCATCCTTGACGAGCCAACCCGCGGCATTGACGCCGCCGCCCGCAGCGACGTGTACAGCATCATCCGCCAGCTCAAGGAGGAGGGCGTGGCCGTGCTGATGGTTTCCTCCGACATCGAGGAGGTCGTGGAGCTGGCGGACCGCGCCATCACCATCTTCCAGGGCCGCATCAACGGCGAGTTCAGCCACGACGAGATCTCTCAGGACGCGCTCACCAGCGCCTCGTTCGGAATCGGGCATGAAAGGTTGGTCGCAAATGAATAAAGTCAAAAGCCTGTTCAAGGCCAGGTGGATGTCGAGCCTGATCTTCCTGCTCCTGCTGTTTCTCGTCACCGGCATCGCTGAGCCCGACTTCCTGAGCTATTCCAACATCATCAGCTGCTTTAACACGGCGACCATGTACACGCTTCTGGCCATCGGTATCGCCTTTGTCATCATGACCGGCGAGATCGACGTGTCCATCGGCTCCACCCTGGGGCTCTCCGCCGCCATGACCGGCCTGATCGCCAAGCAGGACGGCAGCATCGCGGTGATGCTGCTGGCGGTGGTCGCCACCGGCGCGGTGATCGGCCTGATGAACGGCGTGGGCGTCGCCTATTTCGGCGTCCCGTCCCTGATCTTCACCCTCGGCACCAACAGCGTCGTCCGCGGCATGATCTACATTCTCTCCGACGGGCGCACGGTGGAGAACTTCGGCGGCGCGGTCGCCAGCTACGGCAACCTCACCCTCTTTGCGGAAATCACCCTCTACTATACGCTCGCCATCGTCCTGGTCGCGGCGGCCCACATCGTCCTGACCAAGACCAAAAAGGGCAAGTATTTCATCGCGGTCGGCGACAACGCGGGCGGCGCGAACCTGGTGGGCATCTCCGTGATGGGCACCAAGATGCTGGCCTATGTGCTCTGCGGCATCTTCGCCGGCCTGAGCGGCTTCGTCTTCGCCTCCAAATACGGCCAGGTCATGACCGTGGCCGGCAACGGCTATGAGATGACCGCCATCGCGGCCTGCGTGCTGGGCGGCATCTCCCTCTCCGGCGGTCTTGGCAACATGGTTGGCGCCGCGATTGGCGCGGTCATCATGTCCTCCATCAGCCGCCTCCTGGTCTTCATCGGCCTGCCGTCCACCTATGACAACACCATCACCGGCATCATGCTGATCGTGATCGTCGTCGTTGACGCGCTGACCCAGCGCCGTTCCATTGAAATGGCCAGAAGAAAGCGCCTCCTGTCCAAAACGGCGGAAAGCGCTGCGGAAGGAGAGTGCAAGGCGTGAACGTTCTCAAGAAGCTTTTCAAGCGCTGGGAGATGTTTTTGCTGGTGTTCCTGGTGCTGGAGTTTGTGATCTTCGGCGCGGCCAATCCCAAGTTCCTGCGCCCGCAGTCCATCATGAACAGCATCGTCAACTACATCAGCGTCTGCATCATCGCTCTGTTTGTCACCCTCGTGATGATTACCGGCGGCATTGACATCCAGGCCGCCTCCATCATCGGCCTGACCAGCATCATCCAGGGCTATCTGTGGAGTGACCTTGGCATGAACATCTGGGTGGCCGTGCTCCTGGCGATCGTTGTCGCGGCGATCTGCGGCGGGCTGTCCGGCTTCTTCGTCGCCTATTGCGGCGTGCAGCCCATGGTGGTCACGCTGGGCGGCAGCTTCCTGTACTCGGGCCTGGCGCTGCTGGTTTCCGGCATGTCCGCCACCCCCGCCTATCAGGGCATCAGCGGCTTCCCTGCCAAGGCGGAGGACGGCTCGTTCATCGACTACCGCTTCCTGGGCAAGGGCGAGCTGCTGGGCGTGCCCATGCCGATCGTCATCTACGTGCTGCTGATCGTGCTGTGCGTGTGGCTTCTGCACCGCACCAAGTACGGCGAGCGCCTCTACCTCATCGGCGTCAACCAGCAGGCCGCCGAGTATTCCGGCATCAACACCCGCATGGTGATCCTCAGCACCTACGTGCTCTCCGCCGTGAGCGCCGCGCTGGCCGGCACGATTCTGACCTCCAACGTCAACTCCGCCAAGTACAACCTCGGCTCCGGCTATACCCTGGCCATCATCACCGCCGTTGTGCTGGGCGGCACGCTCAACACCGGCGGCAAGGGCAGCATCCTTGGCACGGTGCTGGCGTCGCTGATTATCTGCATCCTTCGCTACGGCCTGCCCCTGTGCTTTGACGTGAGCACCCAGAACCTGGACCTGCCGGTGGGCATCATCCTGGTGCTGGTCGTGCTTGGCCGCGAGATCGCCGGCCGGGGCATGCTCTCCAAAGTCGTCAGGAGCATCAAAAAGACGGCCGCCGCTTGACAACGCATTTCATGGGACGTTGTCCGACGCCCCTTGAGATAATAAAAAAACAGGAGGAACCCAACCATGAAAAAGATCCTTGCGATGATCCTTGTGCTGTGCATGGCGCTCACGCTGGCCTCTGCCGCCGTGGCCGAGAGCAAGAGCCCCGTGGACGGCATGACCGTGGCCTTCATTCCGAAGGTTTCCGGCAACTCTTTCTTCGAAGCTGCTAACGACGGCGCGCAGAAGTACGCCGCCGAGTGGGGCCTGACCGTCGATTACATCGGCTCCCCCGACGCTTCCGTGACCACCCAGCTGGAGCTCATCCAGCAGGCCATCGACAAGGGCGTGGACGCCATCTGCATCTCCGCCGTTGACGCTACCGCCCTGGACGAGAAGCTCATGGAAGCGCAGGATGCCGGCATCTATGTCAGCACCTGGGATTCCGACGTCTCCCCCAACGCCCGCGCGCTGATGGTTTCCCAGGGCACCGCGGACGTGCTTGGACCCATGCTGGTTGAAATGGGCGTCGAGTCCCTCAAGGAGCGCGGCGTGGACGTCGAAGGCGCCGTGAACTATGTGTGGCACTTCTCCAACCCCAGCGTGGCTGACCAGAACTCCTGGTACGTCGCCGGCGAAGAGTACATCAAGGAAAACTACCCCAACTGGGTCGCCGTCAACGAGCCCTACTACAGCAACCAGGATCCCGCTCAGTCCGTGAGCGTGGGCGAGGCCATCTTTGAGGCCTATCCCGACATCGACCTGATTATCTGCAACGACTCCACCGCTCTGCCCGGCCAGTGCGGCGCCGCCCAGAACAAGGGCCTGACCGCTGAGGACGTGACCATCACCGGCTTCTGCCCGCCCTCCGGCATGACCACCTACCTGGAGAACGGCATCTGCACCCGTTGGGGTCTGTGGGATTGCGGCATCCAGGGCGCCATGGGCTGCTACCTGGCCGCGTATGTGTCTGCCGGCAACACCGTGAAGGTGGGCGACGTGGTGACCATCCCCGGCATCGGCGATGTGACCATCCTTGCCAACGGCGATCTGGTCGAGGGTCAGGAGACCGCTCCCGAGAACAACGGCGTTGTGCTGCTGCCCGAGCGCGTTGTCTTCACCGCTGAGAACGTCGCGGACTATCCGTTCTGATCGTTCCTTTCGCAACCAACCAAGGGAGAGGAAGCGCCTGCGCGCGCTTCTCCTCCCTTTCATGGCGCAAGCGGGCGGACAGCTGCCCGCAGCGCCCACACGGACTGACCGATTCACAGCTACTTACTGAAGGAGGTTTCTCAACATGGCTGATAAAGACGGATTGAAGATTGCCAAGGACTACCATGTGAACGAGGCGTTCGCCAATCAGGGCGGCTTTTACGTCAAGGGCGCCAACAATCTGGACTGGGGTATGAAAAAGCACCTGAGCAACATCTTCGACCCCAAGAGCGGCAACACCGTGATGTTCGCCTTTGACCACGGCTATTTCATGGGCTCCACCGCGGGCCTGGAGCGCCTGGATCTGGTCATTCCCAAGCTCATGCCCTATGTGGACTGCTTGATGGGCACCCGCGGGGCGTTGCGCACCTGCGTGCCTGCGGAAAACCGCAAGGCCATCGCCCTGCGCGTCACCTCCGGCTCCAGCATGCTCAACGATGACCTGAGCCATGAGGTCGTGGCCGTGGACATCGAGGACTCCATCCGCATGAACGCTGACTGCATGGCCGTGCAGACCTTCATCGGCGCGGACGGACAGCTCTCCAGCATCGACAACCTCAGCCGCGTCATCAACGCCGGCTTCCGCTACAGCATCCCCACGCTGGGCGTCGTGGCCGTGGGCAAGGACATGGAGCGCACCGACCGCTTCTTCAAGCTCGCCACCCGCATCGTGGCCGAGATGGGCGTGCAGCTGGTCAAGACCTACTACTGCGATAACTTTGAGGAGATCGTGGCGGCCTGCCCGGTGCCCATCGTGGTCGCCGGCGGCAAGAAGCTGCCCGAGGACGAGGCCCTCACCCTCGCCTACCGCAGCATCCAGGGCGGCGCGCGCGGCCTGGACATGGGCCGCAACATCTTCCAGAGCGAGCACAGCGCCGAGATGGCCCAGGCCATCCGCAAGATCGTGCACGAGGGCTACACCGACAAGGAAGCCTACGAGTTCTATCAGGATCTGATCCACTAAGAGAACCCAAAAACGGGCTGCCCGGCTCCGCGCCGCGGCAGCCCTTTCAAAAGGTGGGCTTTCAATGGCACTCTCCATTCTCCAGATGGTCCTTCCCGTCCTGCTGGTGATCGCGCTGGGGTTCCTGTGCAACCGTCGCCAGTGGCTCAGCGCCGCGGGCCTGCAGGGCATCAAATCCGTGGTCGGCAAGATTACGCTGCCGGTGGTCCTCTTCAACGCCTTCTTCACCGCCGACTATTCCGGCACGACCGCGCTGACCTTCTGCGTGGTCTATATCAGCCTGGGCGCGGCGCTGCTCATCGGCTTCTGGGCCAGGCGCTTCAATGCGCGCTACGGCAAATTCATGCCCTTTCTGATGACAGGCTTTGAGGGCGGCATGCTGGGCTACGCGCTCTTTGGCCTTCTCTACGGCGCCTCCCAGACCCATATCTTCGCCATGGCGGACGTGGGGCAGACGATGTTCGCCTACACCGTTTTCCTCTCCACCCTCCAGGTCGTCAACGGCCAGAAGCCCTCCGTAGGCGCCGTGGTCAGAAACATGCTGACCAACCCTGCCAGCGTGGGCATGCTTTTGGGCATCGTGCTGGGCGTGGCGGGCGTTGGCAAATGGGTGGCCACCTCCACGATCGGCCCGCTGGTGAGCAGCCTGATCTCCTTCATCACCGCGCCCACGTCCGTGCTGATTCTGCTGATGGTGGGCTACGAGCTGTCCTTCAGCCGCGAGCTGATGAAGCCGGTGCTGACCACGGCGCTTGTGCGTCTGGCGGTCATGGCCGCCCTGTGCTGCGTGTGCGCGCTGGTGATCTTTGCCGTCGTGCCCTTTGACAAGCCCCTGCTGGTGGCGCTGATGCTGGGCTTCATGCTTCCTCCGCCCTTCATCATCCCCCTTTACGCGGACGTGACGGGCCACGGCGAGTACATCTCCACCACCCTGTCCATCTCCACTTTGCTCTCCGTGGCGGCCTTCATCGCCATCGCCGCCTACACCCTCGCCTGACGGCATGAAAAGAGGTATGCGGTATGCTCAAAGGAATCTCTCCCATTCTGACCCCGGAGCTTCTCAAGATCATCGCCGAGATGGGCCACGGTGACGAGCTGGTCCTGGCCGACGGCAACTTCCCCGCCGCCTCCATCGGCAAGCGCTGCGTGCGCATGGACGGCCACGGCGGCGCCGAGGTGATGGCGGCGCTGATGCCCCTGTTCCCGCTGGATGACTTCGTGGACGCGCCCCTGTGCGTGATGGAGGTGCCGGACGGCATGTTCCCCGGCAACGCAGCCCCCATCTGGGAGCGCTTCCAGAAGGCCGCGGCCATCGACCTGCCCGGCGCGCACATGGAAAAGATGGAGCACGACGCCTTCATGGACCGTGCCCGTGCCGCCTACGCGGTGGTGCAGACGGGCGAGACGGCCCTCTACGGCAACATCATCCTCCGCAAGGGCGTGGTGCGGCTCTAAGATAGCCACGCAAAGCGGCCCCGGACCACAATCGGTCCGGGGCCGTCAGACTGTCAAAAAACCCTTTCGGGAGGTTCGGAGGGCCACAGACCCGCAACCTCAATCGTCGCGGCGGGCGCTGGC
>CAUDEL010000022.1:0-43383 GCA_958448555.1 uncultured Eubacteriales bacterium | reverse complement strand
CTCCACCGCGCGGGGGATCGTACCTGTAACACCGCGTATTCGATTGTCAAGGTGCGTCAGGGGCTTTCAATACTCCCTACACTTACCTGCACAAAAAAAGGTTTTTCTGGTAGCCTTCTTAGCAATCTTTTAGGAATAATTTAAGCCGTTTCAGTCCACTAAGGATCGAAGCATTCACCGCTTTGGGAGAAACGCCCTCCATACGGGCCACTTGAGATTGGGGCATGTCCAAGATACAATGCAGGATGATCCGCCTGCGTTGCGTAGGCGATAAGGAAAAAAGAGCCTGAAAAAGACGTTCGCAGGTCTCTTTCCGTTCACATTCTTCATCGGGAGAAATGACCGAAACGGCAGCCTTCACCTCAATTCCATCACCGCGATCCAGAGAGTAAACCGCACGATACCTCCTTCTCTTCTGCAAATAAGCGTGTTCCTCTCGCTCCCATTGTCGAAACAGCTCAATCAGTTCTTCTGATATCTCGATATATTGATTCTGGTGATGCCAGGGATAAAAATCCCGCAGATTGATTTCTGCCATTTGTGTTCCTCCTCATCGTTTTGGCTGTTCCAAAATAAGGGGTGCTGGGGAGGAGAGCGGCACCGTTCAATGTAAAATGAGGAGAGCAAAGAAAAAGAACAAAAAAAGATACCTGAAGCATGAAGACTCCAGGCAGATTTGATTTGGGGTCCCTTTTATTGATACGGGCAATACTCACCGGTGGAGTTTCCTTTATGTCTCTCCCAAAAGTAGGCCTATGACCATAGCTTGTTCATCTTTTTAAAAAGCAGCCTTCTTGCACGAAACAACCGGCTTTTCACCGTTCCCTCGCTGATACCCGTCATTTGAGACAGCTGAGAAATGGTATATCCCATCACATACTTATTGTAGAGGAGCTCCCTGTGTCGAATGGAGGTGGACAGGAGAATATCATTGAGCGAAATCAGGACAAGGCTGTCCGCCGGCTTGCTGCTTTCATCGGGAAGTCGGTCGATTGGATAGGCAAAAACGTCTTGCCGCTTTCGGAACCGAAGCAAGTCAATGCATTCATAATAGACAATTTGACGAAGCCATGCGGCCACACAGTCGTCTTTTCGGAGCGTGCTGCCGTGCTGCCATGCTTTTAAACAGGCGTTTTGCACTGCATCCTCCGCGTCCTGATTATGGCGCAAAATCCTATATGCCTGAAACAAGAGCGGCTGGTAATGTATATGTATGATTTGAGCAAGCGTTTCCCGTTCCATTTCATTAGTTCCTCACATCCGCCATCAACGACCGAATTTGGTCGTGCTTCTTGCGTTTTCCGTCCATATCTCTTTCCATTCATTTCGCGTTTGCTCACGTTGCGCAGCGCGATGGATTGTATCCTTGAGCATGGTGCTTATATAGGGCGGCGTTTGAATCGGCGGCTGAAACAGCAATTTTATTTGTGTGACAAGATACCGATACCAATACAAGGACCAGGGCATATCTGAATGATTATCTTCGGCATTCTTATTCTCGTCCTCGGGAAACCGTTTCATCTTGCACATAGACGGCCTCAACCCTTTCGGTCTGTTCTGTGTCTGGGTCGGAAACAGATAAATAAATTCGATCCGGTAAATCCTCCATTGCATACGAGTTCATGGAAATAGACCCTTTTGGCTCTAGGGGCTGACCACTTTCATCAATCAGCTCAACAAAAAAATATTTCTCGCTATTCCAGTCTACCAGAAGGTAGGTGGCCAACGGTGTTTGGACCAGCTTCACAGATTCAAAAGGCACCTCATCTTTTGCGCGGAGTACATGATAGATTCGTTCTTTGTATGGCCCCAAGGGCTGAAGGGGTAACGGAAACTGATACGTACCATGAAGATCATATTTTCCATTGTACAAATTGACATCATAGATTTGAATGCTCCATGTGATTGTAACAGGTTTTTCCCCTCCGGCAAGTTGGGCACCACTAAACAAGATGAATTGATTTGGAGTCTCCTGCAAAGCATCCAGAAAGTAAAGCCCCAAAGCATCAAATTCCTGTGGATAAGCATAAACCGCTATCAGTTGCTTATGTTCCTGTTGGGCTACTTGCGCAAAGGACCGTTTATCATTACAAGGCCCCTCGATATAGTAGCCAACCACAGGTTCTTCCGGCGTCATTCCACCCGGTAAAACCAGAACCGACTCCGGGTCCTCCGGCCAGGCAGTTGCAGCAGTATACAGCCATTGCCCATCGTAAAGGACTTCATCAAAGCTTACCCGAACGGGACCACAGACAGCTTCATCTGCCGAAAAGGAGGAGTGCATTCGGTCGAGTATTTCCTCTGTAAGGGGGACTCCGTAGAGATTCAAATACCGCGCCAGTTGGCTTTCCGTATTCAGGGTGTCTTGCTTTGAAGCAAAGCTGAACCCAGGTATCAGAAGGGTTAAGGCCAGTCCTATAAGCAGCCATTTTGCGTATGGAGATCGCATGCCTTTTGCTCCTTTATTCGGTCTTTGTTATTGTTCTTCCATTTCCAAAATCCAAGCAAGGCCGTCCAGTTGATCGACAAACTGGTCCACAGTTAAGTAGCCCATGCTGAATTGGTTTCTCAGCTGCTTTGCGTTCTGCCCTTCCTCCGTGGAAGGGTCAAAAATGCTGGGAGGCTGAAAATAGAGGCTGTCGCCGTACTCACGGTATATCTTCAAATCACTTTCGGAAATCAGATAGCGCTCTTCTGATTTGGCCATGGCCTCCCACTGTTCTTTTAAATTTGTTATCTGCTCACGCAGCATATTTTTCTCCAAGGGGTCAATTTCGTCTGTCATTCTTTCTTCTAACGCTTCTATCTCCAACCGGCGTGCGTCCATCATTTGAACATAGGCCGGATCTTCTACGGGCTGTGCGTCACGATACAAATAAGCGCCTATTTCAGGAGCCATACAGCTTACACAGTTTTCCAGATATTCAGTTGCCAACTGGGGGTGCTGGCTACGAGCATTAAGAAATGAGACATAAAGTGTGGATTTTATCAGGATAGGCTGATCGGTCGTCAGCCGCAAAGGAACCAGATACTTCAGTTCCCGCATGCCATATAAATCCTCAAAAAGACTCATGCTGCCCTTTTGAATCGGCTCAAACAAATAGAGTGCTTTGCCGATTTCCTGACATCGCTCCAGCAAATTCCGAAATACAGGTGTGTTAAATCGTAGTGGCTCGCCTGCATAATTGCATTGCATAATGTGATTTTCGACCAAACGATCTACCAGATAGCTGATGTAGCTATGCTCACCATATTGCTCGCCATCAAAGAGATTGCTTACGCTGATGTCATCCTCAGGGGTCTCACGGATGCGTTCCACCCAGTATTCCAAAAAATCAAGGAATTCCTCAAAGGAAGAGGGTACGTCCTCCCGTGACAGTCCTGCAGCTTCCCATGCGTCTGGACGATAGGTATAATACCCAACATAGCAATGAAAAGGCGCTCCATATAACTGACCTTGATAGATCAGCATTTGACGAATTGGACTATGCATCTTTTCCAGCTCACAGTCCAGCAGTGAACTGTCTAACGGTGAACAATAGCCTTTTTCCATCATCTGACAAAAATCAAAACTGCTGCTAGTCATTGCAAAGGTATCGTAAGGAAACTCACCTGTCAAAAAGGCGCTGATTATTTCATTGGTAGATAAAAACAGATTGGTTTCCGTATGAATTGTCAATTCGGGATGGTTTTGGGCAAACTGTTGGTATTCACTACTGTTTTTATCGCTCCCCGCAAGATAAAGCGTAGTATCGGCCATAGCGCATGAGGAAAGCGTCAGCCAGCAAACAAGTATGGAGGACACCAGGCGATTCTTTTGCAAAGTCACTTTCAATGCTTATTCCTCCCTATTCCTTGGCCTCTTACCAATCCATCTCATCTTTATACATGCAAATGCCGTATTTCCGGATCTCCTCCGGGACGTCTTCCTCTCTCGTTTTTACCCCCAAGATGAAATCATAGCCCCATTCCTGGGATTTAATATAGTATGCAATATAATCCAGAGCCAAAGGAATGTCCACAGCCATCGGGTTTACAACCATCACCCAGTTCCCTTCGTCCCATATTGCAAAGGGAATGGCGATCAGTCTGCCGTCCTCGCTGTAAAGGCTGGTTGGAATGGGCATGTTGGTCGTATTTCGCGAGGACAAGTAGGGATCCGAAGAAAAATCATAGAGAAGTCCAGCCTCATCCAATGACGCTAGTTCGCTTATATCGCTGATCGCAATTTCCGCAACATCCCATTCTGACGGGTTGCGAATCAGATCTTGCAACGTCCAGTCGCGGCCATCGGAGGGGGTAAACAATTTACGTCCGTTGACGGAACACCGCACACGCACGATTCCTTCGACCGACCGTATCTGAGCAGCTGTTCGTCTGTTCAGAATGGGAGTGGAAAAAACATCGGGGACTCTGGGAGAATTCTTTTTGCTACCGATATCTGCCTGACAGATCAGGAGTGTTGCATCATCCGTTTGGGCATCATAATCGTAACAGTAGACTGAATACATCAGGATCGGATCGACGGGAAAGATGTCTTTCAAATAGTGAGGAAGCAACCACTGAAACAAAGCAACCTCATCCGCCGGAAAAAAGCCCGCGGCTTTGATAAGCCCTGCATCTGCCAGTTCCTGCAAATCCACATCCTTTGACGATACGATCGCCAGATCCCAGCTTTCCGGCTCATTGATCAAATCCACCGTCGTTCCACCCAGACGTATGTTCAGAGGCCAGGAAAAGTGGGTTCCGTCAGAATGTTCGTTCCAATAGTCCAGAATGCGAAGACGCAATTCCTTTCCATCCTTTGCGTTCCATGCGTTTAAGATGGACGCGATACGTGGAGAAACCCCTGTTTCTTCACAAACTGCCAGTGTAAACATTGAGCACAGGAAAACAAGTGCAGCGAATAATACAATCCTTTTTTTCATTTCCTTTTCCTCCCTGAATCCCTTTTCCTTTCCTTGGCATAACGGCCTCGTCTGGCAATGCCTGCAAATCCATTTGCAGGTTTAAGGATTCGGATTTCATTCAGAGGATAGAACCTCCAAACATACAGGTTCCCCTTACCAATCCATCTCATCTTTATACATGCAAATGCCGTATTTCCGGATCTCCTCCGGGACGTCTTCCTCCACTGTTTTTTCCTGTGTATAGAAATCCCAGTCCCATTCGCAGCCTTTGATCCAGTGTTTTACATAGGCCATGGCTTTCGTAGTGTTCTGACAGTGCGCATTGATGACCGTTACCAAAAAGCCGCTTTCCTCGGGGCCGTAATAGGCAATATGGGGGATCGCGATCAGCCTTCCGTCTTCGCTGTAAATACCGTTTGGAACAGGCCAGTCGTAGCTGCGGGTCAGCCAGAAGCTATCCTGCGAAAAATCATAGAGCAATCCAGCTTGGTCGAGCGCGTCCAGATCACTTTCGTTTTGGATGAGGATGTTGGCGACATCCCAATCCCGGGGTCTTGAAAGCAGGTCGTCTATCTCCCAATTCAGAAGTTCACCCGGTTCCACCTTAAACGCGATAGGGGGAGCTTCGACGCGTACAATGCCCTCTACGGCGCGCACCGCATCAGCGGAACGCCCGCCCAGAATCGCGCGGGCAAACGGACCGGGAACGCCGCTTGGCTCTCCCGAATAGTGTTTGCAGATCAAAAGTGTGGCCTCGCCGGTCGCATGATCGTAGTCGTAAAAATAGACTTGATGCGCCAGAAATGGATGCTCCGGCAGCAGGCTTTGCAGTTCATCGGGAAGAAGCCACTGCTGCAGAATAAACTCTTGAGTAGGAACAAATCCATACTCCTGCACCAATCCCTCATCCGCCAGTTTCTGCAAGTCCACATCCTTGGAGGACACGATCGCCAGATCCCAGCTTCCTGGCTTGCTGATCAGGTCTTCCGTTGTCCCGCCCAAACGTATCTTCGCGGGCCAGGAGATGCGGGTGCCGTCAATATTTCTGTTCCAGTGATCCAGTATGCGCGTATACAGTTCCTGCCCATCCTTTGCGCCCCATTGTTCCAAAATTGCTGAAGCACCGTCAAAAAGCGCTTCTCCACACGCTGTGTTTGAAATCAAAATAGGAATGAAGCAACAGACAGCCATTAGGTAAATCAGGAACTTTCGCATACTTACCTCCATCTGATGAAGTCCAAGGCAGGAAATGCAAGCATTCCTGCCTTGAGCAAAAATTCTACATAAATTTGATTCTATCGGTTACAATCTTTCTTTGTATTCTAACTTTAATAATCATATACAAAGTATCCATGAAATTCTAGTAGCCCAGAATCCCTATCATCAAGCCGCCCCCTAAAAGAAAGACCGGAGACGCGACCTTGATAGTTTACACCATATCCATGGGACTCTGCGCTTGGTCCAGAATATACCCATGTTGCGCTTGCAACGTCCGTTCCTTTATGTACACGAGCAACGGCGCGATGAGTTGGGGACAGATTGCTGGAGCTGGTGCTAAGAGAGACCTGCCATAAGTTGGTTGTTTTCGTAATATCATAGCATCCCGTTTTGAACTCGGTCGTGCTTTCTGTAACAATATCAAACCATTTTCGTTCTGCTAATGCGCTACCAGCAAACGCGAAAACCATGATCAGGACAAGGACCAGAGCCATTGCTTTTTTCATGAAACTTCCTCCTTTTCATGTACGTATCTCTTTTACGAAACGTTTACAAATGTCATTCTGAAAAATCACGCAACCGAACCAACGGACTCATCTCCCGGCGAATGATGCGGCCTGGTTCATACCCAAAAAGAATTATTCTGCTTGCTTTTGCAGCTGCTCAGGCACAGGAGCTTCATAGGAACCATGCGAACTGGGGATTCCTGCATAAATCGATCCATATTGATACATCCAACTGGCGATGATGGACCATAGTGCCGACATCCTGTTCATCCTCCTTTTTCTTTTGTTTTGCTTGCATGATAGCATAAAAACATCTCTCTAACGACTTGTGGCGCGGAATGGGTCCGAGATGGCGCAGAACATACTCGGAATGCCTGATTTTGAGAATTTATTCCGTACATATCATAAATGTGGCTTTGCAAGCAGCTTGGGGTCCGCTCCGATTCCCTGCTGGAGATGATAGACAATCGTACACTGCTTATGGATGACCTGTGTAGAATAGATTCAATTGTTTTATTGTGACGTTTTATGCTTGCTTGAACTGTTCACACCCTTTGGATGAATACCACGTTACATAAATCGCTAATTCAGGCATCATTGACAAGAAAAACCGTATCAGGTATCCTATTCGTATCATCCAAACTACATACAAGTAGGAAGGAGGCTATGCTGCTATGCACATTGTGATTTGCGAAGATGAGCATTGCTTCCAGAGAGTAATTTGTAATGCCATCGACGACTGGAAGCATACATCAGGTCAGCAAGACGTTTCCCATACCTGCTTCGCCTCATCCGAGGATCTTTTGGCAAGCTGGGAGAGCGGGCTGCCTGTAGGACTTCTCTTTTTGGATATTCAAATTCCTGGGGAGCTCAGCGGAATGGCACTAGCCAAAATCATCCGCCAGCGGGACCCGACCGTTTCGATTGTTTTTGTTACCAATTACTCGGATTATGTGTTTGAGGGCTATGTCGTCAATGCACTTCGATATCTGAAAAAGCCTGTAAACCGAGAGGATATCTTCCAGTGCCTGGACATTGCATACCGCCGCTTCTCATTATTATCAGAGAAAAAGCTGTCCATCGTCCGCAGGGATCAACGACTGGTGATACCCTACTGCGATATTGTTTATATAGAAATCCAGTCGCATTATCTTCAGCTGACGCTTTATCAGTCAACGGACAAACCGGAAATACGCGCCCGACTGCGGGATTTTGCAGCGGCACTCCCGCAATCGCTGTTCTGCCAATGTCATCGGAGCTATATCGTGAATCTGGATCACATCCGGAGGTTTACCAGGGACAGCCTGACGCTTTCCAACCATGATACAATTCCTGTTTCACAGACCTTTGTTTCAATGCTGAAAAAGCGTTACGACTGGTACTATACGGGCAAGAGGACAGCCTTGCGGTAACAGGAAAGAAGGATGAAACATGACGGTTGGATGGACGGTTTTCGAAATTTTGATCAACATTTACCAGTCTGTCATCTACCTGCTCTTTCTGAAGAAATGCGTACCCATTACAAGGTCCAGCCGACTGGCAGATTGTTTGTGTGTCGTAGCCTGTGCCGGCTTCCTTACGCTCTATCTGTTTTTCGACATTCCGTTTACAGACAGCTTTAATGTCATCATCTACTTCCTCTATTTGCGATATGTATCGAATGAGCGCTGGTATGTGCTGGGAATTTGGACGATTGTTAAAGAAGTGATCGTGGTTGCAACTGTTGGTCTGATGCTGGCGCTGTCCCGCACACTGACCTCAGCGACCCATGAAATGCTGATGGAACCCGGTGCGCTTAGGCTTCTCTTTGTGGCATCAACCAATCTTGTTCTTTTCCTTGTGTTTTTTATATTCTCACGCAGGATTCAAAGAAATGGCTCCCCGCTGGCCGTTCCTGCTTTGTTGTTTTTTCTGGGCATCAACATTTCCATCTTCTTTGCCATTGAAATGCTGTTCTCCATTCAGATTCTCAGTTTTAGCGATACGGATTGGCACATCTTTGCTGCATATGGCGGCATGATTGCATGTTCTATTTTGTCTGTATTTCTATATCATATGATGACGGATGTAGTGCATAAGCAAAATCAATCGCAGATGGCGCTCAACCATGCACAGCTGACCCGGCAGCATCAACTGGAGTTGACGGACATTTACCAGGAAACCATTGCGCGTCAGCATGATTTTAAGCATCAGATGCAGACACTTGAACAACTGGTTGCCCAGGGGGACGCGCAAGCCGCCAAGGAATATCTGGATGAGTACAGGAAAAAGGTTCAGAGCACGCAGCGGTACATCACCGGCTCCATACCAGTGGATGCGCTGCTGGCATCGAAGAGTCCGGCCTACAAACAACACCACATTTCTTTTTATCTAGAACCCTATCCGCTCAGCGACCTGCCAATTGACGAGGTTGATTTCTGTACTATTGTAGGAAATCTATTAGATAATGCCATCGAAGGGGTCAACCGAATCCAGAACAAACACACCAAGCGCGTGATTCGTTTGAGCTTCCATAGAATCTGGGATACATTTATCATCCGTTGCGAAAATAATATGGAACCTGGTACCCTTAGGAGACAGGCAGCAGTTTTTTTGTCATCAAAAACAAAGGATGCCGCTATCCATGGATTCGGAATTCGAAATATTGAACTGATCGCTCAAAACGCAGACGGTTTTTGCACCTTTGAAACACAGGGGCATACCTTTATTGCAACCGTAACTTTGCCCTATCCTCTTCCAAAGGAGGATGAAACATGCGGCAATTAGCCGAATGGATTGTTTGCGCTCTGGAAAGACGAAAAGCAACGTCCGTTTCTGACCATAAGGTATATGTTTACGGCTTTGAAGCAGCCCTATATACACTTTTCAGCACAGCAGGGCTCATCTTGATTGGTAGCCTGCTTGGACGCCACATCGAATCGTTAATCATCATCGCCTTTTTTTACACCAACCAGACCTTCGGCGGCGGTTTCCATGCTTCGACGCATTGGAAGTGCTTCCTGACAATGGCGACAGGTTTGCTTTGTTGCCTGGCATCCTTTTTGGTGCCATTTCATTTATGCGCCTATCTGGGTTTAGGCGCCGTCAGTCTTTTGTTAATGTTTTTGTACCCATTGGTGCTTCATCAAAACAGGGCATATTTGCAAAGCAAACAAGACCTATTCCGCACGCGTTCAAGAATAGCGCTTCTGATTCAAACCGCCTGTTTGATTGGCGTTGTGATATGGGGTAAACAAACATATATCCAAACCATTTGCATTGCTTTGGGAGGCTGTGCGCTTTCAAGGATCGTAGCGGTAAAAAAGTAGGACAATGGATTAGCAAGCAGGGCAGTCCTTATAAGGAACTGCAAAAATCAGCCGGTTCTGCCTGACGCAAAACCGGCTGATTGCTGATTGGGGCATCCCCAAACCCCTGATAGGCACATTGTGCCTGCTACGCGCCTGTTAGCGCTTTTTGTCAGGCTTTCGACACGCTCTCTTCCCGCTCTATAAACCAGTACGGCTCGTCGTGGAACAGCACGGCAATGCTGCCCTCCACCTCGCACACATAGCGGATTCCCTGCCCGCCCGCCTTGCGCGACGCGGCCTGACGCACATCCAGCACCCGGTCGATGCGAAAGGCCGGTCCGTCCTCCTCCCGGAACAGCAATGGCCGGATGCGTCCGTCCAGCTCAAAATCAGCCCGGACTTTCACATAGCGCTTGCACGGGTTTTCCGGCCTTCGGTCCTTTGCCTCCATGACGCCTTTTCCTCCTTACCCCGCGTAAAACGGCACGGGATGCACCGTATGCTCTTCCTTGGGGTTGATCTGCGCATATTGCCCGTCGGTGAGCACTACCGCCCGGCGCACGATCTGGTGTCCGAAGCGGCGGCGCAGCCCGTCGATGGCGCTTTCCAGCCGCTCGGTTTTGATGCGCTGCGCCTCGTCGCCCAAAAAGTCGAGCTGCACAGGCGCGTCGTCCGGGGTCAGCGCCGAGCAGCTTAGCCCCACGCTTCGGTAGGGAAAATTCAGCGCGAATCGCCTGTCAAAAAGCCGCATGGCCGCCTGCGCAATTTCTCCGGTCAGGCTGGTGGCCCGCGTCAGCGTCTGCTGGCAGGAGCGGGTTACAAGCTCGGCGTTTCGCGCGCTGATGCTGACGCACCGGGCCCGCAGCCCTTCCTGCCGCATCCGCGCCGCCACGGATTCGGCCAGCAGATAGTAAAGGCATCGTGCATCGGCCATGGTTTCAAGGTCGTGCGGCGGGGTGGTGCTGTTGCCTATGGACTGGATGGCCATTCGCTCATCCGCCGGCATTACGGGCGAGCGGTCCAGCCCCGCGGCGTATGCCTTGAGCATCAGCCCCGGCTTTCCCAGCCGCGCCCGCAGGTATTCCGCGTCAAACCGCGCCAGATCGCCGATGGTGCGCACGTTCATATCCGCCAGCCTGCGTCGCGTAGCAGGTCCGACGAACAGCAGATCGCCCACGGGCAAAGGCCAGACCATATCCCGGAAGGAATCCTGCGAAATGACCGTGACCGCGTCCGGCTTTTTCATGTCGCTGCCCAGCTTGGCAAAGATCTTGTTGAACGATACCCCCACCGACACCGTGATGCCCAGCTCGCGCTTTACCCGCAGCCGGATCTCATGGGCGATCCGCTCCCCGTCCCGAATCGTCAGGCCGGGGTTACTCAAGTCGATCCACGCTTCGTCCAGCCCGAAGGATTCCACACGGTCGGAGTATTCCTCATAGAGCCTGCGCATACGCCTGCTGAAACGGATGTAGAGCGCGTAATCCGGCGGCACGCAGATCAGGTCCGGGCACTTCTGCCGCGCCTGCCAAATGGCCTCCCCGGTCTGCACGCCGAACTGCTTTGCGATCTGGTTTTTGGTCAGCACAATGCCATGGCGTTCCTCCACGCTGCCGCACACCGCCACGGGGCTATGGCGGATGGACGGCGTGTACAGGCATTCGACGCTGGCGTAGAACGCGTTGGCGTCGCAATGAAGAATCACCCGTTCCATGACCGTCCCTCCCGCTGTCATTAGCCTTCTGTCTTTATTATACGAACATGTGTTCTCTTGTCAAGCCGGAAATATGTTTCGGCAAATTCTACCTGCCTTCCCACTCCACCTCCTTCCCCTTTCCTTCCTTCGCATCCCCCTGCAAAATCAGCGAAAGATTCTTCCGATGCACCATCTTATTGATATAACGATGCTCAAAATTCAAGATATTTAATACTTATTATTCGGAAACTATTATTTTTCTGATATAATATCCATAAATGCTTATGTTAGGGGGTAATATAAATGAAAGATAGATTGGAAGAATTAATAAGTCAAATCAATGCTATTGAATCCCATTTTGCGCAGCAAAAAAAAGGTGCTCTTCCAACAATTTATTCCTCTTCAGAGTTTATCGAATGGCAACAAGCCTTACTACTTGAACTACAAGAAATATATGATCGCATGCAAGATCCATATATAGGGGGTACTATTGATCTTCTTAGCAATGGGTTTAATGGATGGAGGGACAAACCGTCCTTTTATACTTTATCTGGTAAGCTTCGTGCAATCCAGAATAACATTGGTACATATTATCCTGCCGGATTTTTGGGACAATCATCCACGTCAAACGCAGGCGACTCACAAACAAAAATCACTAGAATTTTTATAAGCCATTCTTCTAAAGATGAAAAATATGTTTTGACACTTGCAAATCTTTTGTTTGCGATTGGCTTAAAACCAGAAGATATTATCTGCTCTTCGGTCTCTGGTTGCAGTATTCCATTAAATGAAGATATATATGAATTTCTTAGGCAACAATTCCAAAAGCAATCTCTCCATGTTCTGTTTATACTATCAGACAATTATTATAATAGCCCTGCCAGCTTAAACGAGATGGGGGCTGCGTGGGTTGTGCAGGCATGTTATACAAGTATATTACTTCCTGGTTTTACGTTTGAGAGCATTCGTGGTGCTATAAATCCTAGAAAAATTGCTATTAAACTAGATTCTTCAGAATATGATCTCAAGGAAAAACTTGGTCAGCTTAAAGACAACTTGATTAAAGAATTTCAGTTACCTGCCCTTCAAAGTATTCATTGGGAACGGATACGAGATGAATTTATAGCTAAAATAACGTCTGGCAAATAGGAATTGTTATGCCGAACTTACATCTCTTATATAGTAAGCTTTACGATTCAAATTGCATACAATCTGTAAATCTAACTTGACTAATTTCAATCGCAATATACATTTTCGGCAACAATTTAATTGATAATTGTCTTATACGACAACGGATGTGCTGCATTTATTCTTTATTCCTCACCTGCCTTCCCGCTCCGCCTCCTTCCCCTTTCCTTCCTTCTCATCCCCCTGCAAAATCAGCGCAAGGTTCTTCCGATGCACCATCAATTCCCGCATCTCCTCCCGCGCCGCGCGGTACTCCGCATACGCCGCCTTTTTCTCGCCAAGCAGCCGCGCATACTGCGCATTAAGGCTCTTGACGGAGGGGAGCTTCTGAACGCCCAGCGCGTCAAAGGCTTGTTTGGCAGTCCGGTGCAGCGCGATCTCGTCCTCATGCTCGAGGCGGTATTTCGCCGAGTAACCGGACTTGCGGTAGGCCGCGTAGACCTCGCGCGTTCTGACGTAGTTGACGATGTGCCGTTTCAGCACGGCAGTTTCGGCCAGATGCTTTTCCGCTGCCTGAATCTGCCCGGATAGGGCATGGCAGCGCGCCGCCGCTTCGTCCGCGCGGGCCGACAGGACCGAAGCGTCCATCAGATGATGCTCCTGCAAATAAGCGACGGTCCGCGCCATCTGCTTGAGGTTGAAGGCCGTTGCCCAGCGACGGTAGCCCTCACCCCTGCCGGAGCGCAGCCTGGCCTGAATGTCGATGAGCAGCTGGTTTCGGGGACGGTTCGCGGCGCGTCCCTTCCGAGGTACATGCACCTTTTCTCCCGCGATCACAGCGCGCAGTTCGGCCTCCGAATACCCTTCGCCCAGCGACTCCAGCCGGATACTCTGCTTCTGTCCCGCGCCGCGGAAAGTGATCTGCCGGCCCTGTCCGACGGCATAGCCTGCGCCGGATACGAGCGACAGCAGCGTGTCAAAGTCCGCGGGCTTTTCTTCCAGCGCCGCGTCAATGGCCGCGCGCAGCAGGTCGCGCCGGGAGGGCCGGGCACGGTCGCCCAACCAGCTCTTGTAGCTGGTGCCTCCGCGTTTGGGATTTTCGATGACGGAAAGCCCGTGTTCCAGACAGATCAGGTCGCTCAGCCGCGCAACCGCTTTGCCGGAGCCGAGGAAATCCCGGAATTTTCCCCGGCAGTCCATCGAGGTGGAGTTGAAGATGATGTGGTTGTGAGTATGAGCCGTATCGCAATGGGTGGCCACGAAAAAGGCGTGGCGTTCCTTGAGAAAACGCTTCGCCAGCTCGTACCCGATGCGGTTGGCTTCCTCCGGCGTCACTTCGCCGGGCTTGAAGGACTGCCGGATCTGGTAGGCGATCACGTCGTTTTTCGGCTCCCGGCCCGTAAACTGCCGGTACTGCCGCTTGGCAAAGAGAAACTCCGCGTCGGCGGTCCTGGGATCGCAGCCAAAGGCGGAGATCAGCTCGCCGCCCATTGTCTTGCCGGGGTTTTTGGCATAGTCCGTTCGGTCTTTCAGGCATTGGGCAATCGTGCGGCCCTTGTTCAGGTGCATGGCCATGATGCGCGTTACCGCCATGTTTCGCTCCGCTTGCTCCGGTACTTCCGGCAGGCCACGATCTGCGCCCGGAAGCTCTGCTTGCAGTCATGCCGGCAGTTGCGGCACAGGTCGTTGTAGGTGATCCGGTTTCGGCGGCTCAGGAAGAAGTCCCATTCCTCCCGCCGCTTCCTGCTCATTCTCGGCATCGCGTTCCTCCTTTTTTTCTGTATGGTTTCGGGATGATTTTGGCGGATTTTTTTCGTTTGCAGGCCCCTTGGGAAAGATGGATGGATGGTGGGTCGTCCGATGGGCTTTTTCTCTTTTTGCAGGGTTTCGGGGCGTTTTTCGCCCTTTTTTTCACTCACGCAAAAAAGAGGCGGCCCGCAGGCCGCCCCTACCGAATCCCCGCCAGCCTGGTCAGAAGCGCGTTGGCCATCGTCCACAGCCGTTCCTGCTGTTCCATCGCTTCCCGCAGGTCCACCTCATAAACGCGCCCGGTTTCGTTCATGCGCTTAGCCATCTGGTTAAGGCTGCCCGCGCAGCGGCGAAGCAGCGAGATCATCTCTTTCAGCTCCGGCAGCTCCAGATGGACAATCAGGCCGTCAATGGCCATCTTGCGCAGGTAGGCGCTCAGATTCGCCGTGCCCGCCTGCGCCATTCTGCGCCGGATCAGCTCGTTTTCATGGGGCGTGACCCAGAACATGAGGTTGATGCGCCTCACTTCGCCCGCGTTTCCTGGGCTATCGGACCTCCTCACGGCTTCGCTCCTTTCTCTCCGGCTCCCGTGTGCCTTGCGCTGCGTCCGGCACCGCCGCCTCCATCGCTTCCGGCTCGCCGCCCTCCGGCATGACCTCCGGGCTGCCCTTGCCAATGTCCAGCAGCGTGTCCAGCTCGATCAGCCGCGCGCTTTTCTCCCGCAGTTCGTCCTCCTGCGCAAAGGGCTTTGCGATCTCCTCTTTGGCCGCCTCCTGCTCCTTTTGCAGCGTGGCGATCTGGTCCTGGACCGTTTTCAGCCGGCTTTCCATGGAGCCGAGCGTGTTGTCGATGCGCTGGATGTTCCCGCGTGGGTCGCTGCCCAGCGTCGTGAAATGCGCCATGCGGCCCCTGAGCGTCAGGATGTACTCCCGTCCGAAAGCGCTTAGTTCCAGACTCATTTCAAATCCCCGGTAATGCCCGATCCGCACGCTTTTCATATCCACCACGGTCTTGACCGCTTCCAGAATCGCCTTGCCCGCTTCTTCCTTGTCTGAAAAGGCGCGTCCCAGCACCTCCATGCCCACAAATCCTTCCGAGGGCAGGGGATGGTTGTTTCGCGTTTCCAGATCAGCTTCAAAGCCTCCGACCTGCGCCCGGCACTTTTCAACCTCGACAGGGAAGTATTTCAGCAGCCGGTCCTCCATCTGAAACCGCTGGCTCTGGTGGTTGGCCTTGAGCAGCCGGAGCCGGGCCACCTCGATATCCAGGTCCATCTTCTCTTTTATCAGCGGATTGCCCGCACACAGCGCCTTGATCTCCGCGTAGGACAGCGCCGTCTCGTCCACATCCTCGCAGGAGCGTACAGGACTTTTGCTGGTCATAATCTGGCTGATAAACTTCTGCTTGTTCTCAATGGTCTGCCACAGGTAGGCGTCGAAGGTGTTTTCCGTCACATAGCGGTAGATGTGTACCGTGTCGTTTCGGTTTCCCTGGCGCACGATGCGGCCCTTGCGCTGCTCCAGATCGCCGGGTCGCCAGGGGCAGTCCAGATCGTGAAGCGCGGCCAGCCGGTCCTGCACGTTGGTTCCGGCCCCCATCTTCTGGGTGCTGCCCATCAGCACCCGCACCTGACCGGCGCGCACTTTGGCGAACAGCTCCTTCTTTTTGACCTCGGTGTTCGCGTCGTGGATGAAGGCGATCTCCCCTTCGGGTACGCCTGCCGCGATCAGCTTCCGGCGGATGTCCTCATAGACGGTAAAGCCCTCGCCGCCCGGCGTGGAGAGGTCCGAAAAGACGAGCTGGGTCAGCTTGTCTGCTGATCCCTCCCGCCAGATGCGCAGGATGTTTTCCACGCACTGGTTGACCTTGCTGTGCTCGTCGTCTGGCAGGAGTGGATTGAGGATGCGCTGGTCCAGCCCCAGCTTCCGACCGTCCGAGGTGATCTTGAGCATGTTGTCCTCCTTGGGGTTGACCACCCCGGCATGCACTTCCGCCGCCCGTTTGGACAGCGCCTCAACCATATCCTTCTGCATTTCCGTGGGCTTGGCCACCACGTTGTGATACACCGCCTCCGGGGTGGGCAGGTGCAGCTGGTCGGCGGTCTTGATATCCGCCGCCTCCCTGAACATGGCCATCAGCTCCGGAAGGTTGAAGAACCTGGCAAAGCGCGTGCGTGCGCGGTAGCCCGTCCCCTCCGGGGCCAGCTCAATGGCCGTGACCGTTTCCCCGAAGGTGGAGGCCCAGCAATCGAAGTGGGAAAAGCCTCTGGAGGCGAGCAGGTCGTGCTGGAGATAGCGCATCATGGTATACAGCTCCGTCATGGAGTTGGACACGGGAGTACCCGTGGCAAACACGATGCCGCGGCCGCCGGTCAGCTCGTCCATATAGCGGCACTTGAGATACATGTCGCTGGACTTCTGCGCGTCCGTGGTGGAGAGGCCCGCCACGTTGCGCATCTTCGTGTACAGAAAAAGATTCTTGTAGTTATGCGCCTCGTCCACATACAGCCGGTCCACGCCGAGCTGCTCGAAGGTGACCACATCGTCCTTGCGCGTGGCGGAAGTGAGCTTTTGCAGCCTGGTTTCCAGCTGCTTTTTCATGCGCTCCAGCTGCTTGATGGTGAACCGCTCGGTATGGGAGGCTCTGAGCTCCTTAACGCCCGCTTCGATCTCGTCGATCTGCTCCTGAAGCAGCCGCTCCTGACGCTCCTGGCTGATGGGGATCTTCTCAAACTGCGAGTGGCCGAGAATAATGGCGTCATAGTCGCCGGTGGCGATGCGGGCACAGAACTTCTTGCGGTTTTTGGTTTCAAAGTCCTTTTTGGAGGCGACCAGCAGGTTGGCCGAGGGATAGAGGCGCAGGAACTCCGAGGCCCATTGCTCGGTCAGGTGATTGGGCACGGCGAACAGGGCCTTGCTGCAAAGGCCCAGCCGTTTGGATTCCATGCAGGCGGCCACCATCTCGAACGTCTTCCCTGCCCCCACCTCGTGGGCCAGCAGGCAGTTGCCGCCGTAGAGGATGTGGGCGATGGCGTCCCGCTGATGCCTGCGCAGGGTGATCTCCGGGTTCATGCCGCTGAAACGGATATGGGACCCGTCGTACTCACGGGGTCGGGTGGCGTTGAACAGCTCGTTGTAGCGGGCGCACAACTCCTGCCGCCGGGTCGGGTCCTGCCAGAGCCAATCGCGGAAAGCATCCTTGACAGCCTGCTGCTTCTGCTGGGCGAGGGTGGTTTCCTTTGAATTGAGGACGCGCTTTTCCTTGCCGTCCGCATCCCGCACGGTGTCGTAGATGCGCACGTCGCGCAGGTTGAGCGAATCCTCCAGAATCCTGTATGCGCTGGCGCGGCCGGTGCCGTAGGTGGTATAGGCCGCCACGTTGTGCGCGGGGACGCTGCTCTTGTTCTCGATTTGCCATTCGGCGGTCGCGGAGGAATAGGCGACCCGGAGCCGGTAGCGCGCCTGGATGGGTGGCTGAAGTAGCTCAAGCATGAACTGCTGGATGTAGCGCGGCGGAATCCAGGTCGCCCCCAGCCGGACCTCGATCTCAGAGGCGTCCAGGTCTTTGGGCATGGCCTTTTCCAGCGCGGATACGTTGATCTGGAAGGCTTCGTCTTTTTCGGCGGCCAGTCTGGCAGAGGCAATCTTGGAGCGGATATTGCCGGAGAGGTATTCGTCCGCGGTGACATAGCACGGTTCGTTTCCCGCGGATTCCGGCAGACGGTAGATCGCCCCCTGAAGCTGGGACGCCAGCTCGTCCCGCGTTTGGCCGGTAAGCTGCTCCATATACGCCATGTCCACACCCGCCTTTTCCGCGATGGACAGGGCCAGCGCTTCGCTTGCGCTGTCCACATGGTCCACGGCCTGCGCGGGGCGGATGGTGCGCCGGGTGAACATATCGGCCTTGCGCCGGAGGTTTCCGTCCTCGTCTACAATCTCCAGCGCGCAGAGCAGATAATAGCTGGAATCATCGGCAAAGGCCAGCCGGTTCGCCCGGTCATTGATAAGGCCGTACTTGGCGGAGAAATCGTCATAGAGTCGGTTCAGCTCGGCCTGCTGGTCCCGAATGGCGCTGTCCGGCGTGGCGGGGTCCATCTGCAGGGCGATGAGCTCCTGCACACAGTCCCGCAGGGACACCATGCCCTTGACGCGGGCTTCGGCGGCGGCGCTGAGGTCGGGCCGCGCCATGAGGCTGTTTTCCCGGTAATACACCTGCCCGTCCACTACGGTATAGGTGTAGTTTTTTACATTCGGGTCGGCGGGAATGGCGGCGCGGATGGCTTCGCCCTCGCCCAGCTCCGGCGGCTCGGCCTCCAGGTAGCTCCCTTGAAGGCGCTCTACGGCCTCATGAAGCTGGCTGGCCAGGTCTGCGCCTTCCAGCGGCAGGCAGGCGGTTTCCTTGCGGCCGCCATACATGCTGTCATCCCATGCCATGCGGCCCAGGATCATTTCGGGATGCTCTGCAAAGTAGCTGTTGACGGGGATGCCGTCCCCAGTCTGCCCCAGGTGGACCCAATCCGGCTCAAGGGTGATGGGTCTGTCCCTCTTTTGAAGAAAAAGAATGTCGGAGGTGACTTCCGTGTTGGCGTTTCGGGCAAAGGCGTTGTTGGGCAGACGGATAGCGCCGATCAGCTCGGCACGCTGGGCGATAAAGCGGCGTACATCGGGGCTTTGCTTGTCCATGGTTCCCTTGGAGGTCACAAAGGCGATGATGCCGCCGGGCCGTACCTGGTCGATGGCTTTGGCGAAGAAGTAGTCGTGAATGTTGAAACGAAGATGATTGTAGGCTTTGTCGTTGACCTGGTAATTCCCGAAGGGGACGTTGCCCACGGCCAGGTCGAAGAAGTCGCGCCGGTCGGTGGTTTCAAACCCCGCCACGGTGATGCTCGCTTCCGGATAGAGCTGCCGGGCGATGCGGCCGGTGAGGCTGTCCAGCTCCACGCCGTACAGGCGGCTGCCCGCCATGCTCTCCGGCAGCAGGCCGAAGAAGTTGCCCACGCCCATAGCCGGCTCCAGAATGTTGCCGGTGCGAAAGCCCATCTGTTCCACAGCGTCATAGATAGCGCGGATCACCGTAGGGCTGGTGTAATGAGCGTTGAGGGTGGAGGCGCGGGCAGACACGTACTCCGTCTCGGACAGCAGCGCCTTGAGCTCCGCGTACTCCCTGCGCCAGTCCTCGTTCTGCGCGTCAAACGCCTGCGGGATGCCGCCCCAACCCACATAGCGGGAGAGGGTCTCCTGCTCCTGGAGCGTGGCGGGACGGCCTTCCGCCTCCAGCGCCCGAAGGGTACGGATGGCCGCGACATTCCAGCCATACCGCGTCTTTGCCCCGCCCACGCCCAAATCGTCATCCGTGATGCGGAAATTCTCGGCGGTGCGGCGCAGGTTCTCCTTGTATTCCCCATAGGCAGTTTCTTCGGCAGCCCTGGCATTGGGGAAAGTCTGCCACTCGCCATTGACCTGAACGGATACAGGGTGTTCGTCCAGCACTTCATCCAGGGTCTTTTCCGTTTCGACGGCAGGTGCTGGCAGCTCCGGCTCATTGGTCCGCAGGGTCTGAACCACCACATCATAGGGCAGATGGTTCTTGTCGCCCGGATAGACAGCCACGGTCTCGGCGTGGAAAGCCGGGGTTTCAGCAGTCGGTTCCGGGCGTTCCTGTCCAAAACCGTCCAGCTGACGGGCGTACAGCCCGCGCAGCAAAGGCGAAACCTCGTCCCAGCGAAAGAACAGCATAGCCAGCCGCTTTTCGTCTGCATCCAGCACTTCCAGCTCAATACCATCAGGAGTAGTCCGGTAGTTAGCGGTATCGCCGGTCTCCAGCTCCATCGTTTCCACAATGTTGGAATAGGCACGGCTCAACCATAGGGCTACCTCCCGGTTGCTCTTACCGCTGTGCAGCAGCTCAGATAGCCCCGCCTTATCCGCCTCACCGATCAGACTATGCGACAGCACATCCCGCAGGTCCTGGTTCACCGTATCCAGGTTTGCAGGCAGGAAATCGGTATAGAAGTCGTTGCGGTTATCTTCCCGCAGAAGCTGCACAAACCGTTCCCGACTTTCAGCCCGGTAAATGGGGTAGCTCATGCCGGTGGGCAGCAGCTGCACTGTGTCATCCCGTAGCTCCGTGATCTGGTGAGCGAGGTCATCCAGATAGACAATATCCCCTATATGGTAGGGTGGCACCGCCGGATCGTAAGAAGTCCGCTCCCGGCGTGTGCCACGGACCGCAGCGTAGTCCTCGTTGGTGAGGACGCCATTCTGGGGTTCTGGATGGAGAATGTGCTGTACCTGTTCACGCAGACCGGGAGTATCCCGCAGCTCCGCTCCATCAATCCACAAATAAGCCTGTTCCCAATTCTCAAAAGTGATGGGATACCCATATTCCCCAGCCGTAAAGACCAGGTTTTCCTTTAAGCCAGGTTTCGCAGCCTGCGGATTGAAAATAAAGCCCGCAGTTTCCATAGCTCGGACGGTAAGCTGTTCCTGTTCGGAGAGCGTGTCAATTACCGCCTGTTTTTGGGCAGCCTGTTCAGCTTTCCATGCTTCCACCTCTGCTTGAAGGTCATGGGGGTGAGCTAACCCATTGAGCTGCTCATGGGCTTTTTCATCCGGGTAATCCCCATAGATACGCAGATATTGTCTGGCTTCCAGGTCATAGACCGCTGCGCCGTCATAGGCAAAGCCGTCCGGCCCCATTGTGCCGTCCACATAGCTTTTCGCCACTTTTTCCGCTTCTTCCAGCGTCGGGTATTCTTTCTTTTCATCAAAGCCGTTTTCAAAATGGTGATAGACCACCACTTGATAGGGGCGCTTCTCTTGACTTTGCGGTTCAGACTGCCGATCCTGCTCGGTCAGAAAGCGGTCCTCCTTGATGAGCCGGGCAATCCGGCTCTGTACCTTCGGCCAGGGCAGTTCAATTCCTTCAGGACTTCCAGCTCGAATCACAAACAGACTCTTGCTGTCTCTGCCGCTATATTCATGGGCCAGCCACGCAGCGGTGTCTTTATCCCGCGCATGAGCCTCCATGTAACGGATAACGGCCTGTTTGCTTTGAATATCGCCGTTCCATGTCCTGATAGCATCATCAATGTCATCCTGCGAGAGCGGACGCAGCAGCTCATGGAGCTTGGGATAGGTCTCGCCGATAATCTCGCGCTGCAGGCGCTGACGGAACTCCGGCATATCGGAATAGGCGCGGAGCAACCCCATATTGCTGGCCCCCAGGACAGCACGGTGGATAGCGGCATGGCCCTCGATCACAGCGTTCTCGTAGTCGCTGTGGCCGCAGGCATTGCGGTATGCGGTGTCTTGGGTGACGGCCTCCCGCACAATGGACTTGTATTGCTCATGCAGCTCCTGTTGCGCTTCATGGCCGTTAGAAAGAACCGAATACTCCCGGCGCTGGGCGCTACCCTCCGATGCGGCGGAAACCGTCACATCATGCGTGGCCCGGAGCTGTTCCAGGTACTGATTCAGCTGGTTTGCCGGAAACCCACACATCTCCACGCGCCCACCCCCAGGGATGGCGCGGGAGACCAGCTTCAGTCCCAGCTCCGGCGCGGCTTCTCTGGCATCCTCGCCATACAGCTCAAAGAAGTCGCCCATCTGATACAGGACCAGATCATCCGGGTGGCGTTCCTTGACGCCGTTGTATTCCCATACAGCGGGGTCCGGCTGCGGGGCTTGTGGGGCATCTTTTTCAGCCTGGACCTTTTCCGCCTGGATTCGGTCATACTTTGCCTGCTCCTGCTCAGTCAGATAAAGGCCCTGCCGGATCAGTCCGGCGATTCGTCCGGCGACTTCCTGGGGAATGGAAAGAGCGGAGGGCATATCGCTCTCCGCTCTTTCCGTACCGGGCTGGGCCGCAAGGCCCTCCAGAAAACTTAGCTGTACACCAGCTCCCTGAGGATGATTTCCTCGGCCTGCGCCTTGCAGGCGTTCATCAGGCCGACCCATCGCATCGGGTCGCTGGCTTTCAATGCCTCCGTCGCGCCCGCGTCCTTCATCAGCTCCGGCATCAGCAGCTCCAGACGGCTCTGTGCCGCCGCGTCGGTCTCCAGCAGGTGCTCCTGCAATGTCCCGCTTAGCAGCAGGCTGTTCCACAGCATCGTCCGATGCGTTTGCAGGTACGTCCTGCGCATCCGCGCGTACCTGCCCAGGGGCCGGGTCTCGGTTTCGCTGAGCTTTAGGTCGGGAATCAGGGTCTCTCCGTTCTGCCTGTAGGCGATCATGTTCGACGCTCCTTTCATGGTTTCGGATGCTGATTTCAATGGTCCGCAGGACCTCCCCGCTCATCTCGCTGACCGCCGTGCCCAGCGCGGCGGCTGCCTCCGGGGTGTTCCATTCCATCACGGGGATGAAGTCCTCGCGGATGAAGCGCCCCTCGTTTGCCAGTCCGCACCGGGAACGCAGCGCGTATTCCAGGCTGACGGATGCGGCTCTGCGGAAGGAAGCTCCTATCGCACCTTCATCGTACCCCTCCAGAAACGAACCGTCAACGATGTCGAAGATCTCCTGCTTGCGGTCCACCCAGCAAGCGCCCGCGAGCTGCGAAGAGATGGCGCGCAGCTGCCGCTCCAGCCCCTCGCGGGCGGGCACGTCGTAGCCGTTTTCCAGCGAAAGCGAAACCGCCTGCGCGTTTTCCTCCGAAAGTTTCCAGAGGTTCAGGCTGCGCGACTGCGAAAGCTCGCCGGTGTCCGCCACGTCAAAGACGTAGCGCAGCCGTGGCGCGTCCCCGGAGGTATCCAGCAGCGCAATGCCCTTCGCGCCCCTGCGCACATAGCGGCGCATGGTATTTTTCCAGACCTCGTAACCCGCGCAGGCCGTGGCCTGCGGACGCTGGGCAAAGATGAGAAGCTGTTCGTGATAGGGGTATTTGTACAGGCGCGCGGCGGTTTGAAGATACGCCATCCACGCCGTATGGCTGCCGGTGATGCGCCGGGCCGTATCCTGCGCAAGCTGCACAAGGCTGTCCGTCCTGCTGTCGGGCATGCGTTCACCTTCCTTTCAGGCAGAGACCGGACGGATCGAGGTCGAGCCGGTCAAAGTCCTCGTCGGTCATGGTCTGGAGCTTGCGGATGACGCCTACCGTCGTGCGGCGCAGCCCGGTTTCCTCCCCGGACAGATACCCCAGCATGTTGCCCAGCTCCTCCATCAGTCCCAGGCGGGTGCCGGGGTTGTAGAGGATCATGAGATTCATTTCCGTCGTATTGAACATGTCATCGCTCCTGTTCTGCTTTTGCCGGTTTGCGTCCGGTCTGCGCGGGGCGCGGCTCCCTGAGCCGCTTCAGCAGCGGCGGCCGGCGCTGAAGCGCCTGCTTGTCCGTCTGCCTGGGCAGGGGCTCCTCCGGCGCGCAGGCGATGCCGCCCCGCTCCATATGCCCGGAAAACTCGCAGATGTGGTACACCCGCCCGGCCACCTCCGTGTGGTACTCGTCCACATACCGGCACCGGCTTACCTTGCTTCTGCCGTCCGGGAAGGTCATCCGGAGGTTCCCTCCGTCGGGAAGGGTAAACAGTGTCCGGTAATTGGTGTCAATAAAGCGAATGGTCTTTTCCTGGCTCATTTTTGTTTCCTCCCTTCCGTAAATTCCAGACGATACTTTACAAACGGCGTCCCCGTGTCCTCAAGCACGACGTCCGCCTCATAGGTGCGCCCCGTTCTGGGGGAAACCAGCCCTTTCAGGCTCACCCGCCCCTCCTTGAGCAGCGCGGCCGCGACGGAGGCGGTCAGTTCCTTGCGCATGGCGGCGAAAAAGCGGTCCTTCTTCCACAGCGCGAAGCCGCAGCCACGCGCGGTGCAGACGAAACCCTTTGCGTTTTCCACGACCGAAGCGCCGCAGCGCGGGCATACGCCCACGGCCCGGCGGTTGTCGGCAAACAGCATGTGTACGTCCCGAACGGGATGTTCGGAGGAGGCGAGTTCCCGCACCATGTCCGTGATGTCTGTGAGGAACGCCTCCCCGTCCAGCGCGCCCTGCTCCACCTCCCGCAGCTTCTGTTCCCACGCGGCGGTCAGGGCCGGGGACTGAATCGCCTCCGGCAGCACGGTAATCAGGGAAATCCCCTTGTCCGTCGGGACGAGGCAGATGCGCCTGCGCAACGCCCTTCGCTCCGCAAGCCCGGATTTGAGCAGTTTTTCAATGATGGCGGCGCGGGTGGCCGGGGTGCCCAGGCCGCGGCGCTCCGCATCCTTTGGGGTATTCTCTTTGGCCGCGTTCTCCATGGCCGACAAAAGGGTATCTTCCGAATACCGTTCGGGCGGCGTGGTCTTCCCTTCCCTGACGGAAGCCGTCACGGGGAGGAAGGTCATGCGCTCGTTCAGGGGCGGCAGGCCGTCCGCCTCCTCCTCGCGTTCCCGGCTTCTGAGCGTGGCGCGGAAAGCGGCGTCCAGCGCCTTCCATCCCGGATGCAGCGTCCTTCTTCCTTTGGCGGTAAAGGAGACACCCTCACATTCCAGCCGGGCGGTTGTCTCCAGCATCACGCACGCCTCCCCGGCGGCACAGAGCAGGCGCGCCGCCACCAGCGTCAGCACGCTCCTTTCGCCGGCGGGCAGGGCGTCCAGCGGGTGGTCCCGGAGAGCCGCCGTGGGAAGCAGGGCGTGGTGATCGCTGACCTTTCCGGCAAACTGCCGGGGATGACAGGGCAGGGAAAGCCCCGCGGCAAATGGAAGCGCCGCCGCCGCATAAGCAGCCAGCTCGCGCGCTTTCTCCGTCATGCCCTGCGGCAGATACCGGCTGTCCGTTCGCGGGTAGGTCAGCAGCTGCTTTTCATACAGGGATTGCGCGTAGTCCAGCGTCTGCTGCGCGGTGTAGCCGAGCAGACGGTTGGCGTCGCGCTGGAGCGCGGTCAGGTCGTAGAGCCTGGGCGGCTGTTCCCTGCGTTCGCTGGTTTCCACCGATACGACCCTTGCTTCCTTGCCGCCGCACAGGGCGGCGATGCGCTCCGCCTCCGCGCGATCCTCCATGCGCTCGCTTTCGGCCGGGAAGGAGCCGCAGTCCAGCCGCACATGATAATAGGCGGACGGCTGAAACGCGGCGATATCCGCCTCGCGCTCCACCAGCATGGCCAGCGTGGGGGTCATCACGCGCCCGACGTTGAGCGTCCGTCCATAGAGCAGGGAAAAGTGGCGGGTGGCGTTGATGCCCACCAGCCAGTCCGCTTGCGCCCGGCACAGGGCGGCCCGCCCCAGCGCATCATAGTGCGCGGCCGGCTTCATCTGCCGCAGCCCCTCGCGGATGGCGTCTTCCTCCATGGAAGAAATCCAGAGCCGCAGGACGGGCTGATCGCAGCCCGCCAGATCATAGACGAGGCGGAAGATGAGCTCGCCCTCGCGCCCCGCGTCGCAGGCGTTGACGACCTCGAAAACGTCGGCGCGGCGCATGAGGCGTTTGAGCGTTTCAAACTGCCGGGCGCTCTTTTCAATGACCTCGTACTTCCAGGGCCCTGGGACGATGGGCAGGTCCTCCTGCCGCCATCTGGCGTAGCGCGCATCGTAACTCTCCGGCGCGGCCAGTTCCACCAGATGCCCGGCGCACCAGCTCACCAGAACGTCCGCCCCCTCCAGATAGCCGGGCTTCTTCTCCCGGATGTTCAGCACCGCGGCAATGGCCTGGGCAACGCTGGGTTTTTCCGCTATAATCAACCGTTTCATGAGTTTCCTCCTTCATCTGCATAAGAAAAAGCAGCCCTTGAGAGGACTGCTTCTTGCGTTTGGTTCTTTTTTTCGGCATGAACGCATGGGGCGCGGCAGCCGGTCCGTCATTCGCCCCGCTTCTCCGTCTCCGGCAAAGCCGCCGTTTCTTCCATGACATCTTCGATCAGGCGGTGAAAGTCAAGCGCGTTTTGCGGGGTAATGACGGGTCTGCCGGTACGCGCTTCCAGCGCCTGCCGCGCAATGCCCGCGACCTCGCCGCCCTTGCGGGCGACCTGCTGGTTTTCCGCAAAGGTTTCCGGCGCTTCGGCCTGGGAAATATCCTTTGCGGATGCTTCCGCCAGCATGTTGAGCACGATTTCCGTGGTGCTCATGTTGTCACGCAGGTTTTCCTTTTTGAGTCCCTTGAACCGCTTGTACTGCCGGGTGTTCATTCCCGACCATGCGCGGGTGATCTCGTCGGTGAGAATAGCATACTCGACGCCTTTTTTTACGCCGCGCGTCTGCCACTCGTCCGTCAGCTCCCTGCGCACCTGAATGGCCTGCAGGCGCTGGTTGATCCATTCGCGGGAATATCCCTTGCGCAGATAGGTTTCCAGCGCGCGCTCAATGGTCAGCTCCGGGTCGATGGTTTCCTCGATGCGCTCCCGGCCCACCTGCGCCAGCCACAGCTTGAAGGGCTCGGCCTTGGGCGAGGGAATGGACTGGATGATGCGCAAAAGCTGCCCGGTATCGGCTGCGTCGGTCAGACGCATTTTGCCATCTGCCGCCGGCATTTTCAACTGGTGACAATTTGTCACCAGTTCGCTGCCTTCCTCATGTAGACGCTGCTTGAGCTTATTCCAATACTTGCGCCCCGTCTGATAATCCGGGCTGTCCGTAAGCGCGCCTACCACATCCACGATGGAGAAATACCATTCCTGGCGCTCCTCATCCCACAGGCTGCGAATGGTTCTTTGCTCAAATCGCTTGATGATGCCGTCGGTTTCGTTGGGCATGTTTTCTCACCGCTTCTTCCTTTGAATTGGCTTCATTATACCGTATTTGCTCCCACCCGGCAACCGCGGGGAAGGAGGACGGCCAGCAGAGCCGTCCTCCCGAAAGCTGTCACCGCCGCTTCCTGCGCCTGTACCCATAGACGCCGATGAGTACCAGCGCGCTCGCCGTCATTCCCACGCCTGCCCACATCAGGGATGTGAAGGGGAGGTCCACTCCGGTCTGGATGTCGGGAGTGTCCGCAGGAACATTGACGATCTCCAGCGGCGCGTCGGGATTGACGTACTTCCCGTCCACGGTCAGCTCCGCGACCGTTCCGGCGGGAAGATAGCCGGGCAGAGGCTTCGTCTCCACCACGGTGTAGCGCCCGTAAGGAATTCTTTCAAACGAAGCCAGCCCGTTTTCGTCCGTCTCGGCGGTCATGATCTGGTTTCCGTCCGCATCAACCAGCGCAAACTGTACGCCCGCAAGTACCCGGCCGCCTGTGTCGGTCTTGCGCAGGGAAAAGCGCGTCCAATCATCCCGAATCTCCGTATCGCCGCTCACCTGGCCCAGAGCGTCCACCACAAAGATGCATACGGCCTCGTTGAGCGCGTAGCCGTCCGGCGCGAGCACCTCACGGAAGGCATACTGTCCGGGCATGAGGAGAATGTCCGGCAGCTCTCCGTTTTCATCCGTGCGCGCACGATAGATGATCTCATCCCGGCTGTTTCGTACCTCGATGAGCGCGCCAGGCACCGGGGCCGCGCCGGTGATGTCGGTCTTGGTGATCGTGACGGGCGTGCAGATCATCTCATTATGCACCGTCAGACCGGCGCGGATGACGGCGTCTTCTTGCGCTTTCTCAGGCAGGATTGAAACGGGGAACGTCCCGGCAGACAATTTCCATCCTTCCGGCGCTTGCAGCTCCTTCACATAGTACTTCCCGTGCGGGTACTGCCCGGCAAACACCAGCCGCCCCTCCGCATCCGTCGCGCCGGAGGCCACCAGCATACCGGCAGGGAGAACGCCGCCGTCATAGGGAATGTCGGAGGCATTGTACAGACCGAATACAAAGCCCTCGCCGGGGACGGTCGTTACGCTTCGGATGATCATCCCATCATCCTGCGGAACGCTTTGCAGGGTTTCGGCTTCTTTCTGAATCGTGATTTCGGCAGGATAATAGTCGTTGCCGACCTCCACCGTGAGATTCACGATGGCTGTCTGATTGTCTGCACTGGTCAATGCCACCTCATGCGGCGTGTCATCCAGCGCATACCCTTCGGGCGCGTGAATTTCCACCAGCATATACCGTCCCAGCGGCAGCAGCCCGGAGGCTGCCGGCCCATCCGAAGCGGTGGTGAGGGTTTCCACCAGCTCGCCCTGTTCAAACCAGACCGTGCCGTCCCCGCCGGTGACGGTTTCCGCCGCCCGAAGCTCAAACACCGCCCCCGCCAGATACCTTTCTTCGTATACGGGGCGGTGCGCCTCGTTCCCGTAAGCATCCGCCGTCACCTCGAACCCGGTGAGCCGCGGCCCCTTCTTTTCAAGCAGAATCCGCCCCTTGACCGGCTCGTTGGGGACTTCCACGTCGATCTGATACGTTTCTCCGGGCGCGTCGCCGTCCTGCCCTACGAACACCGTCAGCGCCTCCTCGCGGATGAGATAGCCTTTCGGGGCTGTGACTTCCTCAACGAAGTACAGGCCCCAAGTGAGCGTTTCGGGCAATGTCACACTGCCGGTTTCGTCGGTAACAAAGGTGTCGGTCTCCTGCCGGGCGGGATAGGAGACGGTTTGGGTAACAAACTCTCCCGTCTCGTCTCTGAGCTTGAAGGAGACGCCGGAAAGCGTGACGGCCTTTCCTGTTTCGCTGTCCGTCTTTATCAGGCGCAGCAGGTAGCGGATGGGCCGGTCGGAGAGCGTCAGGGGCGGCGGGTTGAGGATATCCTCGGTCCCGTCGATCTCAAAGAGGATCGGGCCCTTGAGCTCATACCCCGGCGCGCCCTTTGTCTGTTCCAGCACATAGACGCCGTAGGGCAGGGCCTTGGTTTTCGCGTAGCCGTTTTCATCCGTCACCAGCCGGTCGCGCTCCAACGCGTGGGCGTTTTCGTAAGACCCGGCCTTGCGAAGATACACGAGAAACTCCGCGCCCGCCTCCGGCGTCTCCACGCGGTCCGGGTCGGGATCGTCGCTCATGCCTCCGAGCAATTTGACAATGGCCTGCGCGCCATAGCGGATTTCATTGGTGACAACACCTTCATAGATGACAACGGCTTCGTGCGACTGTTTTGCCGCGGATCGCGCATCCACTATGATAGAATCCACGGCAGCCTGATACCCCACAGGCGGCGCAAGCTCCACAATCTCATACACGCCCGGCCAGAGCGCATCCGTGGTTACGGAAGCATCCTCACCCGCCGTGGTCAGGGAATCAACGACCACAGCGCCCTTTTCATAGATCACGTTGCCCTGCCGGTCGGTGATGTCCTGCGCCGCGAGCACGCGGAAGACCGCGCCCGTCAGCTCGCCGTCGCCGCGCGTGCCGGGCGCATCCGCGGGCTTCCCGGTGTATTCGTCCGCATCGCGCTTGTACAGCTTCAGCCGGACCCGCACCGGCTGGTTGGTCACGGACAGGTCGGTGGTTTCATCCGGCTTTACCACCGCGTCCAGCGCAATCTCCTCAAACACATACCCCGCCGTTTCTCCGTGCTCCCGAACGATGTAACGCCCCTTGCGCAGCGGTTCGGATACGGCCACGCCGTTTTCGTCCGTTACCATGCTGCTGGCCAGCGCCGAGCCGTACTCGTCGTTTTCGTAGATATCAAAGCGCACGCCCTCGATGGGGTTGCCGTTCAGGCGGTCGGTTTTGGTGATGCGGATATACCCCTTTGTTGGTTCGTTCTCCACTTCAATCTCGCAGGTCCTGCCGCTGTCCCGAATCTCGACTTCGGTTTCAAAGCCAACGTCCACATAGTGCTGCGGCACGGTGGTTTCCTCGATGCGGTATCGGCCCCAGGGAAGCCAGCCGGTTTCGGCAACGCCGCTTGCATCCGTGACGATGACCACGCTGCCGCCCACGCCGGTTGCGCCTGCGGGAGCCGACAAACGGGTGACGGTGAACTCCGCTCCGGCCAGCGCCTCCCGTGTCAGGCTGTCCCGTTTCACAATGCGGATCTTGCCCGTGATCTCCGCGTTGGCAAAGCTCGCATGGGCCGTGCCGCCCGCCGTGACGGTGACGCTCTGCTCGCCCGGAACGGATACGAGGTACCCTTCCGGGGCGCTCTTTTCCCGGATGGTGTACACGCCCGGCTGGAGGTTCTCAAAGCGCGCCACGCCATCCGCGCCGGTGGTCTGCGTTGCAATAACGGCGTTTCCGCCGGCCAGCTCAAACACCGCGCCCGCCAGCGGCGCGCCGGTGGAGGCGGACGTCTTGGTGACGGCTGCCGCGCCCAGGGGCATATCGAAGGTGACGGTCATGGACTGGAGCTTGTAGGGCGCGCCGTACTGCGGGATGAGCACCTTCTGGATGGCCACGTCCGGTACGCCTACCAGAAAGCTCGCCTCCTCCTCGTCGGACGAAACCGATTCGGCCACAAAGCTGAGGTGGGTCTCCGGCGCGGTGATGGATACCGTATCCCCGCTGTTGAGGTAGTAGTAGGATTCATCCTGCCCGGCGGTGTTTCCGGTCAAAACCCCATAGGACCGGCTGACGCGAATGAGGTCCGCGTCCGTGGTAAGGGTGACGGTGCCGGTCAGGGAACCGCCCGAAAAGCGGGTGGACTGGTTGCTCACGGAGATGGCCCCCGTCATGGAGGCGCGGGCGATGCCGTTGGCCGCAAGCCAGCGCGCGTATTCCAGATACACGCCGGGAGCCTGTCCGCTGGCGCGGTAGAAGTTGTCCATGTTCCAATAATCACGGACATATTGCGGCCCTTCCAGCTCGCGGATGACCTGTCGGACAGCGAATTGTCCGGCAACGCGCGACCAGGTTTCATTGTCCGGGTCATCATCGTCGATGACCATGAACGGGTAGGTATGACGAAGCACCCAGCCGATGGCGTGCAGGGTGCTTTCGTGATAGATGATGGAGGAATAGCCGGGATTGGTACGGTACGAATCCATGTCCACGATGACATACGGGCCGGTGGGCTGCTGGCCGCCGCCGGAGATGTTCTCGCCGGGCCCAGGCAGCGTGTGCTCAAGGCAATACACCGTGTATCCGTCCAGATAGTGCGGGGTGGCATACACCGTGCCATGGCCGGGGGCCTTGGCGATCTGCAAATACGCGCTGTCCTTGCCGGAGCTGCCGTACAGCCCGCCCTGTCCCACATACAGCGACGGCACCGGCGCGTTGATGGTCTTGAGCGAAAAGCCGGGCATGGGGCTGGCGGACATGCGCATCATCCGGGAGGGCGGACTTATGGGCTGGGCGTAATCCGTCACGGTGAGGTCCGCCGCGCCGGTGGCGCAGGTTTCCTGCGCAAGCACCCAGAGCGTTCCCTGCTCCGTCCACTTGAGCGTACCATCGGCAAAATCGTCGCCGTACAGGTAGCGCACCCGGTACCACCAGCGGCCGAGGGCATCCTGGAGGGTTTCTTCTACCTGCACGGTTGCGTCCTGTGTGAAGCATCCGGCCCACAGACGGTCCGCATCCATGCCGCTCGAATCAATGCCGGTATAGACATTGGTTTGGGTGCTCACCTGTACAAATGCGCCGGGCTGCGCGGGCTGGGTTTCGGTGGCTTCCGGCTCTGCGGAGGGGGTCACACTCTCCGCTGCACCCGGCTCAGGAACAGGTTCCTGCGCGGGCACATATCCCGGCACGACAAAGACGAGGCGTTCGTCCGCCGTCGTGGCTGACGAACGTTCACCGGCCAGCGCGGCAACCTCCTGATCGGACAGCGCAGCTTCGGGCAGCGCGTCCACGGCGGTATAGGCTGTGGTGAGCTCATAGCTTTCGTTAAGCAGCCAGACCTCGGCAAACCCTTCTTCGGGCGCAAAGCGACGGACCAGCAGCACCGCCGTTTCCTGCGTCATGCAATAGGCGGGTTTGGCTAGATCCTTCGCGGCGTACAGAGGGATGGCCGCGGCCAGCACATAGGCGTAACCGCGCTGGGCCATGGCGTCTTGCAGGGAAAGCGGCAGGGGTTCCCCTGTTTGTGCCGGCACTGTTTCAGGCGCGGGCGATGGCGTTTCTGCTTCGGGTACGGAAGTCGGTTCCTCGGTTGGGGGCTGCGGTGCTTCGGTCGGGGCTTGTGCAGGAGGCTGCGTTGGAAGCTCCGTTTCTGCCGGTGGAGCCCCGGTTGGCTCCGACATAGCTCCCTGTGTAGGAAGCACAGGTGCTTCCGTAGGAGTCACTTCTTGTACCGCTTCCTCTGCCGGTGGAGCCTCGGTTGACTCCGGCATGGGTTCCTGTGTAGGAAGTACCGGCACTTCCGTAGGCGTCGCTTCTTGTGCTGTTTCCTCTGCCGGCGTTGCCACCGGTTCCTGCACGGTTTCCTGCGGCTCCATCGTTTCTTCTGCCGGTATCGCCGCTTCTTTCTGCACCGGCACTTCGGTCTGCACCGTCGCTTCGCTCCTGCCCGGTGAAGGGCACAGCAGGAGACAGGCCAGAAGCAGCGCGGCCAGCCTTGTGCGTGGTTTGTGGTTCATCTTTCATTCCTCCTTCAGTATTCCCGGACGGCCATGACCACCAGCCGCCCGTCGGGGTCGCTATAGCTTCGGTCACAGGTGATAATCGTCAGAATTTCATCCTCCGCGCCGGGTTCGATGCCCGTATCGTACAGCGCCTGCGCCCGTGCCCGACGGACAAAGGCAAGAAAGTCCTCGTCCCCGGCAAAGCGGGCCGTGGCGGGGTCCCACTCGCCGCTTCGCAGGTTGACGGCGGCAAAGACGCGGTAGGCCGCGCTGTGATACAGGGAATCCAGATAGATCACGGCATGTGTGGCACAGAACTCCGGGTCCTTATACGAAAGCAGCGGCGAAAACATGGCTTCGCCGCTGCTGCGGATATGGTGGCCGTAGATGCCGATATTGCGTCCGGGCGTTTCGTAGTCCGTCCCATCGAGGGAAAAAAGCGTGCCCAGATAGCTCTTACGGCCTGAAAACGTGTGGTTCAGGTAATAATCCGGATCGCCGGTGCGCACAACGGGATAGTCGATGGGCGTTCCGGGGATGGACAGCCATGCGATAAAATCGCCGTTCTGCGCCTGACATGCCGCAAGGTCTGCTCCGGTGAACCGGTCAGGGGGCGCGGCGGATGGCTGGACCCGGCAATCAAGCGGGTTCCCTTCGGCATCCGCATCGGGCGGCCGGGAAGGCGCTTCGGCGGGAAGGCTTGCCGCTTCCCGAAGCTGCGCATATTCCTCCACATCCCTGCGAATCTCCCGGTCCATCTGCAAAACGGGCATCAGGATAGCCCCCATGCCCGCCAACAGCAGCAGCGCCGCGGCTAACGGCAGGAAGGAAAAACGGCGTCGGGTTCTGGACAATCAATCACTCCTTTTTGTTTGCACAAAAAAACGCCCTGAACGGGCGCAGGCAAGGCAAATTGGTTATTGTTGTTTTCGCTGGAGCAGACTATCCCGCAAAGCGGAAAACGTATTCTCCATGGGTGCGATGTATCCCGCACGCACATTCTCCTCCGCTTCCTCCAGCATGCGAAGAAGCTCCAGCTCCGCGCATGTGCGCTCGTCGGATGTTTGAACAGTATCCATCGGCAGCGCCTCCTTTTGTATGATTATATCATGGGATGCCGCCTGCTTCAATGCCACGTCATTCGCTCGGTTCCTCGTCCTCATCATCGTCAAGCGCATAATCATATGCCGGTTTGCGGTGCTTGCCGGTTTTTTTCAGCCTGACATACGCCAGCGCGCCGCCGCCTGCGACGGCCAGCAGCCCGGCCAGCCCCAGCAGGGGCGCTGCTCCCGCGTCCTTTGGCTCCTGCCCGGAAACCGGCTGCGGCGTAGCCGGAACCGTAGGTTCCGGCGTGACGTAGACGATCTCCGGCTCAATCAGGCTTTCGTCCACGATATCCAGCAGGTCCCGGCTGTCCACGAGGTTGAGGAAGTAGGTTTCATACTGTTCACCGTCCTCGTCCAGCGGCTTGTCGTAGTCGATCACCATGTAGAACACATCGCCGCCGCGCGTCTCAATGGCAATGAACTGCTTGTTGGTGTAGCGGTCGTAGAGCAGATCGCGGGTAAAGGTGTTGCCCGTCTGGGTAAAGGGCATCCCCGCTGTGCCGGTCACCGGCAGGAGTGTGGGCAGAACCGCTGTCGTCACGGTTGGGGCCACGGTCGGAAGGGGCGTTGCCGTCGGTTTGGGCGTGGCGCGGCTCCCGCCGGACCCGCTGCCGGACCCGCTGCCGGAGCTGCTGCCGGAGGACCCAGGCTTTCGCGTGGGCACGGCGGTCGGCGCGGCGGTGGGGGCTGCGGTCGCGGGCGTGTCGTGAAAGAACGGGTTGGCCACCGCGATGGCCTTGCTCACGTTGCCCACACGGTCCACCGCCTGCACCAGCAACTGCTCATAGGCGTCCGCGTATTGCTTGAGATGGATGCTCAGCGTGCCGCCCGACAGCTCCGTGTAGGACGTGCCGTTGACCTGTACCGCGGCCACGCCGGACTGCGCGTCGGCGGCTTCGATATGCAGGTATTCGCCCTTAACGCTCGCCTTGAGGGTGGGACGGGTGTTGTCGATGCAGTTGACCGGCAGGCTCTTGCGGTGCGCCTCGCCATAGGGGTCGGTCACGATGACTTCTACCTCGCTGTTTTCCAGCAGGTCGATCCAGACGTGGCCGGAGGGCAGCGGCCCGTCTATAAGCGTCTTTCCGCCCACGCTGATGCGCACGGCGGCCCAGCCCGTGCCACCCAGGTCCCGGACCGTGATCTCCATCACGGCGCGGTTGAGATACCAGCCGGAAGGGGCCTCCATTTCAATTTCATAGCTTGCCGCAGGAGCCGCGGTGGGCTCCTGCGTGGGCTGGGCGGACGGCTCGACGGTCGGTTCCTGTGAGGGTTGCGCGGATGGCTCGGCGGTCGGCTCCTGCGAGGGGTGCGCGGACGGCTCGGCGGTCGGTTCCTGCGAGGGTTCCACAGACGGCTCTGTAGCCGTCTCCTGCGTAGGAGCCGGTTCACCCTCTGTCTGCTTAACAGGCTCCATCACCAGGTCCGCCATGGCTTCCTCCAGATCGCCGATCAAAGCCGGGTCCTCCAGAATCACCTCGCCTTCCGCCATGGCCGCAAAGGAACAGGCCGCCGTCAGAAGCACCGGCAGCAGAAGAAGCAGCGTCAGCAGGCGGGTGAATGTCCGCTGTTTCCTCATTCGTTTTCCCCCTTCCAGTCCGGGAAGGTAGCCGCGTAGGCGGGCCGCTGGTACGGCGGTTCTTCGTGGGCCGGAGCGGTATTTTCCACCGGCTGACGGTGCTGCTGCTGCATCCTGCGCACCAGCGCCGTCAGCTCCTCCAGCGTCACGTTCTCGCTGCGCATCAGGGCGCGAATCTCCATGCTTTCGTTTTCCATGATGCGCTGGTCCAGCGCCCGTACCCGCTTTTGCAGGTCCGCAATCTTCTCCAGATGCCGCGCGCGTTCCTCGCGGTATTTTTCCAGCTTGCTTTTCTCCATGTTTTCTCCTTTCTTTACTCGTACAGTCTGCCGTAGCCATAGAAGTGATTTTGCCAGTAGGAATCCGTGAGGTCCGCATACCCGATGGGCGAGCCGCAGTGCAGCATGTGATTCCCACCCACATACAGCCCCACATGGGTGATGCCCTCCTCCCCGGAAATGGTCCCTTCAAAGAAGATCAGGTCGCCGGGCCGCGCTTCCTGGGACGAGACGGGCGTGCAGCGCCCGTACAGGCTGGTCGCGCCCAGCCGGCCCACGTCCCTGACGCCGCTGGCCGCAAAGACGTAGCTGATGAACCCGGAGCAGTCAAAGCTGGTTTCCGGGCTGTCGCCGCCCCATACATAGGGATAGCCGATGTACTTTTCCGCCTCCTCCATCAGCCGGCGGAAGGTTTCATCCTCCATAACGTCCGCCGGGATGTCGTATTCGCCCGGCTCGCGCAGCGTGGAAGCGTAGGGGTTGCCCCGGAACAGGTCCTCGCGCATGCCCAGCACGGAGATGTACATGGCATAGCGCCCCACCCCCTCGCGGGACAGTACGTAGAAGGGCAGGTGGGAGAGGTTGAAGTTGTCCAGCGTGACGGTGCAAATACGGTAGGTGTACGGCACGTCCTCCTCCACCTGATAGGGGACCCAGGTTACTTCCCCTGTCTCCGCGTCCTCCTCCCTGCGGTAGCGCGTGACCCATTCCCGGCGGTAGCGGGTTTCCTCCTCAATATCTTCGGTCAGGATGTACTGCTTTTCAAACAGCCGGTCCATGTAGCCATAGGCGTCATCGACGGTCCATTCCCCGTTCGCGTGCGCGGAGATCAGCGCCATGAGCGCATGGGGGTCGTGCCAGATATCGTCCGCTTCGATGCGGTATTCATCAAAGCCGGGATGATAGGAGGCGTAATGGTTCAGCTCATTTTGCAGTTCCTTCTCCAAATTCGCGTAGTACCGCTCCGCCGCCAGCAGGTCCTCGTCCCCGGCGGGGTAGGCGGCGATCACGAGGGACTGCATCGCGCTTTGCACCAGCGGTGCGCAGGAGGACAGGCCGTTCATCACAAAGGCGAGAAGAGCCACCAGCGCACCCGCCAGAAGATACGTTTTCCGGCTGCGCGCGACCAGGGCTTTCACTCCTCGCTTCGCGCGGGCGACTGTTCCTCCGGCCTGCGCCGCGCTCTGCGCCGTTTCGCCCGCCGCCTGTCCCGTCATGTACGTCCGGCGGATGGCCCGCTTCTGCCGCCAGCGGGAAAGCGGGTTGCTGGAGGACGGAGCCTGCGGGCGGATGGCTTGCGCCGTCTGCTCCGTATGGCGGGATGCGTTCAGCCTTGCCCTCCGGGTGCTTCGGACAACCAGCCCCATGCCGCTTTCCGCGCCCTGCTCCGTCTCATGCGCCGCCTGTACGCCGGTGTTGTCATCCTCCACGCGGCGAATCTGCCGGTGGACTTCCTCTCCGGCCTGAGGCAGCGCCTCATGGATGAGCCGGGAGGAAGTCTGGCGCGGCTTCTCCGTTTGCAGGCGGGCCCCGGCGGCCCGCGCGATCTCCATGCGCCTGCGCTTAGTGGGACGGCCCGCGCCGGGCTTTGGCGCGGCGGCCTCCATCCGGCGCGCGGGGGGTTCCTGCCCTGCGAGCGGCTGTTCATCCTCCGCAAACTTCAGGCGGCTGTCCTCCATCCGCGTCCTCCTTTCCGCGCTGCTGCCGGATCATGGTCTGAAACGCCCTTTCCGTCTCCCGGTCGGCCTGCGCCGCCAGACGCGCCACGCCCAGAAACAACCAGCTCAAAAGGCCCCATCCCAGGAGAACCGCCAGCCATGCCGCTGCGTTCATGCCTTCGCCTCCCTTCGTACCTCGTCTGGTTTGGTGGTGAGCAGGCGGTAGAGCTCGGTGTCCCTGGGGAAATGATCCACAAAGGGCAGAATCACGTTGCCGTAGAACAGCAGTCCCTCGCCTTCCCCCGAATGGGTGACATAGGAGAGCTGATGCGGCGAAATGCCGAGCCTGGATGCGAGGATTTCCCGGTCCCCGGCGGCCTGATTGAGCATGTAGATAAAGTCGGAGTTCTCAAAGATGTTCTCCACCTCGCGGGAGGAAAGCAGGTCCTTGACGTTCTGGGTGATCCCTGTTGGCACACCGCCCCATTTCCTGAAACGCTTCCAAATCTCGACGCTGTACGCCGCGGTCTGTTCCTCCTTGAGCAGGAGGTGGAACTCGTCCAGATAACACCAGGTGGCCTTGCCCGCGGAGCGGTTGGCCGTTACGCGGCCCCAGATCTGATCCTGGACGATATGCATGCCCAGTTGCTTGAGCTGCTTGCCCAGCGCCTTGATGTCATAGCAGACAAGGCGGTTGGTGATGTCCACGTTGGTCTGGCCGTTAAAGACGCTGAGGGAGCCGGACACGTAGATTTCCAGCGCCGTGGCGATGTTTTGCGCCTCGGCTTCCCGCTGGCTGCGGAGGGCGTTGTACAGATCGCCCAGCACGGGCATGTTTTCGGGCCGCGGGTCTGCCAGATACCGGCGGTACACCATGCGCACGGCGCGGTCGATCACGGTCTTTTCGATGGGCATCAGGCCGTTTCGTCCGCCCACGATCAGCTCGCACAGGCCGAGAATGAAATCCGATTTGAGCGAGATCGGGTTGGCGTCTTCGGAATAGTTGAGGTTGATGTCCATGGGATTGATGCGGTGGGGACTGGAGGGCGAAATTCGGATGACTTGTCCATGCAGCGCCTCCACCAGCGGCGCGTATTCAGCCTCCGGGTCGCAGATGAGGATGTCGTCGTCTGTCAGCAGGTAGCAGTTGGTGATCTCACGCTTGGCGCTGAACGATTTGCCGCTGCCCGGCGTACCCAGAATCAGCCCGTTGGGGTTCTTGAGCTGCTTGCGGTCGGCCATGATCATGTTGTTGGACAGGGCGTTGAGGCCGTAATACATCGGCTCGCCCGTGGTCTGGAACAATTCCTGCGTGGTGAAGGGCACGAAGATAGCCGTGGAGCTGGTGGTCAGCGCGCGCTGAATTTCCAGCTCGTTTACGCCCAGCGGCAGCGAGGCCGCCAGCGCCTTCTCCTGCTGAAAGTCCAGGCGGGTGAGCTGGCAGTTGTATTTCTGCGCCACGCCCTGCGCCTGAAAGACCATGTTTTCAAGCGCCTGCCGGTTCGCGCCGGTGTTGAGCACCAGAAACGTGACCAGAAACATGCGCTCGTTTCGGCTTTGCAGATCCTCCAGCAGCTTTTTGGCCTCCGCGCCGTAGGTGGCCAGGTCGCTGGGCAGGATGTCCATGTCGTACCCGGCGCGTACCGCCCGCTTCTGCTCCTCCATCTTGGTCTTGTCCAGATCGGTGATCTTGCGCTTGATCTGCTTGATAGCCGCGTTCTGGTCGATGGACTGGATGTGCATGGTGACGATGAGGCTTGCGTCGATGTCCAGAAAATCGGCCAGCATGCGGTCGTTGAGCTCCGGCGCGAGAATTTGAAGAACGCTTACCGCGCCCAGCGTGCCGCCCATGCGAAAGCGCCGGCTCTCGCCAAAGGCGAAGGACGATGGAGCCACGAAATCCCTGGTGGACAGCCCGGAGGGCGCAAGCCACTCCCATTCGAAGCGGAACGGCTCCTGCGTATCGGTGTGGAAGATGCGGTGCAGAAGATGCAGCCGCTCCCTGCCATCAAGCAGAGACGCGGCGACGCCCATGCGCTTGAAGTTGGCCAGAACGTCCAGCTCGATTCGGTCAAGGCGCGCTCTGGCCGTCTTGAGACTGTCCGCCTGGATGCCGAAGGTCAGGTACTTGACCCTTTCGATGCCGTTGCTGCCTCTGGCAAGCTGATTGCTGAGAATCTGCGCGTATTCGCTCCTGATCCTTTCCGCCCCATCCCTGCGAACAGGGATATGGATGCAGTTTTCAAAGCGGTCCGCGTCGGCGTTCCTGTTCAGAAAGGAAAACTGGAGATGGATGGAGCTGTCGAAGTAGTTGAGGAAATCACACCAGCCCTCGAAGATGGCGCTTTTGGCGTCATTGTGCGAAAGCTGGTAGTTGATGTCCTGAAACTGAAGCGTCTTTGTGTACCATCCACGCGCCAGACAGATGCCGTCCGGCCAGATGCGGTCATACGGGATGGTTTCTTGCGCGCTGCCCGGCTGCCGGCCGTTGGGGCGGTTTTTCCGGATGACGGCTTTGATATGCTCCTTTTCCTCGCGGGTGAGCTTGCGAGCGCCGGGCTTTCGCACCTCCTTGTCGATGGCTTCCTGCCGCATCAGCGCGCCGTAGACGTTATTGGTCCGGTAAGGCCGGGCTTTCGGGCGGCGAACGAGCGTGTCCGCCACGTCGCGCAGGACCTTTTCCAGCGGCCTGCCGTTGTTTTCGTACAGGCCCAGCAGAAAAAACGGGAGCATTGCGAGCATCATGCAGATGGCCGCGGGGCTTGCGCCCAGCCCCGGCCGGAGCCAAAAGAAAAGCGGCACGCCGATCAGCGCGCCGCCACCGAAGCAGACGATCTGCCGCCTGGTGAGGTTGAAGATCACCTTGCTCTTGACTCTTGTCAGGTCTTTGGGAACGGAAACGTAGGCCAATGAATCCCTCCTTTGATTGGGTCCTGGGGTAGAAAAAAGCGCCTCGTGAAAGGCGCTGGAAAGCTTGAAACCATCAATGTGTCTTTGTCTCTAACAAAAGGGCTTGATAATTCCGCTTGTTGTAAAGAATTCGATCTACCAGTACCGCGTCTTGAAAAACGTGATAGAAAGCAAGATAACGACCACAGACTAAGAATCGTTCATCCGTCTCAATTCCTGTACCATATGTCAGACGTTTCCCCAGCAGGGGTTGCTGGCAAAGCAGGCGCAGCCGCTTTGCGATTTCTTCCAGAGTATGCGCAGCAGCGTCGGGATTCATCAATTCCTGTGCTATATAATCCCTGATTTCCTCAAGATCGTTTGCCGCTTCAGGAGCATAACGCAGCTTATGCATGAGGAATCCCCAGCCTTGATTCTACTTCATCAGCATCAATCCAGCCCTGTTCTTCACCAGACCTGCGTCCCTTGGCTATTTCATTCATCAATTCAAGGGTCGTCTGCATTTTCTCATAATCGTGCATGTCCATAACAGCATACCGGCCATGTCCGTTTTTGGTAAGAAACACAGGCGAACCCACAGTTACCTCACGAAGCAGTTCGCCGTAATTACGCAGCTCGGAAATCGGTTTGATATTTGGCATAAGGATAACCTCCTCTCTCTATGAAGTATAATGCACATCGTTGTAAAATTCAACTGCTAATTTGCAGCAACGGGCTAATGCGCTCCGAAGATTCCCTTGGCGACGCTGCCGGACTTGAACAGCGTGAAGCACAGGAGCACCGTGTAGCCAATACAGGTCCAGATGGCGGATGCCACATCCCCGTCCGTGGCGATGGAACGCACCAGCACCGCGTAGATCGCCACACACACGATGATCAGGAACGCCTGAAAGCCCAGCGCAAACAGTGACCGCAGGTAATTCTGTCCCATCTGCCCCCATTCCCGGTTCATCATGGTAGCCATGGGCAGCGGCGCAAGGGACGTGACGGTGTAGATCTCCACCATGCGGCCGTAGATTACCACAAAGATGCAGATGGTCAGCGCGTTCATCGTGACCCCTACAAACAGGCTCTGGAACCAAAGCCCCAGCAGCGGCCCGATCTCCATTTCCATCAGCCGCGCCTCCAGATTTGCAACGACTTCGCCCAGCTCCAGCGACGTGTCCGACGAGATCACACCCGCCGCCGCGTTGACCACGCCCTGCGCCAGATCAAACACGCCCATGACGATATCCCAGGTGTTGGTCACGATCATGACGGCGCAGAACGTTTTGAACATCCATTTGAAGAACACCCAGGTTTCGAAGTCATGCATGTTGTTCTTTTCCATCACCAGCTGCAAAAGCTCCATCGTCATCACGATGGCGAGGATCACGCCCGCGATGGGCAGAATCACCTGATCGGACAGGCTGCGGATCATGCTGTACACGCCGCCGTTCCATGCCTGCGGCGTCGTGCCGACCTGTCCGGCGATTCCAGCCACCTGGGTGTTCACCTGATCGAACAGCCCCTGAAGGTTTCCCATGATGCCGCCTACCAGAATCTCCTTGAGCCAGTCCGTGATCCTGTTCCAGATAAAGTCCAACCGTTTCCTCCTTTCTGACGGCCTCCCGCGTTATACGGGAGGCCGCCGGGATGGTCTTTGGATCAGCCGAACAGGTCCTTGAGCAGCGGAATCAGCATGGTGCCGATGAGCGCCATTCCACCGCCCGCCATGAGCTGCTTGATGCCCTGCGACTTTGCTTATGTGCGATAAAGAAGTAATAGAAGTGTAAAAAATTTTGCCGTTCCTATCCGGCACTTAGGGCTGTGTCGGATAGGTCGGGCGGTTATTCTGGCAAGTCAATCTTGCCGACAAAGCTGTAATAAATCTCAATGTCCTGCCTGCGGGTGCCGTTCTCGTCATAGCTGCACTCATGCACGACGATTTTCTCAATCATTTCCCGCAAGAGGGTGGGGGTCAATTCCTCAAAGGCAAGGTGCTTTCGGACGATACCCATAAACTTTTCCGCGTTGACGGTGGCGGCCTGCGACTTGTCCAGTTCGGCCTGCAAAGCGGCGGCGCGGTCTTTCAGTTCCCGCTGCTCCTGCTCATAGTCTGCCGACAGTTCCATGAAACGCTCGTCGCTGATTTTGCCGTTCACATTGTCCTCATACAGCCGCTTGATAATGCGGCTCACTTCGGCAATGCGCTCCTGCGCCTGTTCAAGCTGCTTGGTGGCTGCGGCGGTCTTTCTCTTGCCGCCGATCTCGTTCTGCTGGATAAGCAGCTTCACAAAGCGGCTCTCATGCTTGGCGGCATATTCCGTCACTTGCCGGAGATTGGAGAGGACACCGGCGGTCAACAGGTCGGTGCGGATAAAGTGCGCCGTACAGTCGCGGGTGCGCTTCTTGTAGCTGCCGCAGATGTAACAGTCCTGCTTGCGGTTCTTGTTCTGATACCGCTGCTGGTACATCACATGGCCGCAGTCGGCGCAGAACAGCATACCGGAGAACAGCCCCACTTCGTCATAGCGGTTCGGGCGTTTGCGCTGCTTGCGTAACTCCTGCACACGCTCCCATGTTTCCGTGTCGATAATCGGCTCATGGTGGTTCGGGAAAATGGCCTGCTTCTCCACGGGGTTCTCTACACTGTGCTTGACCTTGTAAGAGGGCTTTTCCGTCTTGAAGTTTACCAGACAGCCGGTGTACTCCCGGTTTTCGAGGATATGAACGACGGTGTTTGTCGCCCATTTACACTCATAGCCGGGGTGGTAGCGGCGTGTGCTGCCTGTCCTGCGGTATTCCAGCGTCCCCGGCGTGGGGATTTGCTGCTCCGTAAGCATACGGGCAATCTTGGTCGGGCCATTCCCGGCAAGGCAAAGCTGGTATATCTGCTGGACAACCGGCGCGGTTTCCTCGTCAACGATATAGTTCTCGTCCTCGTCCATGAGGTAGCCATAGACCGGCTTGCTGGTAACGGGCTTGCCGCTCATGCCTTTTGCTCGTTTTACTGCCTTGATTTTCTTGCTCGTATCTCTCACCAGCCATTCGTTGAACAGATTTCGCAGAGGGGTAAAATCGTTGTCCATGCCGCCGTTTGCGCTGT
>CAUDEL010000021.1:0-46214 GCA_958448555.1 uncultured Eubacteriales bacterium | reverse complement strand
ACCGCCGCCGTGCAGAACATGAAACGCATCGCCAGGGCGTTTCGTTTCCCTTTTTCCCTGCTTACCCTATGCGTTAAGGGGCTGCTTCCCAAAGAAAGCAGCCCTTTTGTCAGCAGTCTGAGCCTGGAAAACCAGGCTTTTATATATATTAGCTTGAGAGGCCGCATGCGCAGAGAATCCATCACAAAATTCGCTGCGCATACATCCTGAAAAAAGCCGGGCGTTGCACACCGTCCGCCCTGATAATATCTGGTGATCATGTCCGTTCTTTTATTCGTTCCTGTGCCGACCGGAAGATAGCTTCGTTCAGTTCAAATCCTATTGCATCGTATCCCTCCAGATCAGCCGCCAGAAGGGTCGTCCCGCTGCCCATGAATGGGTCCAGGATGCAGCCTCCGGGCACACAGATCCGCACGATCTGGCGCATCAGCTCCAGCGGTTTTTGTGTCTGATGGCATCTCTCTTTGCCCGATACATTCGGGTAGGTGAACACCCCCGGCAGGCAGGGCACCGGCCTGTCAATGGGCAACGCTCCATTTGACCCCCATAGAATGTTTTCCGTCTGCTGCCTAAATCTGCCTTTTTGGGGTCTACAGTTGCCTTTGTCCCATTGGGCCATGCCCCGCCACGTCCATCCGGTCCACTGCATCACGTCTGATGCCACGGGCGTTTGCCTCCAGTCCACAAACATTGCAATCACGCCGCCGGGCTTGGTACGCATACGCGCCTCCAGGAGCACTTGCAGCATCAGGTTTGCCCAACTCCGCTTGTCCATTGCGTCCCCTTCAAAGTCTGGATAGGGGCAGTTCCCTCGCTTGCTGCTTGTGTACTTCGTTGATGTTTTGGCAGATATGCCACTTAGCGTAGCAGCGCCGGAGGCATAGGGCGGATCGGTAATGACAGCGTCGAACAGGCAGTCTCGCGGCATTTCGCTCAGGATTGTCAGGGCATGGCCCTGCATCATTTGAATCATGATAGGCTCCTTTCATTACGTGCCCCGCCCGGCGTTTTGCCGGGCAGGGCGTTTCCTGTTATTACATAGTGGCTTCGGGCGGTTTCTCCGGCTCACCAATCCCATACACATCCTTTCCCCCCGCGGCGATCATGGCCATGTCCAGCTGCTTCCACGCGGCCTTGAGCGCGTCGATCACCTGCTGACTGTCTGTGCAGAAACCACGCTCTGCCATCTTTTCCAGCGCCAGTTTCCACTTGTCCTCCCCGCAGTACCGCCCCAGCAGCGCTTCCACGGCCTCTACTACAATTTTTGCCGCGTCGGTCAAATCACGCTGCTCAAGCCACGGGCGTACATACTTTACCCATACGCGCCCCAGCAGCGCCGACGCTGCCGTGCCAATCACCCCGATCACGGCCACCACCAGCGCCGTCCAGTCGATTCCCGGGGCAGAAGCAGCTACGCCCGCCGCCCCTTCCGCCATGGCCAGCGCCGGAAGCAGCGCCAGCGCCGTCAGCAGGCATGCCCAACAAAGCATTTTCTTCATAGTATCTCCTCACTTTCTTCTCTTTGTGGCGGCTTGTCCGCAAGCCGCAAGATTTCTTCTTCGTAGTGTTCCGATAAATGATTTCGCCCGCGCGCCCGATAGGATGCGTGCATCTTGCACAGCATTTCTTTTTTTGCCCCAGGACACCACCCGCGCGAGGTGTAGAAGTCCTGCGCTTGGCTAAGCCTTTCATATTGAAGATCCCCGATATCATCGGACAAGCCATCCAGCCCCGTGGTGATCTTCTCGAGCGATTGACGCAGCTCTGTTCGGAAGGCTTTCTGCTCTTTGGCTGCCTCTGCTTTTTTGGACTTTCTGGCCTTGATCCATTTCTTAGCGGGCTTAAAAAAAACAAGCCCCAGCAGGGCAAGGATCGCGGATATGGACGCGGCCACCTGCCCGGCATTGTCCAAAAACTGCATGCCCGTCACCCCCTCTCATTCTCCTCTTCCAGATATTGCTCCATCATGTAGGCCCGGCGCGTGTGGCCGTCGGTGCACAGGGCGCGGATGAGCGCCCAGCCGCCGCGCACGCGCTCGACCTGCACGCGCGCGCCGGGGTTGACCAGCCAGTAGACAGGCTCTTTCTGGCTGGCCGATTTGCGCAGCTTGACAGGGTTCCCATCGGGCGATACCACGGTAGCATACCGCTCGGCGCTCGCGGCTGGCGTTCCGGCGGTCAGCCCGTCGACGTCGCCGGTATCATCAACGGTCGTGTCCTGTGAGATTTCCGCGCCGATCTCCACGCCCGGCTGAACGTCCGCACCGTAGTCAATTTCCGGGAACCACATGACGTGCGTCCAGCCGTTTTTCAGCGTGGAACCGGCCACCCGGCCCATGGACGAGCTGGAATGCACCACGTCGCAGCTTCGTTTCTTGCCGTTCTTGTCGGTGTCGGTCAAAGCGTCCTCGCCGACATACAAGCCCACATGCGAGAAGTCGCCCAGCCCGTCGCCCCGGTACTTAGCGGGCAGGTTGGATTCTGTGTCCTCGTGGATCAGCATGCCAGCCCCCGGAACCAGCCTCCCCGCGGCCTGGGCGTTTTCAAGTGTTCCCAACCACACGGCATTTCGTGCCATGTCGTTGCTCCCCCGGTAGTCCATCTGCCCGCCCGCCTGCTTCACGCAGTGCTCCACAAACGCCTGACAGTCCATTTCATCGTAGGTATAGCCGACGCCCACCGCCTGCACGGCGGCGGCGGCCACGCTTTCCCCGGTCGGTTTCATTTCAATCACTTCCTTTCATCTTTTCCGGCCCTGCACAGGGCCAGCGCGAAAACCGAAAGCAGCGCTCCTGTGATCAGGCACACTGGAATCCAAATCCAATGAACCATGAGACCATCCCTCCTCCTGCCATCCATAGACGCCCGGCTCCCATACGTTCGCGGACGCCGTGGAAACATAGTGCTTCCCGTTGTGAGTGACCTCATCCCCGACATCATAGGCGTCGTGCGCGCCGATGGGCTGGCTCCATTCCGGCCATTCCTCGCCCGGATCGCCAGCAACGGACCACAGGGATGCGGACACGTCGGGCGTCCAGTCGGCCTGCGACGTGTGCGCCTGCACGCACTTGTACAGCTTGACGTCCTCGCCCTGCCCGTAGGTGCGCAGGTTGCCCACCGTGTAGGCTACTTCCGGCTGCCAAGGTGCGAAAACATCCATGTGTTCGCTGGCGGTGATTTCATCCACCGTGCCGCTCTCGGCCATGACCACAAAGGCGATGGCCGACGTGGCTTGCAATCCGGGCAGGGCGGCGTTCTGCTGCTCCGCGCGGGCCTCGGCTCTGGCCAGCCGGAGTTCATTGCTGATTTTGATTCCCATGTTTTTATCCTCCAGAATTAATAGATAACGCAAGCCGCCGCCACCGCGATGCCGTTGTACGCGAGGCCGTTGTTCAACGCTCCCGACGGCGTGACGTTGTGCACGAGGTTGCCGCTCCCCGGGTAAGGCGAGCGGAGCCACCAGTCACGGGCGGTAGTCGGCGCAGCGATGTCGTACTTGATGCGGTCAGTGTCCGTCGCGCCGTTGAAATACTCCATAACGCTGCCTTCAGCCACGCTGTCGTTATTGCCGAGGCCCACCTCTACCATGCTGGGCAGGAAGAACTTGTCGCGGGTGGTGTAGCTGCCGCCCGTGGTGCCGTCAGCCTCATACACGGTGTTGTAGGCTGTGGTCACGTCCACAAGGCCCACAGCGTTGATAAAATCATCATCAAAGCCCGCAAGGAAGCCCGGCTGGTTGGCGTAGCTCGGCGGCCTGTCGAAGATCGTCTGCGGGTGCCACCACTCATTGGCAGCAGCTGCGCTGTTGAGCCATTGGCGCACGGCGCTTTCCCGCCAGTTGTTGCTTCCGTAGCGGATGCGGTGGGTGTGGTTCATGTTGGCGGTGGTGCCGTCAGCCGTGCCCAAGTTAGTGCCGCCGCTGCCCTCGACCACAGAAACGCTTTCAATGGGCGTCGTGCTTTCGCGGCTGGCGTAGCTGCTCACTTTGGTGGCCGTGCTTTGCGTGTTATACGCCCACGGAAACATAAGGACGCCGCCAGCGGGCACGGACTGGCCCAGCACGAATTGCAAGGTTTTGCCGCCGCCATGGGTAGCAGCATAGTCGGCCAGCAGCGTGAAATGATAGGTTCCGGCTGCCAGCGCCTTGGCGCAATAGTATAGCGCCTCCGCGTTGTCCACCATGCGGACATTGATGCAGGCGTGCATCATCAGCGTCATGGTCGGGGCGTCTGCGCTTCCCGGGGCTTTGTGATGGTTGTGCGCCGTCACGTCGAAAACAACCTCGCCCAGCGTTGCGTGGTTTGCGACAAGTTGCGACCCTACGGGAAAAGCCTGTTGCCCGAAGCCCTGCGCCACGATTTGCCTTACATCTTGGAACGATTCGACTGGCGCCGCCGCACCGGCCTGAGCAACCGCAATGATGTGAAGGGATCTGGCGATGTCTTGCATTGTGCTTTCTCTTGGAATGTTGATCGTTTCTCCGGCCATCTCTTTTTCCTCCTTTATCCCTGTGAAGATTCGTATGTGACGTCAAGCCCTCCGTCGTCTGCGTTGAGTGCGAATGAAAATCCGCCCAGCGATGTCAGAATGGATGCGACGGCTTGATGTACAGATTGTGGATCATCTTCACTTATCGGGATATCCTGCCCCGTAAGCGGGACATCTCCACCTTCTCCTGGATAAACACCGGCTACGGACGATACTCCGCCCACTTCCCCCTGATCCTCCCACGCGCTACCGGTCCAGCGGTACACGTTGTACGGCGCTGCTGCCCCCACGTTGTACTGATCGCCCACGGCAGGCGACGTCACCGCCGCCGCCAGCGCCTCCACGGACGGGTAAGCTGCCCCTTTAATGGTATAGCTCGGCCCTTGCGGCCCCCGCTCCGTCTGAATGGCCACATGCAGCGCGCCGCTCTCCGGGTCCCTCGTCACCGACGCCTCCACGCCCGCGCCGTACTCCACGACGCTTTCGCTGATTGTCAGCCCCTCGATGCTCTCCGCCGCGGCATTCGCCCGGCCCGCCGCCGCATCCGCCTCCCCGGCGCTGGCCTCCGCGCCCTGTGCAGCGTCCTCGGCAAGCCCGGCCTTTTCCGTTGCCTCCTGCGCTGCCTGCGTGGCCGCTGCCGCGCTGGCCTGCGCGCCCTGCGTAGCCTGCTCGCTGGCTTCGATAGCCGCGTCCACCAGGGCAGCCGCCGCGTTGGCTGCGTCCGCCGCATCTGCCGCGCCGTCGATGGCGTCCTCAACTCGCTGGGCCGCGGCATTGGCCGTGGCTGCGGCCTGGTTGGCCGCGTCCGTTGCATCGTCCGCATCCCCGGCAGCCAGGATGGCGTCGGCTGCTGCGGCGTCTGCCGCGCTGGCCGATTTATAGGCTTTGTCCGCGGCGCTACGGGCAGCGGCGGCCTGGGCTTCGGCGCTTTCCGCCGCTCCATTGGCTGTACCTGCTGCCTCGTTTGCCGCTTTTTTTGCAGCCTCACATGCGGAGATAGCGGCTTGAAAGTCGCTCAGGTCCGGCAATTCTCCGCTTGGGTCATACACAGTCGATGTAATGCCGGGTCGAACCGTGTACATGAAATACAGCAGATCGATTTTGGCGTCCTCTTTCAGCATCCGCAGAATCACCAGCGTATCCCCGGCCATGGCATAGAATGAACCGGGGAAGGTAACGCTTACCACATTTCCCTCAAGGCTCGCCTCCTCTGAATACGCTGTAGCCCTGTTGTTCAATACGCAATACGCCTGGCAGTCCCACCCTTCCAGCTGCGCATTGACGCCATTGTTTTTCAATGTCAGGCGTATTTCATGCGCATTGGCGTCACCGCACACAAAAACCGCCTTGTTGTCAATCAGCAATGCGCCCCGTGTCAGCTCATGCTCATAGGCGAAAACGGCTTTCAAACCCGATCACCCCTTTTATGTACAGATGCAGTCATGATCCGGCACCTTCACCGCCGCCGATCGGTATGCCGCTGGAAGCCGCCAGCCTTTTTACCTCCTCAATGAAATCATCAACCCATTTGGCGAATGCCTCCGCTGCTTCAGCCACCTGCTCCGGCTTCGTCAGGTGTACGGTCACGCTGAATCCGCGCCCCGGTCGGATATCCCCGCTGACCATTGCTATCTGTACCGCATTTCCGTTTTCGTCCGTCGTCAGCATGTCGCGGCTGATGCTTTGACTGTCGCGGATCGTGATCTGTTTGCTCATTGTTCGTCATCCTCCTTTTTGTGTGATTCTCCGATTGGCGTAAGGCGATGCACCACCATAAATGCCTCTGTCAGCGCGAATGCTTCCCCGGCGAGGACCCATACCGCGCATTCCTTCCCGCGCTTCCATGCGCAGTCCTGGTCACAGGGGTGTCCAGTCAATGGGCAGTGCTTCTCCATGCTTTCGTTCATAGCCTTTTCCTCCATCGTTCCCTTGTTCAGTAGTTTCCGCCTGCAAAGGCGGTGACAAAGGTTTTGATATATGCCGTTCCAGATATTCCGGTCATTCGGTCCGGCACAAAGGTCAGCTTGTGCCATCCGCGCACTATACGCCCGTCGCTGTCCTTCTCCATATACGGCACGGCGTCAAAGTCCTTCGTGTCCGAAATCGCGGTAGGTACCACGTTGTCGCCCAGCTTCACCGTTACCTGCTTCGCCGTGGTTCCATTGAAGATGCCGTATTCAATCGGGTGCGTATGGTCCTCAAACGTCACCACATGGCTGTGTCCGCTGACGTTGATAGTCATGTCGGGAAATCTGAATCCAATGGAAACGCCATGCTTGTGGCTCATGCCGTGCTGGTGCACGCTGATCGTATGCTTATGGCTGTTGAGCGTGTGGCTGTGCGAAGGAACAATGTGGCTATGCCCGCTGATGTTGTGCGTGTGCGACCCGGCGGGGTGCGAATGGCTGCACGTATTGCTGTTCACATCAACGCGCACGTTCAATCCCGGATTGCTGCCATGGTTATGATAGGCGGTTGAATGGCTGTGGCTCGTATCGTCGCTCTCGCCGGTATTACCGTTGCCAGTCCCTGTCGTCAGGCTCCCGCTGGACTGCGTCGTGATGTCGCCGGACGCACCGGTCCGCCCTGTAGCCGCGTCAGTTTCCGTAGCCAGGTCGCCAAACGGCCCGTCGGTCAAGGTCATATCGTCCCCATAGCCGTCAATGGGGCCGGTCATGTTGACCGTGCTGGCGAATACTTGGGCTGGTATTTCTGCCGTGGCCTGCGTGCCCGCATCGCTGGACCTGGCCTGTCCGCCGCTCGCGCTGGCCGCCTTGGAATACGCCCGGAAGGCCGTTACCCGATATTTGATCTGAAACACGTTGATGCTGGCTGCATTGGCGTCAACGGGTATCCAAACTTCCAGCGGGTTCTGGGCGTCGCAGTTTCCATTGAAGCTGATGGCGTAAATGCAGGTGCTTCCCTGGCTGTACAATTCTGCAATGCGGCTTTTACGTATCAGCTTGGCCGTCTCTGCGACTATATCGCTTTTCTGATTGCTGAATACTAGCCTTGATTTCTGGTCAGCGGCGTACAGATCGGTCTTGCGCACCTCAACCACGCGCTCCTCGATGCTGATGCCGTACTCCAAAACCGGCACCCGCCCCAGCGCCCCGCAGCGGAACCGGTCCAACGGTTCGCCGGTCAGAGCGAAAACATCATCGCCGCTCACCTCCGTTGTCACCTTTGGCGTGCTGCACCCCTCCAGCACGGCCTGCGCCGCCGCCTTCAGCGTCGCCGGATCGGTGATCTTGGTGTCCGGGTAAATATCCTCGATTATGCCATACATGGCAGTGTTCTTCTCAAGGTAGTCCACACCGCCATTAACGCTTCTGATGGTTAGCTGGTTTACGCCCTCGCCATACCCGCGCGGATACAGTCGGGTACGCAGCTCGCTCCGGTCCACCGTCTGCTTCACGGTCTGAATGTTTCGGTTCAGCCGAAGCTCCATGGTCACATGGGTCGGTGCCTTGCGCAGATGCAGCACGAAGGGAAAAACGCTCGTGTCAAATTCCCATTGATAAGCGTCCACAAAAGGCCCCGGCACGCTAAGGATGGCGTTGATCAGGTATTCGTTCTCCACGCTGTACTGGTAGGCATAGCTGAAATCGCAATCCCCCAGCACCCAATATACCCTGCGCTGTTTTGCGAGCAGCTGCGCAAGAACGCTTCGCGTAGTCGTCCCTACCCCGCCAAATTCAAAGTAGCCGGGAATTACCGTATCCCCAAGGGTTGCGAAGGCATGCTCCAGCTTTACCTGCTCCTGTTCCTTTGTTCCCCGCGTCCTGGCCACCTCGTAGGCCCGAAACACCCCCACATCGCCAAAGGCGTCATACAGTTCCACAAACTGCCCATCCTTCACGCTCTCACCCGCCAGCTCCAGCGTGCAGGTTGACAGCGGTGTCAGTTTCAGATCATATCCCGCTTTGGTTGGATGCAGCCTGCCGATTGGCTTCATATCGAAATCATACAGCTTCGGCAGCGGGATGTCGCTTCTCATATCCAATCCGCATCCCTCCTTACAGCCATTGTTCCCATGCCAGCAGTCTGGCCCTGGCAGCCTGATCTGTCACAATGGTGATTTCGTTGCTCTCACGCTGCCTGATCACCAGATCGTCCGCGCTATCGGCTGTCCGCTTGTCCATCACACTTGTTCCATCCGCTTTCAGGGCCAGAAATCCATGGTTGTCGTAGCTGGCTGTAAGCGTCTTGCCATATGCAAGCGTTAAGCCGCGCAGAATGAATGAACCGCCGTTTACGCTTACGCTCAAGCTGCTCATGGCCGCCGTGCCGGTATTGGTAATTTCAAATTCCAAAAACGTATGCCGGGCCGTGCCGCGCGGGCGCAGATATGCGGTCGCCGTCTGTCCCGCGGCAGTCGAAACGCTCGTAGCCATAGGGTCAAGCCCGCGCCAATATGGGTCATATGCCGTGAAAACGACATCCACTTCCTCTTTCCAGTCGCGCCCGCTGATATCCGGCAATTCCGTACACTCCACCCGAATCTGCTGGCCGTTCCGATAACCCAGCGTCAGCATTCCGCCATTCTCGGCCCATTCCACCAGCTTGTCGTACAGCGCCAGACGCTTCATCTTGTCCCGCTCCCAAAGGACCACATGCACAATGATGCGGCGGGTTTCCCGCTCCCGCCGCATCATCCGAAGGCCATCGTACTTTGCTCTGCTTTGGGTCGTCACCTTGATTTTCGGGCCTTCCTCCTCAACATCCGCAACATGGAAGCGCGTGTCAATGGCATTCAGGCTCACGCCGTTCAGGCGTACCGGATAAAGCTCTTTCATGCCGCATTCCTCCCGTTACAGCGAAAACCGCCCGGCATTCAAAGCGCTGCCCTGCTCTTGCGAAACATAGGCCGCCAGAATCCGCCCGGCTTGTTCGCCGTCGATCACCACACTCATTCCGTCCAGCGCGTTGGCAACCTCCATCCCTATCTGGCGATAGTCCAGGTCGGTCTGTCGCGCAACGGCAACTGTCGGGGCTGCGGGCCGTGAATCGGGCGCGGGGAAATACACGCTTACACGGCTCTGTGCGTCCAATGCCTGCGCCTGCAATGCCGTCAATACCCGTTCGCCCTTATGAAGATTCGCGGGATAATCGTCATATGGTACACTCGTAAGTCCGGCTGCATGGCTGGTCAGTTTCGCCGTGCGCACGCGCCCCAGCGCGGCAAGCGCCTGATTGTATCTGTTTACGATCCCCTGGGTTTCCGCAACCCCCGCTTCAAGCGCCGCATTCATATCACTTACAATTTTTCTTACGTTTGCACTGGCAATCTCAGATTGATCCAGTCCATCTACCATCCTTCGCATCTGCTGGACCATGGCGTCGGTTTTGGCATTGAAATCCGTCTGCATCTGCGCAACGATGGTGGCGAACGTGTTTTTCCCCGTTTCTACCTCGCCAAACTTGGCGTTCAGGTCCGCCAGCTTGTCCCCGCCATCGTCCACTATGCCCTGCAATATGGCCGCGCTTTCCACGCTGCCGTCGCTTAGCTTGGCCACAAGGTTTTCATTCAGCGCAATGCCGCCCTCATCCGCCAGTTCTTTCAGCTTCAGCAGGTTGTCCGAATAATCGGTCAGATAGGCAAGCTGGCTGTCCAGCGCTTTCATGCTTTCGTCGATCGACTTGGTTTCCGCTTCTGTAACCTCGTCGAATCCGCTTACCACGCCGCTGATGTTTTTCAGCGCATCCTCATAATACTTTTCGTATGCTTCCGTCAGCTCGGTCAGCTTCTGTTGCAGCGTTTCAAACTGCGCCACCTGATCGCTCTGTGCGTCGGTAAGTTCCTCGATCCCGCCTGCCGCGCCGCCTGAAACATCATCCAGCGCCCCAAGCGCTTCGTTATAGGCTTCAAGGCTTTCTCTGCTGGATGCTACGGCATCTTCATCTTCCGCGACAGCGTTCGTCAGGTCCTCCACATTCTGCTGCGCTTCCCGGTTTTCTTCTCCCAGGCGGATAACCTCTTCCACCAACGGACCATACTCCGCACTGCTTCCAGCAAGGGTAAGGGCAAGCAGCGCGGCGGCATCTCCGGTGCTGTTGAGTTGCTCCTCGGTTATACCCGTGGCCTCGGTCAGCCTCTGTACGCTTTCTCGGTAGGCGTTCTCCGCATCCTCTGCCTCTTTGGTGGCGACGGTCAGCTTGATGCGGTTTTCTTCAAGCTCGCTGATGGTGGCGGCATAAGCGTCATATTGGGATTGAAGCGCCTTCACCTTGGCCTGCTCGATGGCGTTCTGCTTCCAGGCGTCTGTATTCAGCTTAAGCGCCGCTGTTCCGCCATCGATCTCGCCGGTTTGAAGATTGATCTTGTCGGACAGTTCCGGTACGGTTTCCACCAGGGAGCCGAGCAGCGCGTTCCATTCCCGCCATTCATCCGAATCCAGACCGGTGGACGCGTTCTTGGCTTCCAACTCAGCTAGCCTTTCGATCAGCGCATCCGCTTTGGCCGCTGTCCCCTCGATCTGGGCAAGGTTATCTTCATACTGATCATTCGCGCTTTCAAATGCCTCTGGAAGCGCCTGTGCTGCACTGGTCAGTTCGTCGACCTGTGATTTGGTACTTGTGGCCCAGGTGCCCAAAGCGGCCACAAGGCCCAGCACGGCGCTTGCCGCCATCAGCCAGGGCGATGCATTCAGGGCGGTGGTCAGGGCCGTCCATGCCGCTTTCAGAGCAGGCACCACCACGGTTGCCGTCACCACCCCAACAGTCAGCGCGCCCAGCGATGTGGAAACGCCGGTAATGGCCGGTACCAGCCAGCGGTTCTGCTCCACAAAGTCAGCCGCCCATCCAACCACGTCCGCCCCCGTTTCGGCAAGGGTGCCCAATGCGGGCGTCAGCTGGTCGCCTACGGCAATTTTCAAATCATCCACCGAATTATTGTAGAGCTGAATTTTGCTGTCGGTGGTTTCGTATCGCGTGGCGGCTTCCTTGTTGAGCGCATTATTCTCCTGCCATGCCTTGTTGCTGAGCGTGATCGCCTTGGTCAGCGTCCCGTTCTTCTTCTCGGCATTGGCGAGGCTGGTGATCATGCGTGTGGTTCGCTCCTCGGTGATCCCCAGTGTTTTGAGCGTAAGCAGCATGCTCTGCTCGGTGTCGCCGATTCCCAGGATAAACGCCCGCAGCGCCTCGGTAGCGTCAACGCCCCAAAGCGCGCTGAATTCCGTCGCTGTCATTCCGGCGGCGGCAGCCCATTCGTCCAGATCCTTGCCGGTTTCCACAGCGGTTTGCATCTCGCCGATCAGGCTGCTCATATTGGTACCGCCCGTGGTCGCCTCTATGCCAAGGCTCGTTACGGCTGCGGAAAGCGCAAGAATATCCGTTTCGCTCATGCCCGCGTTCGTTCCCGCGCCTGCGGTAGCCTGGGCCATTTCGGTGATTTTCTTTTCAGTCGTGCTGAAATTGTTGCCCAGGGCCACAATGCTGCTTCCAAGGTTGGCATAATAGCCGGAGTCCATACCCGTCACGGCGGAAAACTGCGCAAGCATGGTGGCGGCCTCGGTGCTGGTCATGTCGGTCGCCGTGCCCAGCTTGGCCATCACTTCCGTAAACGCGGTAATGTCCTCTTTGGCAATGCCCAGCTGCCCCGCGGCTTCGGCGATATTGGCCAGCGACTTGGCGCTCAAGGGAATGCGCGTGCTCATTTCCTTGAAAGCGTCGCTCATCGTCGCCAGTTCGCCGTCGCTCATGTCCGTGGTTTTTGCCACTCCAGCCATGGCGCTTTCAAAATCTCTTGACGACGCGATGCACGCTTCGATCGCTTCCCGGACCTTATCCAGCCCGGCGGCAATACCGGCGGAAGCCAGCGCAGCGGATAAAGCGTCCACACCCGCCTTTACCCGCTGCGCCATCCGCGAAGCATCATCCCCTGTTTCCGATGCCTCACGGCCAAACGCGTCGATGCTTTTGGCGCAGCCATCCGCGCTGTTTCTGGCTTCTTCAAGATATTTGCCGTTGCTGGCCAATTCCCGGTTCAGCGTATTCAGCTTCACCTGCGCATCATTGGCTTTTACTGTATGATTGGCAACAGCCTGTGCGCATTTGGTTTCAGCTGCTTCGTTCTTTGCGATCTCCGATTGTAGCCTGGTAACCTCATCCTTATATTCTTCGGTTCCCTTCGCCGCGTCATCGGTTGAGCTGATCAGCTCATCCAGGGCCTGGCGGGCGGAAGCGGCCTGACGGGCATAATCCTCTTGCAGTTTACGGGCATTTTCCAGCGCATCCTTTTCCGCTTTCAGCCGCTGGCTTTGCTGGGCGATCACATCGTTAAGCGCCTTGTGTCGGGCCTCTAGTGCAGCAAGGGTATTCCGTTGCCCCTCAAAATCGCTGTCGACTTTTTTCAGCTCGCTCTCCAGCACCCGGTACTCCCGGCTGATCTGCTGCATGGCGGCGCGATATTCCTTCTCGCCCTGCAAAATCAGTCTGGTGCTGACATCACGCGTCGTACTCACTTCTGACTGCCCGCCTTTCGTCTGTCAAACCGTTTCCGGTAAACGCTGTATACTGTTACTATCTCCATCAGCATGGCTTCTTTCACGCTAAGCCCCATTTCCAACGACAACCCAAGATAGTCGGGCAGGGTTAATTCCTTTCCGTTTTTTTTTGAAGTTCTTCCAGCACCTCGTCTACCTCGGCATCAGCGTCCGCAGGTTCATGGATGCCGTGGATCACAGCTGCCATCACAAACGATACGGCCTGCGCTATCTGATGGGGAGCAAGCTCGCGCCGAACCTTTTCAGCCGTCAGCAGCTCCCGCGGTTCATGCCCCATGTGGCGGCGCAGCAGCTCTCCCTGCGTGGCCAGTTCCGCTACAGCCCAGCAAAGCGCGTCAAATCCCTCCTGCGTGGGCTGCGTAATCAGGGAAACAAAATTCTGTCGGTTCGCGGCGTCCTCCAGCTTGCTTTCAGCTTGTTTGTATGCATGTGAGTTTTTCTCATCATCAGGCGTTTTCTGCCGAAGCGCCTCCAGTGCGGCGCGTTCCTTTGCTCCAAAATGTTCTTTGGCCGCAAAATAAGCAGCGGCATTATATAAAAAAGAATACTCTTCCAGTTTCACGGCCTCATCCTCCAGCATGTTCTTTCAAAAAAACGCACAGGCGGCTGTGCGCAGAACACAGCCGCCCGTACCGTCATCAGAAGATCACCGCAATATTGTGATCGCCCTCCACGTTGGAAATGGTATATTTGTTTTCGCTGATGCTGGCGACCTGATCCACCCCGTTGTCATACAGCGCTGTAGGCGTGCCCGCTACCGTCAGTACAAACGTATCGCCATTGGCTACATAGCTTGTTCCAACCGGAGATGCACCTTCTCCGGATTCCGCGCCATTGATCTGCACGTTAACACCGTGCCAGTCTTTCACGCCAAGCAACATGTCAATGTGCGCCTTGGCATTTTCGTAGGTATCGAATTCTTTCACCCGATACCAGCGTCCGACGTTGGGTGCCGTCACCTTCATCTTGATCGGCTGCGTTCCAAAGGAGATTGAGCCGCCCTTGGTGGTACCCTTCCAGTCGGGCAAGGAAGCCTTAGCTTTCGCAAAATACCAGGTGCGATACTTTCTAGCGCCGTTGATCCGGAATTGCTGTGCGCCGCCGATAGCCATATAGGGCGGCGTGTCGTTCGTGCTGTGGAACAGCTCGTTGTCCTCGTAGGTAGCGCCGTACATGATCGCCTGCTTCTCCAGCGGAATATTATCCACCTCTGCGGTGAAATCCGCGCTGGAAAACTCGCTCACATACTCGGAAAGCTGATCGTCCGCATACAGCTCACCCTCGGCGTTCGTCACTGTTAGGTTGGTGCTCACCATCTTTCCAATGACGAATCCCGGTTCATAGGTGGGTTGCGCATTTTCCGGGTCAGTGTCCATAATGGCTCCGGCCATGTATTTCAATCCGATATCGGCCATGCTGTGTCACTCCTTTTCAAAATCCTTTTGTTTTCAGAAAACGATCGTATACACGGGCGGCTGCCTGAACGGCCTGTTCCCCCTTTTCCTCATTGGCCGTTTTGATAAACGGCCTCGGTGGCTGTCCTTCTTTGCCAAACTCGTTGATGAAGGCAATCTCCGCGATCCGCGTGGGCTTCTTATGGTGCGCGTCAGTAATCGTTCCTTTGAACGTGATGTGCAGAACCTTCCCGCCGCTGCTCATCTGCACCTTGCCTTTTGTCAGGCCATATGCCGTGATGCCCTTGCTGTATGGCCCGGCCAGCATACTCCCCGCCGTGGCCTTTTGCGCTTCTACCAGCACATCAGCTTCGGCATTTAGCATATCCTCGGCGACCGTGTCCGGCAGTTCGGCAATCGCGGAAAAATCCCGTAGCAGCTCATCCAGTCCATCCACCCGAAAGCTGGCCATCCACATCCACCTCGCGCTCAAACTCAAAAAGGATGTGCTGTCCCTCCTTGTCGCTCAAGTTTTGTTCCGTTGGCCATGTAAAGCCCGCCCCGTCCGCTCTGATCTTGATCTGCTTGCGCAGCGAAACGGTGTTGAGACTGTGCGGGCAGTGCAAATGCAGGGAAACGGCTTCGCGTTCGACCACTGGCCTGTCATCCGCAAAAAGCAAGCCCTGTGTCGAAGTCGTAAAAACGAAGTAGCTTTCCTCGCCGCCGTTGTATTCATTGGCCACGCAGGGAAAGCCGCTAAACGCCACAAGCGCGCCGATGTCGCTTTCGAGGCTCATGCTTTCACCACCCGTTTCACCTTTATTTCCAGCAGCTCGTGCCGGTCCTGAATGTCGTCCAGGCTCACCACATCATATCCGGCTTTTGGATCGTCCGCCTCGGTTGCTTTCCAAATCCGGCATCTGGCATCCACCAGCGGCGTATAACGCATGGTGATCGTTGCCGCCTCTTTCAGATCAAGCCGTGCCGCCTCATACACCTCTTTGCCATGGACGTTCACCCACTTGCAGCTTACAGCCTGGTCAAACAAAGGCACATATTCATCCTGTGCGTAGTTGTCGGCGTCCTTCCGTACCTTGCACGCCTTGATGATGATCTGTGTGCGCATTTCACCGGCATTAAACCGTTTATGCATGTCGTTCCTCCTACAGTCTAAGCTGGTGCATGATGCTCATTACGCCAAAAGGCAGGCTGTCGCTGCTCCTGGTCGCGCTGCTCAAATCCAGCACGCCGCGATTGTCGTAATAGTGCACCGCCAGCATGTACACGCCAAGCGCATACAAGGCGCTGTTCTCCCCGTCTCCCTCCACGCCGGCGTTCTTAAACCATTCCTTCGCCGCCTCCATGCAAATGGCAAGGGTCTGGTCATCGCCGTCCGGGTTCAAGCCCGCATATCGCTTCAAATCATTGATGTTCGGTCCCGTCGCCTCCGGCATGCATTTTCCTCCTCTCCGTCACGCGCACGCCTGCGGCATTGCGGGAGCGGCGCACAGCCCGCCCCAGCGCGCGTTTAAGCGCGCTGGGCAAGGCAAACATAGGGGCTCCTGGCCGTAGTGCCCTTGTATGCCTCGATCTTGTTCATCCAGTCGGGACGCCCACCGGCGCGCCAGGTAAACTTGAATACCGTCTCATCATAGTCAAAGCGCACATGCATGCTGCTCTGCCTCGTGATGCCCGTCCGCTCGATCCACAGATACTGGCTGGCATCCATCAGCACAATGTCGCCCTTCTCGCCCAGCGCTCCGCACTGCTCGATGGGCCGCACGGGCAGATTGAAAAGCCGCGCTTCGGCGTTGCCATAGGCACCGGCGGGCAGATAGACCGGCGCGCCGCTCTGTCCCACGATTTTTTCCACCGCGCTGTCGCCGGTGCTCTTGATGCTGCCGGTCGGCATCGTTAGCTGCATCAAAAGAATTTCCAGATCCTGATTGATGTACCAGGCGGCGTTGCTGCGGTTTTGAGCGATAAGCGCATTGTACATTTTAATGATGTTCTCAAACATCAGCGTTTTGGCCGCCTGACCGCTTTCCTTGTCGATGGTCACCAGCGCGCCGTTGTTCTGCGCAGGCGTGCCGGAATTGGTCGCAAGAATGCCAAGGGGCATCAGGTTGCCCGTGCCGTTGAGCATCGCGTCGTCTGCCTTGAAGGCAAATTCGCGTCCCACCAGGTCGTTGATGGTAGCTTCCATCGCCGGGTAGTCCTCCAGCAGCTCCTCGGTCACCGGACAATAGGCGGTCAGCTTCTGGAGGTTCGTGGTGCGTTCGCCAAACTGTGCCTTAACTGCGTCATACTGATCGGCCTCGCCCTTCCAGTAGGCCAGCACGCCGCCATGGCGGCTGCCGCTGCTGGGATCTTTGCGGCTGCTTTCCGCCAGGTACATTTCGATGAGCCGGTTGCCGGAGATAGGTACCTTGCGCGCCTGGGGATACAACACGCTTTCTCCGCGTACCAGATCGATGATGCCATCCGCATATTCAGGCGGCACCAGGTATCCGCCATCCGCACCGGTCCCCTCATTGGCTCCCGTGGCGGTATCCGCCACGCGGAACAGCCGACGATCTGCCGAAGTGCCGGGCGTGCACGCATCGCGCACGGATTTCAGAAATTCGCCCATGCAACCAAAGGAGCTGCCAGGCTTGCGGTCTTGCATGCCGTTTTCTGCCCGGTTACGCCCCTCACTCTCCTGACGCTCAAGGTCGCGCATCAGCAGCGCCTCCCGCGCCTGCAACGTATCAAGCAGCGCGCTCTGCGCCGTGACCTCCTCCAGAGTAGCGTCGGGATTTCTGGCCAGCTCAACGCCGCGCTGCTGTTCCTTGCGCAATTCATTGCGAACATCCGAAAGCGCCTGTTTGGTTTCCAGAATCGTTGCCATCCTCGTTTCCTCCATTCACATCAAAAAGTTTGTCTGTTTCCAAGCCGTCCGCGCAGGGCAAGACGCTCGCGCGCCTCCTTCAGCAAAGCGTCGGCTCCTTGGGTATCCTCATGTCTCGCATGAGAAGCGTCGTTTGCGGAAAAACTTGCTTCTTCCAGCTTGAGGCACGCGGCTGCAATCGCGTCTTTCAAGCGTTCGTCATACACGGCAGCGCCCTTTTTCCGGCTGTACAGTCCATTAACGGCGCCTTGTTTTTCGGCGTTGACATTGCGGATCGTATCAGCAAACCCCAGCCGCACCGCCTCCATCGGCGTCATGTAGGTTTCCTCCTCCATCATCCGCGCTACTTCCTGCCGATCCAGCCCGGTTTTCACCGTGTAGGCATTCACGATGGTTTCCTTTACCTTGTCCAGCACGTCGGCTGTGCGCCTGAATTGACTTGCCCTGCCTCCTTCCAGACTGGTGATGGGATCGTGGATCATCAGCATGCCAACCGGAGTGATCTCCACGCGCTCGCCCGCCATGGCAATCACGCTTGCGGCGCTGGCGGCGATGCCGTCCACAATCGTTGTCACGACACCCGTATGCTCTTTTAGCGCGTTGTAAATTCCTGCCGCTGCAAACACGCTTCCGCCATAGCTGTTAATCCACACATTGATGGCCCGGCCCTTTCGAGCATTCAGCTCGTTGCGCAGCATGTTGGGGCTGGTATGAGGAAGCTCAAACCATTCATACAGCCACGCTTCTTCATCATCCACGATTTCCCCGTCGATGCGCAGCTCGTCCACACCGGGGGCGACCTCATCTTTGAAGCTCCAAAACGTCGCCAATTATTTCATCTCCCCTTTCAAAAGCGTTTCCAACGGCACAAGGTCACGGCTGCCCATCAGTTTATCGCCAAAGGGATCGGGCGGAAATCCCTCGCTTTCACGCACTTCGTTCGGGCGCATCCACCCGCCGCGTATCGCTTTTTGGTACATTTCCGCCATTGTCTGCATATCTGCCCGCATCATAGCACGCAGATCGCTGCGAAACGCATAGCCCTGCCTCCGCTCTCCCAGGGTCAGCCTTTTCAGGTTAAACTCGGCTTCCCACTGCGCGATGACGGGCATTATGGTCAGATCAATAAACTCCCTTTTGCTCTGCTCGGCTGTCGAGTAGCTTGTGTCGGTGTAATCGCCCAGCATGTGCGGCGGAATATTGTAGACCGTCGCCACCCGGTTCTTGCTGATCCGCTCCACATCCAGCACGCGCGGGTCGACCGGGCTGCCGGTCAGCGCGGTTGCCGTTATGCCGCCCTCCAGAACCACCAGCCTGCCGCCGCTTTTTCGGTATGCTTCCAGAAATTTGTTGATCGCCGCTTCTTTCTTCTGGTCGCTAAGTCCTGTCCCCGGTATGTTCAGCACAACGCCGGTATTGACGCCGTCAAGCTGGGTCAGGGAAAATTCCTTGATCTGCCGGTCATAGTCCAGCGTCCCGGCCAGCACGTCTACAGGCCGAATGGCGCGCTCCCCGTTTGCGCTCATATGGTGCAGGGCGATCATGCTTGAGGAATGCACCATCGCCTGTACGCCATCATCCAGTGTAAACCGATACCAGATTTCCCGCGTCTGCTGATCGCGCATTGGCGTTACTCTCGCGGCGTCCAGCACATCCATGCTGGATACGCCCAAGCCATCCTCGGTTGGCACCAGCAGCGCATAGGCGCTTCCCTCCACATTCCGGAACGCTTCCATCGTCTGCCGAAAGGTGAACGGATTCATGGTGGCGTTGGGCGTGTAGGCCACCTGGATTTCGCGGGGATCATCCCTGACGATCTCCATTCCCTTGTACAAATGCATGGGGATCATGGCGACGGTGTTGCTGATCCGGCTCACAGCCGCATAGATGGCCTCACTGTTGGCCATCGTCCAGTCGGCGCGCGTGCGGTTCACGTTTCGCATCTTGCCATAATCCGGGCTGTTGGCAGCAGGCTTGTCACGGGCGTTTTTGAAAGGCCACATTCAGACGCTTCCCTCCTAGTCATACAGGCTGTACACGGTCACTTGCACATCCCGGTCGGTATTGTCCAGCGGATTGATGCGAAGGTACTCGACGTGCGCATTGAGAAACGCCATAAATCCGTCGATCTTTCGGTACCTGTCGCGTTTGGTCGGATACCAGTTTTCCTTCTCCTGATCGTAAAAGTTTCGGCGCAGCCGGACGTTCCCAAGATACCAGCAGAACAGTGGGTTCCGGTTCATCACGATCTTTCCGTCCAGCAGCCTTTCTCGAATATCCTTCATGGGCGCGTTGCATGTAATGGCTCCCTGCCTTACCACCTCGCAGGCAAAGCCGTGTTCCTTAAGCATTCGCACAAGCGTGGTCGCCTGGGCCACGTCGTAACCGATGGTTACGATGTTATACCTTTCACCCATTCGCTTAAACCAGTCAAATACCAGCTCTTTTTCGATGTATTCTCCCGGCACGATGCTTAGCAGGCCCTGCATGGCATATTCATAGTAGGGCAGCTTTTCATTGTCCAGCTGTACTTTTCGTTCCGGCACCCATGTATGAGGCAGCACGAATATGCGCCCATCGTCCAGTTCAAATTCCAGCACGGCTGCCGTATGGTCCTCCGTGTTGGAAAGGTCAAATCCGCCATAACAGTCGCGGCCTTCCAAACTGCTGATGTCGATCATGTCCCGGTTGCGCTCAATCACGTCATAATCTACAAATACGGCTTCGCCGCTGTTGGTGAAAATGTTGAGTTGCTTGTTGATAAAGTCGCTTCGTTCCTGTGGCACCAGCTTGGAACGTTCCCAATCACTCACCAGGTCCTCCATCCTTAGCAGCGCACCAAGGCTCGGATTGGCTTTAATCCATGTGCTTGTGTTCTCAATATCATCCTCCTGATCCAGCTCGCAGATAAACGCGAAAAGCCGGTCGCTGATCTCCTGCCGGAGCTGCCCGCGCATGGCGTCAGTGAACAGGTTGTAATAATGCATAAGCGGCCCGTCCAGCACCGTGCCCATCGTGGTGATGTACAAAGCAAGCGGCTGTCGGCGTTTCTTCATGGCGCGCTTGATGACATTTATCAGCTTGAAGCCATGAAAGCCATGTAGCTCATCAAAGATAGCAAGATGCGGGTTCAAACCGTCCAGCTTTCGGCTGTCGCTCGCACGGTGCTGGATTCTGCCGCCTGTCGCGTCGTAATGAATGCCGTCACGCAGCACACGGAAGTGCGGTGACAGCTTGGGGCTTGCGCGAATCTGCGCCTGACACTCCTCGTAGACGATGCCCGCCTGTTCCTTTGAGTTGGCGAGCAGATAGATGTCCGCTCCGCGTTCCCCATCCTTGCTGGCTCCATAGGTCGCGTTTCCTGCCACCATGGTGGATTTTCCGTTTCCGCGCCCCACAACGATAAGTCCTTCGCGGAAACGGCGCAGGCCGGTTCGTTTGTCCACCCAGCCGTACAGGCTTCCTTCTACGAAGCACTGCCAGCCCAGCAGCCGCATTTTTCCGTACTCGCCCTTTGTAGGCGATAAAAAACGCTCCATAAACTCTATGGGGCGCGCAGCTTTTGCTTCGTCGAAGCGCCAGGGATAATCCGGCGAACGGCTCTTTTCCAGATCGTCAAAATGGCGCTGGCATGCAAGCCGCACCTTTTCACCCATGGGGATGGTTCCGTCAACCACGTCGCGCGCATACTGATGGACGCGGGCGGCAGTCTTGTTTTCAGAAGCTGTTAAATTCATCGTCAGCGGTATCAGGCGTGACACGCTGGCTGGAAGGTGTCAGTTTCAGTTCGTTCATGTGCTTGCGCTGCTGTTCGGCCAGGGCGCGAGCGGCCTGCACAGCCTTGTTTTCGCGCCAGAAATGCTGGCGACCGTTGCGAAATTCCTCCATCACGCCACATTTGTTGATATTTTCATAATAAGCGCGTTTGCTTTGTTCCATAACGGCGATGTCGCAAATGATCGTCTGGGCGCTGGCAGGGATCGCTCCATACAGGCGTTCGTAGTCGCTGCACAGCCCATCGTACATTTCCATGGCGCAGGGGTCCCTGAGGTTCTCAAAATGTTTTTCGCGCAGCTGTGCGTTCATGCTCTCACCCTTTCAAATGTCGATGATTCGTATGCCTTTGCAGATATCCGGTAAACCTGTTTCGGGCTTTTTCTTTCCCTTTTCAGGATGCTCGCGATTATGGCAGATGTCACACAGGCTTTCCAGGTTGTCAAGATCAAGCTCAAGCTCTGGATATTCCTTTCGGGATTTTTTGTGGTGAACGATCACGGCAAGTCTGGGCTTTTCACCGCCGTTCATAAATCGTTCCATGCAGCGCACGCACATGCCATGGTCCCGGCGCAGGGCTTCGGCGCGCACGGTCCGCCATGCCTTCGATAAATAAAACGGATCGGCTTGTTTTCTTTGCATATTTTGTTCCACCCGGATATGCGGCGGCGGCCATGCCATCCAGGCAAGGCCGCCATACCGTTCTTGAAAAGCGTCTGCGCAGACGCTTTTGAAACCAAAGAGGAACGATGCAGGCTCCATAACCCGCATCGTTCCTTATCCCTTCGGCCAGCATAACCATAACACAACGTCAATGGTTTCCGCAAGGTATCCTCAGGGTATCCTTATGGTATCCTATGGGTATCCTTTTGGGTTTCCTGAGGGTATCCTAAAGGTATCCTCATGATTTTCGCACTCCGTCCTGCTTGATCTGATCGATATACCAGTCCGGCAAATGTTCATAAACCGAGGCTATATCGATTTCTTCAAGCCTTGCTACGGCTTCCGCCTTCTTTCGCTTAACATAGTTGACCGTGAAGTGCAGCGAACAGGCGATTTCACCTACGGTCTTTCTTGCCAGATAGTATCGGTACAAGATGGCGCACTCCGTTTCCGGCAGCTTGTCCAGCAGCTTGCAGGCACAGTAATTTTCAGCCATATACTCGCGTTGCCGCTGATCGCGCTGCTTCCTGCAATCCGCTATCTCTACGGCGAATTGCGAAACAGGATCGCATGCCGTTCCCGGCGCGCATCCTACACGGCCAATGCGCGCCGAGCTGTCTGTCGCGCATGCTCTGTAACGCGCAATACGCTGGTCCAGCCGTTCGATCTCACCGGCTGCGCTACGGCATCTGTTCAGGATTTCCATGGCGTTCATCCCGCATCCCTCCCTGTGCCGGGGTCGGTGCTTCTGGGCGTCAGGAATTCCACTTCATCGGCCAAAAGATCAAGCGATGCATGGGTACTTCCGTCGCCACCCGTATACCCCCGCGCCGATATTGCACCGGTAACGCACACCTTTTTTCCCTTGGACAGGTATTTTACGCAGTTCTCGCCCAGTGTGCGCCAGGCCGCCACACGAAAGTAATCCGCTTCCGGATGGCCGTCTGTCCGCACCTTTCGGTTTACGGCAACCGTAAAATTGCACACAGACGTTCCATCCTGTGTCGTGCGTAGCTCCGGGTCGCGGGTCAGGTTTCCGATTATGATGAGCTTATTCATGCCGCGCCTCCTTGTCAGCCTTGCTTCTAAGTGCTCTCATGGTCTTGAAGTCATCCCACATCTTTACCTGTTCCATTGCCACAGCATATTCGCATCGTGGCAATTCCCGGATGCTGTTGACGCCGGTGGTCAGGCGAACGGCCCGCCGGATCGCGTTCGCTGCGGCTTTCTCGCATCCCTTCGCCCGATACTCCCCGCATAGCTCCACAGCCCTTTGCCGGATGGCTTCATTGATGGCGTTGGCCTGCGCTGGCGTCACCTTGGTCATAAGCCGGACCTCCCGTTCAAGCGATGCCATACGCTCGTTGGTTGCACGCAGCATATCGGCCATGCTGCGCATGATCTCACCCATTTGTCCCAGCGCCGCCTTTACCTCCGGGGACAGAGCGATGGCTTCGGCAGCCTGAACCTTCATCAGCTTTCCCTTTTCCATATTCCATCCTCCTCAATAATGACCGCATCCAGCGCCTGGCGCGCCCCTTCCACCCATGTGGCCACCATATCAACATATTGCCGCATTTGTATGCGTTCTGCCTCAGCTATCTGTGCAATACTCGCCCCAAGATGAGGAAGAATGCCCGCAGCTCCCATAAACGCCTGCACAGCCGCTGCAAGCTCGCCACACCCGAAGGCGGATAATTCAGCACTCTCACCTCGCGCAGTCTGCACTCGCTGGTTGAGAAGCTCTTGTTGGGCGTGCTGCCGCAACTCTGCCTGCTGCTCGGCGTAACGTTCGACTTCGGCCAGCTCGCGGGTCAGTCGGTCGATCTCCGCCTGCGCCTCCGGGCTGATACTGGCAGCCGGTGCCGACGCTTTGGCGCGCGCCTGTTCCAGCTGTTCACGCAAGGCATTCATCTCTTCGGCAGCCTTTTCGACATATTCATCTGCAAGATTCTCGGCCAGCTTTGGAAGGTCCGCTTTCAAATTGTCCAGCTCGCGCTCGGCGGCTACCGCGCGGGCGATGCTCTTGTCCTTCTCGTCGGCCAGTTGGTCAGCGCGCTGCTTTTCCCGCTTGATAGCCTCTTGCAGATCCCGCAAACTCATGTCCTCTGTTGTTGCCCGCTCCGCCATCGGTTCGCGCTTCGCCTCTGGAAGCGATAAAATAGCCTGTATCTTGCTGATGGGCAGGCGCTCCATCGCGCTCCCGGCCTGTACGCATCGCGCAGCCTGCATCAGCTTCTGTGCGCTACGTTCGCCCATACCGGTGTTTTTCCTGACCCACGCTTCCCATTGTCCGTGGGGTACAAGCCCGGCCTCCTTCGCCTCGTTCAAACAACGGCCAACCTCAAGGATATTCTCATAAACCCCTTGTATATGGACCGCGATCCTGTATTCAATGTTGGCCAGCGACACGATTGCCGCTGGAGCCTCCGCCGATGGCGCAGACAGTTCGCCACGCACCATGGCGCTGTAGTCATTCCAGCTTGTTGCCTTTCCGTTTACAAGCACTTCCCAGCTTGCATTGCCCGGCCCGCTGTACCGCTTGTTTGACACATAGAGGTCCAATGCATGCTGCGCATCCTCAAACGTTTTGTATCCGTCCTTTCGGATGGACGCAGCCATCAGCTTGCGCGGCGCATGCTTGTCTTTCTGGCTCCACACACCATATCCGCCATCGGGTAGCTTTTCGACAAATAGCTGCCGCATATCAGGGTCGATGTAGGTTACTTTCATTTCCGTGGCTTTCATACTGTACCATCCTTTCCGTACAATCAAAACGGCATGTCCTCATCGCTGACCTGCACATATCCGTCCATACGAAGCTGCTCTTCAGGGGCTGGTGTATCACCGTCCAAAAAGCGCCTGGGAATCCACAGGAGACGCACGATCTTTCCACCGACGCTCTTGCTTTTGGTTGTCTTGCCATCGGCATCCGGCACGATTATCCCGTCATCCCTGAGCTGTCGAAACAAAAGCCGCTTGGATAGCGGAAAGGTCATCCCCTGATCGCTGTACAGCCTGGAAACAGTTGTATAAGACATTTCTGGAAGCAGATAGTAATAATCCGCATCCACATAGCCTATCATGCCTTTTTCCGCTGTGGCGGAATGGATGCTCAGGTCCTTTACTGTCACCGTCTGGTTCACCAGCAGCTCGCTGATAGCGGAAATGAAGCGTTTGCTTGGACGTTCCTCTCTGGCCTCCTTTCCCTGTTCCGTGCTGTTTTCGACCAGCACGCGCCAGGCGTCCAGAAAATCGGCGTTTGCCTCTTCATCCGTCATTGCCCCGACCGACACAAGGTAGTCTTGCATCATGCTGTAGCCAAGCATTATGTGGGCAAGCGCCTCCGGAGCACGTTTGTGCGCCCCCTGCGTTTCTTTGATCGCCTGGGCACGCAGCTTCAGCCATCGCGTTTCAAGCTGCTTGCTCAATCTGTCGGCGCGTGGCTGCAAAAACTCGATATACCCGCGCATTACCCTGCGCAGCACTCCCCGCCTAGCCATTTCCTGCGCCTCCGTCAGTTCCTCCGTTATCGGCACATCCTGCTGCCCGACATTCACTACATAGAATCTGGCTGTGCCGCTGTCACCAATATTCGGCATATCCTCGCCGCCCATCACTGCAACGCCGCGTGGCGGCATAGCCTCCCGCAGGCTCAGGTCCGCCTTTAATCGTCCGCGATCCGTTCCATCGCCAAATGCACGGCTCAAGCTCTGCGCAATGCTTTCCATCCTGCGCCGTTCCTGCAAGCTCGTTTCCGGGTGATAGTCATCAACCACGATCGGGCAGTCCTTAAGGATAAACGCTTTTTTTCGGATTGTATTGGAGGTGTCATCGAAGCTGGCAGGCAGATTTTTTGCATGAAATGCACCGAAATAGCTAAGTGCAAGCCCAATAGCCGTTGACTTGCGGCAGCCGGTTCCTCCGAGGATAAACAGAGCGAAACCCGGAGAATACGACGCCTGCCGCATGAATTCACACAGAGGCGCAAGAAACATCACCCCCAGGAGCGGAACCGCTAGGCGGTCGGAGATACATTTGCGCACCATCAGGCTTTGGCGCGCCGCTTCTCCCGGTTCAAGATCATCGCAGCCGTTCAGCGTGTAGTTGGCCAGCGAGCTTTCCAGGTCTACGCTCACCCCCTCGGTGCCAACCGCCCCACCTTGATGCAGATACGTCCATTGGCCGCCGATCTTGCGCCAGCCTGTATGCGTGTACACGGTTCTTCGCTTCGCGCTCATACGGCCAACCTCGGTAATGGCATAACGCAGCTTATCCTTAATCAGGTTGCCCGGCATGATATTGGCCGCAAAATCCCAGCTTTCCAGCACCCAATCCATCCCCTTGAATCGGGGCGCTTTTACCTGCACCTGCGGAAGCTGCTGTCCGCCCTGCGCCCAGCCGTCGATCACGAACACTTTTTCAAGGTTCACACCATCGTCCCGCGTCACGATCTGCGATGGCATAGCCACAAAGGTGCACAGCTTCCGGTCACCGTCGTTAGTCCGCTGGCAGATACATCCGTCCTGCACGCAGTAGCCGCCCACTTTGTCATACATCGCTGCCGCTGCTTCCATCGGGTCAAGCCATGGGGGTACAGCCTGCGGGTCAAAATCGGCGCACTCCGCCACCAGCGCATCAAAGGCTTTTTTCCCGGGCTCCTTGCCCATGATTTCAAAAAAATCCGTAATGTCGCCTTTGGGCGGCATATTCGGGCAGGCGTCTGTAAGTGCTGGCATCCTCACCCGCAACGCGCAATCCTTTAGCCTGGTGGCAACATCCCAGGCATGCTTCTGCCCGGTGTAATTATTCTTTTCAACGTCGCAGTCATACAGCACCACGATATCGCCGCCGCGCAGCAGTGCGGTGTGTCCATCCTGCCATTTCCCAGCGCCGCCCGGATTCGTTGTGGCCACATAGCCCAGGCGTGCCATCGTGTCGGCGTCCTTCTCGCCCTCGACCACAAATACTGGCGTTCCGTTTCGGATCGCCGACGACACTTCCGGCAGGTGGTACAATGTGCGTATCCGTACTTCGTTTGGGACACTCCATACATACCCGTCCCTGGCTTCTGGGGCGTCCGGCCTGTATTGCCGCTGACGAAAGGTTTTGACCTTCTTCCCATCCGCATCCAGCTTTTCAAATCTGCAAACCTGGAACAGAACCGTGCCATCACTGTCTGTATAGTCATAGGTATTGGTCAACTTTCCTAGCCCATCGCCCGCCGCTTTTGGGACTTGAGGCTTTTTCCCAACCGTATGTACTTTAGCGCCGTTTGGCAAGCGGTCAATTCGGGTGTATCCTTCGTCCAAAATCAAATCACGTGCCGTCAGTCCCAAGGCGTTGAGGATCTGTTCCTGGCTGCAACGCTTGGTCTGACAATGGAAATATACACGTTGCTTTCCATCCTTTGGACTTTCTTTCGCGCAGACCGTAAGGCTTGGGGTGCCGTCATCGTGTGCCGGACACCGCGCCACATAGTTCCCGCTGGCGCTGGGTCCCTTCACATCGTCCAGCAACGCAAGAAAATCTTGCAGGTCGCGTATTTTTTCGGACATATCGCACCCCTCCTTTCTCCCGGTATTTCTTCAGCATCAGTCCACCACCGAAAGAAGGATGCATGTTGCTCTGCTGGCGCATGCCAGACATCCTCCTGGATGCGTCGCATTCCGCGCGGCTGTCAGCACCTTCACCTTTTCCTCCTGCATGTCGATCTCCCGTTCAAGCCATTTCAGACGGCAGCTTCCCTTTACCACAAGATGATCCTTGTAGGCGGCCCGCAGTCGATCAAGCTGTGCGCGTTCGGCGGAAAGTTCCATGCAAATTCTCATTTTCAGCGTTCCTTTCTAAAGCGCCCGTATCATTTCCCGGCGCTTTCTCGCCATTTCCTCGGCATCCTGTTGCTGGGCTTGCGATTCTCCTGCAAAGGTATAATCGCTGTTTTGCCGCTCCATCCAGGCAACGAATTCTTCAAGGCATATCCGGTATCGGGTGCCAGTCGATCCCCAGCGGTGCACTGGAGCTCCTCGCTTGACACATCGGCTGATGGTTGTAGTAGACAAGCCCAATGCCGAAGCCGCTTCCTTTGGGGTCAGGTATTTGCGCGGCATCATCATTCCTCCTGTATCTCGTATTCTTTCACGGGTTCCTCCCTGTCTGTCAATAGGCGATCAAGCGTGCAGTCAAGGGCATGCGCGAGCTTGACCGCTGTGTCAAGGCTTGGATTTTTCTTCCCTTTTTCCAGCTGTTGAATAAATTGTTGAGATACACCGACTTTTTTTGCTAACTCACGCCTGCTCAACTTTTTTTCCATTCTAATAGTAAAAATTTTTTCGCAAAACAACTAAACATCACCTCGATTTCAACTTCACGTTGATTATAATAAACCAAAGGTTGAAAGTCAATACAACAACGCAACTTTTTTTCTATTGCTGTGTTAAACCGTCGGTTGTATAATGTCAATAGATAGGAGGTGATAGTATGTCACTTGGTTCTCAGATCAAATATTATCGTCAAACCCTTAATATGAATCAAGCAGAACTGGGAGAGGCGCTTGGTGTCAGTGCTCAGGCCGTTTCAAAATGGGAAAATAATAAAGCAGAGCCTGACAGCAGCACTCTACTCAAAATGTGCGATATTTTTGATATTGACGCCAACACTTTGCTGGCACATGGGAACCCAAACAGTCAATTTCAAGAGACTCTTTATCGCCGCCCCGGTATGCGCATCCTTTTCGACGCTGCAAAAGACGCTCCCGACGAAGTGCTTCAAAAGACGGCTGATCTTCTGGAGGCAATGAAAAATGGGCAGGTCAAATAAACTCTCCCTGACTGATGGCGACTACTGTGTACGTCTTGTTGATCTTGATTCCACCGTCTGCGGTGTCACAGCCATGGATAACGACGGCTTTGCCAGCGTGTACATCAACTCGCGACATTCGTATGATCGGCAACGAAAGGCGTTCATCCATGAAATAGAGCATATCTTGCATGACGATTTTGACAATGAGAATCGACTAGCATGAAATATCTCAAAGATAATAGGAGGTTACGCAAGTGCCTGTTTTGATTCCTGAAAACACGGCAGAGGGATTTGAACGCTTTTTTGAAAGCTGGCGGGATATGCTTCTTGAATCCTATGACGATTCGGATACCTATGCTGTCAATTCCACAAACGGTGGTCTCACTGTATCGCTGTATGGCTCGATGATTTTTCGCCTGTTGCACCGCGCCGCCGCACCCCATATGTTCGTCCCTGCGACTGTTCTTAAACTACCAAACGCTCCCCAGCCATCGTTTGCCCCAGTGTACCGTATGATTTATAAAGGCAGCAGCGACAATCGCATGCTGGACGGATATGCTTTCGTCTTGGATGCCACATTCGATTTTAATGCGTTCACACTTTGGTCAAAGCAAATGAAAGCCGTCATGTTTCGTTCCCTGGGAAGCGATGTGTTTGGCTGCTGCAATGACTTTGAACGCTGTTCGGACGCCGGTGCCTGCCTCCATCCTCATGAAGTGTTTTATAACCACTGCATGTATCGGGATAATTTAGAAGCTGGTCGTATCTTTTACGGAAAAAACAGAACAGTATAAGGGAGAGCGTTTATGGACTTTATCGCTGTAGATTTTGAAACGCCCAATAGAAAAAACGACAGCATTTGCTCCATGGGGATTACGCTTGTAAAAAACACGCAGGTCGTATGGTCACGCTCTACGCTGGTCAATCCCCGTGCAGTTTTTGACGATCGCAATATAGGCGTTCACGGTATCACCCGACAGATGGTCAAAGAATCTCCTACCTTTGCGCAGATATGGCAGGAGTATGGCCGCTATTTCCGGCATTATTCCGTTGTCATGCACAACGCTGGTTTTGATGCATCCGTTCTTAAAAAAGCGGCAAAGCGCGATGGCGTATCCCTGCCGCCCATGGATATTTACTGTACCATGCGCCTTTGCGAAGAAAACTATGGCTTTGAACATCTTTCGCTATCTTCCATCTGCGACCATTTCGGTTTTTGCCTCAACCACCACAATGCCGAGAGTGATGCGTTCAACACAGCCATGATCATGCTCCATCTCTTAAATGACGAAACCACCTGCATCCATGCATTTTGTACAACCGAAGCGCAGGATGCACAAATACCCTCCCATTCTCCAAATTTCACCGCAACTTCTTTATCTATGGCGTATCCCAATGCCTCCGGTGAAATGGTCCAGCCCGATTGTAATTATACCTCCGGCCCCCTTCTCCCTGCCCAGTTCAAAAGCATGTGCGCCGTATTTACCGGCGACATTCCCGGAATCAGCCGTTCGCAGGCTCGTGCGTTCGTCGAAAGCATGGGTGGCCGTGTAGCTTCAAACGTCTCCCGCCGCACCACCCACCTCATCATCGGCCAAGAGGATCTCGGCATTGTCGGGACGGATGGCAAATCCGGCAAAATTGAAAAAGCTGAATCACTGATTCGGGAAGGCTGTAAAATTGCGCTGGTTCACGCATCGGTCTTTAAGGATTTTTATCAAACTGAATCAAACACCCGCTTCAAGGACGTTGATTTGGGTACCCTTTCACACTGAGGGCATCTATCCAACGTCTAACACATTTTTCAGGTGTGCTAGCACGACTTACACCAGCCTGTCACATGCAAAAAAGCCCGCAATCCCATACGTCATACGGGATTGCGGGGAAAACTAACACATTATCACGAAATATTTTATATATATACCCTATACGATATTTTCGGAGGTACGCCATGGCGTCCGTAACCAAAAGGGGCTCCGTATGGAGTGTACGCTATCGTGTCACAGATGACGCTGGAAACATAAGCATGAAGCGAGTAAGCGGCTTTGCTACCAAGGAACAGGCGTGGGAGCAGGCCCGAAGGCTGGAGCGGCTATCCAACGCTGGCATTGATGTCCATGGAGACAGCATGACCTGCGGCCAGCTTATGGAACGCTGGTTTGCTGAACACTGCGTCAACCATGTGGCCGCAACCACGCTATCAAAATATTCGGATGGAATCGATCGTATCAGCAAGCACCCGGTTTATACTCTCCAGATCAAGCGCGTCAATGCGCAGACGCAAAAAAGGCTCATTGATGATCTGCGAAATGGTACAATCACAGGCAGGCCCATTTCAATGCGTACCGCCATGAGCCTGATGGAGCCGTTGCGCCTGTCCATGTCATGGGGTGTCAGACATGGCTATATTCCGGTCAACCCGCTTTCATCTGCCCAGCTTCCGAAGACGCCAAAGCGCAAGCAACGGATTCTAAACCAGCGCGACATTGATGATCTGTGTATGTCAACGGAAGGGCACCCCTTCCGTATTCCGCTGATGCTTGCGCTTTATGGTGGGCTCCGGCGCGAAGAAGCAGCCGGGCTTCAATGGGAGAATGTGGACTTTGACCGCAACACCATCACGATCATCGATGCAACCACAAGGACAGCATCTGGCAGGACTATCCATAAAGACACGAAAAATATGTTTTCCCGTCGCACCATCAGCATGCCGCAATTTGTCATGGATGAATTAAAATCTGTTCCCAAAACCAGTCCTTTCGTTTGTGTATCACGAACCGGTGCTCCATATGCGCCAGATAGCTATCCCCAGGCCCTTAAGCGTCTCATCCACGGTATCAACAAGCAGCGAAATGGAACCGCTATTCCACCCATGCCAGAAGCAACTTACCATGATCTGCGGCATACGCATGCAGCCATGCTCATAAAGCTGGGCACACAACCCAAGATCATTCAGGAGCGACTTGGCCATGCATCTATCAAAATCACCATGGATACCTATGGCTATCTTATGACCGGCTTGCAAGAAGCAGTTGCCGATGCTCTCGACACCCAGCATAGGGTGGGCACAGGTGGGCACAAAAGTGGGCACACACAAAAGCAAGGATATGATGAATAAAGGGTTTCAATGCCATCATTTGCAAGAATATTTCAAAATGAGATAGTCATAAAAACCTTATACTGCAACAAATTCGCAATTCATAATACTATTGACATCGTGGAGGTCATAGGTTCGAGCCCTACTAATCCCACCACAGCGAAGCCACCCGATTGCCGGGTGGCTTTTTGTTGGGGCTTGCGGCCCCGCGGCGGGAAGGCACGCCTTGCTGCCGGGCCGCTATCTCCGACTTCTGAGCTTGGTGTACTGCGAAGCGAACTGTGCCAGAATCAGAAGGTACAAGCCAATCATCACACCCAGTACCATTGCGACGGCCGCCTCCCCCCGATAAACATAGATGATAAACTCGGGAATCAGAATGACAAAGAACAGCAACAGCAGGGGAATCACCCTGCCCCTGAAGATGCGCTCCAGCATCTGTAGCCTCGAAGCGTCATCGCAGAAGATTTCCTCCGAGCCCGCCGCCTCCCGGGCCGGTTTTCTGAAATAGCTGTAACCCATATAGTCCTGAAGATATTCCCAGCCGCAGTCGCTGAACATCTTTACATATTCGTCCTTGTGCGCGATGCCGTCCCGGTTGTAATCCAACTGGTAAATCACGTCCTCAGGGACGCATTTTTCAAAATGGTAGACGCACAGGCCCGACACCCTGACAAATTTCCAGCCGGCCTGATGCATCGCCCGCAGATAGTTCTGCTCCTTTTCGTATTCAAAGATCGTGAAATATTTGAAGGTCTTTTTCATCCTCAGATCCCCTCCTGTGCGACATGAAACAAGCGCTCAATCCGCTTGCGCTCCATTTGCAGCACCTCTGAGCCCAAATCGGTGATTTGATAGATCCTCCGCTTTTCCTCTTCCCGAAGAAAGCGAATCAGTCCGTCCTTTTCCATCTTCGCCAGACTCCCATACATGGTGCCGGGCGCCAGCCTGATCGCTCCGTCCGTCAGTTTCTCAACGGTTTGGACAACCCCATACCCGTGGTTTGGCTTTTGCAGGCAGAGTAAAATGTAAAATGCCGTTTCCGTCATGGGAACATAGACCTTTTTTATGTGCGGGTCCAAAAGGCTCCTCCTTCCCGTTTCACGAAAATACATCGCAGTGCGATCTAAATATATCGCACTGCGATGTATCTGTCAAGAGGGCATGCCTTCTTTATTTCAACCCGGGTTTTCTGCCGCAGAAAGCGAAGAAGGCGCGGGCTCACGCTTCGCGCCTTCTCCGATCCCACCGTCCCCGCGCCGCTGCGGTCCTATGCCTCCTTCTCCCCCGCGGCGGCCATGACGCTCCTCAGGCCTGCCACGCTTTCCACCGGCAGGGAAAACATGACCGTATGCGCGGGGCTTTGCACGCCGGCCTTGTCCATGATGGTGCGCATGATGCGCCCCTTGTCGCATGCCGCCGAGAGGATGAGCAGCATTTCCTTTTCCTCCGCGATGGACATGCCAAAAAACTGGCTCGTTCCACCGGGATTGGTTCCCTTCGCATGTACCACCGTCCCGCCCATGGCCCCCGCCTCACGGGCGGCGTCCATGACCGTGTCCACATGGCCGCGGTTGACGATGGCGACGATAAGCTCGTATAAAAAGCGATCCGGCATTTCCTTCACCTCACCCATGATGATCTCCTGTCCGCCCGTGAGAAAACGCAGGCTGCTGGCGCCCGCGACGCTGCCCACCGGCAGCGTAAAGGCGATGCCCGCCCCGGGCATGTCCAGTCCCATCTCGCGAACCAGCCCGCTCAGCAACCGCCGCGCCGCGCTGCGCGAGGTCATCGTCCACAGGAGCGTCTTTTCGGTTTCCTCCAGGCCCATGACGCTCAAAAGCCGCTTGCCCGCCGTTCCCCGGCAGGGGAGGCTGTGAACCGTTTCCATGCCCTGCTCGTTGAGGAAATCGGCAAACGGCTCGCCGTCCTCGCGGCGGACGATCAGGTTGAGCAAGTACAGATCATGCATATCGCACCCTCCCTCCGTTCATTCGATGATCTCCTCCCGGGGCGCCGGCGCGGCCTCCACGCCGCGCTGTCTGCGCCTGAACACCAGCCCCAGAACTTGCAGGGTAATCAGCGGGGTCATGGCGACCATGGCAACCACGCCGAAGGCGTCCGTCGCCACATCGCCGCCCACGGCCGCGCACGCACCCATGGCCATGGGAAGCAAAAAGGTAGCGGTCATGGGGCCGGAAGCCACCCCGCCGGAGTCAAAGGCGATGGAGGTAAAAATCGGCGGCACAAAGGGCATCATGGCAAGCGCAACGACATAGCCGGGCACGAGTAGCCACAGGATATGCACGCCCGTGAGAATACGGAGCATCGCCAGCCCCACCGACACCGCCACGCCGATGGACAGGCTCAGCCCCAGCGCGCGCTGGGGGATGGCGCCCGCGGTAAGCTCATAGACCTGACGGCTGAGCACATGCACGGCCGGCTCCGCGGAAACCACGAAATAGCCCATCAGCATGCCCAGGGGAACGAGCACCCAGGCATGCTCCAGCGCCCCGAGGGCATGTCCCAGATAGTTTCCCATGGGCATGAAGCCCACGTTCACCCCGGTGAGGAACAGGGAAAGCCCCACGTAGGTATAAACCAGGCCCGAAAGAATCCTCAGCACCTCGCGCCGGGGCAGGTGCAAAACCAGCACCTGACAGCCCGCGAAAAATACCGCGATGGGCGCCAGTGCGACCGCCACCTCGCCCAGATAGTTCGGAAACGCCCGGGCGAAGAAGCCGGCCATCTCCATCGTATCCGCCGCGTTGGCCAGCTCCGTGCCGGCCGTGTAGGCAGCGCCGTCGGGCTGGTAGATCAGGCCCAGGATCATCACCGCCAGGATCGGTCCCACGGAGCCCAGCGCCACCAGGCCGAAGCTGTCGTTCTCGGCGTTGGCGTCGCTGCGGATGGCGCTCACGCCCACGCCCAGCGAGAGGATGAAGGGCACCGTCATCGGGCCCGTGGTCACGCCGCCCGAATCAAAGGCCACGGCCAGAAAGGCATCCGGCACGAACAGGGAAAGCGCGAACACCAGCGCGTAGCATCCAAGCAGCAACCAGGCCATGCGGATTCGAAACAGGATGCGCAAAAGCGCCAAGACCAAAAGCACGCCCACGCCCAGCGCCACCGACACAATCAGCGTCAGATCCGGCACGCCGGGCACCTGATGGGCCAGCACCTGCAAATCGGGCTCAGAAACCGTCACGATCACGCCCACCAGAAAGGACATCAAAAGCACCACCCACAGCTTCTTGCTGCGGGTCATGGCGGAACCCACATGCTCGCCGATGGGCGTCATGGCCAGATCCGTGCCCAGCGTGAACAGTCCCATGCCTGCCGTCAGCAGCAGCGCGCCGCCCAGGAAGGCCAGCATCGCCCCCGCGGGCGCCGGGACCACCACAAGGCACAGCGCAATCACGATGGCCGTGATCGGAAGAACCGAGCGCAGCGCCTCCTTCCACTTTTCTCTGAGAATCCCGTGGCGGCGCGCACGTCTACGCCACTGTCTCCTTCTTGCCGAGCGTTCTTCCTTTCTTTTTCGCATCGCTTTCCTCCTGTACCTTTTTGGATGCGCCCGTCATCCTGCGCGCAACGACGATTCCCGCGGCCAGCGCGGCCACCTGGACGCAGAGCGCGCGCCCGCTGTCAAATCCGGGAAACACCAGTGCCACCGACACCAGCACAAATCCCAGCACCGCGTAATAAGCATACCCACGCGCATGGTCAAACAGCCATTGGACCGCCTTCATGGAGACCAGCGCCGCCGCGGCAAAACCAAGCCCCGCCGGCAGCAGCACGGCGGCCTGCGGATGCGCCAACGCCTCCAGATACGCCTGATACCAGCCCAGGTTCATCAGCACAAACGAGGTGGACAGACCCGGCACCACCGTGCCCACGCCCTCCAAAAGTCCCACCGCCAGCGCCCTGAGCGGCGTAAGCGATGCCACCTGCGCCCCCTGCGCTCCCAGGAGCGTCAGGGGCAGGGCCATCACCACGCCGCCGGCCAGCGCCCACAGCCAGCGGGGACGAAAGCGTCCCCCCTCCTCCGCTTCGGAAAGCAGGTCGGGAACGCCGCCGAGGATGCAGCCGGCAAAGAGGCACAGCATGGGCTTTTCATACAGCCGCATGGCCGCTTCCAGGCCTCTGGCGCCCAGCAGCAGACCCGCCATGCCGCCCAGGGCGATCGGCAGAAGAAACACGAGCTTTCGCCGGGTGTCGTGAAGGATGCCCAGCACCGCATCCAGCATGGGCCGGTACAGCCCGAAGCTCACCGCCATGACCCCGCCGCTCACGCCCGGCAGCACGCAGCCGATCCCCATGAGCAGCCCCGCCAGCGCATTTCTGAAAAAATTCCGCCGCATCCGCACCGCTCCCTTCAGGCGAGCGTATGCATGCCTGAGCTGACCTATGCCGAGTATACCATACCGGGGCGGATGCTGGCAAGAAACAGTGCCTTACTTCCGTCTGCTCACCGGCACCCACACCTCGTAGCGCGTATGGCTGGGATCCGATTCCAGGTACACCTCCACATCCGGGCCGTCGGCGTATTCATAGCCGGAGCCGGGCAGCCATTCAGTCACGATGCGCTTTTCCAGCTCCTGAATGGAGCGGCCCGTTCCCTCCCCCGAAAAGACGGCCCAGGTGGCGGCGGGCACGGTGTACGCTTCAAACGCCCCCTGCGGCGCCCGGGATGCGACGGTGATGAAGTACCGCCATGCCTCTCCCCCGACGCAGGCGCTGATACCAAGCAGTCCTTTCGGTTCTCCGTCCATCAGCGCGGCCAGCGCGGCCACGGTACCGTCGCGGGCGGCTTTATCCCACATCAGGGGCACCTGACGAAAGTTGTTTTCGATCTCGCGCTCCAGCGCCATCGAAATGCCCACGACGCGAAAATCCGTCCTGTTTTCGATCCGATATTGCATCTCCGTCCCTCCCTGCACGCTCATATGGAACACCAGCCGTGGATAGCACTTCACCGCCACGCCTCCTGAGCGCACCGCAGAGGGCGAGACCCCATGCACCGACCGAAACGCCCGGTTGAACGCCGTGGGCGATTCATAGCCGTAGCGTGCCGCGATGTCGATCACCCGCTCCCGCCCGCTCTGCAGCTCCGCCGCCGCCAGGGACATCCGGCGCCTGCGCACGTATTCGCCCAGCGGCACGCCCGCCAGATAGGTAAACATCCGCTGGAAGTGATACGCCGAGCAGCAGGCGATGCGCCCCAGGCGCTCGCAGTCGATCTGTCCCGTTAGGTTTTCTTCGATTTCATCCATGGCCCGATTCCAGCGCTCGATCCACTCCATGGCGTCTCATGCCTCCCTTGCCCGTCCAGCATACCACGGCCGGCCGCGGCCGTCCTCTCCCATCCTGCCCAAAAAAGAGAGCGGGGCGGCGCGGATGGGAATCCGCGCACGCCCCGCAAAGAGCCCTTTGAAAGAATTACTTGGCGTACTCCGCAGCGCTGGTGCCGGCGATGCGGCCGAACACGATGAAGTCGGCCACGGCGTTGCCGCCCAGACGGTTGGCGCCATGCACGCCGCCGGTGACCTCGCCCGCGGCGTACAGGCCGGGGATGGCCTCACCCGCCTCGTTGAGGACCTCGGTGGCGGTGTTGATCTTCAGACCGCCCATGGTGTGGTGGATGCCCGCGGTCACCTTGATGGCATAGTAGGGAGCGGTGTTGAGGGGATTGGCAAAGCTCGTGCGGCCGAACTCCTCATCGGTCTTGCTCTCCACACAGGCGTTCCAGGCTTCCATGGTGGCGGTGAAGGCCTCGGCGTCCACGCCCATGGCCTCGGCCAGCGCGGCGTAGTCCTCGCCGGTCACGGTCAGGCCCTTGGTGATGTAGCCGGCGATGACGCTGGAAGCGTCCACCATGGCCTGATCGACCACCAGCCAGCTGTAGCTGCCGGTCTGGGCGATCTCGGCGGCGGAAACCACATCGCGGGTGCCGACCTCGTCGGTGAAGCGCTTGCCCTCGGCATTGACCAGGATCGCGCCGTCTCCGCGCAGGCCCTCGGTGATGAGAGCGGCGGTGTCAAACTGCACGGTGGGGTGAATCTGAATCTGGTCCATATCCACGGTGGCCGCGCCCACGGCCTGCGCCATGGCAATGCCCTGGCCCTGCGCGCCCGCGGCGTTGGTGGTCATGAAGCCCTCCAGCTCGGGCTTGTAGGAAGCGACCATCTCCAGGTTCGCGCCGAAGCCGCCGGTGGCCAGCACGACCGCCTTGGCCTCCACGATCACGTTGGCGCCGTCCTTGGTCACGCCTTCCACGCCGGTCACGTTGCCGTTTTCATCCTGACGCAGCGCGGTGGCGGTGGTGTTGAAGAGGATCTCGATGCCGCGCTCCTCGCAGGCCTTCTCCAGCACGGGCACGATGTAGCTGCCCACGGAGATGGTCTTGCCCTCGGCGTCCACAGGGCGGTGAATACGCTTGACGGACGCGCCGCCGAAGCTGGCCACGTCGTGCAGCTCAGCGCCGATGGTGTCCAGCCAGTCGATGGCGGGAGCGGTGTTTTCGCACAGGGCCTTGACCAGGTCAAAGTCGTTGATGGCCTTGCCGCCGATCATGGTGTCCAGCTCCATGAGCTCCACGCTGTCGAAGTAGCCCTCGGGATTTTCCTGATAGGCCTTCCACTGCTCGCTCACGGTCTGCGCCAGGGCGGTCACGATTTCGTCATCCGCATAGGTTTCGGCGGCGCTGGCCAGGGTCTTTTCCACGCCGGCTTCCTCGGCAAAGGTGTTCTCGTCCTGCCAGACGGTCTTGCTGGCGTTCATGCCGCCGGTGGCGCGCACGGAGTTGCCGCCCACCATGGCCTGGCTCTCGACGATGACCACGCTCTTGCCCGCATCGGCGGCGGTGATGGCGGCGGTCATGCCCGCGCCGCCCGCGCCCACGATCACCACATCGCAGCTGCGCACCAGGTCCTGAATGGCGCCCTTGTCCACAGCCACGTTGTAGGCCTCAGGGTCCACGCCCGCGGCGGTCAGAGCAGCCTTGACAGCCTCAAGAATCGCGCCGGAGGTGATGGTCGCGCCGGCCACCGTGTCCACGGCAATGCTGCCGGACTCGGACATGTCGGCAGGCATGAGCTCAATGGCCTTGGAGCCCACGCCTTCGGTCTCGCCCGCGCCCTCGGCGGTCACGGCGGTGATGGCGCCATCGGTCAGGGTCACGGTCACGCTGACCTCGCCGCCAAAGCCCTGGGCCGTGCCGGTGAAGTCACCGCTGACGCCGGCGGGCGCAGCCTCGCCCAGCGCCGCGCAGGTCATAAGCAGCATCGCAGCGGTAAGGATCGCAAGAAAACGTTTTTTCATGATGGTCCTTCCTCCCCGAAAAGATTGATATTTCTTTAACCAGCCGGTAGTATAGCATGTTTTCCTCCCGGTGGCAAGGGGAATTTGTCCTATTTTTTATACACATCATAATTGGTATATCGTAAGGAAAATCCGCCAGCACAGGATGAAGATGTTTTATCACCGGCATCCCTTGCCAGCCGCGAAACAGGGAGGTTTTTGCAGCCAGGAATTGCATTTCCCCCTTTGGCGTGCTAAACTAATGCACGGGCTTTTTCCCGCACTTTTCATAAGGAGATGATTCCCGCCCATGGTGGAAAAATGGAGCCTTCCCTACCCTGCCCATACGGGTGTGGAGCCGCGAAACGTCTATGTCTATCTGCCCGAGGACGTGCAGGCGCGGGAGCGGTTTGCGGTCCTGTATATGTTTGACGGCCACAACGTCTTTTTTGACGAGGACGCCACCTACGGCACCTCCTGGGGCATGGGCGAATACATGGAGGAAACGGGAACGCGGCTGATGATCGTGGCGGTGGAGTGCAACCACAGTCCGGACAACGGGCGGCTCTCGGAATACTCGCCCTTCACCTTTGAGGACCCGCAGCTGGGCCACGTGACGGGCCGCGGCCACGAGACCATGGAGTGGTTCACCCGCGAGCTCAAGCCCCTCATCGACCGGCGCTATCCCACGCGCCCCGGGCGGGCGCATACCTTTATCGCGGGCAGCTCCATGGGCGGGCTGATGAGCCTGTACGCGGTGCTGTGCTACAACCAGGTCTTTTCGCGCGCGGCGGCGCTGTCGCCGTCCCTGTGGGTGGCGCCCAAAAGGCTGGGCCAGCTCATCGAGCAGGCCGAGATCTCGCCCGGCACGGTGGTCTACATGGACTACGGGGCCCGGGAGCTTCGCTCGCGCAGGCACATGCGGCGCGTCTTTGCCTCCGTAAGCGGGCGGCTCATCGACAAGCGCGTGCTTCTGACCAGCCGCATTGTGCCCCGGGGCGAGCACACGGAGGCGAGCTGGTCGCGGCAGATTCCCTTCTTTATCAACACGCTGCTCTACGAGCAGCCCTGAGAGAGGTTTGGTACCAATGCAGACGGCCTACTACAAGGAGTACAGCCCCTCCCTGGGGCGCGACATGGAGGTCAAGCGCTACGGCCACGCCGGCCGGCCGATTCTTTTCATCCCCTGCCAGGACGGGCGCTTTTATGATTTTGAAAACTTTCACATGACCGACGCCTGGGCTCCCTGGATCGAAAGCGGACGCGCGATGGTCTTTTCCATCGACACCCTCGACGCCGAAACCTGGTCCGACAAGGGCGGCGACCCCTACTGGCGCATCCGCCGCCATGAGCAGTGGATGGCCTTCATCACCCGCGAGCTGGTCCCCTTCATGCGCGGCGAAGCCAACCGGCTCAACGGCTGGGAGGGCTACCCCGGCATCATCGCCTTCGGGTGCAGCCTGGGCGCGCTGCACGCGGCCAATCTGTTCTTCCGCTTTCCCGACCTCTTTGACGGGCTGTTGGCCCTTAGCGGCATCTATACCGCCTCCTATGGCTTTGACGGCTACATGGACGAGGAGGTCTACCGCAACTCGCCCGTGGACTATCTGGAGGGCATGCCGGCGGACCATCCCTACATCCAGCGCTACAACCACAACCGCGGCATCCTGTGCGTGGGACAGGGGCCGTGGGAGATCCCGGAAACCACCCTGCGCCTGCGCGACATCTTCGCGCGCAAGGGCATCCACGCCTGGGTGGACGTATGGGGCTATGACTGCGCCCACGACTGGGACTGGTGGTACAAGCAGGTGGCCTATTTCGCGCCCTTCCTGCTGGACTGAGGCGCTCACGCCGCAACGCTAGAAAGGAGCCGATCCGAGCATGAAGAACTTCATCTTTCTCTCTCCCAACTTTCCCACCAACTACTGGCAGTTCTGCCGCGAGCTCAGGCGCAACGGCCTGAACGTGCTGGGCATCGGCGACCAGCCCTACGACGAGCTTTCGCCTCAGCTCAAGGACAGCCTCAGCGAGTACTACAAGGTTACCAGCCTGGAAAACTACGACGAGGTCTACCGCGCCGTCGCGTTTTTCATCTTCCGCTACGGCCGCATCGACTGGCTGGAGAGCAACAACGAATACTGGCTGGAGCGCGACGCGCGGCTGCGCACGGACTTCCATATCGAAAGCGGCTTCCAGTCCGGGGACATGAGCCGCATCAAGTACAAATCCCACATGAAGGAATACTATCAAAAGGCCGGCATCCCCGTGGCCCGCTACCACATGGTGGATGACTTCGACGGCTGCCGCGCCTTTATCGGGGAGGTCGGCTATCCCGTCGTGGTCAAGCCGGATAACGGCGTGGGCGCGTCGCACACCTTCAAGCTCACCGATGACGGCGGCCTGCGCTGGTTCCTGGACACGCAGCGCGAGCCCGGGGTGAGCTACATCATGGAGGAGTTCATCTTTGCCGAGGTCAACAGCTATGACGCCATCATCGATTCCCACGGCGAGCCCATGTTTGAGACCGGCAACGTGACGCCCTACTCCATCATGGACATCGTCAACGAGAACGACAACTCCATCTACTACATCGTGCGCGACCTGGCCGACGACGTGCGGGCCGCGGGCCGTGCCACGGTCAAGAGCTTCGGGGTCAAAAGCCGGTTTGTACACTTTGAATTCTTCCGGCTCACCCAGGATCAGCCGGGCATGGGCAAAAAGGGCGACGTGGTGGCCCTGGAGGTCAACATGCGCCCCTGCGGCGGCTTCTCCCCCGACATGATGAACTACGCCAACAGCACCGACGTCTACAAAATCTGGGCCGACATGATCGCCTTTGACCGTTCCACCCTGCCTTCGGGCCAGCACTACTTCTGCGCCTTCGCCGGCCGGCGCGACGGCAAGCGCTTCGTCCTCTCCCACGACGAGCTGCTTCGCCGCTACGCCGCGCAGCTTCGCATGGTCGAGCGCATCCCCGACGCGCTCTCCGGCGCCATGGGCAACCAGATGTACGTCGCCGTCTTCCCCACCCGCGAGGAGATGGACGCCTTCTACGCCGACGTGCTCAGGGAGGATTGAACCATGGGTGAATGGAACGCCGCGGCTTTGCTCCCCCAAATTGTCTCCGTCGCCCGCGGGGCCGCGGAGCTGCTCCTCCATCCGGCGCATGTGGACACGCACCGCAAGGAAGGCCACGCCAACTTTGTGACCAACGTCGATCTTGCGGTCCAACGCCGGCTGGAGGCGGCCCTGTCCGCGCTCCTGCCGGAGTCGGTGTTCATCGGCGAGGAGAAGGAAAATCGCACCCTCGACGAGCGGCCCACCTGGATCGTCGATCCCATCGACGGCACCACCAACTTCATGCGCGGCCGCGACTACTCGGCGATCTCCATCGCGCTTCTCAGGGACGCGCTGCCCGTGGCCGCCTGCGTCTATCAGCCCTTCCGCGACGAAGCGTTCACCGCCTCCCGGGGCGGCGGCGCGTTTTTAAACGGCCAGCCCATGCACGTGTCCGACGTGCCGCTTCAGGACGCGCTGGTCGGCTTTGGCACCTCGCCCTACAACGCCTCTCTGGCGCAGGCCAGCATGGACACGGCGCTTCGCTTCCTGCAAAGCGCCGCCGACATCCGCCGGACCGGCTCGGCCGCGCTGGACCTGGCCGAGGTCGCCTGCGGCCGTCAGGACGTGTTCTTTGAATGGGTCCTCTCGCCCTGGGACTTCGCCGCGGGAGCGCTTCTCGTGGAGGAGGCGGGCGGCGTATTCCGAACCCCGCCGTTTGAAAAGGCGCAGTTCGCAAGCCCGGTCGCTGTGCTCGCCTCCAACCGGCGCTGCGCGCAGGAGGCGCTTTCCCTCTTCACCCGCACGGCGGCCGGCGATTGACCGCCCTGCCTATTGATTATTCGGTCTTTTCCAGCGTATAATATCGTTGGTTTATTTTGTGGGCGCGTTTTTTCATGGGCGCGCCGGAGGAAACGGGTGAGAAGGATGACCGTACCCCATATCCGGGATTATCAGGGCAAGCGCATCCACATGATCGGCATCGGCGGCTCCAGCATGAGCGGACTTGCGCAGATGCTTTTGGAAAAAGGCTATGTCGTGTCCGGCTCGGACAATCTGGAAACCTACACAACCCGCCACCTGCGGGACGATCTGCACATTCCCGTCACCATCGGGCACGACGCGCGCAACGTGCACGGCGCGGACCTGGTGGTCTATACCATCGCCATTTTGCCCGACAACCCCGAGCGCGTGGAGATGGAGCGGCTGGGCCTGCCTTCCATCGAGCGCGCCACGCTGCTGGGCCAGCTGATGGAGGGCTTTGACACCGCCATCGGCGTGTGCGGCGCGCACGGAAAGACCACCACCACCTCCATGCTCTCCCAGGTGCTCATGGAATGTGGCATGGACCCCTCCATCCACATCGGCGGCTCCCTGGACTTCATCGGCGGCAGCACCCGCATCGGAAGGAGCGGCATGTTTGTGGCCGAGGCGTGCGAGTTCAACGCCAGCTTTCTCCACCTGCGCCCCACCGTGGCCGTGGTCCTCAACATCGACGCCGATCATCTGGACTTCTACCGCGACATCGACCACATCGAGGAAACCTTCGGCAAGTTTCTCGCCCTTCTGCCCCCGCATGGCACGGCCATCGGAAACGGCGATGATCCGCGCATCCGGCGCCTCTTTTCGGCGCTGTCCGTCCGTCGGCTCACATTCGGCCTGGGAGCGGGGTGCGACTACACGCCGGGCCGCCTGATCTATGACGAATTCGGCCACGCCAGCTTCGACCTGTGCTTCCGCGGCGAGTCCCTGGGGCACATCACCCTTGAGGTGCCCGGCGAGTTCCAGGTCTACAACGCCCTGGCCGCCCTCGCCTGCGCCCACAGCCAGGGCGCGGACATGGCCATGGCCTGCCACGCCATGAACGAGTTCAAGGGGGCGCACCGCCGCTTTGAGCTGACCGGCGAGGTGGAGGGCGTCAAGCTCTACCACGACTACGGCCACAACCCCACCGAGATGCGAAACGTCCTCTCCGTGGCCCGCCTTCAGCCGCACGGCCGCCTCTGGGCCGTCATGCAGCCGCACACCTACAGCCGCGTCAAGCGCCTCTTTGACGACTACCTCACCTGCACCGAGGCCGCCGACTTCACGCTGGTGACCGACATCTACGCCGCCCGCGAGAAGGACCCCGGCGACATCAAGGCCAGCCAGATCGTGGCGGGCATGCGCGAGCACGGCATCAACGCCGTCCACACCCCGACCTTTGACGACACCGAGGCCTACCTGCGCGCCCACTGGCAGCCCGGCGACCTGGTGCTCACCATGGGCTGCGGCAACATCAACCAGCTCAACGACCAAATCTGGGATCATCAGCAAGCAAAGGAGAACCCCGCATCATGCTGACTTTAACCGACATCAGCCTCCAGTTCGCCGGCGACCTGCTCTACAAGCACGTCGACCTCATCTTCCAGCCCGATCACTGCTACGGCATCATCGGCGCCAACGGCGCGGGCAAGTCCACGCTGCTGCGCATCATCTCGGGCGAGCTTGCGCCCACCACGGGCAGCGTTTCCATGCGCAAGGAAGACCGCATGAGCGTACTGGAGCAGGATCACTTCAAGTATGACGCCTTCCCCGTGATGGACACCGTCATCATGGGCAACCGCCGCCTCTACGACATTATGAAGGAGAAGGACGCGCTCTACGCCAAGCCGGATTTCAGCGATGCCGACGGCGAGCGCGCGGCGGAGCTGGAGGGCGAGTTTGCCGAGCTCAACGGCTGGGACGCCGAGACCGAGGCCGCCCAGCTCTTAAACGGCATCGGCATCCCCACCGAGCTTCATCAGGCCCAGATGGCAAGCCTCGACGGCCGCCAGAAGCTCAAGGTGCTGCTGGCGCAGGCGCTGTTTGGCCATCCCAACATCATTTTGCTCGACGAGCCCACCAACGGCCTGGACGTGGAGAGCACGGAATGGCTGGAGGACTTTCTGGTGGACTGCGACGCCATCGTGATCGTCGTCAGCCATGACCGCCATTTCCTCAACGCCGTGTGCACCAACATCGTGGACGTCGATCATGAGACATGCAGGATGTACGCCGGCAACTACGATTTCTGGTACGAGTCCTCCACGCTCATGCAGCAGCTCATCCGCAACCAGAACAAGAAGCGCGAGGAGAAGATCCGGGATCTGCAGGAGTTCATCCGCCGTTTCAGCGCCAACAAATCCAAGAGCCGCCAGGCCACCAGCCGCAAAAAGGTGCTCGATTCCATCCAGCTCGAGCAGATGCCCGCCTCCAGCCGAAAGTACCCGTTCGTTGGCTTTGAGCCCGAGCGCGAGGCCGGCAAGGACATCCTTTTTGTCGAGGGCCTGAGCAAGACCATCGACGGCGTCAAGGTTCTTGACAATGTCAGCTTCACCGTCAAAAAGGGCGACAAGATCGCCTTCGTGGGCGACAATGAGGCAGGCTCGACGGCGCTGTTCCGTATTCTGGTGGGTGAGCTCAACCCCGACGAGGGCAGCTTCCGCTGGGGCGTGACGATCTCGCAGAGCTATTTCCCCAAGGACAATACGCGCTTTTTCCAGGACTTTGACGGCACGCTCATCGAGTGGCTCAGCCAGTTCTCCCACGACACCACCGAAACCTACCTGCGCGGCTTCCTGGGCCGCATGCTCTTCAGCGGCGACGATGTCTACAAGCCCGCCAAGGTCCTCTCCGGCGGTGAAAAGGTGCGCTGCATGCTCAGCCGCCTGATGATGAGCAAGGCCAACGCCCTGCTTTTGGACCAGCCCACGGATCATCTGGACCTGGAGAGCATCACGGCGCTGTCCAACGGGCTCCAGGCCTATCCGGGCAACCTGTTCTTCGCCTCCCACGACCATCAGTTCATCGACGAGATCGCCAACCGCATCATCGAGTTCCCCCTCGGCCAGAGCGGCTGCCTGGACCGCGAGGGCACCTTCGAGGAGTTCCTGCAATGGAAGCGGGGGCGCGCATGACTACGCCAAGGCCGGGCGTGTACCGGCACTTCAAGGGAAACCTCTACCAGCTCATCTGCACAGCCATCCATTCCGAGACGCTGGAGCGTATGGCCGTCTACCGCCAGCTCTACGGCGACCGCGCCGTGTGGGTCCGTCCCCTGTCCATGTGGGACGAGCCCGTGGAGCGCGACGGCTATTGTGGTCCCCGCTTCACCTGGGTGCGGGAGGAAGAATAATCCCGTGTCCCCGTTTCAATCGAAACGGGGACAGACTGTCAAAAAACCCTTTGGGGAGGCTCGGAGGGCCGCAGACCCGCAACCTC
>CAUDEL010000020.1:0-46360 GCA_958448555.1 uncultured Eubacteriales bacterium | reverse complement strand
GCAGCAAATTGAAGCATACATGATTTGGTATCGGGATGAACGAATTAAGCTGTCTCTTGGCGGATTGAGCCCAGCAGAATTCAGACGTAAAATGGAAATTGCCATTTAGTCTAATAAAATGTCCGCAGTCCCGTACCGGCGCCCAGCGGCATCGCCGCCAGCGTGCCGTCGGGAGCATGCAGCGCGTCGGAGAGAAACGGGTAGTACGAGCCGGCCGCATCCCTGAGGATCGCGCTGACGGACAAATCCAGCGCATAGCCCTTTGAGATCACGGCGCGGTACATCGGGGAGGACGCCTGGAACAGATAGACATCCGCGGTCCCCGTGCCGGCGATGAGCTCGGTGGCAAAATCGGTTCCCAGCCGGTCCGTGCGAAAGCGGACGATGACGTTTGGATAGCGCTTGGAAAAGAGGGGGTTGGTGTCCCTGTCAACGTACCCCTCGCCCGCAAACGTCAGTAAGAGAGGCCGGATGCTGCCGAACTCGACCGGGAAAACGCCGATGCCGCTGCCCGAGCGGAGCGAGACATAGCTTTCTCCCATCAGACAGGCATAGCCGCGCGGCTCTCCCTCAACTGCGGTTGCGACGGGGAGGGGATCGCCGTCCCCGTCGCAGGCGTAGAGGACCCCTTCCGCCTCCACGCAGACGAGGTCCCCCTCGGGCGCGCAGGCCAGCGCCGTCGGCTGCAAATCGTCCAGAACGGCAAAGGTCTGTTGCTCGCCGGTCCGGGCGTCAAACACCACGAGCTCGCTGCCCGTCTGACCCGGGCCGTAAACGGCCAGCAGCACGGAAGTCCCCCCAAAGGCGGCGATGCCATGGATGCTTTGCCCCTCCAGCAAAGCCCATTTGCCGTCCTCCACGTGATAGGCCAGCACATCCGCCTGAAACGGATGATCGCTCTCGACCACAAGAAACAGCCATCCGCCCGCGAAGGCATAGCCCATCAGAGAACGGAGCGCACCCGTGGCATCCAGGAGCTTCGGATTGTCCAGCGGACAGGTTTGGCATGGCGAGAGATGCCCCGCTTCGTCCGCGGCAAGGCGTACCAGCCTGCGCTGCCTGAGGCTGAGCAGGTAAAGCGCGTCCCCGCCGCCGGTGAGTTCTCCCTCCACCCCGCGGGCAACGGGCACGGCGGCACCCGTCCCGTCCCAGCGGTAGAGGTTTGTGCCGGCGCTGAAATACAGCTCCGACCCTGCCATGACGAGGCTGTCCGCAGCGCCAATGGGGTTGGCAAGACCATTTTCGCCGGAGGCCGGCGCGTGGGTGGAAAGGGCGAAGAACACCGCCCCAAGGAGGCAAATCCATCTTTTCAATCGTTTCATGGCATGCTCCTTTTTGCAATTTCACGCAACACAGGCTCCGATTCATGCTATAATAAAGACGTTTTCTCATCCTACCCGGACGAAAGGAGATACAAAGCGATGCTCGCATACACCTATGTCCGTCAGGGGCGTTTTGAACTGCTGAACAAGCCGCGGCCAAAGCTGCAAAGCGATCGCGACGCCATCGTGCGCGTGACGCTTTCCAGCATCTGCTCCAGCGACCTGCACATCAAGCACGGAAGCGTGCCCCGGGCCGTGCCGGGCGTTACGGTGGGCCATGAGATGGTGGGCGTGGTGGAGGAAGTCGGTACGGCGGTTTCCAAAGTGAAGGTGGGGGACCGTGTGACGGTAAACGTGGAGACGTTCTGCGGCGCATGCTATTTCTGCCGGCACGGCTGGGTCAACAACTGCACCGACCCAAACGGCGGGTGGGCGCTGGGCTGCCGCATCGACGGCGGCCAGGCGGAGTATGTGCGCGTGCCGTATGCGGACCAGGGGCTTGATCGGATTGCGCAGAGCGTCACGGACGAGCAGGCGCTGCTGGTGGGCGACGTGCTGGCGACGGGCTACTGGGCGGCGGACATCTCTCAGATTCAGCGGAAGGACACGGTGCTCATCATCGGCGCGGGCCCGACGGGGCTGTGTACGCTGCAATGCGTGCTGCTTCATCAGCCCAGACGGGTCATCGTCTGCGATGCGGACCCTGTCAGGCTGACGTTTGTCAACCGGCATTATCCCAGGGTGCTTACCGTTTTGCCAAACGAGGTGGAAGCGTTTGTCCGCAGGCACGCCGACCACGGCGGCGCGGACGTGGTGCTGGAGGTGGCGGGAACCGCCGATACCTTCCGCATGGCCTGGACCTGCGCACGCCCCAACGCCATCGTCACGGTCGTGGCGCTCTATGACGGCCCGCAGGTCCTGCCCCTGCCCGACATGTACGGCAAAAACCTGATCTTCAAAACCGGCGGAGTGGACGGATGCCACTGCGCCAGGACGCTTGAGCTCATTGAGAAGGGAAAGCTTGATACCACGCCGCTTCTGACGCATACATACCCGCTGAGCGCCATTGAGGAGGGCTACAGGATCTTTGAGAACCGGCTGGACGGCGTCATCAAGGTCGCCGTCACAGCTCCGTAGCCCTGTCGGCACCGCCGCACAGGCTGGCGATCAGCCGGGCGCAGAGGCGGATTCTCGGCTCGAGCTCGTCGATATACGCAAATTCCCCGGCTGTATGGGTCTGCTCGCCGGGCAGTCCCAGCCCATCGAGCACACCGATGCCGGCCTGGGCGGCGATGGAGATGTCGCCCGCGCTGCCGGTTCGCTCATGGGTCAGCGTCAGCCCGAGCCGGGCGCCGATGGCCAGCGCCCGGTCCAGAAGCGCCTGGCTGCGCTCGTTGAGATCCACGGGGGGATGGGGGGCGCCGAAGGAAACGCGGGTGGTGGCGCCGGGTACGGGCTCCTGCGCGCACATGGCGCGGATGCGCTCCTCCAGCTCCGCGGCCCGCCCGAAGCAGCGGAACTCGCAGCGGCACTCGGCATAGGGCGCGATGACGTTTTCGGCCGTGCCGCCGGTGATAATCCCCGCGTTAAAGGAAACGCCCCGTTCATCGTCGCGCAGGGTGTAGAGCTTTCCGATCTGCGCGCAGAGGGCCTGGATGGCGCTTGCGCCTTCCCGGTAATACATCCCCGCGTGCCCGGGAATCCCGCGGCAGGAAACCAGCACGCTGGTCACGCCCTTTCGGGCACAGACCAGGCCGGTGCGGTTTATGGGCGGCTCAAAGCTCAGGGCGGCAAAGGATTCTCTGGCCACTCTGAGAATCACGTCCTTGCTTTGGACGGAGCCGATCTCCTCATCGGGGTTGAGAACGGCGCAGAGCCTGAAGGCATCGAGGTCCAGCACGGGCAGGGCCCGCGCGGCGGCGTGCAGCAGAATGACCAGGCCGCCCTTCATATCCGCGATGCCCGAGCCCGCCGCCCTGCCGCCGCCGAGGTCGCGAAAGGGAACTGCCTGAGCATGGGGGAAGACGGTGTCCATGTGTCCCATCAGCATCAGTTGCCTTTTGCCGCGACCAAGCGTGCAAACCAGCGCAGGCGCGCCAGCGCCCTCGCACACCGGGGTCACCGTGAAGCCAAGCGAGGCAAAGTCGCCGGCGATCAACTGCGCCAGCAGGGCCGTGTCCTGGGCATCCATGGACCCGGAGGGCTGGTTGACATAGGTTTGCAGCATTTCAAGGGGTGTTTTCAGCATAGGCGGTTCCTCCCGACGGCTTGAGTGGTTTGCGGCTGAAAGCGTTGGACAGAGATCTGGCTAGAAGATCACTTCGCCCTGCGCCAGCTTTTTGCGGTATTCCCGGGGCGAGCAGGCGTGCTCGGCGCGAAAGACCTTTGAAAAGTAGCTGGGGTCCCGAAAGCCCACCGAGCGGGAGACCTCCGCCACCGACAGGGTGCTGTTGGTGAAAAGGTACACGGCGCGGGTGACGCGGACCCTGCGGATGTACTCAAAGAGCGTCCGGCCCGTGGCCTTGTGATACAGGGAGCTGAGATAGGTCGGATTCATGTACATCTGCCGGGCGATGCTCTCCAGCGTCAGTGGCTCGGCGAGGTGATCGTGAATGTACCTTTCGATGCTGTCGATGATGTCGCGCTTGTCATGGATGAAAACCCCGGAGCTGCACAGGTGGGCCGCCGTGAGCTTGAGCAGCAGCTCGGCCCCGCGAATCTCCTCCTCGCTGATGAAGGGCTGGGAGTTGTAGGCTTTTTTGAGCAGCTCGGCGCTGCTGCCGGTGAGGCGGCTCATCTCATCAAAGAAGGCCGCGTCTGCTGTTCTGGTCCTGCTACGGAACTGACCGATGTTGACATTGCCCAGATAACGTCCCTCAAAGATCACGGGGTACATCATCTCCACCAGGCTGGCATGGCAGAAGTAGCAGTGAAAGGTGCGGCTTTCCCTGCACCGGGCGTTGGCTGTCTCGTTACAGCGGGTGCACAGGGCGTTGCTGCCTGGGGAACGCGACAGAATCCGGCAGAAGGGAAGGTTGCGCCGGTCGGAGTTGATGTAGTATTGGGAGCCGTCCTCCAGAAAGCGCAGCTTTCCCTTGCAGATCTTTGAAAGGCTTGCGAGAATGGCCGAGAGTTTCTTCTCGTCGATGATGATCCGCGGCTCCATCCGGCGCTCCCTCCAAATCGGTAAAATCTTTTTATTATTATAGCGTATTTTTTTGACGATGCAAAGGAAAGTGTGATTTTTTATTAATTTTCGGCCGGGCGGGATCTGGAATTTATTTTGATGTTTCAAAGGCTTCTGCGGCTCGTTTGGGGAAAGAACATGGAATATATTTTTATTGTTTTTGCATATTGACGGTATAAATCAAAAGAAAATACAGATTATAACGCACAAAAGTGTCGCACACTTTTTTAATTTTACACGTTTTTTGCTTCCCGGTATAATAAAACCCGAAGGAGAACAGGGTGAAAAAACGCGTCATCAAACACGATATGGAGAGTATTGAACATGAAAAACGGGCAGCTTCTGAATCTGAACTGGAAATTCAGGCGGGACTTTGATCCGGGATATCTCGCCTTGGAAAGCTACGATCAGTTTGAAACGGTCCATCTTCCGCATACCGTAAAGGAAATCCCCTACGACAGCTTTGATGAATTCTGCTTTTGCGGGCTGTCCACCTATGTGCGCGGGCTGGAGCTTCCGCCGCGGGACGACGGCCGGCGCACGCTGGTGGAGTTTGAGGGCGTGGCGAACTACTATGAGCTTTACGTCAACGGCGAAAAGGTGGCCGAGCACAAGGGCGCCTATTCCACCGCCCGCTATGACATCACCGCATACGTGCATCCGGGGCGGAATACGCTGCTTGTAAAGGTGGATTCCAACGAACGAAGCGATATTCCGCCCACGGGCTCGACCGTGGACTACCTGCTTTATGGGGGCATCTACCGCGACGTGACCCTCTACCGGCAGGAGGCTGCCTTTATCGCAAACGCGCTGATTCGCTACGAGCTCTCCGGCGGCGGCGCCGTTTTGCGCCCGCAGCTTTACCTTGACAATGCCGGGGAGGCGTTTGAGGCGCAGATAGACGTGGAGATCTCCCGCGAGGGCAGGCCGGTGCACCGCTACGAGCGCCGCGCGCGCGTGGAGGAGGGGGAAAGCAGCGTAACCCTGGAGGGCGAGGCCCTTTCGGAGGTCGAGCTGTGGGACCTCGACCATCCGGCGCTCTACGACGTGTGTATCCGACTGCTGCGGGACGGAAGGGAGCTGGATGCGCAGGATTGCCGCATCGGCCTGCGCACCGTCGGGGTCAGGCCCGACGGGTTCTTCCTCAACGGGCGCAAGATCAAGATCATCGGCCTCAACCGCCACCAGAGCTTCCCCTACGTGGGCTACGCCATGGGCAAGCGGCCCCAGCAGCGCGACGCCGACATCCTCAAAAACGAGCTGCATCTTAACATGGTGCGCTGCTCGCACTACATGCAGAGCCGGTATTTCCTGGACCGCTGCGACGAGCTGGGGCTGATGGTGTTCGAGGAAATCCCCGGCTGGGGCTACATCGGCGGGGACGACTACAAGGAAGTGGCCTTCAACGACCTGCAAAACATGGTGCTGGGGCACTTCAACCATCCCGCCATCGTCATCTGGGGAACGCGGCTGAACGAGTCGCCGGACGACGACGAGTTCTACCGCGAGACGGCGCGCCGCTGCAAAAAGATGGACCCGAGTCGCCCGACCACGGGCGTGCGCTGGCACAAGAAAAGCCCGCTGCTGGAGGACATCTATTCCTACAACGACTACACCCCCCTGAGCGCCACGGCGCCGGTCACGGGGGAGTTCATGCTCCAGACCCAGCAGCAGGTGACGGGCCTTCCCTACAAGGTGCCCTACCTCATCAGCGAGCACACCGGCCCGCTGCTGTGCACCCGCCCCAACGACCCGGCCGCCTGGCAGGAGCGCTTTGCGCTCTACCATGCCATGGCGCTGAGCAAGGTCCTGTGCAGCGACGATTATCTGGGGGCCATCGGCTGGTGCATGTTCGACTACAACACGCACTTTGACCACGCCCGCCAGGATAAGATCTGCTATCATGGCGTGATGGACATGTTCCGCGTGCCCAAGTTCGCCGCCTGCTTCTACCGCAGCCAGAAGGACCCCGCCGAGGAGATCGTGCTGGAGCCCTGCACCGTCATGGGCCGCGGCGAGCGCGGCGAGGGGGTGCTGCCCTTCTACGTCATGACCAACTGCGATTACATCGACGTCATCATGTCCACCGCGGAGCAGACGGAAAACCACCGGTTCTATCCCAGCAACCGCTTTGAGGGCCTGCCGCACCCGCCCATCGAGGTCAACGAGGGCAACCTCTTCTTCCAGCCCTTCTGGGAAGGCTCGACCATCATCGGCTATGTGGACCAGAAGGAGGTCAAGCGCATCGTCTGCACCAAGAATCCCTATCTGGCCAGGCTGGAGGTGGTGGCGGACGACGGGGAGTTGTACGCGGACCGGGTGGACGAGACGCGCGTGGTCTGCACCTACCTGGACACGGACGGCCTGCGCATGTGGCATTATACGGGGATCGGGAAGATCGCCGTCAGGGGCGACGTTGAATTGATCGGCCCCGACACCGTCCCGGTGCTGGGCGGCACGGTCGCCTTCTGGATCAGGACCAAACCGCTGGGCCGCAGGGGCGTGGCCGAAGTCACGGTCAGCGCCTGCCGCGAGGGCGTCGCGGATGAAACCGTCGCTATCCGGCTGGTGTAGGGAAACCATGGCCTGGGGCCGTGCAAGATACATTCCATACTTTCTAAGGAGGAGATCATTTATGAAGAAAGCGCTCACCATGCTTCTTTGCGTGGCCCTGCTGCTGGCCAACGTCGGCACGGTTGCTTGCGCCAGCGAGGAAATCACGCTGGAACTGTGGTACTGGCAAAGCTCGCTCAACGACGGCCTCATCGAGGCGGTCTCCGAGCAGTTCCCCGGCATCACCATCAACGCCAACAAGTTCAACAGCGAGAACATGCAGGAGAAGGTCACCACCGCGCTGGTTTCCAACGCGCCGCTGCCCGACATCCTCGTGATGGACGACTGGGTCAGCACCCTCATCCCGTATGCCGACCGTTTCTATAACCTCTACGACGAGCCCTTCAACGCGGCCGAGTATCAGGACCAGTACCTGGAGTGGAAGTGGAAGAAGGCCGAGACGCCCGACGGCAAGCTCATTGGCTTCCCCATCGACGCAGGCCCCACCGCCATGTTCTACCGCGCCGATCTGTTTGAGGCCGCCGGGCTGCCCAGCGAGCCCGAGGAAGTGGCCGAGCTGATGGCCACCTGGGACGGCGCGCTGGAGGCCGCCAAGCAGATGATGGACACCACCGGCGTGTACATGTTCGACTTCCTGACCAACATCTACTGGATGATGATCTGCCAGCAGGAGCAGGGCCTGGTGGACGAAAATGACGAGTTCATCGGCGATAGCGAGGACTCCAAGACCGCCTTCTATACCGCCGCTTCCTTCGCCCCCTACGTGTTCGGCATGTCCAGCATGTACGGCACGGAATGGGCCGCGGCCCTCAACAACGGCGACGTCGCCGCCTACTGCGGCGCCGTGTGGACCATCGACATGCTCAAAAACGACGCCCCCGACACGGCCGGCAAATGGCGCGTGACCACCATGCCGGGCGGCGCGGGCAACAATGGCGGCTCCTGCATGGGCATCCCCGCCACCTCCGAGCATCCGCAGGAGGCCTTCCAGGTCATCACCTGGCTGCAAAACGCGCAGAACCAGCTGACGCAGGTCGAGGAAAACTCACTCTTCCCCACCAACCTGGAAACCCTGGACAATCCCGCCCTGCTCAAGGCCGATGACTTCTTCGGCGGCCAGGTCATCAACGAGATCTTTGTCAAGTCCGCCCGGGAGATTCCCGCTCAGTATGTGGGTCTGAACTACTCCGTCTACCGCCAGTGTTTCTATGACGAGCTGCTACTGGTGCAGGACACGGACAAAAATGTCGATGACGCCTGGAACGACGCCATGGCCGCCTGCGAGATGGTTTCGATCTTGAACTGAGGCGATTGAGTGAAAAAAAGCGGGTCGGAGAGCCCAGAATCTCCGGCCCGCTTCCCCATACGCCGTGTGTGCGCTGAGCGGCGCCAGCCGTCCCGCCCCATTGCAATCGGGCAACGCCCGTATTCATCCTATCATTGGGGGAAGTGTTGATGAAAACACTCGAGCGAGGAAGAACGAAGAAATCCCTACTTGATGAGATCTGGTCAAAGCGCGCAATCTACCTTCTCATCAGCCCTTTCTTTCTTTTCTATGCCGTCTTCGGGCTCTATCCCATCGTCTATTCCCTGATCCTCTCCTTCCACAAGTGGTCGGGCTCGGGAGAGATGCAGTACATCGGACTTCTGAATTATCAGGTCCTGCTCAAAGACCCCAATTTCAGCAGGGCGGTTCTCAACACCCTGTCCATCTGGTGCCTCAACACCATTCCCATGGTCATCATGGCGCTTATCATTGCCTTTCTGCTCAACCTGGCCTCGCTGAAATTCAAGGCTTTTTTCAGAGCCGTCTACTTTCTGCCCAACATCACCTCCACCGTGGCGGTGTCGATCGTCTTTTCCACCCTGTTTGCCAACAACTACGGATTGGTTAACTTCGCCCTGACATCCCTCGGACTTGGAACGGTAAGCTGGATGTCATCGACGTTTTGGATCCAGTTTGTCATCGCCCTGGTGGTGACGTGGCGCTGGACCGGATATAACGCCATCATTGCCCTGGCCGGCCTGCAGAAGATCCCCGACTCGCTCTACGAGGCCGCCCGCATCGACGGCGCTTCCAACACGCAGATCTTTACCAGGATCACGCTTCCCCTGCTTAATCCCACCGTTCTTTTCATCATCATCACCTCCGTCATCGGCGGCTGGCAGGTCATGGAGGAGAGCTACATGCTCGTGGGCAAGGCCGGGGGACTTGGCAAGGCCGGCATGACCGTGGTGCTCTACCTCTACAACAAGGCCTTCCTGGAGAGTACCTTCGGCTATGGCTCGGCCGTGTCGTGGGGCCTGTTCATCATCATCGGCCTGTTCTCCGTCATCAACTGGTACCTGTTCCAGCGGGATACGGACTGAGAGGAGGGGAGCGCATGCTAAACAAACGGCTTGGAACCTTCTTCATCTATGCGTTCGTCCTTCTGGGGGTCGTGATTTCCCTGTTTCCCTTCTACTGGCTCTTTGTCATGTCCACGCGCACGTCGGCGGAGTTTTTCCGCTTTCCGCCGGTGATGATTCCGGGAACAAACCTGGGCAATAACTTTGCCTCCCTATCGACGGTTATTGATTTCACCCGTTCGCTGGTCAATTCCCTGATCGTCGCGACCGTGAAGACCGTGAGCGCCCTGTTCCTGTGCTCCATGGCGGCGTTCTACTTCGCCAAGTTCCGCTTTCCCGGAAACCGGCTGCTGTTTGGCATCATCCTCATGAGCATGATGATTCCCTCCCAGCTTCTGATGATCCCCCAGCTCATCATGATGGGGCGGATGGGGCTGGTTTCCTCGCTGTGGGCGCTCATTCTCCCCACGCTGGTGCCGGCGTTCGGCATCTTCTGGATGCGCCAGTACTGCACTGGCGCCATCCACGACGATCTCATCCACGCGGGACGCATCGACGGCTGCAACACGTTCCGCCTGTTCTGGAACGTGGGATTTCCCATCATGACCCCGGGCCTGGCCTTTCTGGCGATCCACACCTTCATGACGGCCTGGAACGACTTCCTCTGGCCCCTCATCGTGCTCAGCGACCAGAAGAACTTCACCGTCCAGGTTGCGCTGGGCCAGCTTCAGGGCATGCATACAAAGACGGACTACGGCGCCGTCACCTGCGGCGCGCTGCTGGCAACGCTTCCCCTGATCGCCCTGTTCCTGGGATGCAACCGCTTCTTTATCGCCGGGATCGCCTCCGGCAGCATCAAGGACTGAGCCAAAACCGATTCGCCTTCAGCCCGGCCCGCGCGAGGCCGGGCTTTTTGCCTGCCCATTACCCCGCGCAAAAAGCTCCCGGAAGACTGGGCTGCCTGGAATCTGCAAAGAAGAACACCCTGAAATGCAATCCTGGCTCTTTTCTGTGCAAATTGTTTCCACCTGTTGACGAAAGAAGGAAAATGTGTTACCATCGTTATACTTCAAAAAATATAACGAAGGCAGGAGGAAGAACGATGTACAAGAGAATGATCGCCCTTGCGCTGAGCCTGATGCTGGCGCTGCTTGGGTCCGTGTGCCTGGCGGAGGAACAGGCGGCGTTTCCCGTTACGGTCACGGACGCCGCGGGGCGCGAGGTGACGATTGAGCAGGCGCCCCAAAGGCTTGTGAGCGGCTACTATATCACCACGTCCATGCTCATCGCCCTGGGCCTTGAGGACCGGCTGGTCGGCATCGAGGCCAAGGCAGACAGCCGGCCCATCTATGCGCTCGCCGCGCCGGAGCTTTTGGAGCTGCCCAGCGTTGGCACGGCCAAGGAGTTTGATCTGGAGGGCTGCGCGGCGCTGGCGCCGGATCTGGTCATTCTGCCCATCAAGCTCAAGGACACGGTCGCGGCGCTGGAGGAGCTGGGGATCCCGGCGCTTCTGGTCAACCCGGAGGACCTGACGCTTCTGGCGGAGACGATCGAAATGCTGGGCGCGGCAACGGGCGCTCGGGAGCAGGCCGCGGCGCTTCTGGACAACAACGCGCAGACGGAGGCGGAGCTGACGGCGCTTCTGGCGGAGGCGGACCGTCCGAGAGTGTATCTTGCGGGAAACAGCAGCTATCTGAGCACCGCGGGCGAAAAGATGTACCAAAACACGCTTATCGAGCTGGGCGGCGGGCAGAACGTCGCCGCAGGGATCGAGGATACCTACTGGGCGGAAATCTCCTATGAGCAGCTTCTGACGTGGAATCCCGAGGTGATCGTGATCGTGCCGGAAGCCGCCTACACCCGGGAGGAGCTGCTCGGCGACCCGCAGCTTTCCGGCCTGGACGCCATAGAAAACGGCGCGGTCTATGAGATGCCCTCGGCGTTTGAGGCGTGGGATTCGCCTGTGCCCAGCGCCATGCTGGGCAGCCGCTGGATGGCGGCCGTGCTGCACGGGGATGTATATGCCTTTGAGACCTTCTGTGCCGACGCAGCGGCATTTTATGCGGCGTTTTACGGCATTGAGATCGATACGGCCCTTTTGACGAAATGAGCGCGTCATGAAAACAGGCAAGAAGCTCGCGTTGTACTTTGCGGCGGCCCTCGTTGTTACGGGGGCTGCCTTTGCCGCTTCTCTGGCGGTAGGGCGCTATCCCATTGACTGGGCGCAGCTTGCGGCGGACGGCATGGACCGCCGCGTGTTTTTCACGCTCCGCCTGCCGCGCACATGCATGGCGCTGCTGGCGGGGTTTGCGCTGGGTATATCGGGCGGCGTATATCAGACGGTGTTTCAAAACCCGCTGGCCGCGCCGGACATTATCGGCGTGTCGTCGGGGGCGTCGGCCGGAGCCGCCGCGGCCATCCTGTTCTTTGGCGGCGGCGTGACGCTCACGGCGCTGCTCGCCTTCGCGGGAGGCATGACGGCGGTCCTGGCGGTGCTGGCACTGGCCGGCTTTGTGCGGCAGCGGGGCGTCACGGGGATCGTGCTGGCGGGAATCGCCGTAAACGCCCTCACACAATCCTTGCTGATGCTGATGAAGCTGACGGCCGACCCGGAAAAACAGCTTGCCGCCATCGAATTTTGGACGATGGGGAGCTTTGCGGACGTGACGATGCAAAAGCTCCTGGGCGTTTTGCCGCTCGTGGCAGGAGGGCTTTTGTGCCTGTTTTTGCTCAACCGGCAGATCCTGCTGCTGGGCCTGGGGGAAGAAGATGCGCGGATGCTCGGTGTGCCGGTGGGTGTGATGCGCTGCGCGGTGCTGCTGCTGGCTACGCTTGTCACCGGCGCGGTGGTGAGCATGACGGGTCTGATTTCCTTTATCGGGCTGCTCGCGCCGCACATCGCCCGGCTGCTCACCCGCAGCAGCCGGTTTTCAACAACGGTGCTCGCCGGCCTCGCCGGAGGCGCGCTGCTGCTGGCAGCCGACGTGCTGGCCCGTAGCGTCGGTTCAAGCGAGGTCCCCGTGAGCATCGTCACATCGCTGCTGGGCGTGCCCTTCCTCCTACGGCTGATGTGTCAGAGGGGGGAGCGCAATGGATGAGCTTCTGCGCGTTGACGGCCTTTGCGCCGGGTATGGACGCCGTCAGGTGCTTCGGGACATCTCCTTTACGGTGCGCCGCGGCGAGCTGTGCGCGCTGCTGGGGGCGAACGGCTCGGGAAAATCCACGCTCCTGCGTGCCTTGTGCGGCTTGACGGATGCGTCCGGAGGGTGTATCTTATTGGAAGAAAGCCTGCGGGATATGCCGTGGCGCCGCCGCGCGCAGAGGATCGGCTACCTGGCGCAGCGCAGCGCATGCGACCTGGCGCTGAGCGTGATGGACGTGGTGCTGATGGGCTGCAACCCGGGGCTCGGACCGTTTCAAAAACCGGGGCCGGAGGACAGGCGGCGCGCCCTTGCGCTGCTTGCGGCGCTGGGGGATGAAGCGTGGGCGGAGGCCGGGTACCTTTCGTTGAGCGAGGGTCAGCGTCAGCTTGTGCTTTTTGCACGCACGCTGGTACGTCGCTCGCCGCTTCTTTTGCTCGATGAGCCGGACAGCGCGCTGGATTATGAGCGCCGCCACCGGCTGCTGCGCTGGCTGAAGGAGTATGCGCGGCGGGAGGAAGCGGGGGTTTTGCTGTGCAGCCATGATGCAAATATCGCCCTGCGCTACGCCGACCGCCTGCTTCTGCTCAAAGACGGGCGTCTGCTGGGCCAGGTCCAGATGACACACGCCACCGCCGGGAGTCTGCGGGAGGCGCTGACGGGCATCTACGGCCCGGTTGACGTGCTGCGCCACGGGGGATACTTTCTGATGACAAGAGGAGATGCGCAATGAAGCTGAAATTTGGGATTTACTTTTGCGACGACGAGGGGGAGAAGTTCTTCGGCGAAGGCCCGTATCAGCTCCTGCGGGGGATCGACGAGCTGGGCAGCCTGCGCGCCTCTGCCAAGCGCATGGGAATGGCCTACACAAAGGCGTTCGGAATTTTAAAGCGCGCCGAGGAAACCTTTGGCTTTTCGCTTACCCAGCGCAAGATCGGCGGAAGGGGCGGCGGGGGAAGCATGCTGACGCCTGGGGCAAAGGAGCTGCTGATGCGCTATGAGGCCTATAAAACAAGCTGCACCCAGATGGCTGAAAGCCTATACAATACGCATTTTTCAACATTCCGGCCGGAAAAGTCTGCTTATTACCGGCGCTAAGGGCGCGGGAAAAAGCCCCCTTGTGGAGAGTCTGACGGAGGGGGCCGCGCTTCCCGGCGTGCTCAGCGAGGTTGAGCGCGGCGAGGACGGGCTGCCGGTGCGTGTCTGGCTCAGGGAACGCACGGGGGAGAGAGGCTGTCTGATCGGCACGCGCGGCGCCGGGGCGATGCGTCCGCACGCGGCGGCCTTTGACACGGTCGGCGCGCAGCTCGTGCGCGACGCGAGGCTGGCGCGCGGCGAGTGGGCGGTGGTGGACGAGATCGGCTTTCTGGAGGAGGCCAGCCCCCGCTACCTGGACGAGCTGCGAAGGCTGTTTGAGGAAAAGCGCGTGCTGGCGGTGGTCCGAAAAGCCGGCACGCCTTTTTTGCGCGAACTGTGCGCCAGGGAGGACTGCCTGCTGATCGACCTTGACGAACTGGAGGCGCGACGATGAAGATCGGCTGTGTCGTCATGGCCGCGGGGCGCGGCCGGCGCTTTGGCGCGAACAAGCTGCTCGCGCCCCTGGCCGGTGCGCCGCTGCTTTCCTATGCGCTTCGGGCGCTGCCGCGCGAAAGGCTGGCGCGAACCGTCGCCGTCGTCAGCGACGAGGGCGTCGCCGCCCTGTGCCGGGCGTGCGGCGTATTCCCCCTGCGCTATCCCGGAGGGCCGCAGAGCGAAACCGTCCGGCGCGGCATCGGGCAGATGCGGGGAATGGAGGGCTGTCTCTTTGTGCAGGGCGATCAACCGCTTCTGACGGCGCAGAGCGTTGAAAGGCTGCTGGAGAGCTTCGCCGCCTTTCCCGATGAGGTCCATCGCCTGTCATACGAGGGTGTGGCGGGCAGCCCCGTCCTGTTTCCCTCGGCTCTGTTTCCCGCCCTGGCCGCCCTGAGCGGAGAGCGCGGCGGAATGGCGGCGGCGCGTTCATCGGGCGCTCGGATAAGGCTGGTGGAAGCGCTGTCGGGGGTGGAGATGATGGATGCGGACACGGAAAAAGCGTTATCCGAGATTGAAAAAATGCTCATTTTGAAAAAACCGTAACCGCTTGCGCCTGAATGGGTTGCGGACGTGTGAGGCGTGATTTTTTCAGAGATAAAGTTATGGAAAACGCACACCTGATCCGCTTCCAAATTGTTCAAATAATAGAAAAAAACCTGCCCCCTTGCAAGTCTCCCGGCAGGATGTTATACTACATGCGTCAGGAAGATATAGGAATCGTTGCCAAGAAGATTGTTTGATTTTTAACAGCCAACTGTAACGTAGTGCTTCGCGCACGGGTTGGGCCGACAGGACGGAAGTCCTCGCGGACTTCCACAGTTACAAGGAGGGCTGTTTTTTTCGTCTTATCATTCGATGCCCGATAGGAATCGGGCTGGCAGGCGGCTGTAACGGAGTGCTTCGCGCAAGGGCTGCAAGATCGCAAACCGATGGTCTTGTTCCCGACTTCGCTACAGCCGTTTGTGCGTCTCAAGAAGCAGCGGGAACACTCCGATAAGAGCAAATTCACCACACGACGAAGCGAAAAGGAGAATGAACATGTACCTGCTGGGAAACGGACGCCTTGTTACTCGGGATGCGCAAAACCCCTTCATCGAAAATGGCTGCGTTGCCATCGACGGCCGTCTCATCGCGGAGGTTGGCCGGACGGACGCGCTTCGCGCAAAATACCCCGACGCTTCTTTCATGGACGCCAGGGGCGGCGTGATTATGCCGGGCTTCATCAACGCGCACAACCACATTTATTCCGCCTTCGCGCGCGGCCTGACCATCCGCGGCAACAACCCCACCAACTTCCTGGAGGTGCTCGACCAGCAGTGGTGGACCATCGACCGCCATCTTCTGCTGAAGGATTCAAAAGCCAGCGCCGACGCGACCTATCTGGACTGCATCGAAAACGGCGTAACGACCGTCTTTGACCATCACGCCAGCTACGGCGAGATCGCGGGGAGCCTGTTTGCCCTGGCCGAAAGCGCAAAGCAGTTCGGCGTGCGCACGAACCTGTGCTATGAGATCAGCGACCGCGACGGCGCGCAGAAGATGCGCGCCGCCGTGAAAGAAAACGTCGATTTCATCCGCTATACGCAGCAGGATGATACCGATATGGTAAAGGGCATGATGGGCATGCACGCTCCCTTTACCCTCTCCAACGAGACGCTGGAATACTGCGCCGCCGAGAAGCCCGAGGGCGCGGGGTATCACATCCACGTGGCCGAGGGCATCGACGACCTCTATGACAGCCTGACCAAGTACAACAAGCGCCTGATGTTCCGCCTGCACGACATGGGGATTCTGGGCGACAAGACCATCTGCGGGCATTGCATCTACATCAACGAAGCCGAGATGGACCTGCTCAGGAGCACGGACACGATGGTTGTCCACAACCCCGAAAGCAACATGGGCAACGCCGTGGGCTGCCCGCCGGTGCTTAAGATGTTTGAAAAGGGCATCCTCATCGGCCTGGGCACCGACGGCTATACCAACGACATGCTGGAGAGCTACAAGGTCGCCAACATCCTGCACAAGCACAACGCCTGCAAGCCAAACGTCGCCTGGGCGGAGATCCCCGCGATGCTCTTTGAAAACAACCGCCTCATGGCTGCGCGCTTCTTTGAAAAGCCCGTGGGCGTGCTTGCTCCGGGCGCCTATGCCGACGTGATCGTGCTGGACTACGTGCCGCTGACCCCTATGACGGCGCAGAACGTCAACAGCCATCTCCTCTTTGGCTGCAACGGCCGCAACGTCGTCACCACCATCATCAACGGCGTGGTCAGGATGAAGGACCGCGAGCTTGTGGACATCGACAAGGAAGCCGTGCTCGCGCATTGTCGCGAGGAGGCCGCCGACCTGTGGCGCCGCATCAACGCGGGCCGCTGAGATATGAAACCATGCGGCCGCCGCGGCGGGCGCAACAGATAGGATAAAATCAAGCACAGGAGGGGTTCTTATGAGCGACATCATGCGTCCCATTCCCTTTGCCGGGCTGATGAACTGGGTTCTGGAGGAATACCGCACGCAGGGCACCATTTTCGGCGTGGGCGATCTCTACCGCCACAAGAGCGGCAAGACGCTCCCCATCTTCACCGAGCGGGTGGAAACGCCCTTCGGCCCGGCGGCCGGCCCGCACACGCAGCTTGCGCAGAACCTGATCGCGGCCTATGTGGGCGGCAGCCGCTTCTTTGAGGTCAAGACCGTGCAGATCATCGACGGCGAGGACCTGCCCGTCTCCAAGCCCTGCATCCGGGCCGAGGACGAGTGTTACAACGTGGAATGGAGCACGGAGCTGCGTGTGCCGCAGGCGTACGAGGAATACGTTAAGGCGTGGTTCGCCATTAAGCTGCTTTCCAAGTCCATGGGCTTTGGCTCGCCCGACGGCTTTGTGTTCAACATGAGCGTGGGTTACGACCTCGCGGGCATCCAGAGCGAAAAGGTGGACCGCTACATCGAGGGCATGAAGGACGCCTCCGGAAGCGCTGTCTGGGCCGAGTGCCGCGCCTGGGCCCGGGAGAACCTCAGCCGCCTGCCCGGCATTGACGAAGCATACATCGACGGCATCAATCCGCACATCTGCACCTCGATCACCCTGTCCACCCTGCACGGCTGTCCGCCGGACGAGATCGAGCGGATCGCCACCTACCTCATCACCGTCAAGAAGCTCAACACCTACATCAAATGCAATCCCACGCTGCTGGGCTACGAGTTCGCGCGCAGCACGCTGGACGGCATGGGCTACGACTACATCGTCTTTGACGATCATCACTTCAAGGCCGACCTGCAGTTCTCCGACGCGATCCCGATGTTCCGCCGCCTGATGGCGCTGTGCGAGGAAAACGGCGTGGAGTTCGGCGTGAAGCTGACCAACACCTTCCCCGTCACCATCGCGGCGGGCGAGCTGCCGGGCGAGGAGATGTACATGAGCGGCAAGAGCCTCTATCCGCTGTCCATCTCGCTGGCCGAGCGGGTGGAGAAGGCGTTTGACGGAAAGCTCCGCGTGTCCTATTCCGGCGGCGCGGACCAGTACAACATCGCCGACATCTTCGCCTGCGGCGTGTGGCCCATCACCATGGCAACCACGCTCCTCAAGCCCGGCGGATACAACCGCCTCCGGCCCATCGCCGACATCCTCGGCGCCATGCCGTACCGGCCCTTTGAGGGCGTGGACGTGGAGGCATTGAGCGCCCTGGCCGCCAGGGCCCGCACGGATGTGCATCACCTCAAGCCCGTCAAGCCTCTGCCCAGCCGCAAGATGAAAAAGGACGTGCCCCTCATCGACTGCTTCACCGCACCCTGCGCCGAGCAGTGCCCCATCCATCAGGACATCCCCGAATACCTCAGGCTGGTGGGCGATGGCCGCTATGCGGACGCGCTGGAGGTGATCTGCGCCAAAAACCCGCTGCCCTTCATCACCGGCACCATCTGCAGCCACACCTGCATGTCCAAGTGCACGCGCAACTTCTATGAGGAATCGGTGCACATCCGCGCCGCAAAGCTCGCGGCGGCCGAGGGCGGTTTTGACGCCTTTGTGCGCACCCTCAGGCCCGGCGCGCCCTGCGGCGCCAGGGTGGCCGTGATCGGCGGCGGCCCCGCGGGCATGGCGGCGGCGTATTTCCTTTCGCGCGGCGGGGCGAAGGTCACGCTCTTTGAAAAGCGGGACGCGCTGGGCGGCATCGTCCGGCACGTCATCCCGGCCTTCCGCATCAGCGATGAGGCCATCGACAAGGACGCCTCCATGCTGGAGAAGCTGGGCGTGGAGGTCCGGCTGAAAACGGAGGTCGCGGATGCCCGCGCGCTGCTTGAGGAGGGCTATACCCACGTCGTCATCGCCAACGGCGCGTGGGAGCACGGCGCGCTCCATCTGGAGGGCGGCGAGGCGCTCAACGTGATCGAATTCCTGGAGAAGCAGAAAAATGCGCCCGAAACCCTTTCCCTGGGCAAAAACGTGGTCGTCATCGGCGGCGGCAACACCGCCATGGACGCGGCCCGCGCCGCCCGGCGCGCGCAGGGCGTGGAGCATGTGCGCCTGGTCTACCGCCGCAACCGCCGCTATATGCCCGCCGACGCGGAGGAGCTGGAGCTGGCCATGGCTGACGGTGTCGAATTCTGCGAGCTGATGGCTCCCAAGGCCCTGCATGACGGCATGCTGACCTGCGAGGAGATGGAGCTGGGCGCGCCTGACGCCTCCGGCCGCCGCAGCCCGCAGCCCACGGGCCGCACGCGGGACATCCCCGCCGATACCGTCATCGCCGCCATCGGCGAGAAGGCGGATACGGCGTACTTCCAGCGCAACGGCATCGCCGTTGACCAGCGCGGCCGCGCCGTGACGGACGGGGCGTGCAAGTCCAACGGCATCTACGTGCTGGGCGACGCGCGCCGCGGCCCTGCCACTGTGGTGGAGGCCATCGCGGACGCTGCCGCCGCCGCGCGCGACATCCTGAGCGCGCCGGAGGCCGGGCGCACCGCCCTCAGGCTCGCGCCCGCGGCCCTCAAGGTCCGCCGCTCCGCGCTCAGGGGCGCCGGAAGCCCCGGGGAGGAGGCCGCCCGCTGCCTCGGCTGCGAAACCGTCTGCGAGAACTGCGTGGACGTATGCCCCAACCGCGCCAACATCGCCGTCAGGGTGCCGGGGCTTGAGAAGGAGCAGGTGGTGCACGTGGACAAGATGTGCAACGAGTGCGGCAACTGCGCCGTGTTCTGCCCCTACATCAGCGCCCCCTACAAGGACAAGTTCACCCTCTTTGGCTCGGCCGGGGACATGGCCGATTCCACCAACGCGGGCTTCTGCGTGCTGGACGCCGGCGCGCAGCGCGTGAAGGTGCGCCTGGGCGGCGAGGAATACGAAACGGAGCTTGCCTCCGACACCCGCACCGACGCCTCCATCCGGGCGCTGATGCAGGCGGTCATCCGCGACTACGCCTACTGCCTCTGATCGCGGGAGGTGAGCGCCATGACCATCATCCAACACGGAACGCTCGTCCTGCCGGACGGCCTTATGCAGGGCGACATCGCGTTTGAAAACGGCGTAATCACCCGCATCGCGCCCGCCATCGAGGCGGGCGCGGGCGACGCGGTGTGCGAGGCGGCGGGTTGCCTGGTCTTTCCCGGTTTCATCGACGCCCATACGCACCTGGACATGGACAGCGGCACGACCGTCACCGCCGACGACTTCGCCAGCGGCTCCCGCGCCGCGGCGTGCGGGGGAACGACCACGCTGGTGGACTTCGCCACGCAGGAGCGGGGCGGCACGCTCAGGGACGCGCTGGACGCCTGGCACCGCAAGGCCGAGGGAAAATGCGCGTGCAACTACGCCTTTCACATGGCCGTGACCGACTGGAACGAGCAGACGCGCGCCGAGCTCCCACAGATGTTCGAGCGGGGCGTCACGTCCTTCAAGGCCTACTACGCCTATGACAACCTGCGCCTGGACGACGCGCAGATGTACGACCTGCTTTCGGCCCTCCGCCCCTTCGGCGGGGTCCTGGGCGTGCACTGCGAGAACGGAACGCTGGTCAACCGGCTCCAGCGGGAGCAGCTTGAAAAGGGCGTCACCGGCCCGGCGGGGCATCCCGCCTCGCGCCCGCCTGTGGTGGAGGCGGAGGCCATCCGCCGCCTGTGCGCCGTGGCGAAGCTGGCGGACAGCCCGGTCCACATCGTCCATCTCTCCAGCGCCGAGGGGCTGGAGGAGGTACGCCGCGCCCGCGCGGCCGGGCAGAAGGTCTGGGTCGAAACCTGCCCGCAGTACCTCCTGCTGGACGAATCGCGCTACCACTTGGAGGGCTTCGAGGGGGCCAAATATGTCATGAGTCCGCCGCTTCGCTCTCCTGCCGACCGGGAGGCGCTGCGCGCGGCGGTCCTTGGCGGGGAGATCGACACCATCTCCACCGACCATTGCAGCTACCGCTTCAGCGACCAGAAGGCGCTGGGCAGGGACGACTTCACCAAAATTCCCAACGGTGCGCCCGGCATCGAGCACCGCCCGGCGCTCATCTACACCAGCTTTGTGGCGTCTGGCCTGATGACCGCGGCGCAGATGTGCCGCCTTCTGAGCGAAAACCAGGCGAAGCTGTTTGGCATGTGGCCCCATAAGGGGCAGCTTGCCCAGGGCGCGGACGCGGATATCACCGTGTGGGACCCGCAGGCGCGCTGGGTCATTCGCGCCGAGGCGCAGCATCAGAACGTGGATTATACGCCCTACGAAGGCTTTGAAGCGGCGGGACGCGCCCGGGCCGTCTATGTGGGCGGGCAACTGGCGGCAAAGGACGGTGAACCCTCGGGCGCAAGCGCCGGACGGTATGTAAAGCGATAAGGAGGCTGGCATGTACACTTTGTATGTGAACGGTGCGGTATGCCGCACTGAAAAGAACAGCAAGCTGCTGGATTACCTGCGGGACGACCTGCGGCTGACCAGCGTGAAAAACGGCTGCGGCGAGGGCGTGTGCGGCACGTGCACCGTCCTGGTGGACGGCAAGAAGGCCAAGGCCTGCGTATTCCGGGTTGCCAAGCTGGATGGAAAGCACATCACAACCGTGGAGGGACTCACCGAGCGCGAGCGCGAGGTGTACGTCTACGCCTTCGGGCAGACGGGCGCGGTGCAGTGCGGCTTTTGCATCCCCGGCATGGTGCTGTGCGCCAAGGCGCTGATCGCCGAGAACCCCGACCCCACGCCCGAGGATGTCAAAAAGGCCATCCGGGGCAACATCTGCCGCTGCACGGGCTATGTGCGCATCGAGCAGGCCATTTTGCTGGCGGCCAGGATGCTGCGCGAAAACCTGCCCGTGCCGGACAGCGACGCGGACGCGCGCATCGGCCACCTGTTTCCGCGGGTGGACGTGGCGGAAAAGGTGCTGGGCACCGGGCTTTTCGTGGATGATATCACGCTTCCCGGCATGATCTACGCCAAGGCCCTGCGCTCCAAATACCCGCGCGCACGGGTGGAGAAGATCGACCTGACCCGCGCGCTGGCGCATCCCGACGTGGTCAGGATCCTTACCGCCAAGGACGTGCCCTTCAACAAGACCGGGCATATCATTCAGGACTGGGACGTGCTGATCGCCGAGGGCGACTGCACGCGCTACGTGGGCGACGCGATCGTGCTGGTGGGCACCAATCACAAGGAGACGCTGGACGAGGTGCTCAGCCTGGTGGACGTGACCTACACCGAGCTCACGCCCCTCACCGACCCGCGCGAGGCCATGAAGGAGGACGCGCCCAAGCTGCACGAAAACGGGAACATCCTCACCAAGCAGGTGCTGCGCCGGGGCGACGTGGACAAGGCGATCGCCGAGGCGGCGTACGTGGTCACCCGGCACTATTCCACCCCGATGACCGACCATGCCTTCATGGAGCCGGAATGTGCCATCGGCATCCCGGACGGCGACGGCGGGCTTCTGATGTACACCGCCAGTCAGTCGGTCTACGACGAGCAGAAGGAGATCAGCCGCATGCTCAAGCTGCCGCCGGAAAAGGTGCGCTGCCAGACCAAGCTGGTGGGCGGCGGCTTCGGCGGCAAGGAGGACATGAGCGTGCAGCATCACGCGGCGCTGATGGCCTGGGCCACGGGCCGGCCCGTGAAGGTGAAGTTCTCCCGGCAGGAGAGCCTCAACATCCACACCAAGCGCCACGCCATGGAGATGGACGTGACCACCGCCTGCGACAAGGACGGCAAACTCCTGGCCATGAAGGCGCTGCTCATCTCCGACTGCGGGGCCTACGCCTCCCTGGGCGGGCCGGTTTTGCAGCGCGCCTGCACGCATGCCGGCGGTCCCTACAACTTCCAGAACGTGGACATCACCGGCATCTGCGTCTATACCAACAACGTGCCCGGCGGCGCCTTCCGCGGCTTCGGCGTCACGCAGAGCTGCTTCGCGGGCGAGGTCAACCTGGACCTGCTGGCCGAGCAGGTGGGCATCTCCCCGTGGGAGATCCGCTACCGCAACGCCATCCGCCCCGGACAGGTGCTGCCCAACGGGCAGATCGCCTCGCCGGATACGGGCTACGTCGAATGTCTGGAGGCCGTGAGGGAAGCGTTTGAAAGCAGCCCCTACGCGGGCATCGCCGGGGCCATGAAAAACAGCGGCGTAGGCGTGGGCCTGCCGGACATCGGCCGCTGCCGCCTGGCCGTGGAAGGCGGCATGGTGCGCATCCGAACCAGCGCGGCGTGCATGGGCCAGGGCGTGGCCACGGTGTGCACGCAGCTGGTGCACGAGGTGACGGGCGTCGCGCCCGCAAGCATCTTCCACGAGCGCGCCGACACCGCCGTCACCCCCAACTCCGGCACCTCCACCGCCAGCCGCCAGACCGTGTTCTGCGGCGAGGCGACGCGCCGCGCGGCCCAGCAGCTTTCGCAGGCGCTCAAGGCGGCGGGCGGCGACCTGACCAGGCTGGAGGGCCAGTCGTTCTACGGCGAGTACTCCGGCGTGACCGACCCCATGGGCTCCGACAAGCCCAACCCCGTCAGCCATGTGGCCTACGGCTATGCGGCGCAGGTGGTCGTCATGGACGAAAACAAAAAGGTCGTCCGCGTGGTGGCCGCGCATGACGTGGGCCGCGTCGTCAATCCCCAGGCCTGCGCCGGACAGATCGAGGGCGGCGTGGTCATGGGCCTGGGCTACGGCCTGACCGAGGACTTCAAGATGGAAAACGGCTACGTCAAGAGCAAGTACGGCACGCTGGGCCTGCTGCGCTCCACGGATGTGCCGCCCATCGAGGTACGCTTCATCGAAAAGGGCACGGACGATCAGAACACCTTCGGCGCCAAGGGCGTGGGCGAAATCAGCGCCATTCCCGCCGCCCCGGCATGTGCCAACGCGGCCTACCGCGTGGACGGCCAGGAGCGCACCAGCCTGCCCATCACAAACACGTTCTATCGGAAGGAGGGGGCCAAATGAGCGCGCGCACGACGGCGACGGCGGACGCCCTGTATACCCGCTGCGGCAGGCCGCCCATCGGAAAGGCCATTCCGCTGGCCCTGCAACACGTGGTGGCCATGGTGGTCGGCTGTATCACCATGCCCATGATCGTGGCCTCCTCGGCCGGCGTTTCGCCCCAGGACCAGATCATCATGGTACAGGCCAGCCTGCTGGTGGCGGCGCTGGCGATTCTGTTGCAGGCGTTCGGGGTGAAGGGCTTCATCTCCAGCTGCCTGCCGGTGATGGTGGGAAGCGGCTTCGCTTTTTTGCCCACGCTGCGCTCCATCGTGGAGCAGTACGGCATGTCGGGTCTTGCGGGCGCGCAGATCGCTGGCGCCGTGATGGGCATGGTCGTGGGCCTGGTCTTTAAGAAAATCCGCTTTCTCTTCCCGCCCATCGTGACCGGCAGCGTGGTATTGACCATCGGCATCTCGCTCTATGACACGGCGGTCAACTACATGGCCGGCGGCTCGGCGGCGGCGCCCACCTACGGCAGCGCCGGCAACTGGATTCTGGCGTTGGTCACGCTGGTCACGGTCATCGTGGCGGGGCAGTTCGGCAAAGGCATGATTAAAGCCAGCGCCACGCTCATCGGCATGCTGGTGGGCTACCTCGCGGCCGCCCTCACCGGGGGCATCGACTTTTCGGGCATCGCCTCGGCTGGCTGGGTACAGCTCCCCGAGCCCTTCCACTTCGCGCCAGCCTTCCACTTCAACGCCATCATCAGCCTGGGCATCGTCTTTATGGTCAACGCCGTGCAGGACATCGGACAGCTGGAGGCCACGGCCAACGGCGTCTATGAGCGCGAGGCCGACGGCGCGGAGATCACCGGCGGCGTGATCGGCAACAACCTGTGCAGCCTGCTGGGCGGCATCCTGGGCGGTGTGCCCGTGGCCACCGCCGGGCAGAACGTGGGCATCGTCGTCACCACCAAGGTCATCAACCGCGTGGTCTTTGGCATCGCGGGGGCGGTGGTGCTGGTGGCGGGCCTCGTGCCCAAGCTCAGCGCCATCCTCGTCACCATTCCCCAGCCGGTGCTGGGCGGCGCGACGATCACGGTGTTCGGCTCCATCGCCATGACCGGTGTGCGCATGCTCGCGCGCGAGGGCCTCAGCCCGCGCAGCACCTTTATCGCGGGCCTGAGCGTGGCCCTGGCGGTGGGCATCCCCCAGCTTCCGGGCGTCTTTGCGGGCTGCCCCGCGTGGATCGGACAGATCTTCGGCGGCTCGGAGGTCATCATCGTGGCGCTCACGGCCATTTTGCTCAACCTCATCCTTCCCAGGGAAAAAAAGGAGATTTGACGTATGAAGGAATCCTTTAAGATCGTCACCTATCCGCGCCAGGCAAAGCCGGATACCGACCTGTCCGCCTTCACCCTCGAGCAGGCCCGCAAGGCGCGGGACTTCCACGCCAGCTTCGACGTGTATGCCCAAACGCCCCTCACCGCCCTGCCGGGGCTGGCAAAGGCGCTTGGCGTCGGGTCCATCCATGTGAAGGACGAGAGCTACCGCTTTGGCCTCAACGCCTTCAAGGTGCTCGGCGGCAGCTATGCGCTGGGGCGCTACATCGCCAAGCGTCTGGACGAGGACATCGCGGATCTGCCCGCCTCGCGCATCCTCTCCGACGAGGTGCGTAAAAGGCTGGGCGAGGTGACCTTCGTCACCGCCACGGACGGCAACCACGGCCGCGGCGTCGCTTGGACGGCCAACCGGCTCGGCCAACATTCCGTGGTGTACATGCCCAAGGGCTCCGCCGCCGAGCGGCTGGCCAACATCCGCGCCGAGGGCGCGGACGCCTCCATCACTGACCTCAACTACGACGACGCGGTCCGCCTGGCCAACCGTCAGGCCGTCGAAAAGGGCTGGGTCATGGTGCAGGACACCGCCTGGGAGGGGTATACCGACATCCCCCTGTGGATCATGCAGGGCTATACGACCATGGGGTATGAGATCGTGCAGCAGCTTGAGGCCATGGGGGCGGAAAAGCCCACGCATGTGTTCCTGCAGGCGGGCGTTGGCAGCATGGCGGGCGCGATGACGGGCTTCCTGACCTCGTATTACGGCGCGGAGCGGCCCTTCATCACTGTGGTGGAACCCAACAAGGCCGACTGCGTGTTCCGCACCGCAGAGGCCAACGACGGCAAGCTGCACTTCGTGACCGGCGAGATGAACACCATCATGGCCGGCCTTGCCTGCGGCGAGCCGTGCACGATTGGCTGGGAGGTGCTCAAAAACTGCGCCGACGCCTTCATCAGCTGCCCGGACTACGCCGCGGCGGACGGCATGCGCATCCTCGCCGCCCCCGTGCGCGGCGACCAGCCCATCGTGTCGGGCGAATCGGGCGCGGCGACCACGGGCTGCGTGGCCAACATCCTGCTGCGCGAAGGACTGCATGAGCTCAGGGAAAAGCTGCATCTGGACGCCTCCAGCCGCGTGCTGTTCATCAGCACCGAAGGCGACACCGACCGCGACAACTACCGCAAGGTGGTCTGGGGCGGCAAATATTCCAAGGTATACGAAGCGTAACGCATAGAAAGGAGCATCGCCATGTTGAACGAAACCCAGAAAAACGAAGTGGTGGCCCTGTGCCAGAAGCTGATCCAGTCCCCCAGCACCAGCGGACACGAGGAGGGCGTGGTCGAGCGCCTGAAGGCGTTCTTTGAGGCAAACGGCTTTGACAGCGTGCACGTGGACCGCTACGGCAACGTCATCGGCTGCATCAAGGGCTCCCGCCCCGGCCCCAGGATTCTTTTTGACGGGCACATCGACACCGTTCCCGTGGGCGACCCCGCCACGTGGGAGCATGACCCGTTTGCCGCCGAGATCGTGGATGGCAAAATCTACGGCCGCGGCACCTCGGATATGAAGGGCGCGGTGGCCGCCATGGCGTGCGCCGCCGCCAACTACGCCAAGGCCACGAACAAGGATTTCGCGGGCAAGATCTACGTGGCGGGCGTGGTGCACGAGGAGTGCTTCGAGGGCGTGGCGGCGCGCGAGATCAGCGCCTATGTCAAGCCTGACTACGTCGTCATCGGCGAGGCCAGCCAGCTCAACCTCAAGATCGGCCAGCGCGGCCGCGCCGAGATCGTGGTGGAGACCTTCGGCAAGCCCTGCCACAGCGCCAACCCCGAAAAGGGCATCAACGCGGTCTACAAGATGGCCAAGGTCATCGAGGCCATCCGCACGCTGGAGCCCACCCATCACCCGGTGCTGGGCGACGGCATCCTGGAGCTGACCGACATCAAGTCCGCGCCCTATCCGGGCGCTTCCGTGGTGCCGGAGTACTGCCGCGCGACCTATGACCGCCGCCTGCTGGTGGGCGAAACAAAGGAAAGCGTGCTTGCGCCCATCAACGCCCTGCTGGAGAAGCTCATGGCCGAGGACCCGCAGCTCAAGGTCAAGGCCAGCTACGCCGTGGGCCGGGAGATGTGCCACACCGGCAACGAGATCGAGGGCGAACGCTTCTTCCCCGGCTGGCTGTATGACGAAAACGACGATTTCGTGCAGGCCGTCTATGGCGAGCTCAAGGCCATGGGCTACAATCCCACCATCACCCAGTACAACTTCTGCACCAACGGCAGCCACTACGCGGGTGAGGCGGGCGTCAAGACCTTCGGCCTTGGACCCAGCCGCGAGAACCTGGCGCACACCATCAACGAGTACATCGAGATCGACCAGCTCGTGAAGGTCTGCGACTGCTACACCGGCGTGATGAAGGCGCTGCTGAAATAAGAAGGGAGCAAAACGATGGCTTCTCTGCTTTTGAAGGGCGGCCGCGTGGTGGACGGGACGGGCAAAGCCGCCTTTGAGGCCGATGTGCTCGTCCGGGACGGGAAGATCGCCGCGGTGGGCCGCGGCCTGTCCGGCGCGGACCGAGAGATCGATGTGACGGGCCTCGTTGTCGCGCCCGGCTTCATCGACACCCACAGCCATTCCGACCTGGACGTGCTGCTACGTCCGCAGGTGCTGCCCAAGATCATGCAGGGCATCACCACGGAGCTGCTGGGGCAGGACGGCGTGTCCCTCGCGCCGCTGCCCACGCGCTTCATCAGCCCCTGGCGCAAGAACCTCGCCGGGCTGGACGGCGACAGCGACGAGATTGACTGGACCTTTGAAACCACGGACAACTATCTCAAGATGATCGAGGCGGCGCATCCGGGCCTGAACGAGATGTACCTGGTGCCGCACGGCAACATCCGCATGGAGGCCATGGGGCTGGACAACCGCCTGCCCACGGAGGACGAGCTGGAGGCCATGCGCCGCATCACCCGCCGGGAGATGGAGGCGGGCGCGATGGGCCTTTCCACGGGGCTGATCTACATCCCCTGCGCCTATGGCGAGAGCCGCGAGCTGATCGAGATGTGCAAGGTGGTGGCGGAGTACGACGGCGTGTTCGTCATCCACCAGCGCAGCGAGGCCGATACCATCCTGGACAGCATGAGGGAGGTCATCGAGATCGGCCGTCAGTCCGGCGTCAAGGTACACTGGAGCCACTTCAAGGTCTGTGGCAAGCAGAACTGGGACAAGATCGACGCCGTGCTCGCGCTTCTGGACGAGGCCAAAGCCGAGGGGATCACCGTCAGCTTCGACCAGTACCCCTATGTGGCCGGCAGCACCATGATGGGCGCGATTCTGCCGCCGTGGGTGCACGACGGCGGCACGGATAAGGCCGTGGCGCGCCTGGCCGACCCGGAGCTACGCAAAAAGATGGTCCACGACATGGAAAACGGCATCCCCGGCTGGGACAACTTCGTGGACTTCGCCGGGTTTGAAAACATCTACGTCACCAGCGTCAAGACGGAGAAGAACGCCGACGCGGTGGGCCTGTCCATCGTGGAGCTGGCCCAAAAGCGCGGTACGGACCCCTACACGGCGGCGTTTGACCTGCTTTTGCAGGAGGAAAACGCCGTGGGCATGGTGGATTTCTACGGCACGGAGGAGCATGTGCGGCGCTTCATGCGTCGCCCGGAGATGAACGTGTGCACCGACGGCCTGCTCTGCCCCGGAAAGCCGCATCCGCGCCTCTACGGCAGCTTTGCCCGCGTGCTGGGACGCTATGCGCGTAAGGAAGGGGTGCTGACCCTGGAGGAGGCCGTGCGCAAGATGACCGGCAAGGCCGCGCAGGTGCTCTCGCTCAGGGACCGCGGGCTGATTCAGGAGGGCATGCACGCCGACATCACCGTCTTTGACGCCGCCACCATCCTCGACAAGGGCACCTTTACCGACCCGATTCAATTCCCCGACGGAATCGCCTACGTCATCGTCAACGGCGAGGTGGCCGTCGACCACGGCGCGCATACCGGCGCGCTCAACGGGCGCGTCATCCGGCGCGGCCGCTGAAACCATCAAATTTTAAGGAGGAATTGCTCATGAATACCGCCGTTTCCACCGAAAAGGCCCCCGCCGCCATCGGCCCCTATTCGCAGGCCGTGCAGGCCGGAAATACCGTCTATGTCTCCGGCCAGCTGCCTATCGACCCCGCCACCGGCGCGTTTGCCGGCGAGGACATCCGTGCGCAGACGCGCCAGTCGCTCACCAACATCCGCTCCATCCTTGAGGCCGTGGGCGCGGATATGTCCAAGGTCGTCAAGACGACGGTGCTTCTCAAAAACATCGCGGACTTCGCTGCGATGAACGAGGTTTACGCGGAGTTCTTCGCCGCGCCCTATCCCGCCCGCGCCGCGTTCCAGGTGGCCGCGCTGCCCAAGGACGCGCTGGTGGAGATCGAGTGCGTGGCGGTGATCTGACCGGGCATCGCGCGGCCTGCGCGGCCGCGCGCCCTTTTTAGAAAGCGGAGGAACAAGATGTACAGAATTGTGGAAAAAGAGGCGCTCAATCCCACGGTGACCCGAATGGTCATCGAGGCGCCGCTGGTCGCTCAGAAAGCCCAGCCGGGGCAGTTTATCATCTTCCGCGCCTCGGAGGACGGGGAGCGCGTGCCGCTGACGATCGCGGATTACGATCGGGAAAAGGGCACCGTGACGATCATCTTTCAGATCGTGGGCGCTGCGACCATGGAGCTCAACGCCCTTGAGCAGGGCGACAGCCTGACCGACTTCGTGGGTCCGTTGGGCACGCCCAGCCATCTGGAGGGGCTCAAAAAGGTGGCGGTCGTGGGCGGCGGCGTGGGGTGCGCCATCGCCTATCCCACGGCCAAGCGCCTGCATGAGCTGGACGCGGAGGTCCATTCGGTGGTGGGCTTTCGCAGCCGCGATCTGGTGATTCTGGAAAAGGAGTTTTCCGCCGTTTCGGACCGTCTGGTCATGATGACCGACGATGGCAGCTACGGCGAAAAGGGCCTGGTCACCAACGCGCTGGAAAGGCTCATCCAGGAGGGCAACCGCTACGACGAGGTCATCGCCATCGGCCCGCTGGTGATGATGAAATTCGTGTGCAAGGTGACGGAGAAATACGGCGTCAAAACGACCGTCTCCATGAACCCCATCATGATCGACGGCACCGGCATGTGCGGCGGCTGCCGCCTCACCGTGGGCGGGCAGACGAAGTTTGCCTGCGTGGACGGCCCGGACTTTGACGGCCATCAGGTGGACTTTGACGAGGCGATGCAGCGCGGGGGAATGTACCGCGACTTTGAGGCGCACGCGCGTGAGGCCGCCTGCAACCTGTTTAGGAAGGAGGCGGAGTGAGATGCCCAACATGGACCCCAAAAAGTGTCCCATGCCCGTGCAGGAGCCCGAGGCGCGCATCCGAAATTTCTCCGAGGTGGCGCTGGGGTATACCTATGACATGGCGGTAGGGGAGGCCAGGCGCTGCCTGAGCTGCAAAAACAAGCCCTGCGTATCGGGCTGCCCGGTGGGCATCGACATTCCCGCCTTTATCGCGCGCGTCGCGGCGGAGGACATGGAGGGCGCCTGGGAGGCGCTGAGCGCCTCCACGGCGCTGCCGGCGGTGTGCGGACGCGTCTGCCCGCAGGAAAGCCAGTGCGAGGGCAAGTGCGTGCGCGGTATCAAGGGCGAGCCGGTGGGCATCGGCCGTCTGGAGCGCTTCGTGGCTGACTGGCACCGTGAGCATACCGACGCGAAGCCCGAGCTTCCCGCGCAAAATGGCCACAAGGTCGCGGTCATCGGCTCCGGGCCCTCCAGCCTCACGGCGGCGGGCGAGCTGGCCAAGGCGGGCTACAAGGTGACGGTGTACGAGGCGCTGCACACGCCGGGCGGCGTGCTGGTCTACGGCATCCCGGAATTCCGCCTGCCCAAGGACATCGTGCGCCGGGAGATCGACGGCCTGCGCCAGATCGGCGTGGACATTGAAACCAACGTCGTCGTGGGCAAAACACTCACCATTGACGAGCTGTTTGACATGGGCAACGAGGCGGTCTTTATCGGCTCCGGCGCGGGCCTGCCCCGCTTCATGGGGATTCCGGGCGAGAGCCTCAACGGCGTCTACTCCGCCAACGAATTCCTCACCCGCATCAACCTCATGAAGGCATACAGGGACAATGCCAAGACCCCCGTTCAGCACGCCAGAAACGTGGCGGTCGTGGGCGGCGGCAACGTGGCCATGGACGCGGCGCGCTGCGCCAAGCGCCTGGGCGCGGAGAACGTCTATATCGTCTACCGCCGCGGCATGGAGGAGATGCCCGCGCGCCGGGAAGAGGTCGAGCACGCGCAGGAGGAGGGCATCATCTTCCGCACCCTGTGCAATCCCATCGAGGTGCTGGGCGACGAAAAGGGCCGCGTGAAGGGCATGATCTGCCAGGAGATGGAGCTGGGCGAGCCGGACGCCTCCGGTCGCCGCCGGCCGGTTCCCAAGGAGGGGAGCACCTTCACGCTGGAGGTGGACTGCATGGTCATGTCCATCGGCACCAGCCCCAACCCGCTCATCCGCTCGACCACGCCGGGCCTGGAAACCAACCGCCACGGCTGCATCATCACAAACGGCGACGACGGGCTGACCACGCGCGAAGCCGTCTACGCGGGCGGCGACGCTGTGACCGGCGCGGCTACGGTCATCCTCGCCATGGGCGCGGGCAAGCAGGCCGCCAGGGCGATTGACCAGTACATCAGAAGCAAGCAGTAATAGCGCTGTACATGCCCGAACCGGGCAACGCCCTTTACCAAACCGTTCGGAGGAGAGACGCCCCCGAACGGTTTTCTGGTCTGAACATCCGTTTTTCCGTCATTTTCCCTCTTGACAGAGAGGGCATGAGAACCTATAATGAACATCGTTCAAGTTGATGGAGGGGATCGGATGAATCAGGTGGCAACCTCCAAGGAAGAAATCCTCAAAGCCAGCCGGGAGCTGATTGGCAAGGGGGGATGGGAAGCGGTCAATATCCGGGCGGTGGCGGAGGCTTGCCAGGTATCGGTGGGGACGATTTACAACTATTTTTCCTCCAAGGACGATCTCGTCGGCGCAAGCGTGGAAAGCGTCTGGCATGACATCTTCCACCATGAGGAAACGGATGTTTTTTCCGATATCCTCGCCTGCATCCGTTGGCTCTACCGGCGCATGGAATACGGCGGAAAGCAATATCCGCATTTTTTCAATCTGCACGCCCTGCGCTTCGCGGAGGGCGCCAGGACACAGGGGCGTGAGCAGATGCTCAAAACCTGGGAGCATATTCGCAGGAGCCTTTGCAAGGTGCTGCGTGAGGACCCCCATGTGCGAAGCGACGCCTTTCATGATGCTTTTTCCCCGGAAGCGTTCGCGAACGTGCTCTTTTCCCTGATGCTCTCAGCCATGCTCAGGCAGGATTTCGATCCATCCGCCGTCCTGGAGATTTCCCGCCGGGTGCTCTACTGAGGCAAAAGGCTGGCAGGAGGGTGTTTTTTGCCCAAAATGAACAAGGTTCAAATTGGGCGTTGACAAAAAAGCGGCCCGGGTAGGGGCCCGGGACCGCGCAGAACAACAAGGAGGCAGAAAACCGATGCAAGCAGTAGTGGAAACCCTGTTCGATGCCGTGTATCTGGTGACCGTCATCACCATTGGCGTGCGCATGATCCAAAGGAGCAAAGGCAATCCCCAGTTCCAGCTGTTCGGATGGATGGCGGTGGTCCTGGGGGCGGGGGACGCCTTTCATCTGGTTCCCCGGGCGGTGGCGCTGTGCACCACGGGGCTGGAGAATTACACCACGGCGCTGGGAGCCGGGAAATGGATCACGTCGATCACCATGACAGTGTTTTATGTGCTGCTGTATTATGTCTGGCGGCGCCGGTATCATGTGCAGGGACAAAGGCGGCTGACGGCTGCGATCTATGCGCTGGCGGGGATTCGGATCCTGCTGTGCATGATGCCGCAAAACCAGTGGCTCAGTGAGGCTGCGCCGCTGAACTGGGGAATCTACCGCAATATTCCCTTTGCCCTGCTGGGGGCGCTGATTATCGTGTTGTTTTATCGCAGCGCAAAGGCCGGGAACGACACCGCCTTTCGCTGGATGTGGCTGACCATTGTGCTGAGCTTTGCCTTTTATCTCCCGGTGGTGCTGTGGGCGGATGCCGTGCCGCTCGTCGGGATGCTCATGATTCCCAAAACCTGCGCGTATGTGTGGACGGTGCTCATCGGCTACCGCGCGATGAAAAAGGAAACCAATCAATAGATCAAGGAGGAAGCCATCCATGAAACGTTATGCAAACGCATCCCTGGTATACGCCCTCATCGCCATGGCCGGAGGCGTATTCTACCGCGAGTTCACCAAACTGAACGGCTTTACGGGAAAGACAACGCTTTCCGTGGTGCACACCCATTATTTTTTGCTGGGCATGGTGTTTTTTCTGATTTTGCTGCTGCTGGAAAAGAGCTTCGGGTTTTCAAATGAAAAGACCGGCCGCGTCATGGTCCTCTATCACCTGGGCCTGAACCTCACAGGCGCGATGCTTCTTGTCCGCGGGATAACGCAGGTCCTGGGAATGGCGCTGGACAGGGGGATGGATGCATCCATTTCCGGCGTCAGCGGCATAGGGCACCTGCTGCTGGGCGTAAGCATGGTTTTGCTGCTTTTGCGGCTTGGCAAGGCGGTGGACCATAACGGCCGGGCCTGAAAAGACGGGTTGCAGGGCGGGCGGTCGTTAGAGGCACAGCCGGCCGTTTTCCAGAAGGGTCCGCCCGTCCGCGACGAGGGTCGCGCCGGTCATGATGAGATCGTAGTGGCAGGCGGCCTTGACCGTTCCGCCCAGCGTGATGCTGGTCCCGATGCCGATGTGGACCGAGCCCTCCACGCCCTCGTCCTCCAGCATGAAGCCCTGGAAGGAGCAGCACGGGTTCATGCCCACGCCCAGCTCCGCGACGTTAAAGACGTTGGGATCGTTGCGGGAGAGAAGGTCCTTTTTCAGCGCGAGGGCCTGTTCGCCGCCTTCGATGGAAAGGATGCGGCCGTCGCGCACCTCGCAGCGCACGGGTTCGCGCAAGACGCCGATACCCAGATAGGGCACACTCGCATCCGCCACGATACGCCCGTTTGCCGTTCCCTCCAGCGGGGAGACGTTGGCTTCGATGGTGGGAATGGTGGAGAACTGGCCTTTTTCGACCACGCCATAGAGCGCGTTGCCTCTGCGGCCCCTGACGCAGAAGCTCAGCGATGTGCCGTGCGGCGTTTCCAGACGAACCGTTTCGCTTCCGGCCAGGGCCTGCGCCATGGCGCGGCAGCGGGGCGCGATGGCGCGGAAATCCGCCGTGATCCCGCCGCGAACCATCATTTCGTCGGTGAACTGGGTCAGGACCAGACCGCGGCTTCCGCCGGCCGTAGCCTCCTTGACCGCATGCGTATGGGTGATGGAGCGGCTGACCGCGCACAAGAACACATCCGAGGCCCGCATGGCCGATGCGATGTTTGCGGGCGGCTCCTGACCGTCCAGATCACGCGGGGTCATCAGCACGACCGTCGCTTCGGCTCCCGCCGCATAGGCCGCAGCCGCCAGGCTCTGGGCGATGCCCAGCTTGGAAAACTCCGCGATCACCAGCACCTGCTCACCGGGCTGCACGCCCGCGCAGGTATTGACCACCGTGGCCGCGCCGCGGCTCATCCTCAAATCGTACATGAAAAACGCCTCCCGTCCTGTTGCGTGTGCCTCTATTATACGGCGGGGCGCGGCTGCTTTCAAGCGGGAAAGCGGCCGCGCCGTCTTGTTCAGGGGTGGGGAGACGTGCTATAATGGTGCGCGTGAGGAAAGGAGCATCGAGCCTATGAGCCGTTTGGGAGATTTGCTGCGCACGGAACGCCTGCGCAGAAACATGACGCTGAAACAGGTCGCCCGGCTGGGCGGGGTCAGCGAGGGGTATCTCAAGGACGTGGAGGAGGGCCGTCGGATCATCGCGGACGATCAGGCGCGGCGCATCCTCAAGAAAATCGGGCTGAAGGAGCACAACGAGGAGGGCTTCACCCTCGACGACATCGCCGCGACGGTGGATCTGGAGACCGTCGCGCCCAAGCCCGCGCCCCGGCCCGCGCCGCAGGCGGAAAAGCCGAAGGAGTCGTCGCCCGTCTACCAAAGCGAGGCGCCCGTTTCCGGGGGCGTGTGGCTGGACGCGCTCACCAGCGTGCTCAAGCGCGTGCCGGTGTACAATGCCGTGCTCAAGGAGGTGGACCACCGCCTCCTGCCCATTCTGGACGGCAGGATCGAAGGCGCCGCCCCGGACAAGGTCTTTTACCTGGTCGCGCCGGACGACAGCATGCGGGGCTTTCGCATCCTCAGGGATGATCTGTGCCTGATCGTGCCCTCCGGCAGCCCCATCGACGGGGCGGTGATGCTGGTGGAGCACAACCAGCACCGCTACCTGCGCAAGGTCAAGAAGCTCGACGCGCTCAACGTCCTATTGCAGAGCTACGACCGGGAATACGCGGCGGAAACCTGCGCCCTGCCCGACGTCAACTTTCTGGGCCGGGTGGTGAAGGTGGAGTTCTCCATCTGATTTCAGCCCAGCGCCACGTCCAGCACCATCATCACCAGAAAACCCAGCATCACGCTCAGCGTGCCGGTGTGGCTGTGTTCGCCCAGACTGGCCTCGGGGATGAGCTCCTCGACCACCACGTAGATCATCGCACCCGCGGCGAAGGACAGCAGCCAGGGCATGATACCCGTCACCGAGCCCGCGGCCAGCACGCCCAGCACGCCCGCGATGGGCTCCACAATGCCGCTCAGCGCTCCGTAGACGAAGCTGCGCGTATTGGAAAGCCCCTCTTTTTTCAGCGGAAGGGAGATCGCCGCTCCTTCGGGGAAATTCTGTAGCGCCATGCCCAGGGAAAGCGCCAGCGCGCCGGACAGGGACATGGCGCTGCTTTCGCCCGCCAGCCCGAAGGCCAGGCCCACGGCCAGCCCCTCGGGAATATTATGCAGCGTGACGGCCAGCACCAGCATGGTCGTGCGTGCAAACGAGCTTTTCAGCCCTTCCGGCTCGTCGCTGCCGGGATGGAGATGGGGCAGCACGCGGTCCAGCGCCAACAGAAACACGGCGCCCAGCACAAAGCCGCCCGCCGCAGGCAGCCATGCGGGGCCGCCCGCCTCCTGAGCCATGTCCATGGCGGGGATCAGCAGCGACCAAACCGACGCGGCAATCATCACCCCGGCGGCAAAGCCCAGAAATGCCCGCTGCATGCCGTGGGGGATGTCCTTTTTAAAGAAAAACACCGTGGCCGCGCCCAGCGCTGTTGCCAGAAAGGTGAACATGGTGCCCAAAAAAGCCAGCGTAACCTGCGACATCCCAAAACCTCCTTGTGCGAAAATGGGGATTGCAATTATTGATATGATAGCATAAAATAACGCCTGTGAAACCACAAAAGTGGCATGGGAGGCGCAACGGCTATGCGAAGTGATTCGCGGTTACAGACCTTCAAGGACTACGTCATGCTGACCACCGGGACCTTGCTGATCGCCCTGGGCGTATATTTCTTTAAGTTTCCCAACAACTTTTCCACCGGCGGCGTCAGCGGCATTTCCATCGTCCTCGCACACTATGCCCCCAATCTGTCCGCGGGCGCGTTCGTCTTTATCATCAACATGGCCCTGCTGCTTTTGGGCTTTGCGGTATTTGGACGCTCCTTTGGGGTGCGCACGGCCTATACCAGCCTGCTTTTGTCCTGCGCGACGTGGGGGCTGGAGTATATCTTCCCCATGGACGCGCCCATGACCACCCAGCCGCTTCTGGAGCTGATTTTCGCCGTGGCCCTGCCCGCCGTTGGCAGCGCCATCCTGTTTAACATGCAGGCCTCCAGCGGCGGCACCGACATCGTGGCCATGATTCTCAAACGCCACACCAACGTCAACATCGGCAACTGCCTGATGTGCGTGGATTTTCTGATTACCGTCTCCGCCTGCGTGGCCTTCGGCATGGAAACGGGCCTGTTCAGCGTTCTGGGCCTGGTCCTTAAATCCGTGATCGTGGACATGGTGCTGGAGAACATCAAGGTCCACAAGTGCTTTCAGATCATCACCGGCAAGCCGGCGGAGATTGTCAATTTCATCGTGACCGTCCTTGGCCGCGGGGCGACGGAGCTTCGCGGCGAGGGCGCCTACACCCACGAGGACAAGACCGTCATTCTCACCGTGGTCAACCGCTATCAGGCCATCAAGCTCCGTCAGTTCACCCGTGAGATCGACCCGCAGAGCTTCGTGCTCATCACCAACTCCACCGAGATCATCGGCAAGGGCTTCCGGGGGCTGATGTAAGGACTGGCGGCAATTCATCGACAAAGCGCTCCAGCAGATGGTTGACAGCCTCCGGCGCGTCGGTGTTGGCATTGTGTCCCGCATGGGGAATCCATGCCAGCGGAATCCCCGTCCTTTCATGCCAGGCCCGATTATACCGGATGCACGATCCGGCGCGGTCCTTTTCTCCGCAAATGAGCAGCGCCGGACAGGGAATGTGGTATGTCAGGTTCGCTTCCATCGCCTCGGCCAGCATGCGGTATCCGTGGCCGGCCAAGCTGGCATACCGTTCCTGCTGGCCGTCGTAGACCTGCATCATGTCGCGCATCCGTTTGCGTCCGTACTCGGATACGGCCACCCCCTCCGTTCCCCATCGGAGCAGGCATTTCCAGGGAATGAGGCGGTAGAGCGGCTCCATTCTTTTCAGAAGCCAGATCTCAAGGCCGGAGGCATAGCTCCTTTGCAGCGGGGCGGAGTCGATAGCCACAAAGCCCTTGATCCTGTTTGGGTAGCGTTCGCAATAGGCCTGTGCCACATATCCGCCCATGGACTGGCCGACGAGGACGGGATGTTCGACGCCATGCGCGCGGAGAATTTCCTCCAGCCAGCGCGCCTCATCCATCAGGCCAAAGGAGAGCTCAAAGGGCCAGGAGGCAGCATGGCCCGGCGCGTCCCACACCAGCACGTTGTACCTGCTTTCAAAATGGCCGGTCTGTCGCTCAAACAGCCTGTGATCGGCCGTCAGCCCTGGCAGGAATACCAGCGTAAAACGGTCGCGGATGATGTTTTCGGAAAGCCAGAAATGAATCTCGCCGTTTGCGGTGCCATGGATGCCTTCCCGCACAAGCGCCACCTCCGTCATGCTCAAAGACCCGGCGTGCCGTTTTTTCCGGCGCGCCGGGCCTTTTCCAGCTATCTTTGATACGTGCTTTACTTCGCGTTCTTGACTTCCTGCCACAGGGCGTTGTAGATGGCGATGAAGTCCTGAATGTCATGGAAATACTCGCAGTTGGCCACGTCCTCGGCGGAGGGGTTCATGGTGGTGTTGGAGGTGTATGCCTCACCCATGAGCTCGATGGCCTCGGTGTTGGGCGTGGAGTACCAGATGGCTTCGCAGTTCTTCTGCGCGATATCCGGGCGGCAGAGGAAATTGATGAAGGCCTCGGCGTTTTCCTTGTTCTTGGCGGTCTTGGGGATGACCATGCAGTCCACCCAGACGTTGCTGCCTTCCTTGGGGATGGCATAGGCCAGGTCGGAATTGAGGTCGATGGCGTACTGCGCGTCGCCGGACCACATCACGGCCAGCGCGGCCTCGCCCGCGACCATCTTGTCCTTGGTTTCGTCCACCTGATAGGCCTTGACCACGCCGCTCTGCTTCTGCTCGATGAGCTTCTGCTTGGCGGCTTCCAGCGCCACGGGATCGCGGGTGTTCATGGAATAGCCCAGGTACTTGAGGGTGACCCCCATGGTGTCGCGGATGGAGTCGAGCATGAAGACGTTGTTCATGTAGTCGGTATCCCACAGGATGCCCCAGGAATCCACGGGCTCAGATACCATGGTGGTGTTGTAGAGGATGCCCACGGTACCCCACATGTAGGGCACGGAATGCGCGTTGTCGGGGTCATAGTCGGGATTGAGCAGGCTTTCCAGCGTATAGGACATGTTGGGCACGTTGTCATAGTTGATCTCGGCCAGCAGGTCCTCGGCAATGAGGCGCTCGACGCAGTACTCGGAGGGGAAGATGACGTCGTAGGCGCCGGGGTTGGCGCGCACGGACACCATCATATCCTCGTTGGTGGTGAAGCGCATATAGTTGACATGGATGCCGGTTTCCTCCTCAAACTGATCCAGGACGGCCTCGTCGATGTAGTCCTCCCAGTTGTAGACGTTGACAACCTCCTGTGCCGAAGCGGCAAGGGGCAGAAGCAGAGCCAGGGAAAGCAGAAGAACCAACCACTTTTTCATGACAGTACCTCCTAAAGTTTCTGGGGATATGCGTCACGCCTTTTGGCTGTTGTCAGCGGTCCGGCGGTTGACGATGATGAGCAGCACCAGCAGCGCCACGAACATCAGCGCGCTCAGGGCGTTGAGCGTCGGGTCGATGCCGATGCGCGCCTTGGAATAGATGAGCGTGGAGAGGTTTTGCACCATGGGGCTGGTGGTGAAGTAGCTGATGGTGAAATCATCCAGCGACAGGGTGAAGGCCAGCATGGCGCCGGTGATGATGCCCTGGCGGATCTCGGGGATGATGACGTGGGTGAGGGCATAGCCCGGGGTTGCGCCCAGGTCCAACGCGGCCTCATAGCTGTGCTTGTTCATCTGCTTGAGCTTGGGCATGACGGAGAGGATGACGTAGGGTGTGTTGAAGGTGATGTGGGCCATAATCATCGTAATCAGGCCGCGTTCCACCTTCGTAAAGAGGAACAGGAGCATCAGCGAAATGCCCGTTACGATGTCCGGCATGGTCATGGGGATGTTGGTCAGCGTCATCATCACGCTCTGCGGGCGCTTTTTCATGCTGTAGATGCCGATGGCCGCGAGCGTGCCCAGGATGGTGGCGATGATGGCGGCGATGACCGCCACCGCAATCGTTACCTGAAGCGCCTGCATGATGGAGCGGTCCCGGAACAATTCAGCATACCACCGAAAGGAGAAGCCTTCCCACTTGGCGCGGCTCTTGCCGGCGTTGAAGGACTGGAAAATCATCACCACGATGGGGATATAGAGAAAGAGCATGATGATGGCCAGGTAGAACTTTTTGAAGAACAGCCGCGGCTTTCTCATATCAGCGACCCTCCTTCGCCCTCGGGATCGGCCTTGCGCAGGATGCTCAGGCTCAAAAGGATCAGAATCATCATAATCAGGCTCAGTGCGCTGCCCACATTCCAGTTGCCCTCGGTGAGAAATTTGCTCTCAATCAGGTCGCCGAACATCATCGTGTTTCCGCCGCCCAGAATACGGGGGATGAAGAAGGTGGTGACCGAGGGCATGAAGACCATTGTGATGCCGCTGATGACGCCCGGCAGGCTCAGCGGCGCGGTTACGCGAACGAAGGTGTTCCAGCCGTTGCAGCCCAGGTCCTGCGCCGCTTCGCCCAACTGCGGGTCCATCTTGCTCAGCGACGTGTAGATGGGAAAGACCATGAAGGGCAGGAAGTTATAGACCATGCCCAGAAGCACCGCGCCGGAATTGTACATCAGCTGCACGCCCTCAAAGCCCAGCAGGCGCAGGAAGTTGTTAATCAGCCCCTGGTCCTCCAAGAGGCTCATCCAGGCGATGGTGCGCAGAAGGAAGTTCATCCACATGGGAATGATGAACAAAACCACGATGGTCGAGCCGATCTTCATATGGCGATCCGCCATGTACAGCGCCGCGGGGTAGCCCAGAAGCAGGCTGATGAGCGTGCAGAGGAAAGCCATCCACAGCGAGTAAACCAGCGTATCGACGTTGACCGTGCCGCGGGAAATGAAGGCCGCCGCCTCCGGGCCCATCTGGGCGTAGAGCTGGTTCTTGGTGTAATTCGAGTCCCAGAAGTGGCGAAAGTTGTCCAGGGTGAAGGCGCCGTTTGCGTCGGTGAAGGCGTAATAGGCAACCAGGATGCAGGGCAGCACCGTAAAGACAATCATCCACAGCGTATAGGGCGAGGCGAACAGGCTGCGCTTGACGCCGTGGTTGCGGCGCACGGAGAGCGCCACCATCAGCATAAAGCAGGCAAATCCCACGGCCATCAGCGCCCAGCCCCACCAGGGCAGCGACATGTTATACATCGGCGGGCGCCTCCTTGGGCATGGGCTTCATGATGTGAATGTTGAAGGGCACGATGTTGATGCCGACCCGCGAGCCCTGCGGCTGCATGACGGTGGAGTGCACCTTGAAGACCGTTTCGCCGGTATCGATCATCATCTCGTAATGCACGCCCTTGAACAGGACGCTCCTGACCACACCGCTGATCTGCCCGATGTCCTCGCCCACGAGCATGATGTCCTCCGGGCGGACCACCACGTCCACCGGCGCGTTTTCGCCGAAGCCGGAGTCCACGCAGGGGAAGTCGTTGCCGCTGAAGTGCACCAGCTCGTCGCGCACCATGGTGCCGCGCAGGATGTTGCTCTCGCCGATAAAATCCGCCACAAATGCGTTCACCGGCTCGTCATAGATGCGCTTGGGATCGCCGATTTGCAGAATATGGCCGTCGCGCATGACCACGACGGTGTCGCTCATGGTAAGCGCCTCCTCCTGGTCGTGCGTCACATAGATGAAGGTGATGCCAAGGCGCTGCTGCATGCTTTTTAATTCCAGCTGCATCTCCTTGCGCAGCTTCAGATCCAGCGCGCCAAGCGGCTCATCCAGAAGCAGCACCTCCGGCTCGTTGACCAGCGCGCGCGCGATGGCGATACGCTGCTGCTGGCCGCCGGAGAGCTGGTCCACGCTGCGCTTGCCGTAGCCGCTGAGGTTGACCAGGTCCAGCATGCGGTCCACGCGCTTTTTGATCTCGTCGCGCGGCACCTTGGCGATCTTGAGGCCAAAGGCGATGTTGTCCTGAACGTTGAGGTGGGGGAAGAGCGCATACTTTTGGAAAACCGTGTTGACGCGGCGTTTGTAGGGCGGAAGGTCCGTGATGTCCCGCCCCTCAAAGAGCACCGTGCCCTCCGTGGGATATTCAAAGCCGCCGATGATGCGCAGCGTGGTCGTCTTGCCGCAGCCGCTGGGCCCCAGCAGCGTCACAAACTCCTTTTTGCGCACATACAGGTCAATGTCACACAGGACCCTCGTCCCGTCAAACTCCTTGGAAACGCCCTTGAGGTCGATCAGATGCTGCTTGTCAATCATGGCGCGACACTCCTTCGCTTGGTAGGATGCATCAGAAGCTGGGCGGGGTCGATACCCACAGCACAGTGGCCGGCCGGGTCCCCGGGTTCTCCAGAAAATGCGTGGCGCTGGGATGGAGGCAGAAGCTGCCGCCCTTTTTGACCGTATGGCTGCGCTTGCCCGTTACCAGCGTCACCTGTCCGCGCAGCACATAGCCGAACTCCTCGCTTTCCAGCGGCGGGAGCACTGGGCTCTTGCCGCCGGGCGAAAGCTCCAGCAAAATGGGCTCCATGCTGTTTTTCTGGGCATCCGGCACAAGCCAGGTGATCTTGTGGCCCGCTTCCTCGTCCTCTTTTTCAAACATGTCCTGAGGGGCGAAAACCACCTTTTCGGTGCTGTCGTCGCTGAAAAAGCTCTGCAGGGTTACGCCGAGACATTCCAGCATGTCCTTGAGCGTTGCGATGGAGGGGGAGGCGAGGTCCCGTTCCACCTGAGAGATGAACCCCTTGCTCAGCTCGCAGCGGTCAGCCAGCTCCTCCTGGGTCAACCCCCGCTGGATGCGCAGCTCGCGCAGCCGTTCGCCGATCTCCATGCGCTCCCCTCCTCTGACGGGCCGGGCGCGGAGGACATCCGCAGACGGCCGGGAGTTTAGAATTAGTAAACTTCAAAGCAGGGGATATTAAACCACATTGTCCGTTGCGTGTCAATATCGTTTTTCACAAATTTCGATAAAATTTTCCGGCCTGCTCAGCCGCTGATAGCGCGTTGCGTTTCGTGTCAAGAAAAACTTGCGTTTGTGCCAAAACAATGGTATACTGTCAAATGGTGCCCTTTGATAAATATGGTTATGGCAGCTTTGCATGCCTCAGGAGGAAAACGCATGGAACATACGGTGGAAAAACTGTCCGGCAACAAAGTCAAGATATCGTTCAAGGCGCCCGCCGCCGATTTTGAGCAGGCCGTGGAAAAGGCTTATCTCAAGATGCGCGGCCAGATCAGCGTCCCAGGCTTCCGCAAGGGCAAGGCCCCGCGCAAGCTGATCGAGCGGATGTATGGCGCCGGCGTTTTCTATGAGGATGCGCTGGAGATCCTGTTCCCGGAGGCATATATGACCGCCGTGAAGGACAACGACCTCAAGCCCGTCGGCCGTCCCGAGCTGGATGTGCAGGAGATGGAGGCAGGCAAGGACCTGGCGTTCTCCTGCGAGGTGTTTGTCATGCCCGACGTCAAGCTGGGTGAATACAAGGGCGTTGAGGTGACGCGCCGTGTGCGCAAGGTGACCGCCGAGGAAGTGGACGGTCGCATCGAGCAGGAGCGTAAGCGCGTGGCCCGCAGCGTGGACGTGACCGACCGCGCCCTGGAAAACGGCGACAAGGCCGAGCTGGACTACGCTGGCAGCGTGGACGGCAAGGCCTTTGCGGGCGGGACGGCCGAGCATCAGACGCTGGTCATCGGCTCGGGCAACTTCATCCCCGGGTTTGAGGAGCAGATGGTCGGCATGACCATCGGGGAGGAGCGCGACCTGCATGTGACCTTCCCCGGGCAGTATCACGCCGAGGAGCTCAAGGGCAAGGAAGCGGTCTTCCACGTCAAGCTTCATGCCATCACCCGTGAGGAGCTCCCGGAGCTGGACGATGAGTTCGCCGCCGAGGTGAGCGACTTTGATACCCTGGCCGAGTATCGCGCCGACCTGGAAAAGAAGATGCAGGAGGCGGCGGATGCCCAGGCCGAGGAGGCCGCGCGCCAGACGCTGGTGGACACCGTGGTGCGCAACGCTGAGTGTGATGTGCCCGATCCCATGGTGGAGGAGAAGCTCGACGATATGATGCAGCAGATGGGCTGGCGCATGCAGCAGCAGGGCTTTAGCCTGGAGCAGTACCTCAAGATGATCGGCCAGACCGAGGCCCAGATGCGCGATATGTACCGCTCCGAGGCGCTCAACAACGTCAAGACCGAGCTGGTGATTGACGAGATCATCAAGGCTGAGAAGCTGGAAGCCGAGGACGCGGATGTCGATAAGCTTCTGGAGGACTACACCGCCGCGATGAACCAGACCGTGGAGCAGCTCAGGGAGAGCTTCAGCGCCGAGCAGCTTGATTTCTTTAGGCATCGCGCCTGCATGAACAAGGCGCTCGATCTCATCTGGGACAACGCCAGGGTGACGGACGAGGACGTCTCCTCCGGGAAGGATGAGGCGGCGGCCGGCGAAGCCGCGCCTGCCCAGGCCTGACGAATAAAGCGCGCATCGTATGCATATGCTTTGAAGGTATAGCTTGCGGTGCGCGCGCTTTTCAAAATCAAAGCGCACGAAGGAGTGAACGGTATGAGCTTGATTCCCATGGTCATCGAACAGACCAACCGCGGCGAGCGCTCGTTCGATATCTACTCCCGCCTGCTGAAAGACCGTATCGTTTTTCTGGGCGGCGAAATCGACGACGACGTGGCCAATCTGGTCGTGGCGCAGCTTCTGTTTCTGGAGATGGAAAACCCCGATTCGGATATTTCCCTCTATATCAACAGCCCGGGCGGAAGCGTGACGGCAGGCATGGCCATCTTTGACACCATGAACTATATCAAGTGCGATGTCCGCACGGTCTGCATCGGCATGGCGGCCAGCATGGGCGCGTTTTTGCTTATGGCGGGGCAGAAGGGCAAGCGCCTGGCGCTGCCCAACAGCGAGATCATGATCCACCAGCCGCTGGGCGGCGCCAGCGGTCAGGCGACCGACGTGGCCATCCGCGCCGAATGGCTGGTCAAGACCAAGGAGAAGATGACCCGCCTCATGTCTGAAATGACCGGGCAGCCCACCGAACGCGTGAAGCAGGACGTGGAGCGAGACTATTTTATGAGCGCCGAAGAGGGCCTCAAGTATGGCATCATCGACGAAATCTACCGTCCGCGCAACGCGAAGTGACGGACCAGACGAGCAATGAGGTGACAGCATGCCGGGTGACGATTTCAACCCCCGCATCCCCAAGCTTAAGCGCTGCAGCTTCTGCGGCAAGACCAGCGAGCAGGTGCGCCGCATGGTGGCCGGCCCCAACGTGCAGATTTGCAGCGAATGTATCCTGCTGTGCCAGGAGATCATCAGCGACGACTTCAACACCGGCGTCTCCATCAACAGCGCCGAGATCCCGCGCCCGCGCGAGATCAAGGAGGTGCTGGATCAGTACGTCATCGGGCAGGACGAGGCCAAGCGCGCCCTGAGCGTGGCGGTATACAACCACTACAAGCGCATTGACGCCGCGCCCGCGACCGGCGACGTGGAGCTGCAAAAGAGCAACATCCTCATGGTCGGTCCCACCGGCTGCGGCAAGACCTTCCTGGCGCAGACGCTGGCGAAGCTCCTTCGCGTGCCCTTCGCCATCGCCGACGCGACCAGCCTGACCGAGGCGGGCTATGTGGGCGAGGATGTTGAAAACATCCTCCTGCGCCTGATTCAGAACGCGGACTATGACATTCCGCTGGCGCAGCGCGGCATTATCTATATCGACGAGATCGACAAGATCGCCCGCAAGAGCGAAAACCCCTCCATCACCCGCGACGTCAGCGGCGAGGGCGTGCAGCAGACGCTTTTGAAGATTCTGGAGGGCACCATCGCCAGCGTCCCCCCGCAGGGCGGCCGCAAGCATCCGCATCAGGAGTTCATCCAGATCGACACCACCAACATCCTCTTCATCTGCGGAGGCGCGTTTGACGGGCTGGCGCCCATCATCGAAAACCGCATCGGCAAGAAGTCGCTGGGCTTTGGCAGCGAGCTCAAGAGCAAGCAGGAGGAGAACATCAACGCGACCCTCAAGCAGCTCAGGCCCGAGGACCTTATCAAGTACGGCCTGATTCCCGAGTTCGTCGGCCGCCTGCCCATCGTGGTCACGCTGGACCAGCTTGATGACGAGCAGCTGGTCCGCATCCTCACCGAGCCCAAGAACGCGCTGGTGCGCCAGTACAGCTACCTGATGGATCTGGACGGCGTGGAGCTGCACTTCGAGCCCGCCGCGCTCAAGCTCATCGCCAAGCAGGCCATCGAGCGCAAGAGCGGCGCGCGCGGCCTGAGGGCCATCGTGGAGGGGCTGCTGATGGACGCCATGTTTGACTTGCCCTCCCGCGAGGATGTCAAGCAGTGCATCATTACGGAAAAATGCGCGCAGGGCAAGGAAAAGCCAAAGTTTATCCTGGCGGACGGCGCACAGCCCAAAAAGCTGCGCCGCCCGGCGGCGGAAAAAAAGCCGCCCAAGCCTGCGCCCAACGAGAGCAGTGTTTCCTAAATCAAAGAACCGGGACGTGGGGGAGAAGCGTCCCGGTTTTTGTGTTTTGAGAACTCAAAAAAGCCGCGCACCTGAGAAGGTGCGCGGCGCAGACTGCTGACAAACACTTTTCGGGAGGTTTGGAGGGCCCGCAGGTCCGCAACC
>CAUDEL010000019.1:0-46782 GCA_958448555.1 uncultured Eubacteriales bacterium | reverse complement strand
TCGCTGCCCCTGCTGCCGCGACTGACACGGTTCCCAAATCGAGAAGGAGGTACACGCATGCCCGGCATCACCTACACGATTCGATTCATTCACCGCAACCCCCGCGGCGGGATTCCCTGCGAGGAACAGGAGCACCTCAGCCTCGCGGAGGCGTGGAACGCCTTCCGGCTCTTCGCCGAGCCGGACAGCGCCGACCTGTACTCCGAAATCGAGCTGATCGAGCGCAGCTGGGAGGAAGGCAGCGAGCGCCGCCTCGCCCGGCTGACGCTGGGAGAAAGGTACGGCTTTTGAATGGCCCGCCTGACGATGGCCCGGCGGCTCCGGGCCGAAACCGGCGGGAGCCGGTCGCGGGAAGCCGCACACTTTCAAATCAGGGAGGCGCCGACATGAAACACACACGGGCGGCCGCGCTCCGGCGCTTTCAAATCGGCCCGGCCGCGCGGCCCGATGACCGACGGACACGAAAAGGAGGACGCACATGAAGTACATCGCTTACGGTTCCAACATGGTCAAAGAACAGATGGCTTACCGCTGCCCGGGGGCCAGGCTGATCGGCACGGGGTATCTCCCAAATCACCGTCTGGCGTTTTATCTCCACGCCACGGTGGAGCGAAGCCGCGCCCGGGACGCCCGCGTGCCGGTGGCCGTCTGGGAAATCGACGAGGCGGATGAGCAGCGCCTCGACCGCTACGAGGGGTTCCCGAACTACTACGTCAAGCGCAAGCGCCGGGTGATCCTTTCCGACGGCTCTGAAATCGAGGGCATGGTGTACATCATGCGCCTCATCCGGCTGCATCCGCCGACGGCAGGCTACTACCAGGGGATCCGCGACGCATACAAGCGGCTCGGCTTCCGCGATGACATCGCGCGGGTGCTGGAGCCCGCCCTTTTCCGCAGCCGGGCGCGCAGCGGCTTTCAAATCCGCTGAGCCCCATCCACGCGGCAGGCCCGCCCTCCTTGCGAGGCGCGGGCCTGTTTGGCTTACGTCGGGCTTTGACATCGGGTGGGGCGTATGCCAAGGGCGAGGATTCAGGCGGCACGTGCGCCAACGTGGGCCGCGTGACAAAGCAAAAAGCGCCGGGCGTTTGCCTGACGCTTTCTCCTGCGTTTGCCTTACGAATCGACCACGTTTGCGGCCACTCGGATGCCGCCGTCCGGGCCGGTCTTGAATCGGATGAGCACCGCGCCGTCCGCCGCCCGGAACTTTGCCTGAAAGGGCTGCGGCCACAGCTCGCTCAGGCCGGGGCAGCTTTCAAATGCCTCGAGCCTGTGCCATTCGGCGTTTTCCGGATCGTCCCGGCAAAGAAGGAAGATGTGTTGCAAGTCCTCGCTTTGCGTGCGCAGGACAGTTTCCATCACCTCGTGTGCCGGGCACGCTTTGAAATCGGCGGGCGGTCTTTGGGGTTGAAACGCTGCCCAGCAGGTCAGCGGATACTGCTGCTTCATGAAGGCCAGCATGGCTTCCGCCGTGCCGCAATCATCGCAGACGTACACATCCGCCACGCGGCTCAGGGCGTTTGTATGTACCGGCTCCTTCATCCGATTCCCTCCGCAGCGGGGGCAGGGCATGCGCTCCCCCATCTGCTGCCGGGCTTTCAAATCCAGCAGCTTACGTTCCATCCGTTCCGTCAAGGGCTTCTCCTCCTTCCAAATCCACCACCGCGCATGCGTCCGCGCCGTAGGCCACACCCAGCGAAGCGCCGCCGTCCCACGCGACGTGGATCGTGCCGATGTCGTCCACGGCGATCACGGTGCCAAGCGCGCCCGCTTTCAAATCGGGCCGGTAGGGGTCGTTCATGCGAAGTAGCTTCACCCGCGCGCCGGGCTTGTAGTGTTCCCGCAGCCATGCCAGCTTCTCAGGGGTCGGTCCGAGCATGGTGATCCTCTCCCTTCCGCTCCCGAATCGCCCTGCCCGGCAGCTCTCCGGTGACAAAGGCGTGATACACGCGCCCGCCGTCCCGCGCCCCGGCCAGATACATTTCCAGCGCCAGCGCAGCGGTGTACCCCATCCACAGATCGTCCCGCGCGGTCAGCTCCGCGTTGGGGTGCGCTTCGGTTTCGTCCAGCGCCGCGTGCAGTTCGCGCACCGCCTTGTCAAACAGGGGGCTGCGCTCGGGGTGCGCTCTCAAATCCCGCTCCACCGTGTCGATGCGGTTGAGTGCGACATCTCGAATCCAGTCCATCCACGCGCTCATGTCTCCGCCCCTTCCCCCACCGCCTGCCGCTCCCGGCGGAGCCGCGCGTACTTCTCCCGGTGCGCCCGCATGCCCGTCTCGTTTTTGAATGCGGCATAGCCGCTAAGGTGACCCATGAGCATGCGGCGCAGCTCCTTATGCTCCGGCCCGCTAAAGCCCAGCCGCGTCAGCAGGCTGTTGGCGTGGTACTTCTCGTTTTCGGGGTCCGCGTCCGCCTTGAGGAACACGCGCCTGGCGGCTTTCGCGTGCCGGAGCACCGCGTCCAGGAGCGCCTCGCATGCCTGCCGGCGGGCCGGGTCGAGGTCGTCCGGGTCCGTCTCGAAGGTGAGCTTGCCCTCCCGGAGACGGCAGCCCTTCATCGTTCCCGCCGCAAGGCCCTCCGCGAGCCGGGCTTCGAAATCGGCCGGGGTCTGCGCCTCCTTCAGCCGCTCCACCAGCTGCCGGTCAATGTACAGGGTGTCGCTTCGCATCATCCGGCGGAGGACGTGCTGGTTGCTGTACAGCGTGTGCAGAAGGTTCTTCAGCTGTGGAACCGTCCAGTCCTCCACCGGGAAGCTGAGTTCCATCTGCGTGATTTCGGAGTCCTGCTCCGTCGGTTCCGCCTTTGCCGCGGGCGCCTCCGCTTCGGAATCCACCGCGTCCGTCAGCCAGCCTCGTTCCATCAGCATCGGCCTGAGCGTTTCCAGCAGCGCCTCGTCATCGCTTACGATGCTTCCGTCGCGCTCAACCGTCAGGTTGCCGATCCTGTAGGCGCAGGTCGGTGTGCGTAGGTAAACCGCCGGGCTGCCAAGCCGCTCCGAAATCGCTTGAACCATTTCTCTGCGCTCCGCGGGGTTCGTTTGTAGCGTCATGTTGATCCCTCCGTTCGTTTTGGGTAGTGACATATACGCTCTGAACCGATAAAAAGTCAAGCGGTTGGCGGCACACATCCCGATTTATTTTTGAGCATGCGTGCCAGCCCGCGCATTGCGCCGTCCACGTCGCCGGAGATCGCCTGCCCGCGAAGGGTCAGCAGCGTGTGCCGGGGCAGGACGCCGCGATACGATTTCAAATGCTTGAGAAACTCAGACTGTGTCATGCGCGCCTCCAACAAAAACGCCCCCGCGGGGATGTTCCGCGAGGGCCTGCCTATATTCTTCGACGATTTTACCTTATCACATTTTCAAGTGTGCATCAAGGGGAACTCGGAGGAACTCAGAGGAACTATGCGGTCCTCTTGCGGCTTTTCGAATCGAAGCCGCCGCCTTGCACGCCCCGCAGGTGTATTTGCGGTTCCGCATGTAGCTTTGCGAAAAGGTCGGCTTTCCGCAGATGTGGCACGGCGGGTAATACACGGTGCTGCCGTTTCCCGATCGGCGGATCGTGACGCCGTCCTGCTGTGCTTCCCGGTAGCTCACGGACACCCGCTCCTTTCCAGCAGAATCCGGTCAACCACGTCCAGTGCGCGCTCGTGCATTTTTCGGAGCCATCGATTAGTGTAGTGCATGTCCAGCGAGATCTGTTCCCAGGTCATAAAGCACAGATACCGCTTTTCCAGGATCAGACGGTAGTTCTCGTTGCGCACCCTGGCGATGGTCTTTGAAATGTCCATCTTGATGTCGACGAACCGGTCGATCTCCTCGTTGATGGCTTCCTCGGCTTCCATCAGGCGGATGACCGAATCCTCCAGCGCGTGCACATTGCGCGTGCGGGAGACCACCTCGCCGTCGTAGGCGGTCGTGATGCGCTGTGTCAGCGCGCGAAGCTGGCTGAGCTGCATCAGCCGGTCGTTGATATGCTGGTCAAGCCGATACGCCTGCCCGAGATACTCCTTTGCGTTCATCGTTTTACACCTCCAGCTGTGCTTTCACGGCGTTCATCAGCGCCGTCTGCGTCGTGTCCTTGCGCTCCAGAGCGTCCATGATCTGTTCGTCGATGGTGTTCTCAGCAATGATGTGGTGGATCACCACGGTATCCGCCTGCTGTCCCTGTCGCCACAATCGGGCATTGGTCTGCTGATACAGCTCCAGCGACCACGTCAGGCCAAACCAGATCAGCGTGTTCCCGCCCGCCTGCAGATTCAGGCCGTGTCCGGCAGACGCAGGGTGAATACAGGCTACGGGAATTTTCCCGCTGTTCCAGTCGGCGATGTCGCGGCTGGTTCGAATCTCCCGGACGTGAAAGCGCTCCTGAATGCGCTGCAGATCGTGCTTGAACCAGTAAGCCACTAGAACAGGCCTGCCGTTTGCGCCTTCGATCAGGTCCTCCAGCGCGTCCAGCTTCCGCTCGTGGAAGAACAGGCTGTTGTGCTCGGCGTCGTAGATGCCGCCGTTGGCCAGCTGGCACAGCTTCCCGGACAGCGACGCCGCGCTCACCGCGTCGATCTGCGCTCCCTGCAGGGAGATCACCAGCTCGCGCTTCAGCTGTTCGTAGGTGCGGCGTTCCTCCCGGGACAGCTTCACGGGCACACGGTTTGAAATGTACTCGGGCATGCGCAGGAAGTCCGCGCTCTTCATGCTGATGGTGATGTCCGATATGCGCCGATAGATCTCGTCTTCCGCGCCTGGCTTGGGTTTCCAGGAGAACACCTGCTGTGCGCTGCGCCGGTCGGGGAGGAAGAAGGCGTCCCGATAGTGGGTAATAAACTTCCCCAGTCGCCTGCCCATATCCAGAACACGGAACTCTGCCCACAGATCCATCAGGCCGTTGCTGGAGGGTGTGCCGGTCAGGCCTACCACGTGCGCCACCCGGGGCCGCATCCGCATCAGCGCCCTGAACCGCTTGGCCTGATGGCTCTTGAAGGACGACAGTTCGTCGATCACGAGCATGTCGTACTGAAAGGGCAGGCCGCTCTGCTCAATCAGCCACTGCACGTTTTCCCGGTTGATGATGTGGATCAGCGTGTCCTTCTGAAGCGCCGCCCGGCGCTCGGCTTCCGTGCCCACCGCGACCGAATATGTCAGGCCCTTCAGGTGGTCCCACTTCTGAATCTCCGCGGGCCAGGTGTCCCGGGCCACGCGCAGGGGCGCGATCACCAGCACGCGGCTTACCTCAAAGCGCTCCAGCGCCAGCTCCGCAATGGCCGTCAGCGTGATGACGCTCTTGCCGAGGCCCATTTGGAGGAGTACGGCGGCGACGGGGTGTTCGACGATAAAGCGCGTGGCGTATTTCTGATAGTCATGGGGCTGATAAAGCATCCAGCACACCTCCAATCTGGTCCGTATTGTCGATGACATGCACCGCAAAGCCAAGCCGCTCCAGCTGTGCCTTTCGCCGAAGTTGGAGTGGGCGCAGCTTTTGGCCCGGCGCTTTCAGTTCGGCGAAGGCAATCCGCCCGCCGGGAAGCAGGATGATGCGATCGGGCACACCGTCAAGGCCCGGACTGACCCACTTGGGACACAGGCCCTGGTGCTTGCGGACGGCCTGCGTCAAACGCTGTTCTATCTGTCGCTCTCTCATGTCTGTCTCCTTTTCAGGTCGTTGGCGATGAAAAGCGCGCTGGCGGCCTGCTCGAAGGTGGTCATCTCCTGTCCGCGGCAGCGGTAACACCAGCGCCCGCTATGCCACACGGCGTACCGCCCGTCGTCGTCCTGCCGGATGACACAGGTCGGGCCGCCGCGCATTTTCTTCTCCCAGCGAGTGCCGTGAGGAGATTGCCAACTGGATGTCCATTTCCCGTGGATAAAGGTCTGTCTGCGCCTGGCCCTGTTCCGGGCTTCACGCTCGCGCTCATAGGCACCCAACTCATCGCCGGACATGATGCCGTCGCACAGACACCCGACCGCGATGGTGTGTCCCACCATCGGGTGCCGCATATGGTGCAGGAATCGCACACGGGCACACCCGCACAGCTCACACACCGCCTCGGGCTCGTCGGTATCCTCAATCCACTCGCAAACCCAACCCTCAGTCAGCAGCCCCAACTCCCGGAGCCTTTTCAGGCATCGGGATTTATAGATCGAATCTGAAACACACTCCGCTTGTCTCATATTTACTCCTCCATGTGGTTGAATCACGCGCCCGGTCAAGGCGGGCTGTGACGGAGAATCAGGTAAGGGGGATTTATCCCCTTACCCGATTCCCATCACTGCTTGACGTCCTTTTTTGCAAATTTGCAGATTCCTATATAGAGTCGGTTGCGTGCAAATTTGCATTTGCATAGGGGCGATTTTCCTATCCGTGCGGTTTTGCGATTTTCGCATTTTCGGAAGAAAACGCCCTATGCTGTGCAAGGTTCGTGGGCACATTCAGGGGACTTGGGATGTGCCGGAAAGCGGCGGACGCGCCTGAACGGTGCCGCGATAGACCATGTACTCGTCCTCAAATTCCTTCAGGTATCTCCGCATGGTATCCTGAGAGACACCCGCGATCTCGGCCAGAGTCTTGATCGTGATGGGTTCATTTTTAGGCGCTGCTTCAAACGCTTCATCCAGTCGACGCTTTCTGACTTCAGGCGTTGTACGCTTGGAACTGCTGTCCAGATTCCCAAGAGGGCTGCCCTCCGGGCGAAAAGACGCCAGCGCGCCTTCTGTGTCCACCGGGTGCAGCGGATAGTCGAAGTAGAAATTGACCGGCGAGATTGGCGGAAACTCGCGCAGCGACGCTTCCAGCCGCCATGCCGTTCGGGCTGTGTCGAACTGCTCGATCTCGACCACCTCACCGTCCTCGGTCTCGGTTTCTACTTCCTTGAACAGCGGCTTTTTCAGCTCGATGACATCCAGCTGCGCGTCCGGATCGCGGGCGAACACACCGCTGCCGCTGGCCCTGTCCATGGCCTTCTTGCCGCCCTGCGCGCCCTTGGAGTGATGGTGGCAGTAAATCGCCGACGCGCCCATTTCGGTGCAGATCTTATCAAACTGGTTACAGAAAGCGCCCATGTCGCTGGCGTTGTTTTCATCGCCGGTGATGACCTTGTAAATCGGGTCGATGATCACGGCGGCGAACTGCTCGTCTTTCATGCGCCTGACCAGTATGGGAACCAGCCTGTCCAGCGGCAGGGCATGCCCGCGCAGGTTCCAGATGACGATGTTGTCCGTGTGCGGCGGCGAGAAGCCCAGCTTGCCGTAGATCGTGATGAAGCGGTCGATACACGACGCCGGGTCGATCTCCAGATTCACATACAGAACTTTGCCCTGGGCACACGAGAAACCCAGCCATGTGCTTCCTTCGGCGATGGCGATCGCCAGCTCAATGAGCAGGAAGCTCTTGCCCGCCTTGCTCGGCCCGGCGATCAGCATCTTGTGCCCGCGGCGCAGAATCCCGCGAATCAGCTCGGGCGGCTTAGGCGGCGGGGTTTCCACATCGCTCAGGCGGATCGGCTCGGGCAGCAGCGCCAGCTCCTCAGCGTACTCCAGCCACTCGCTCCACGTGTGCTTGCCGATATGGGTGGCCAGCAGCTCCTGCGTGACGCCGTTTCGCGTTGCGCCGGGCATGCGGCTCAGGCGGGAAGGGTTTTTGTTGGCGTTGTCCACGGGAAACCCGTGCTGCTCCAGAAAGCGAAATAGATAGTTGACGCGGTTTCGGTACTCCTGCTCGTTCGGGGCGTCGATGCGCACAATGGCGTGAAGGCTCTTTCCCGCCGAGTCAACCAGACAGGCGACAGGCAGCTCATACCGACGGTAAAACCGCTCCTGTTCCTCCCTGGAAAGCTCGTCGGACTCCACCAGCACATATCGGTACGATGATACATTCCGATCGGACTGTCCCTTGCCGTCCAGCGGATTGGGCCGAATCCACGCGCCGCAGTCCGGGCGGTAAGGGCCGATCACGGTTTGAATATCCTCGGCTTCGCGCAATCGGCCGATGAATTCCGACGCTTTCAGGGCCAGATTGGTATTGATGGGCCTCGGCCTTCCGCGTTGATCCCGCGCGATTTGCGTGGCGTAGCCGACGATGTCCTCCGGCTGATACAGCGTTTCCAGATAGCGGATGAGCATGTCCCGGGGAGTCGGCTCCTGTTCGTCCTGAAAATCACAGCTTGCCGAAACCCAGCCCCGCTTTCTTGCCATGGCGCGGATGGTGCGGACGGTAACGGGGCGCTCGCTGCCCTTGAAGGTCGCCCAGCGCCGCGCGCAGTCACCCTCGACATAGCGCCGGTCGTTTTTTGACCAATCGTCCCATACCTCGCACCCGAAGCCCGCATCCTTGAGCGCCATGCCGATACCGAGCCATTCCGCGTAGGTGCAGTCCTTCACCGGAATACAGCCGAGCGCCGAGAGGATTTCATCCATGGCCGTATTCCTCCAAATCCTCCGTGAAATAGCGAATGGGCATCAAGCGCGCCTCGGCTTTTGCGATTTCACGCTCCATGCCCGAGGTAACGCGGCTTCCAAATACCCAAAGCTCCACACACTTGGTCAGCAGCACCTGGCCCATAAACAGGCCCAGTTCGCGTTCCTGCGGATCGGCTTCGTTCAGGAAGCGCGTGAAGTAGAGGTGCGGCGCGATGGGAATACACCCCCGGTCTACGGCAAACCGGCAATACCGCATGGCGCGGCGCTCGTTACCCGCCGGATCGTCGGCATAGGGGCTGCAGATGAACACAATAGGACGGTAATTCGGCGAGCGCGCAACCTCCGCCAATCGCTCCGCCCGGCGCTCGGCTTCGATGTTTGTCAGCGCGGCGTACGTCGTAGGATCGCGGTAACCTTCGGAGTTGTACTTACTGATTCCCACGACCAACGCTCCTTTCGTATCCCGCGTGCGCAGCGTTCCAGCGCGCACGGCTGCACTCCGGGCAAAGTACGCCAGGCCCGAGCAGGTCGAACAGTCCGTCATCGGCCAGATCGCACAGATCCACCGCGATTTCCGCTCCGCACTCCGGGCAACGGGTGAACACGTTGTTGTCTGTGATCTCCGTCACAAGGGCCGATTCCTCTCCAATCCTGGTTTTGATATAAAACATATGGATGCCTCCTCGCACGCGATAGAGCGAAAGCCCTTCGTGTTTCTGTTCGGACACACGAAGGGCGGATGTGGACATGACAATCGTTATATTTAAATGGAAAACTCTTGAATGTTTTGAAAGTTCATGATATAGTTATTAAAAATATATGTAAAAGGAGATCGTATTGATTGCCTGTTAAAAGGCAATCAATATAAAAACAGCTCATGAGAAAACGTTTTCGGAAAACTGCTCTGCTATTGAAAATCTGTGCATTGGGATTCATGGTCTGCTTTGTGTCTTCTGCCAGTGCTGGTGACGTCACCTCCGCATGCCAGACGATTTCCCAGGATTTCAAAAAATCGCCGTTCTATGCGACAAACCCACTGGGCATCGCCGGGAACTTTCATCTGGTGGGCTTCTCCTCTGTGACGACGACCGCCCACACCAACGGCAACATTTTAACCAACACGCTGCGTTATCAGAACAACTTTGGCACCAAGGGCGTGGCGGAAGTCAGCTATATCCGCAATATCTCTTTTGTGAACGACGGTAGTGGCTTTTCCTCCACGTATTCATCAACGGATTCCCTGCTGGTGGTGGGGACGGAGGTGCAGGTAGGTACGGAGGATCATGGAAAAGCCTGGAGCCTTAATGGCCACAAGGTGGACGCGCCCATGCGAAGCGGCAATTCCGCCAGCCTGATGCAGGATTCCGCCACTCTGAAGTATATCGATTTGGGGGCCGTCTATAATCAGACCGTTCGCATCAATCAGACGCTCAGCCGCTACGAGAACAAGAACACCAAAGTCATCCAAAAGCAATACGGGAGCGAGTACTTTATCGAGAAAGTGATCCTGTCCGATCCTGCGGGTGTGAACGTGTACAATGCGGACGCGCACGCCTTTAAGGAAGGCACCAGCATCATATGCAAGGACTTTGACCCGGAAAAACCAGGGCTGCTGATTCTGAATGTGGACCTCAAGGGCGTTGATGAGTTCCTCCTGCCCGGCACGGAGATCCTCTATTCGAACGGAAACTGGGCGCCGCACAAAGAGGTGACGGAGTGGCAGCCGGGCAACGTGCTGTGGAACCTGTATGATTCCTCCGCGTCGGATGGCCTCTACCGGGGAAAGGTCCGCAACGAACGTCCCGTAGCGGCGCACATTCTGGCGCCGGAGGCGAATGTGACGCTGGGCGTCAATCTGAACGGAACGGTCATCGCCAGAAACATCGACGTTCGGGGGGAATCACACCGCACGGACCTTACAATGTACCGTGCCGATCCGGGCGGAGACACCATGAAGATACATGTGGGCAAAAACTGGGACTTTGACAAGACGTTTGAGGTGGAGGCGGTCCTGATCCGCACCGACGCACAGGGAGGGCAAACGGAATGTGCCTCCCTCAAACTCAATAAGAGCAATGGATGGCAGGGCGTATTCGAGAATATCAAAAAGTACGACGAAAGCGGCAATGCTTACCGTTATCAGGTGAAGGAACGCATCGGAAGCGTCATGTATGACGACGGCGACGCGCTGGTCTACGGCAGGGAGACCTACAGCGTATCCATTCAGGGCACGCCTGAGATCGGCTTTCTGATCACCAATCGCCATCAGGGCGGCAGCACGCCCGGTACAGAAACGCTCAGAGTTTCCGTCAAAAAGAAATGGGTTCTGGGCGCCGGGCTTGACCCCTATCCTGTGACGATCCAGCTCTATCAGGACGGCGTAGGTATGGCGGACCGCACGCTGACGCTGACGGAGGACGCATGGTCCGGCCGCTTTGAGGATCTGCCGGCGAAAAAAGCCAATGGCCAGCCCTATAAATACACGATCAAAGAAATCATCAACGGTCACTCGTACGGTAACGGTGATGAATTTGCCTACGGTGAGACGCATACCGCCGTCTCGGTGGCGGGCAGCCAGCAGGAGGGCTATGTCGTCACCAATACCCTGTGGAAGGCGGGGCTGGTCGCCGTGCCCGTGTACAAGACGTGGGACCGCGGTCCGGGCATGAACAAATATCCTGTGGCCTTTGAGCTGTACCGTCATGTGCAGGGGGAGGACGCATCCCGCGCGGTTCGGGTGGAAAACCCCGTCTGCGATGATAGCGGGCCCTATCAGGTGGAGTTTCGAGATCTGCCCAAGTATGATGCGGAGGGCAGAAACTATGTCTATACCGTCCGCGAGGCCGTCGGAGGGAAGAGTTACACGAATGGCGACGTGTTTGATTCACCCGGCGGCGGAAAAACCGCCGTTTCCATCGTCCCGGCCGAAAGCGGGGGATATAATGTGCGTAACGTGGTGCGCCGCGCCGAAGAGCTGTTTGGCGTGTCGGTGCGCAAGGAATGGCGAGGTAGCGTGAGCACCAGTGCGGTGGTGCAACTCTACCGTGCCGCTGAGGGTGGCCCCGCCGAAAAAATGGAGGGCTGTGTCCTTCTCCTTGGAGAGCACAATGGCTGGGAGGGGGTCTTTGAGAACCTCCAGCGCCATGACGCGGCCGGCCATGCCTACACCTATACGGTGCGGGAGATCGTGGAAGGCGCTTCCTATAAGGATGGGGATCGCTTTGTGGCAGGCGGCGCGCTGATCCGCCTGAGCATCGAGGGTAATCAGACGTCCGGTTTTACCGTTATCAACACGGTAGAAAGTACAAAAGGACCGCCCGTGACCGGCGTGACAAGCCCTGCGGCGCTGGCCGGCACGGGGCTGCTGGTCTCCGTGGCTGGCATGAGCGCCGCATGGCTTGCCATCAGGCGGCGCAAAAGGAAACGTTAACAAAATGCCGCGCCGGGGGCATTATGCCCCCGGCGCAAGTCGTTAAAAAAACTGATTTTGAGGAGAGACATGTTTCCTGCGCCTTTCGGACGCTCGCAACGCTCGCGAAAAATGCTGCGGCATAAGGCTTTGAGCACCGCAGGGAAGCGCGAATGATTGAGCAACCGGGGAGGCCCCTGTCCCCCGCCCTTTGTCAGCGCCCTCTGCTGCGGTTGAGTCTGCGGGCCTACGGCCCATCAGCTCTCCTGAGGTGTTTTTGAAAAATCTGTGCATGCACGTGATGTCAAAAGCCCCTGCATGGGCGCTCAATCTGCGTCTGGCGCCTGTGATCAGGACAGCACGGCCTCCACCTCATGCTCCGCAGGCGCGGCGTCCGCAGGGACGAGGCTGCCTTCGACGGGCTTTCCGTCCAGGGTCAGGGTCAGGCGGCCCTTCTCATCGCCCGCGAGGTTGCGAATATGGATGCGGTAGAGGCTGCCCCGGAAGCGACGGGTCACCGTTACCTCGCTCAGCCGCGCGGGCAGGCAGGGATCGATGCGCAGGCCGTCATAGTCCGGCCTGATCCCCAGAATTCCCTGCGATATGGCATAGAATGTCCATGCCGCCGTACCCGTCAGCCAGCTGTTTTTGGCCTGGCCAAAGCGCGGGGCGGCGGGACCCGCGACCATCTGGCTATAGACATACGGCTCGGTACGGTGCAAAGCGGGGTCGTCCAGATAGGCCGGACAGGTGCGGCAGTAAATATCGAAGGCCCGTCCGCCGTGTCCCAGCATGACCTCGGCCAGAACGATCCATGGATTGTTGTGACAGAAGATACCGCCGTTTTCCTTGTATCCCGGAGGATAGGAACTGATTTCGCCAAGCTCGGGATGATACCGGGTATAGGGTGGGGCGAGCAGGGCCACGCCATGCGGCGTAAGCAGACGGTCGCGCACGGAATCCAGCGCGCGCTGGGCATAGCCCTCCTTGATGCCCACGCCCGCCATGACCAGAAAGCCCTGCGGCTCGATATAGATCTGCCCCTCTTCACATTCCCGGCTTCCCACCTTGCGGCCGTGCGCGTCATAGGCGCGCAGGAACCACTCGCCGTCCCAGCCGTACGCCAGCACTGACTGACGCATCTTTTCGCCCTGGGCGGCGGCCTGACACGCCTCGTCCTCCCAGCCATAGAGGCGGCAGAGGGCCTGATAATCCGCGCACACGCCGATGAACATACCGGCGATAAAGAGCGATTCCGCGACGCCGGACTCTATGTTGGCCGTGGTTTGGAAGCTTTCCCCCGGGGTAGTGGAGAAGCAGTTGAGATTGAGACAGTCGTTCCAGTCCGCGCGGCCGATCAGCGGCAGGCCGTGCGGCCCCAGATGGTCCAGCGTGAAGTGGAACGACCGGCGAAGATGTTCCATCAGGGGCTGGCTGAGACGCTCGTCGTTGTCAAAGGGAACAGCCTGATGCAGAATGGAAGCATCGCCAGTTTCCCTGACATAGGCGGCGGTGCCGAAAATCAGCCACAGAGGATCGTCGTTGAATCCGCCGCCCACGTCAAAGTTGCCGCGCCGGGTGAGCGGCTGGTACTGGTGATAGGCGCTGCCATCGGGTAACTGCGTGGCCGCGAGATCCACAATGCGCTGCCGCGCGCGCTGCGGAACCATGTGCACAAAGCCCAGCAGGTCCTGCGCGGAGTCACGGAAGCCCATGCCCCGCCCGATGCCGCTTTCATAATAGCTGGCGGAGCGCGACAGGTTAAAGGTAACCATGCACTGATACTGATGCCAGAGGTTGACCATGCGGTCCAGCCTCGCGTCGCCGCTTGCGACCTGATAGCCCGAGAGAAGCGTGCGCCAGTGGGCGGCGAGCGCCTCAAAGGCGGCGTCAAACTGCGCCTCCGTAGAAAAGCGCGAAAGCAGCGCCCGCGCGGGGGCCTTGTTGGCCACGCCGGGCGCGGAGAACTTCTCCGCATCGGGATTCTGGCAAAAGCCCAGCACAAACAGATAGCTCACGCGCGCCCCGGGCGCAAGATCGGCCCGCAGGTGGTGGCTGCCCACGGGGGACCAGCCGCTGGCCATGCTGTTGAAGCTTTCGCCCCGCTCGACGGCGGCGGGATGGTCAAAGCCGTTGCAGGCGCCCAGAAAGGTCTCCCGGTCGGTATCAAAGCCGATGACGGGCGCATTGACCGCATAGACGGCATAGTGATTGCGGCGCTCGCGGTACTCGGTGACATGATAGATGGCGCTGCCCTCCACCTCGATTTCGCCGGTGGAGAGGTTGCGCTGGAAGTTGGTCGCGTCGTCCTGCGCGTCCCAGAGGCAGAACTCCACAAAGCTGAACACATCGACCCGCTTTTGCCGATCGGTGCGGTTTTCCAGGGTCAGGCGGGTGACCAGCGCGTCCTCGCCGCGCGGCACAAGCGAGGTCTGCTCGGCGCGCAGCCCGTCTTTTTCGCCCAGGATGCGGGTATAGCCCAAGCCGTGGCGGCACTCGTAACGGTCCAGCGGCGTTTTGACGGGCATCCAGCCGGGGGTAAAGACGCTGTCGCCGTCGCGCAGGTAGAAATACTGGCCGCCCGCGTCGGTGGGCACGCCGTTGTAGCGGTAGCGCGTCAGCCGCAGCAGGCGCGCGTCGCGGTAGAAGCTGTAGCCGCCCCCTGTGTTGGACAGGAGCGTGAAGAAAGCCTCGCTGCCCAGATAGTTGATCCAGGGGGAGGGGGTATCCGGTCTTGTGATGACATATTCCCGGGCTGCGTCGTCAAAATAGCCGTATTCCATGGCGATCCTCCCTGCTTTTATGGCTGTATGCCTTATGTTCATTGAACGAATACGATTTAGTAACGGCGGCGCCTTACGCAGACAATATACAATGAATGTCCCAAAAAATCAAGACTTATCTGAAAATTTCCTGTGAAAAACCCGCGATGGACGAAAACGTATTCCAATCGGAACACGGCCCGGAAGAAAAATTTCCGGGCACTATAATGTAGAAAATGGTTTATAGAAGGACTAATCAAATATTTTTTTCAAAACCACTTGCATTTTGGAACGACCTGGGTTATAATCCTTTACGAAAACAATTTCGTTCAACGATGACAACGGGAAAGAGGAAACCAATGTCAGTGACCATCAAAGAGTTATCCGCCCACTGCGGCCTCTCCGTATCCACCGTGAGCAAGGCGCTCAACGGATATCCCGATATCAGCGAGGAAACCCGCGAACAGGTGTGCCAGGCCGCCGAGCAGCTGGGCTACCGCCCCAACGCCCAGGCGCGCAGCCTCAAGCTGGGCCGCACATTTAACCTTGGCGTGCTGTATTCCGACGATACCGAAAGCGGTTTCACCCACAGCTATTTCAGCCCCGTCCTTCAGGCCTTCAAGACCGAGGCGGAGCGCCGCGGGTACGACATCACCTTCATCACCCACCACATGGGCGATACCCGCATGACCTACCTGGAGCACTGCCGCTACCGCAATGTCGATGGCGTATGCATCGTCTGCTCGCATTTCTCCAGCGCCGAGGTGGTGGAGCTGGTGGCCAGCTCCCTGCCGGTGGTGACCATCGACCATGTGTTTCACGACCATACCTGCGTGCAGTCGCAAAACCGCCAGGGTATGGAGGAGCTCACGCGCTACGTCATCGCCAGGGGACACCGCCGCATCGCCTATGTGACCGGCGAGGAGAGCTCGGTCACGGACGTGCGCACGGTCAGCTTCCTCCGGGCCATGAATGAGGCGGGGCTGGATGTGCCGCCGGGCTATCTGGTGCCCGCCGCCTATCACAACCCCGCCGTGACCCGCGAAGCCACCCTCCGCCTTCTCAAGCAGGGCCCGCGTCCCACCTGCATCCTCATGCCCGACGATTACGCCGCCCTGGGCGGCATGGAGGCCGTGCGCGCCTGCGGGTTGCGCATCCCGGAGGATGTGTCGGTGGCCGGATTTGACGGGGTGAAGCTGCTGCAGATGTGCGCGCCCGCCCTGACCACCGTCGAGCAGGACACCCAGCGCATCGGCAGCGAGGCCGCGCGCCAGCTGGTGCACCTCATCGAGCATCCCAGAACCACCTATCACGAGCTGATTACCATTCCCTGCCGGCTGCTGGAGGGCGCGACGGTCGCCCGGCCCTCCACCGCCGCCGGCTGATGAAAGCGAAGGATTCCCTCTGCCTGCAGGGAGGGGAAACAATAAAAAGGAGGCATCCATCCATGAAAAAAGGACTGTGCGTGTTTCTCGTACTTACGCTGGCGCTGACGGCGCTGTGCTTTCCCGCCCTGGCTCAGGAGGAGGGCAAGGTGCTCAACATCTGGTGCTGGAATGACGAATTCCAGAGCCGCTTCAACGACTTTTATCCCGAGGTGAAGGAAATCGCCGAAGATAAATCCACCACCACCCTCAACGACGGCACCCTTGTGAAATGGACCATCAACCCCAACACGAACAACAACTACCAGGATAAGCTGGACGCCGCCCTGCTTGCGCAGGAAAACGCCCCGGCCGACGAAAAAATCGACATCTTCCTCATCGAAGCCGACTACGCCCTCAAATATGTCGATTCCCCCTACACCCTGGACGTGCGCGCCGACATCGGCCTGACCGATGAGGACCTGGCCGATCAGTATGCCTATACCCAGGAAATCGCCTCCGCCGACGGCGTGCTCAAGGGCGTGACCTGGCAGGCGACCCCGGGCCTGTTCGCCTACCGCCGCTCCATCGCCAAGGACGTGCTGGGCACCGACGATCCCGATGAGGTTCAGGCGCAGCTGAGCGATTGGGACAAGTTCGACGCCGTGGCGGCCAAGGCCAGCGAAAAGGGATACAAGATGCTCTCCGGCTTTGACGACAGCTTCCGCACCTTCTCCAACAACGTTTCCGCCCCCTGGGTGGACGGCACCACCGTCGTTGTCGACGCCAACATCATGAAGTGGGTCGAGCAGACCAAGACCTATACCGATAAGGGATACAACAACAAGTCCAGCCTGTGGGACAGCGTGTGGGCTGCCGATCAGGGGCCCGAAGGAAAGGTGTTCGGCTTCTTCTACTCCACCTGGGGCATCAACTTCACCCTGCTGGGCAACTCCCTGGCCGACGCCGACGGCCCGCAGGAAGTGGGCAACGGCTGCTTCGGAGACTATGCGGTCTGCGAGGGCCCGCAGCCCTATTACTGGGGCGGCACCTGGATCTGCGCCGCCGCCGGCACCGATAACGTCTCCACCATCCGCGACGTGATGCTCAAGCTCACCTGCGACAAGGAAATCGCCCTGGCCATCACCGAGACGACGCAGGATTACACCAACTGCGTCTCCGCCATGAACGAGCTGGCCGCGAGCGACTATCAGTCCGCGTTCCTGGGCGGGCAGAACCACATTGCGCTGTTCGCCGCCGCTGCGCCGGAGATCGACATGAGCAATGTCAGCCCCTACGATCAAGGCTGCAACGAGGGCATCCAGACCGCCTTCAAGGATTACTTCAACGGCGTGATTGATCTGGATACCGCCAAGGCCAACTTTGAAACCCTCATCATGGAAAAGTATCCCGACCTGACCGAAGTTGTCTGGCCGTAAGCAAACAGATCCATCCGGCGGGGGCGGGCCAAGCGCCCGCCCCCGCCCGACGTTTTCCCCACCGACTCATGAGAAGGACAGGGTGATCCTATGCAGCCCAGACTCGGAACGGCCCCCCGCCATCGCGGCGTCAGCTACGCCAAATGGGGCTATCTCTTCATCGCACCCTTCTTTATCGCCTTCGCCGTATTCCAGCTGATTCCGCTGTTTTCCACGGTATATTACAGCTTCTTTGAGCACTACCGCAGCGGGCTGAAAATCATCGGTCCGAACTTCGTGGGCCTGGAGAACTATGCGCGCCTGTTTTCGGCGGATCTGCCTAAGTATTTTGGAAACACGATGCTCATGTGGCTGATCGGCTTTGTGCCGCAAATCGTGATATCGCTGATGCTGGCGGCCTGGTTTACGGACGTGCGCCTGAAGCTGCGGTGCCAGGCGTTCTTCAAGACCGTCATTTACATGCCCAATCTCATCATGGCGTCCGCCTTTTCCATGCTGTTCTTCACCCTGTTTTCCGACAACGGCCCGGTGAACGCGGCGCTGATGTCCATGGGCGTGACGCAGGAGCCGTTCCGCTTCCTCTCCTCGGTCGCGGGAACGCGGGGGCTGGTGGGGCTGATGAACTTTCTGATGTGGTTTGGCAACACCACCATCCTGCTGATGTCGGGCATCATGGGCATCGACGTGAGCCTCTTTGAGGCCGCGGAGATCGACGGGTGCACCTCGCGGCAGACCTTCTGGCGCGTGACCCTGCCGCTGCTCAAGCCCATTCTGGTCTATGTGCTGGTAACCTCGCTGATCGGCGGCCTGCAGATGTTTGATGTGCCGCAGGTGCTCACCGACGGCAAAGGCACGCCCAACCGCTGTGCCACCACCCTCATCATGTATCTCAACAACCACATGTTTTCCAAGAACCTGGGCATGGCGGGCGCGGTATCCACGGTGCTGTTTCTGGTGTGCGGCGTGCTGTGCGTAGTGATTATGCGGACGATGAGCGACGATGTGCGCAAAGGGGGACGAGGAAAATGACCCAGGCTGTGCGCTCGCGGGAAGATTCCCGCGCCCGGCTGAACCTCAGGCGGACGCTATGCTATGTTGTGCTGGCGGTGATCTGCTTCCTGTGCCTGTTTTTCTTCTACGTGCTGGTGATCAACGCCACCCACTCTCATTTTGAGGTGCAGAAGGGATTTTCGTTCCTGCCCGGAACCTCCTTTTCCACAAACCTTCACAACGCCCTCACCGACGCGAATATTCCCGTGGTGAGCGGCATCCTCAACAGCCTGACCGTCTCGGCAATGTCGGCGCTGCTGGCGGTGTACTTCTCCGGCCTCACCGCCTATGGAATCCACGCCTATTCCTTCAGGCTGAAAAACCTGGCGCTGACCTTTATCCTGCTCATTATGTCCATGCCCACGCAGGTATCGGCGGTGGGATTTGTCAGCCTGGTCACCGGCATGGGGCTGGATGACTCGCTCATCCCGCTGTTTTTGCCCAAGATCGCCGCGCCTACGGTGTTTTACTTCATCATTCAGTACATGAAGGGAAACCTGCCCATGGAGATCGTGGAGGCCGCGCGCATCGACGGCTCGGGCGAGTTTCACACCTTCAACCACATCGTCCTGCCCATGATTAAGCCCGCCCTGGCGGTGCAGGCGATCTTCACCTTTGTGCTGGAATGGAACAACTACTTTGTTCCCGCGCTCATCATCAGCTCAAGCCGCAAAAAAACCCTGCCCATTCTGATCGCCCAGCTCAGAAGCGCGGACTTTCTCAAATTCGACATGGGCAAGGTCTACATGTTCATCGCTATCGCCATCGTGCCGGTCATCGTGGTCTACCTGCTGCTGAGCCGGTTCATCGTGGCCGGGGTCACGGTGGGCGGCGTGAAGGAGTGAGAAGATGAGCTTCCCAAAGGAGTTTCTCTGGGGCGTGGCCACCTCCGCCTATCAGATCGAGGGTGCGGCCGATGAAGGGGGCAAGGGGGCGTCCGTTTGGGATCGCTTTTCCAAAGTGCCCGGTCGGATCGTGGACGGGAGCACCGGCGAGCGCGCCTGCGATCACTTCCACCTGTTTCGGGAAGATGTGGCACTGATGGCCGGACTGGGTATCCCCTGCTACCGCTTTTCCCTCTCCTGGCCCCGCCTGATGCCCGACGGGCGCGGGCGGCTTAACCCCGACGGTGTCGCGTTTTATGACCGGCTGATTGATGCGTTGCTGGAAAAGGGCATCCGCCCCTTCGTTACGCTCTTTCACTGGGATTATCCCTGCGCGCTCGCCGTTCGCGGGGGCTGGGCCTCGCCGGACAGCCCGGAATGGTTCGCCGACTATGCCGCTCTGTGCGCGCGCAGCTTTGGCGACCGGGTGCGGGATTTCATCACGATCAACGAACCCCAGTGCTTTATCGGCCTGGGGCATGTCACCGGCGAGCATGCGCCGGGGCTTAGGCTGCCGCCCTCGGAAACCGTGCCCATGGGACACCATGTGCTGCGGGCGCATGCGCTGGCGGTGCAGGCGCTGCGCGCGGAAGCGCCCGGATGCCGGGTGGGATACGCGCCCTGCGGCAACCCCGCCATTCCTCAGACCCCGGCGGATGTGGACGCGGCGCGCCGGGCCTATTTCTCCATGCCGCGGGATGCGGAGCGCTGGTACTGGAACGTATCGTGGTGGAGCGACCCGGTGATGCTGGGCCGCTATCCCGAGGACGGGCTGACGCTGTACGGGCGCTACCTGCCGCCGGGATGGGAAAAGGACCTTGACAGCATGTGCCAGCCCCTGGAATACTACGGCCAGAACATCTATAACGGCTATCCTGTCCGGGCCTCGGACGCGCCCGGCGGATGGGAGGAAGCCGTCTTCCCGCAGGGCGCGCCCCGCACCGCCGCCGGATGGCCCGTCACGCCCGAAGCCCTGTACTGGGGCCCGCGCTTTCTCTATGAGCGCTACCGCACGCCCATCCTCATCACCGAAAACGGCATGTCCTGCCACGATGCGGTGTCGCTGTACGGACAGGTGCACGACCCCAACCGGATTGATTATCTTTCGCGCTATCTGGCCGCCTATCGCCGCGCCGCCCATGACGGCGTGAACGCGGCGGGCTACTTTGCCTGGTCGCTGATGGACAATTTTGAATGGAGCCTGGGGTATACCCAACGCTTCGGACTGGTGTATGTCGATTACCAGACCCTCCGGCGCATTCCCAAGGATTCGGCGCGATGGTATGCGGAGACCATCCGCTCCAACGGCAGAAATGTGGGGCGGGAACAACCAGAGCTCAACAGGAATTGCTGAGGCGCTCCACATGCCTCAGACAGTCAGGCGTTTTCAGTGGCCACAACCCTTTGATACGTTCCTTTGGCTGTGTCCGAAGGAAAAGAGTGAGGACTGTCAGGCCATATATAGCTTGGATGTGTGTTGTGCCACAGAACAACAGGGAACTTGTCGGTCAGCCAAAATATGTGAGCACAGGTGGTCATCTTTTCTCCATCTGCATTGACAAGGCACAGGAATATGGCTTTGACAGTGTTGTTACTGGCTTTGCGGCAAGTGCCAAGCCGTTGCAGCATTGGTGCGATGTATTTGGCGCATTTTCCCCTGCGGGGTTACATTCCTATCATTTCATGATTGAAAACGTCGAAAACAATAGGTCGTCGAATCAAGTTTGGGCAGGAATATTTGCGGATATTCCGCCCGATTTTTATTCTTTTTTATAGAACGGTGCGGCGTACCCGTCCGCGCGAAGTACCAGCCCCCGTGCCCAGGGTGGCGTCCTGCCCATCCGCTCGCACACCGCTTCCAGCGACATGCCAGGATCGGCTTCGAGGATCACCTCGTCGTGGACATGCGCCACAATCGCGCAGTCCCGCAGCGCCTGCATGGCATAGCACAGAATGTCCCGGCTGATCGCCTGAACGATGTTCTCCACGAATTTCGGACCGTAGCTCTCCAGCCGCGCCCATTGTTTTGCTGCATTTGTGCCCATGTAGGTGATGGCGGAGCCGCCGAACTGATTCTCTCCGACGCGCGGTTTGACGTAGGCCAGCTGCCGCCCGGACGGCAGCGCGATGAACAGCATCCCTGATTGACAGGTGAAACGGATGCCGTGTGTTTCCGTGGCAGTTCTATCGCTGACCGCCCGCGTGACGGCCCGGTCCACCTCCCACCACAGCCTGACGATCCTGGGATTGGCCGTGCGCCAGGCGTCCACCAGCGGCCTTAGCTCCTCCTCCCGAAGTCCCATCTCGATTGCGCCCATGGCCTTGAGCGCTCCCACGGAGCCGCCATAGCCCAGCGCCAGTTCGGCGATTTTGCCCTTCTGGCGCAGATGGCCGTTGACACCGTGCTTCTCCACTGGCACATGGAACATCTGACTGGCGGAGGCGCAGTAGATGTCCCCACCCTCGGCGAACACCTGCTGCCGCCACTCCTCCCCGGCGAGCCAGGCGATGACGCGTGCCTCGATGGCGCTAAAGTCCGCCACGAAGAACGTACCGCCCTCCCTGGGTACAAAGGCGGTGCGGATGAGCTGGGAGAGCACATCCGGGGTGGAGTCGTAGAGCAGACGTACCGAGTCGTAATCCCCGGCGCGGACGAGTGCGCGCGCCTGTTCCAGATCGGGCATCTTATTCTGTGGCAGGTTTTGCAGTTGAATGTTGCGGCCAGCCCAGCGCCCCGTTCGCGCGCCATAAAACTGAAAACATCCGCGCACGCGCCCATCCGCGCAGACGGCGTTTTCCATGGCCTGATACTTTTTCACGGAGCTTTTCGCCAGCTGTTGACGCAGCACGAGCACGGACTTGAGCGGCTCCGGAGCGGTCCTGAGCAGCCCGGTCACCTGCTTTTTGCCCAGCGTGTCCGTCCGAAGGCCGTTGGCGGCCAGCCAGTCCTTCATCTGCTGCACGGAGTTGGGGTTGTCCAGCATGGTCAGCTTCTGCAGCCTGGCGGTCAGTTCCTCCCGGGATCGCTCGTCGATGCCGATCGCGCCGCGTACCAGCGTCCTGTCCACGGCGATGCCCCGATCGTTGATCTGCTGGTCAAGATGGTACTGCGACCATACCCCCTCTGGCACCGGGTATTTCTGGAGCCGTGCCTGAACGGCCGTTTCGGTTTGCACGTCACGCAGGTTATATGCCTTGAAATCCTCCCACCTTTTCGGGGCGGACGCGGGCATGCACCGCGTTCCGTCCCTGCCCGGCACACAGAAATACTTGATAAGTTCCTTGCCCTCGGTGAGCTTCTGCCTGTCAAGCCCCAGTACCGTTCCTACGTCTCTTAGTGAAAGCGGCAGGCCGAGGTAACCCGCCCAGACCATCGTGCAGTACCAGCCCTCCGGGTTCAGATAGTCCATGCAGGTATCCCCGGGCGTTGAGTAGCTTTCGTTGCGCAGCGGGTAGCCGTTGCGCCGTAACCACCGGGACAGGCACACGCGCTCAAACTGCGCGTTGAACGCCCACTTACGCACCCGCCCGTCGGTCAGTGCGCCGATCACATCGGACGGTATCCGCTCCCCCTGCGCCAGATCTATGACCCGCGCCTCACCACCGTCCACGCTATATCCCAGAAGCAGAACGTCAAAGTCGGGGCTTTCCGCATAGCGGTACACCGACGACTTTCCTAAATCGACACCGCTATACGTTTCCAGATCCAAAGAAAGTGTTTTCATCGTCGCCTCCGCTGAAAAAGGGCGGCGATCCCTGACCGCCGCCCAACAGGTCATCTCTTACCGGTTGTTCCCCTGTCGCGCTTCATTGTCTTGTACATATCGTATAGATCCATCAGCCCAATGATCGCGCAGCCGATCAGGAAACCGATGATGGCGCCCACGAAGATGCTCAGCAGCAAATTTCCAAGTACAGCCATCGCTCGTCACCTCCTCTTAGGACAGAAAGTCCTCGTCGTCCTCGTCTGCGAAGTCGCTCTCCGCGGAAGCCCTGCCGCCCAGCGGCTCTCCGTCGCGGAGCTTCTGCAGATTGTTCAGCCCACAGGCGATGCCGCGGTTGCCGTTGGAATTGAAGGCGTAAAAGCTGATGCTGGCGCGGCCATACACGCCGGAGTACACCTCGCTGCGTGTCAGGATGGGGTTGCAGGCCGCATCCACCACGCCCGGCGCGGTGGCGGAATTGGCGTTGATGAAGAAGGCGTTGGCGTAGGCGGGATCGTCCGGGCGCTCCGTATCGCCGTCGCGCAGGGGATTTTTGATGGCCACCAGCGGCGGCGCTGCCTTTCCGGCACCGCGCAGCTTGCTCTCGCCGTCGCGGTAGGCAGCCTCGATGGCGGCCCTGATCTTCTGCACGGTAACGGTGTCGGCCTTGGGGATGATCAGGGAGACGGAGTACTTGGGCGTGCCGCCGTTGATGGACTTCGGGTCCCAGATGTTGCAGTAGCTCCAGCGGGTGTCCTTGCCGGTGATTACCTTGGTGGGATTCATGTTTTTAGCCATAATTCTGGACCTCCATATCAGTCGTTGGCGAAATCGTTCTTCGCGTTGGTCATTTCAGGTCGTTTGTCGCTTGCCGGTACAAGGGTGGGCTTGCCCTGCGGGCGTTCCACCAGGTCGGCCAGAAGCGTTGCAAATTGCTTTTTGCCCAGCAGTTTTTCCATGGCGGTGACGCCGAGCAGCCTGCGCTCGTAGGGGTCGCGCCCGCTGGAGATGACCGCCTGCGCCACGGCGGCTTCGTCGGTGTAGCGCCGATTCGCGCGACCTTCCACCAGCTTCCACCCGTCAAAGCGGGTGCCGGACAGCGCCGCGCTCAGCGCGTATTCCCGAATGTCCGCGGCCCAACCGGTCAGATCGTCCAGCTTGCCGAGAATGATGGAGATTTCCTCATCCGAGAGTGTGGGCGGCAGTTTAAATTCGTGCTGTACCAGCGCGAGGTTAGCCTCCGCACGTTTGCGGCAGGTCGATCGCAGCTTGCAAAAGCGGCACCAGTTCCCGGCATTCAGCTCGCCTTCGCCCTGATAGGCCAGCTCGGCCACCGGGCGAAGAACGGTCTCCGCCCACTTAAGCAGGTCGGTCTTGCTGATCGTATCCGTGCTGATGTTGGACAACCGCGGCTGATAGATCGTCATGGCAATGGTGTCGACGTCGTACAGTTCCCCGAACATCTCCAGCGCGCCCAACGCATACAACCGCATCTGGCTGTTGTTCTCTGCGGCGACCGCGACGCCGGTTCCGTACTTCATGTCCACGATTCGCAGGGTGCCGTCCGCGACGATGACCGCGTCGCAGGTGCCAAAGCCTTCCTTCACCCAGCGGGAGAAGTCGAGCCGTTGCTCCACCATGACAAGCGGATCAGGGCATGTCCGTCGGATCTCCTCCATCTTCTCCAGCACGAAGGCCGCGTAGCCCGTGGCCGCGTCCTCCATGGCGCTGTTGTAATGCCGCAGCCCGCCGGGGCGCTCGAGCGGATTCTGCGCCTCCAAGTCCAGTGCCCGTCGGAGCTTGTACTCGCACAACGCGTGCGCCTCGCTGCCCTCGGCGGCGTACACGCTGCCGGAATCGGCCAGATGCTCCGTCAGCCTGACCGATGGTGGGCAGTTCATCCAGCGATGGCTCGAGGACGCGGAGAGCGCCGCGTGATTACCCACCCGCGGCCACCCCGTTTCCAATGGCCTGCGCCTCCAGCAGCAGATCGGCATAGTCCTCGGCTCTGACCGCCGAAAGCTGCGCCGCGCCGTACTTCTTTAGAAGCGTGCGCACCTGTGCGCCGTAGCCCGCGGCGGTCTTGGCAGCCAGTTCCGCCCGGACTTCCTCTTTGCTGATGAGCCTGGACTCCGGCTTGTCCTGGGCGGGATCTTCGCCGGAGTACAGCACAGCCAGCGTTTCCGCAGCCGACATCAGCGCCGTCGCCGCGGCCTTAAGGTCGGCGGCGCAGCCTGACAGTTCGCTCATGCGGGACATACGGGATACCTCCTCTCAAAAGTTGGCTCTGATGTTTGTGATTGTGCTTGTCCATGATTTCCACCTCCGATCCGGCGCTGTGGCGTCCTGACACTTTCCCGTTCGGACATGCAGGTATGGGATGTGGACATGTGTCAAGAATTCTTCTCAATATTGTCCTTAAGCCTCTGGGCGGCGCGTTTGAGTCGCTTGGTCACGCCGGACGGGTCTTTGCCCAGTCGGCGGGCAAGCTCGCGAGCGTTACAGTCTGCACTGAGGTATGCAAGAAGCAGTTCGCGGTCGGCTTCAGCCAGCGCATTGAAAGCGGCACGACGGCCCATGAAGCACTCCTTCATAAGAAAGAGCGTTTCGGGAGTTTCGTCAGTTGAAAGCTGATCACCTAATGTCATGCCGTCTTCCGTCATCTCCATGTCGAGGCTAAGTTCAGGTTTACGCATACCTGCCTTGAGCTTCTGCCAGTTGCGGTAATGACGCTTGTATGTGGCAGCCATCTCGCGGTTCATCTGGATGAAGGCTTCGGCCCTTTCCGGGCAGTAAGGGAAAAGGTATGCGTATCCGCCTTCGAGGTCGATGTTGACCTGCGCCATCGGACAGGGCTGCTGTTCCAGCAGGCGCATGAAAACAGCGCGCGTGACGAGCTTTGAGCTGGTCTCGCTTTCGCAGTAGATGTACTGCGTGCGTCTGAAGTCGGTGGACTGCTTGGGAATATACGGAATCGGTTTTTTCATCTTTACCTCTCCTTGTCGCTTGTTGTCGTTGGTGGACAGAAGCGTCAAAGAGAGGCAAATGCAGCTCCTTCAACGCTTCGATGCGTTTTCGAAGGAGCCGACCCGATTTTGAGCAGACTTAAATAAGCCCGACACGAAAATGGATTTTCTCCTTCGCGGGGCTGCAGACACCGTCTTCCCACGGTGTGCAGGTCTTCCAGCCTGAACGGGAAGATATAACCGATAGCTAATCGGCTTGTTCAGGCTGTACAGTTAGATAAATTCTTGAAAATACAATGGTTTTCGGCGTTAGCAACTTGTTGGGCAGACATTTATCTGATATAATTTTTGCATGGGGTGCGCCTGATCCATTGCACACCAAAATGATAAGAAATTTTCCGAATTCTGTCTGTTATAGTACATGTGACAAAAAAAACCATGTCGTAGGACATGACTCAGACAGAATTCGGACAGATAGGACAAAGCTGCCAATTGTGTGGTTGGAGGTACAGAATGCAGTTCAAGGATTTTTGCCAAGGCTTCTATACTGGTCAGGGCAAGACTGGCGGTCTGAAACGAGTCACTTCACAGAGTGGTATTGTGGAATACCTTCTGACTATTGCCTTGAATGATTATGAAAGTCAGCAACTTATCTATACGGATGATTGGTTCCGGAAGGTGTTTACAGGCGACAGGCATGTCAGTGAAGACCTGTATGTTCTCATGGAAGAAAAATTTGATGAGATGAGGTTTGCCTTCGAACTCAGAAACAAGCTGAATGACAGCACCCTTTCTGTGGTCATGGGAAACTTTGGTATTCATGTAACTCGCGCGGAGGAACCGAACAAGTATGTTTTTGCTGCTGCGTTGGCTGCTCAATTCCACCTGCTAATCACTAAACACGGTGAAGCAGAGATGATTGTAGCCACCATGTATCAGGAAAAATTGGAGCATGCGATTGAGTTCCCGCAGTATGTTGAAAACACCCGTGAGAAGTATTCAACGCTTAAGACGCTGCTGTACACCTCAGAAGCAAAACCGTTTTACGATTTTTTCGTTTGCAATACGATCTGGCCACAATACATCATTGGTAAGGGACGGCGTAAAAAGAATCGTAAATCTCTCTTGGAAGATGTGACTCCTGAGCGTTTGTTGAAGTATGCCCGCTATGTGTTGCTTGTAGGTATGGGCGGTATTGGGAAATCCATGATGATGCGCCATCTGTTCCTGACGGCGTTGGAAACATATGGAAAAACCGGCCTCCTTCCGATCCTGATCACGCTTCGTGAGTTTGCTACTGAGCAATCGGAAAAATTGACAGACCTGGTATTGCACACCGTGCAGCGTTTTGATGATTCGATTTCTGAGGAACGGTTGTACAAAATGTTAAGGATGGGCAGCTGTCTGATTCTATTGGATGGCTATGATGAAATCAAATACAGCGAACTGGAGAGATTCCAACATGAGCTGGAAGTATTCGTTGACAGATATGCAGCGAATCAATTTGTGATGTCCTCGCGTGAAATGTCTGCATTTCTTGAAATTCCGCGCTTCAGCCTGATGGGTATGATGCCGTTTACAAAAGAACAGTCCCTGGAATTGGTACGCAAGCTGGATTTCTGCGAGGATGAACCCAAGCTGAAAGAAAAATTTCTCGAACAACTTGATGGCGATCTGTTTGAAAAGCAGGAGGAATTTGCAACCAATCCTTTGCTGCTTACGCTAATGCTTATGAACTATCGGCGTTTTGGTGGTGTTCCGGAAAAAATGCATCTCTTCTATGCTGAGGCATACGATACGCTCCTAATGCGACATGATGCTGACAAGATCGCGTATCGGCGTGTTTTTCATAGCGTAAATGATCCTGCGGACTTCACGACCGTCTTTAGAGAGTTTTGTGCCAAATCCTATCGACGGGGTGATTTTGAATTTGACAGGAAGTCTTTCGAGGCGTATTTCGGTAAATTAAAATCCATCACCCGTCTGGATAAGTCAAAAATGAAGATGGAAAACTTCCTTTTTGATGCTCTTCACAGCGTATGCCTCATGTACGAGGAGAGCCAGAGCTATCATTTTCTGCATCGCTCTTTCCAAGAGTATTTCTTTGCTGACTATTATTCACGACAGGATGATACTACGTTAAGAAAACTGGGAGAATCATTGGAGAATAATGGAACAGGCAGACACCGCGGTAAAGGCTTTGGCGATATGGCACTCAGCATGCTCCATGACCTGGCGCCGGAAAAAGTTGAACAGTTTATCATCCTCCCATTCCTTGATAAAATATGGGGGGACGAAAACATAGATGAAGATGCAAAGTTTTGGAAGTTTATGTATACGGCATACGGGGGATTCTTCTTCTACGTAATTAATGACGCGTTCAAAGGTCAATATGAAGCGAAGGAGAACACCTTCACCGACTTTAACGGTTGCGTAGTGAGTTCCATAATCTATGAGCTTATTAGCAAATTGAATGAGCTGCGTCCAGTAATCGTCTATCCCGACTCTGTCGATCAGTTCGCTGACCAGAGCCTTATCAGCGATGTTCTTGTTGAACAACAGATAGGAAAAAATAGCTCGCAACCGATGCTCTTACCATTGCCGATCAGAATACTTGATTCAGGATCGGAAAATAACGGTAAAAAATATGAGGGCCTGTTGTATGATGCAAAGGGTAATTCGCTGGTCCGTGGTTATCGATATCGCTTCCACTTTGGATCAATCTTTGAAGGAAACGCAAAAAACACTCCACTGATGGAAGCTCTTGCCCGGGAGGATTCCAAATTCAAGAAGGTCTATAACAAAATTAAGCAGTACTATATGTGGCTGCGCCAGGAGTCCGTGCAAAAAGCAGACGATGATGATTTCTAATGTGGTAAACCGTCTGTCCCTTGCTATAGGGCAGTTTTGTGGTGGCGGTTATCACTTTCGCTTTGGTTAAAACTGCCCGTTTCAGTTAGACCATTATTGCGAGACTGTATATGAAGAAACACACAACAAAGGTTTCGCGCAATTATTGGAATACTTCGTTGTTGCGTGGAATATTCCAGAAACAGCTGCCGACTAAATGCTTGCTAATTTAGTAATATTACTAGTAATTAATTGAGTGTGTCTGTGCGAATGAGGGGCAATATGATTATTCAGATTGAAGATGATTTTGATATCGGCAAAATCGCCGAGAGCGGACAATGCTTCCGATGTAGCCAGAGTGATGGTCAGTATAGATTTATTACTGGTAATGATGTTCTGTATATAAACTACGTTGCAAAAAATACTTTTCTTTTTAGGTTTATACCATGGCAGATAAGAGCCCTTGGGGCAATTCCAAATTTTCGTGCAAACGCCATTGGGGGGTGCGAATAGAGCAAAACCTGTCTAGGGCGGGAGCAGGTTTAATCGGCTGCCGTCCTGTTTGTATCACAACGCCGTTAGGGTGGATGTGAAGGGTGACGAACCCGTTTGCAAAGCCCTTGACATCTGAGGTTACTCGGGCATACACCTAGCGAAATAGGTAATCAGCTGGACGTGGATCAGACTCTAGTCCTGCCGCCGTCCGGTCTGTTTTTTTCATGATGTCCATCATGACTAGGTAGAGCAGTTTCAGCAGGCTTTTGTGGGAAAAACGGATTTGGCCTTGAGCACCTTTCGCAGCTGACGGTTGAAGCCCTCAATGGCGTTGGGGGTGTAGATCAGTCGGCTCACCCCTAGGGGGTACTTGAAACAGGTGCTGGGACCCAACTAGCTAGCCCGCCAGGGCCGGGAGATTTTCGGGTATTTCTTGTTCCAGTGCTCCCCGAAAGGACAGCTTCTTGGGCGCTACGATGTCTGCTATGTGGTCTTTTTTGTCGTTATGCCTCGCTGCCACCCACTATCAGTCAGCACCGCAAGCATAAGTTGCCCGCCGAGACGAAAGGCATAGGCAAAATCTCTTGTACCATAATGCAATGCATCTCATTGATGCAATCGTCATATTTTTCAAGAGTTTCACGCTGCTCCTCCGTTATGGCATCGTTGAGCCGATCCCGGTTACGACCCATAAGTTTCAGCAGGTCTTTGACCGCCTTGCTTTTTTCGGAACATTGTTCTTGCGGATTGATATTTCCGTACCACACTTCCTCAAGTATGCTGTTTCCCATATCTGCACCTCCTTGCGGTGTGACACTATGCCATAGAATCCGCAGATAGTCCACATAACAAAGTGTGAACGAAATCAGTGTCTAAAACAAACATGAGCACACAACTGACTGTAAGCCTGTTGTGTGCTCTATTGCGTTATCCGACATTCGAAGCAGACGGCTTATTGTCCGTAGCATCGATCAATATGATATCTGGACATCCTTGCAATCCTAAATCATTTAAGATGCCATTCACCCTATCGAACTCATCTTCCGTGAAATAAAGAATTACTTTGATTGCCCTATGTTGACAGATTCAGCTTATGTGCAGATGGAGGCTCGGGGAGTTGCCTGTCTGGATATGGGTTTTCCCGTTCGCTATACACATTCACCAGTTGAAACATGCGATGTACGTGATATCGAACAACTTGGCTCTTTGGTTGCCGCAACATGTTCTGCCATCCAAGCGAATTTTGATCCCGCACGCTATCGTGTAATTCCCGATTAGTAGCCTTTGTTTCATGGAACGAAGAGGAGATTTGTTGTGCCATGTTTCTCTTTGTTTTCAGGTGCATGGTATATATTCCTTTTTAAGAAAGAAATAGAAATATTGAAATCCTATATAAATGATTCCCCTTTTCTCAGGTGTTCTCGGAAAAAAACAATGTCCCCAACAAGGGATTCTAAAGTTTATTGTCCTTCCCTCAAAATCATACTATATGCGCGGAAGAATTCACGGGCGGCCACCTCTCCCGGCAGGCCTTCATTCAAGTAGTTTAGATATGTTTTTCCAAAAGAGCCGGAGCTTGTGTAAAGGTCATTCCAGAAAAGCGTACATTTTTCGAGCACCTGAGCGTACTCGGCGAGCGCCTCTTCACTGACCTCCCATTTGATTTGCTCAATGGCCTGCAGCCTTTCCCGCGTGGTTTGAATCTGCGCTTCCAGATCGCTTTTCGCTGCACCTTCGGCTGCCTTGAGGCGGATTTCCATCCGCTCGAGCTCTTCGGTGTAGGCTTTTTTCATTGCTTTGTAGGTTTCAAATTCCGAGGGCGCCGCATCCCGCTCAAAGGTAGCGGCGTCCTTTGCGGGCCGATGGCTGATATAGTACGCGAGCCACTGAACAGCCCGTTCCTTTTGCGAGGAATAGGGATTGACGACAAACAGCGTGCCTTCCAACAGCACGATCGGGCGGTCCTGCGAGGGAAGCGCGAGGGCCATGGGCACAAAATCCGAAACGGACGCACCGTTTGCGAAGCTTCGGCGCCCGGGCAGGAAGGAACAATACCGGCTGAAAAGATAGGACGGCCTGTCATTGACTTGAAAGCGTGCGAAGCGTACAAACGGCTCGTTTGTTTGGATGCTTGCGCCGCTTTCGGGGATTGTCGCGCACACCTCCGACAGCTGATCCAAAAGCCTTGCCAGCTCAGCTTCGCACAGCATAGCGGCAGGCAGGTCCTGCTGCATCAGCAGGAAATACTGATCGAGAAGGCAGGCAAACAGCTCTGCCTTGAGCTGGCTGTTTTCAATTCCAAAGGGCGTGATCCCCTCCCACTGCGAAAGCTCCCCCGTCCGCTCGTCCCATGCCAGAAGAAAATCCATCAGCTCCGAAAAGCCGGTGGGCATGTCCGACGCCGTAAGCCCCAGCCGGTCCAGGGCGTACCTGCTGTAGCCGAGGGTGTACTGCTCGGTTTTTCTAAGAACGGCGGCAATTTCGCCCTGATGGATCACCGTCTGCCGGAAAAAAGGCCAGTATCCGTCCGTTGTTTCCCGGATGATTTGCGACTGGGTGAGCGGCACATAATACCCCTTTTCGATTGCGCTTTGCGACGCCATGCCGATGGGAAGCTCAAAGATGTCAATCTCGTCGGACTGGATGGCGATCGTTTCAGCAAACAAAGCCATGGCCTCGTGTTCATAGACCTGCCTGTGCCTGACCGGAAAATTTGGGTAGGCCTGCGAAAAGCCCTGCTCCATCCAGCTTTCCATCTGACTGCACGCTATCTCAAGGGGCCTGGAGACCATCTGCAAAGCGGAGATCCCATAAACAGCCGCATCGTCCATAAGCACCAGCGTGCCGTCCCGGGTGATGGCCTGACAGGAAGGCTGCAGGGGCGGCAGAAAGGCGACGGCTTCGCAGGCGGTTTCGCTCACAAGGTGCAAAAGTTCGTTGCCACAACAGATCAGTACCCGGTCCCGCCAGGGATCGTAGACAAGCCCCCGTGCATCGCCGAGCTTGAGCCTGTTGCTTTCAAAAAGCACATGCTGATCGCCGGTGGAAGGATCAAAGATTAGAATCTGCCATTGGGAATCGTCATCTTTTTCGAGCAGCAGCAGCCGTCCGTCTCGATAGCGGGTTATTTCAGCGACCATGCCCGGCCCCCTGACCATCTCCCGTACCCCGCTGTCCATGTCGAAACGGTAGAGTGCCGGCTGCGACTCTTCCGCCGCCAGGCACATCAGAAGGAACAGCGTTCCGTCGCAGGCCGCGCTGGTGGAAATTGCGGGCATCCAGTCCCCTTCGGCGCCCGAAAAGAAGTCCAGCATAGTCAGGGGACAAAGCGTCGCCTCTTTGCCGGAAATCTCCACGCGGTACAAAGCGCCGCTTAGCTCGTTTAGGCCATAGAGCGTTTCCCCCTCCGCAATCAGAAGATCGACGAGGGAGGCGCTCTTTTGCAGCCATTCGGGGACGGCTTTTTCGTCGGGAAGATCATAAAAATCCAAAGCTGTCTGCGGGACCTGCTCATATTGCAAGCCGGCGCTGCGCAAGGAGAGGCGCTGAGCCTCCCCGGTCTGCACATCGAGGATATAGAAGTTTTTTGAGGCGGAGAGAAGGTACGCCGTGTCGCTTAAGGCCATCGAATGAAGGAGCTCCTTCCCCCCTTGAGGGGCTTCAATGGCCGGGATGACAAAATCCTGCGCGGCCAAAGCCGCGCCAAACAAACATGCCAAAATTGCCCCAAGCAAAATCATCGCGTACTTTTTCACGGAAAGACCTCCGCTCTGGATTCTCCGTTGACCACGATTCTGATGCGCCGCGGGAAGTGATACAAGCCTTTTCATGACGGAAAGAACCTCCTTTGCACCCTCCATTATGATTAGACACAAAGGAGGCGGCGTTTGTTACATGCAAGCTGATTGTTAAATATTTTTTACGCTCCTGGCGACGCTCATCAGGGTTTTCCGGTCCATGCTGTGCTCCTGCAGGATGAAATAGCGCCGGCCGTCGCTCCAGCACAGGCTTGTTTGCTCCTCCTTGATGATGAGGAAACCAGGACATTCCCCGATCATATACTAAAATAAATTCACAATTCTTTTTGAGTTTTTTGTCCTCACCTCCACCAGAAGCTCCCGCAACATTTTTCATGTTAACAGAGATCATGTTAACAAAATTCCTGCGGCCAAATACTTCATCGCAAAGAACTTTTAGATAAGCCTGTTCTTCATCACTAATCTGGATAAAAATAATACCTTCTTCACACAACAAGTTTCGCAGTATTTCAATGCGTGGTCGCATACGATTCAACCACATAGAGTGTTCTATTAAGTCCTCATAGTATTCGTTCATTGCGTCTATGTTATATGGTGGATATATAGATACACTTCACCTGTCCAGCATACTTGCTTTCCAATGCTTTTAATGCCAGCAGATTATCACCGTGGATCAGCATATTCTCGGTGTCCAGATCAGCCGCGGTGTTGGAGAGAGCCGTATTTTCAATCAAAAGCCTCGGCTCAACACGGATCGGCTCGTCCTTCCCGTACCAGGTCAATTCCAGTTTATTCGCCATCGTTTTCCTCTCCTTCCTCTGCGGGAGCAGGAAGTTTGCCGGACTGAGCTGCAATTTTCTTTTCCTGAGATTTTACTCTGCGTTCCAGTTTCTTGATATCTTCGGCAGGAGGGAGAGCCTCCGGTTTGATTCCACGCTGTCCCAACATTTCGCGGACAGAGAGATTATTCTGCACATGTTCCCCAGTGATGGCGTATTCCCCCTGCAAATCCTTTTCTTCCACATTGTAATTGGTCATTTCTGCTGCCAGATTTTTCGCAGCAATAGAAAGGGTCGGCAAGAAATCCGCCAGGGGCCGGTTGTCCTTCACGCCCAACCGGCTCTTCATTTCCTGTGTTGTATAGCCGCCAAACAGAGCCTGATCTCCCTTGGAGCGGATACGGCCAAATCCGGCATCGTCAACGCCACGCTCATAAATATTCTGAGACAACCGTTTTTCGGATTCACGGAGCCGACCACGAGCCTGGGTTCGCTCGATCAGAGAAATGCGCTCCTCAATGAGTTCCTGCTTACGGGTCTGCAAAGCAAAATAGCTCTGTGCAAAAGCAATCTCTTTCTTTTTAGGATCTCCATTCTGTGCAATCAGATAACAGGCATAGCGGGTCAGCATATAATCCTTGACAGGTCTGCGCCCACCCTTACCGATCTCTATCATTTTCGTGACCTCACGAAAATGATCCGTAACCTCAATACCACTTGTTTCACAGGATTCCATTGCACGAATAATGGCTTTATCAAAATTTTCCCATCGCTCATACCCTAACAAAGGCATCAGTTCCCGGGCAAACCAATATTCAATATTTGCTTCTTCGTGATGATGTACAACTAAATCGAACTGTTGTTTCGTCAATTCTACACGCTTTTTATCCATTACACTTCCTCCGTATGGTCTGTGGTTACATCCGGAACAAATTCCAGGATATCGTCCACTCCGCAATTCATCGTACGGCAAATACTTTCAATGGTTTCCAAAGAAACGGAACCGTTTCGTTTCAGACGGGCAATGATATTTGCGGAAAAACCCGCTTTCTTTTGCAGTTGAGAAGTCGTCATATCTTGTTCTATCAATAAGTGAAACAGTTTTTTATAGCTGACAGCCATAATAGCACCTCCGCATGTGATCACAATCATCTTGAATAGAATTGTATCATGTATGCGTGAAAATTTCAATCTATAAGCACTCGCATTTTCCCATGCCAGAAATGGAATGGGAGTTTTTTATTTTTATCCTCATATTCCGCTGTTCCTGTGGCCGTAAGGTGGAGGACAAAAATTTCGTGAAAGCTTCGTAAAATCGCGGCCCTCATGTCCAGTGGGTACAGAAGGCTGTTCAATGAGACACAAGTTTTTCTACGGCAGCAAGCCGAAATTCACCGATGCCGATAAATCTATGTTCTCCCATGGAGTCTTTCGCTATCACAGGCTGCTCCTCACCGTTGACGGAAAGCCTGTAGGCATCACCCGCCATATTGACCCCCGATGTGTCCCTTTGGAAGGTCGTTCACGGCACTTTCGATGCTGTGTTCAGCAGCTACGAGGAGGCAATGGAATTCTGAAAGGATAGGTACCGCGACCTTGACGACAAGCCTATACGGTAATGAGATACAGCATGACGAAATACAAGTATCATCCGCTGGTTGATAGCGATACTGATGGCAGAGAAAAAGTTCCGATGTTCTTCTCCACGGACGAAAAGGCTGTGGCAAAGTCCCACGAATTGTATCTGGCTGAGATCGTACTGCACTACTATCGGCTCCACGCCAGGACAGCCCACAGCAAGGCTACGTATAGTCGCTACGACATTCATTGCCCGGTCTGCGGTCATGTGATGGATGCCATCAGCAGCCACATCAACGAGCATACACGAGAAGCGACGCGGAATAACGACCGGTTGTCCATGACAACCAGTACCATGCGTCCGGTCGTCTGCCACGCAAATCCCCCAACCGACGGCACTTTCCCATCCGAACAAATCCAGTCACAGCACGATTCAACCGGACGAGCAGGGATTGGATGCCCAACGGAAGATAGAATTCGGGACCAAAAGGTCGCAGGTTCAAATCCTGTCACCTCGACCACAATTTGTCTGAAAACCACGGTTTTCAGACTTTTTTATTGTCTATTTTCGACATAAAACCGTCTAAAAAGGTAAAAAATAGGGGTCTTTCAACCCCTGTTTTTCCGATTTCGGGCATAAAAGTACGCGATAAGAACGCCTGCGCCCAATAGGTTGATGGCGCGGCGTAGATTGTAGGCGAGGAAGCTGAGGGCGATTTCGGCGCTCACTTTCTCCTCTCCCCGGCACAGGAAGAAATGAGCGCCGTCATACCACTTCACCGTCCCGAAGGGATGCTCAGCAAGCTCCTTTCTCCGCTGCATGTCCTCCGGGTTGCGCCGGAGGATCACCCGCACACGCGCGGGCTTTTGCGGTCTCCCCAGACTGTTGTGAGGCTGAAAGCCGGGCGGCAGCTTTTGGAGTGGATGGTCTGGACTCCCGTACATCCGGACGGCAACGATATTGGTGTTATGTCCGATACTGACCGTCTTCGTGTTCTTGGAATCCGTGCACCGGTTCGGACAGGTTCGGCAGGCTTCCCGGCTTCCGTAGATCGTCCCGTGCTCCCGTACCCGGTGCTTGAACAGCTCCCTGCCCATTGGGCAGGTCACCCTGCCGTCTTCGTGCCGGATGAAGCAGCTCAGCACACTGCGCTTTTGAAGCTGTACCGATATCGTTGTTCCTTCATAGCAGGCCGGGAGCACCCCCGCGTGCAGGCACTTTTGAATATCCTCCGCTTTCGTGGATTGCCGGGTTGCTTCGTCGATTTCCGCAGGAATGTATTCCAGATCGTGGAGGCGCTCATCCTTGTCGTACTTAAAGCCAACATTGGGAATTGTGCCGTGCATCAGGCACTTCTCTATGTCTTCCCGGCTTTCATACCCCTTGTCCGCAATGAATTCCGCCGTCCCGATTTCAAGTTCCTCTTTGGTCTGCTCCGCCATCCGGTCAAGCTGCCCCTGATCCGTGTTGGCTACCGTCGTCTCAAAAGAGGCAATGATGTGATTTTTCTCGTCCACCACCGTCTGGATGTTGTAGGCGGGCAGCAGTCCCTCCTTGGTGCGAAGCGTCCGGCACTCCGGATCAGTCTCAAGAATCTGGTCCTCTCCGTTTTCCTCCATACGCCTTTGGTAACCCTCGTATTTTCCGATCCGCTCCCTGATCTGCCTGAGCTTGTCCGGCATGTCCTTTTTGCGGATATCCAGCTCCAGGATTCGCACATGCCGCTGTTCTTCCTCGTCCGTCTGATCCATCTTTTGAAGATATTCCTCGATCCTGCTCTCCTGCTCCCGCAGATAGTCGAGCTTCTTCTCCAGAATCTGCGGCGTAAAGGATTTCTTCTTGCCGTTGCTGGCACGAATCTTCGTGCCGTCCACAGCAAATGTCTTCTTGCCCAGCAGATTCAACTCCGCGCACGCCTTCACAAAATCCTTGAAGACCGCCTTGATCGCCTGGCGGTTGTCCTTGCGGAAATCCGCTATCGTCCTGAAATCGGGCCGCAGCATATTCAGCAGATAAAACAGCTCCACATTTCTCCGGCATTCCGCCATGAGCCGCCTGGAGGAGCGGACACGGTTCAGATAGCCGTAGATGTAGAGCTTCAGCATATCGCGCGGGTCATAGCCGGGACGGCCCGTTCCCGCGGGCACGGCGCGCACAAAGCCCAGATCTTCCATGAGCAGACTGTCTACATACGCACGGATCACCCGCACGGGGTTGTTTTCTTCCACCAGCTCGTCGATGCTGTAGGGCAGAAGCCACGTCTGCTCCGATGCGATGCTTTGGATATAGCTCATGCGCTCACCGCTTTTTCTTTATTATACCATATCCTCTTTCCATTGTATACCGCACTAAATGGGGATATTCAAATCCCCATGTCTCTACTGGAGCCTGCGGGATTTCATGTCTTTTCGGACGGTCTGTATTGGAGCCTACGGGATTTCACTTCTTTTCGGACGGTCTGACCACGCAAGGAACCCCAGTAAGTCGCAAAAAGCGCGATTTACTGGGGTTTTTCTATACCCTATAAAGTGTTAGGGCAAACGCATGGAGCGCATACACGGGCGTGTTACGCTTGTAACAGGTGGTCAAAACGTGGTCAACGTGGTCCCTTCTCCGTTCATCTGCATTTCAAACCAGCGGCGAACGACAGAAACATGGGTGCCGGGCGCAAAATCAAGGAACTTTTCCTCGGTGAGTTGCTCTTCGGATAGTTCCATCTGTTCAAACAATCCGCGAAGTACAGACACTTCGCTTTCATCAAAGCTGCATCCGGTGTCGAGGTCCATCAAGCCATTTACCGAACCACAAATTGGACATGATTCGTAGTCGATATACTCGCCTTCCTCATCTTTGGCATCAGTCTGCACAACATCAAGCTCATTCTCCCAGCCTATCCATTTTCCGCAGGAATTACATCTAACGACTTTCATCGTGCGTACACTCTCCCTCTTCGTCCCACCGAGCATCAATCCAACTGAGGTACCCTTCAAAGAAGCCACATTGCGACGATGCAATGTGGCTTCTTTGACAGGCCGAAAGTCCGACGCGCCCGGACTTTTTCGACACGCTGAGTCTTTTTGACACTTTCCTCTTGACATGCCCGGCAGGGTCTGATACAATCATCTCATAAGGCAACCGGTTGCATCAAAGATTCAAGCCGGAGTTTTAAGGAGGACCGCCCATGGCCGCTACCATTCATGACGTAGCCCGGCTGGCCGGCGTCAATTCATCCACGGTGTCGCGTGTGCTCAACGGCAAGGCCACCGTGATGGAGGAAACACGCGAAAAAATCTATGCCGCCATGCGTCAGTTGGATTATCACCCCAACAGCCTGGCCCGCAGCCTGGCCAACGGCCAAAGCGGCGCCATCGGCGTGGTGGTGGACGCGGAGGATGCGGAAGCCTTCAGCAACGTGTTTTTCAACCGCAGCCTGTTTGCGGTGGAGAAGGTGGCGCAGGAGCGCGGCTATCATGTAATTCTGGCAAACGGAGCCAAGCATGCGGGCGGCATGGGCAGTATCGAAAAGCTGATGCTGGAGCGTAAAGTGGACGGACTGATTCTGCCACCCTCCACGGTAAAGCCCTCGCTGCTGAAAAAGCTGCGAGATTTTCCCTGCGTGGTGCTGGGCCAGCCCGAAACGGCGCACCATGATGTCAGCTGGGTGGATGTTAACAACAGCCAAGGCGCAGAAATGGCCGTGGCGCACCTTCTGGAGCAGGGCTACCGGCGCGTGGCGTATCTTGGCGGAGAGGGGCGGACGGGCTTTAGCAAACGCCGTGTGAAGGGATATGAAAAGGGCCTGCAAAAGCAGGAAGCCTTGATTCTTCCCACGGATGGAACCGCCGAGGATGCTCAGCGCGCCGCCCTGGAGACGCTGCAAAACCCTGTGCGGCCCGATGCCTTTTTGTGCAACGACAACCTGACTGCCTTTGGCCTGCTCAAGGCCGTTCGTACGGCGAGGCTGTCTGTGCCTGGCGACATAGGCGTGGTCACCTTTGACAATTATCCGCTGGCGGAGTTTACCGACCCGCCGCTCACCGCCGTAGACGTGGATACCGCCCTGCTGGGCGAACAGGCCGCACGCCTTCTGTTTCAACACATTGATCATCACACGCCCAGCCAACAGGTTTTGTTGGGAACCACGCTGATTGACAGAGAATCAAGCCGCAGGATGTGAACGCATATGAACATTGCCGCTTTTGAACATGTACCCGTGTTGCCGTTTAGGCAACCGATTGCACGAAATACGATCCGCTTCCGTCTGCTGACGGCCCGCAACGACATCGAACGGTGCAGCCTTGTCTGCTGGAAGCGCTCGGAACCATTGCACAGAACCGAATGGCCCCTGCAGATCCGCACACAGGACCAAGCGCACGCCGAGTGGACCGCGGAAGTGACCTTTCCGGAGGAGGCGCACTACATCAAATACTTTTTCCGCCTGACGGGCCTTTCAGGCGAGGAACGTTTCTACTGTGAGCATGGCGTTTCGGACACAGAGCCAGCTACAGGCTTCTTCGAGCTGCTCCAGGTAAATCCAGCTGATGTGATTGCGCCGCCCGAATGGGCCATGGGGACAGTGTACTATCAGATCTTTCCCGAACGCTTTGCCCGTAGTGGCTACACGGTCCCATCTCACACGCTGGTGCCGTGGGACGCGACGCCCACACGGGAAAACTATCTGGGTGGCGATCTGGAAGGCATCCGTCAAAAACTGCCCTACCTGCAGGAACTGGGCGTGGACTGTCTCTATCTTACGCCTGTCTTTGCCGGGGATTTCAACCACAAATACGCCACCACCGATTACTTTGCCATCGACCCGGATTTCGGAACCGAGGAGGAACTCGCAACTCTGGTACGGCAGGCCCATGAGCGCGGCATGCGGGTGCTTCTGGACGGCGTGTTCAACCACACAGGCATCCATTTCGCCCCCTTTGCCGACCTGATGGCCAACGGCCCGCGCTCCCGCTTCCGCGATTGGTTCTATCCCAAGCGGTACCCCATCACAGTGGATGCCGCCTGCTATGAATGCGTGGGAGACTATCCCTTCATGCCCCGGCTGAATACCGCCAACCCGCAGGTACAGGCCTTCATTCTGTCGGTGATGCGCTATTGGCTGGAGCGCGCGGGTATCGACGGCTGGCGGCTGGATGTGGCGGACGAGCTGGACCCCGGCTGCGTGCGCTACCTGCGGCGGCAGCTTCGCGCCGAATTTCCCGAGGCATTGCTGCTTGGCGAAACCTGGGGCGACGCTACGCGCATGCTGTGCGAAAACGACCAGTTCGACACCGTGATGAACTATCTGTTCCGCGACGCCATGATGGATTATTTCGCCCATGGGACGATTGACGAGGAACAGTTGGACGCACGCCTGGGGCACATGCTCATGAAATACCCGCAGGAAACGGCATTGTGCCTCTACAACTGCCTCTCCAGCCACGATACCGCCCGTTTTCTCACCGAGGCCGGTGGCGAGTGCTGGCGGCTGAAACTGGCTGTGGCGTTTCAGATGCTATTTCCGGGCAGCCCCGCGGTGTATTACGGCGAGGAGATCGGCATGCAGGGCGAAAATGACCCCGGCTGCCGGGCAGGTATGACCTGGGATAGGATGGACGAAGAGCTGCTGACGTGGACGCGCCGTTGGATTCGTTTCCGGCGTGAACATGAGGTCATTCGCAAGGGAAAGTACCGAACTTTGCTTGCGGACCGTCAAAAAGGGCTGTTCGTCTTTGAACGGGCCTCGCAGGAAGAACACATCGTCGCCGTGTTCAACCGAAGCGCCCAACCGCAGGACTTTGCGGCGGCGGGTGGAACCGTCACGGTTCCGGCGCACGCCGTTGAGATCATCATTTCATAAAAGGAGGAAGGAACCATGTCTACTACGAAAAAAATTCTGGCGATCCTCTTGAGCGCCGTCCTCGGCTTGGCGGCTTGTACAGCGCTCGCGGAATCGTCAGAAACCCCTGTGACCATCAATTTCTGGCACCATTACAGCGCACAGTCGGCGGAGAATGAGACGCTGATGAACGATCTCATTCCCAAGTTTGAAAGCGAAAACCCCGGGATCAAGGTCAACGCCGTATCGCATGAGTGGGCGGAGCTGCACGATAAAATCCTCGTGAGTGCCAGCTCTCAGAGCCTGCCGGACGTAGCCCGCCTGGACATCGCCTGGCTGCCGGAATTCCAGCAGATGGGCGTGCTGGTGGCGCTGGATCAGGAAATGCCGGACTTTTCCGAAGTAGCCGGCACCCTGCTGGACAGCGCGTTGAGCACCGCCAACATCGGTGGCAGCTACTACGCCCTGCCCCTGAACACCAACAGCAAGATCCTGTTCTATAACACCGCCATGCTGGAGGCTGCGGGCGTGGAGGTTCCCACCACCATGGACGAATGGGTAGAGGCCGTGCGCAAGCTCTCCGGAACCAACGCCAACGGCCAGCAGATCTGGGGCTGGAACGAGCCAGCGCTCAGCGGCTGGAATATCTGCCCCTTCATCTGGAGCTTCGGCGGCAGCCTGACCAACGAAGAGCAGACCGTGGCCACCGGCTACATCAATTCCCCCGAAACCGTCAAGGCGGTTGAAACCTTCGCCATGCTGGTGCAGGAGGGCGCGCTGACCGGCTTTAACAGCGGGGATATTCCCATGACCGACGGCTTTGGCACCGGACGTTACGCCATGATGCTGGAAGGCCCCTGGAAGACCGCCGAGCTGGCGGGCGCCTATCCCGACGTGGCCTATGGCACCGCCTACATGCCTGCGGGCGAAGGCGGCAGCATCTCTGTGCTGGGCGGTGAGGACATCGCGATGTTCAATACCGCCAACCGCGAGGCAGCCTGGAAGTTCATGCAGTTCATGACCGGCGAGTACGCCGAGACCGCCATGGCCAAGTGCGGCCAGATTCCGGTCAACAAGGCTGCACTTGAGAGCGATACCGTCAAGAATGCGGATTACGCCCCCTTTATCCAGGCCATCGAAACCGCCAAGGCGCGCCCCACCGTCGCTGCCTGGAGCGAGATGGACAACGAGCTGACAAACGCCATGACCGCCGTGGTGAACGGCGAAAAGACCGCCCAGGAGGCTATGGATGAGCTGGCCGTGGTCTTTGACGAGCTGCTCAAGCCCTGATTCCATCATACCCGACGCGTGAAATAAAGTCAACCAGGCGGGGCGGCGTATCCGCCCCGCCAAACAAAAAGAGGGAGGCGATCGGCCTTGGTGCTTAAATCCAGATGGAACCGCGTCCAGCTGGCGCTGCTGCTTTTGCCGGGGCTGGCGGTGTTCGGCATGTTCACGGTGTACCCGATCTTTCGCCTGCTGTGGATGAGCTTTTGCGACTGGAGCTTCGCCTCCATGCTGGACCAGCCCTTCATCGGCCTGGCCAATTACCGGGAAGTCCTTAGCGACGGCACCTTCTGGACGGTGTTTGTCAACAGCGTGGTCTATACGCTGGTCACCGTGCCGGGACAGATGGCGCTGGGGCTGTTCACAGCCGTGCTCATCAATGGCATCAAGCGTTTTGGCGTCACCTTCCGGGTGATTAACTATCTGCCGGTGATCACCTCATGGGTCATCGCCTCGCTGGTGTTTCGCTACGTGTTCAACACCGAGGGCCTGCTCAACTACTTCCTGACCAATGTGGTCCATGTGACCTCCGCCAATGTGCGCTGGCTGGACACGCGCTGGAGCGGCCTGGCCGTGGCGATGATTCTGGGCATCTGGAAAGGCGTGGGCTGGAACATGGTGGTGTTTCTGGCGGCGCTGCAGCAGGTGCCGGCCGAATTGTACGAGGCAGCCGAGATCGACGGTTGCGGCGCATGGAAAAAGTTTGTCAGCGTCACGCTGCCCTCCATTCGCGGAACGGTGCTTTTTGCCCTGATCATGCTTACCATTGGCGGTTTCAACGTATTTACCTCGATCAAAATGATCACCGGCGGCAAGCCCGCCCATCAGACCGACACGCTGCTGACCTGGATGTATTACAAAGCGTTCAGCACCGGCAAATTTGGCTACGCGGCGGCGTTGAGCTTCATCATGGCGCTATCCCTGGGGCTGCTGGCCATTTTACAGTTCAAAGCCATGCGCAGCCGTGACGCATAGGAGGCGGAGCATGAAAAGCAAATCCCTTCGCAGGCTGCGCGCAAACATCCTGCGCTATCTGCTGCTGGCAGCAGGCACGGTGATCTGCGTGCTGCCCATGGTGTACATGATTTCCACCTCCCTGCGGCCCAACGGCGCGCTCTACGAGTACCCGCCGCGCTTCTTTCCCCGCTGGGAGGCGCTTACCCTGGAAAATTACGAATACATTCTTTCGCAAAGCAAGTTCTATTTGAATTTTCTCAACTCCGTATTTGTTTCCCTGTTCTCGGTGGCGCTGGCGGCGGCTGTGTCCTCGGCTATGGCCTTTGTGATGGGCAAGTTTCACTTTCGGGGCAAAAAGCTGCTGTTTGGCTTCATCATCCTCACCATGATCATTCCGGGCACCACCATGATCGTGCCGCAGTTTGAGCTGGCAACGCATCTGGGCCTGGTCAACCGCCTCTGGGGGCTGATTCCTTTCTATGTGGCGTGGGTGATTCCCTTTTCCACCTTCATGATCAAGGGCTTCATGGAGGGCATCCCGGACGAGATCACCGAAGCCACCTACATCGACGGCGCCAGCGTTTGGACCGTATACACGCGGATCTCACTCCCGCTGGCCGCGCCGGCCATCGCGTCGGTGAGCATCTTCAACTTTCTCACCGCCTGGGAGGAATACCCCTGGGCCAATACCGTCATCAACGACAACGATCTTCGCACCCTTCCCATCGCCATCGCCGGCTTTTTTGGGCAGCACCAATTCACCCAATGGGGCTATGTGTTCGCCATGTCGGTGATGACGCTGATCCCTGTTGTGATCGTGTTTATCACCTGCCAGCGTTTCTTTGTGCAGGGATTGACGGCGGGCGGTGTGAAGGGATAGGAACGGACAGCCGGAAAAGGACGCATCACACGGGCCGTTTGGCATCCTGCCTTCAAGGCTGATTTTCTCCAAAGGAAATCATTTTCATGGATAAGGCAAAGCCATGATAACATGTGCGTTATTGCGCATCTATAGGATCATTTTTCGATTGAAATCAATAATATGAATCTTTTTTCTAAAGCTCCATTCTCTGCACCGCCCGGAAAAGACCGCATCTTCCTCGTTTCAGATTCTCCATACAATCTTCTCCGAGATTAAAATTCCTGTTCGTATCAACGCCGAAGCCATACGTCGATACTCATATGCTTCCATTTTCGTCAATGATTGCATTGCCTTTTCATGCTCCCGACGCGCCGTTCGATCGGCGCCCGGGTCTTTTTTCGTATTCTGAACGTCTCGGTGAGCGCTTCCGCCCCGAATGGTAATCCGAAGTTCCAAGAGTGTTTTCAATGAAGAGAAAGCAGCAAAGGGTATTCACTTTCCGTCGTTTAAGATACGCAATCGCTGCAAGGGAATCTTGGGCTCGCGGTTTTCTGTCAACAATCCGTTTTTCTCTGTGCCTACGTCTGTGAGCTGCGTATAGCAGTAGCCCTGCACGTGGGGCGAGGCAAGCAGCGTGCCCGTCAGCTCGCCGAATTTGGCCTCAAACTGAGCGCCGTCCGCCGTTTCGCAATATCCCCAGCTGCTGTCCGAGGGCCGGTTGGGCGCATACGCAAGTATTTTCCAAAATCCTATACGCCCCTGCAAATGGAGAACACCATCATCAAGCTGCTTGAGGCATGGCAGAAGAAACGCCAGCGCAGCCAGGAGCGATAAAACCGAATACACACAACCCGCCGGACAATCCATTTGCCCGGCTTTTTCATTTTCACAAGGAGGTATCCATGTATATCAACACTTTCAAATACACACCGGCAGATGTGGACTGTAAACTTTGCACCGAATATGTCAAGAAATTTGGCTGCACCGCCTGCGGCTGCCCCTGGATGGCCGAGCGCATTGAGGCGGGCGTTGTGGGCTATGCAGAGGTGGTCCGGCAGATGTTCCCCCACGATAAACGCCTGATGGCCCGCCTGGAACCGCTGATCCGGGATTTTCCCGGTATGCTCTGGCAGGATGAGCTCCACCGGCAGCGCATGGAGGGTGTGAAAATCCACCTGGGCCACAGCAAACGCCGGGACACGCCTGCTTTCTTTGCGGTCATGTTCCTGTTCACTTCCGATGAGGACATTTACCGCCGCGCCGGAAACTGCCTGTGCAGGCGGGGCGCGGAGTTCGACTATGCAAGGCTCCATGAGATTTCGCCCCACGATTACACCCTCTATATCGCTGCGCGGGGCATCTACACCAACGCGGGAGGACTGACAACCCGTGACCTGGCAGATGCCGAGGTTGTGGACGCTGCGGCGCTCCGCATGATCGTGAACGCCCTGCTCATCGCCCGGTATGGCTGTGCTGCCCTGGATATTCACGAAAGGGGGCGCAAGGCATGAAACCTTTGCATCTCCCGCTGGAAGGCCACGACCTGCTGGCTGTGGAACGGTTCAAGGACGATACCCGGCACATGGCGGAATTTCTCATTCTGTCTACCCACTGCCCCCTGGGGCGCAGGGGCCAGTATAAGCGGCTGTTTCTGACCGAGGACGAGTATGCCCGGATGCGGTCCCTGGAACGCCAGGGCCAGCTTCAGATCCGCCGCCACGCTGCAATCATCGAGGGGCATATCCTGCCCGACAAACCCAAAAAACGCCGCCATTGATGGCAGCGCACCCATAGGAGGATTTAAGTATGGACGCTTATGAAGCATTGAAAGAAACCTTTGACGATCTGTTTCAGCAGGCGGTTGAGGAAGGCTGCTACACCGAGGACGAAGCCGCCGAGCTGGTGGAAAGCCTGGACATTTACAGTCTGTTGCAGGTGGTCCGCCACAACGCCACAACGGTGTATTCCTACATCACCCAGGGCAGGCAGGAACGGTCCTTCAACCCACGCTCCCCGTGCGGGGAGCGACGCGACCTGCCCAGCGTTTACACCGGCTGCCGTTGTATTTCAACCCACGCTCCCCGTGCGGGGAGCGACCAACGCCATCCCCTCGCCGGTTCACGGCCACGGAATTTCAACCCACGCTCCCCGTGCGGGGAGCGACTGTGCTTCATCGTGCACCAGCTCGTACACGTCCGATTTCAACCCACGCTCCCCGTGCGGGGAGCGACCGTGGCTGCTGGTATGGACCGCCGGGAGGATAGCGTATTTCAACCCACGCTCCCCGTGCGGGGAGCGACGCTTTCCGGCGCATTCTCCGCGTCCTCAAACGCCAGATTTCAACCCACGCTCCCCGTGCGGGGAGCGACCTATTGCTTTCGATCCTGTACACATGTC
>CAUDEL010000018.1:0-47145 GCA_958448555.1 uncultured Eubacteriales bacterium | reverse complement strand
ACGGCAGCCATACGGGCCTGTGGCTTTCGCTGATGCTGCTCAGCCTCGGCGGCCTGTGCGCGGCGGCCTATGCCGCCCGCAGGCGGCGGGGCAGCGGCGCGCGATAAGCGCCCGCGCACCCCTTCCCAAAACAACAGCGCCCATGCCGGGCCATCACCCGGCATGGGCGCTTCGCTGTATCGGTTGCCTTCTCTTTGGGTGGTTTGGAGGGCCGCAGCCCTCCAAGCTGTATTCGTATCGCCCGGCTTTGCCGGGCGGGCGGGGAGTTTGCGCCCTTGGGCGCAAACATTTCTTAAGCATTTGGCGGAAAAGGCCGCCGCAGGCGGACTTTTTCGCCAAGCTGAGCGCCCATGCCGGGCCATCACCCGGCATGGGCGCTTCGCTGTATCGGTTGAAGGGGAATCAGCTCCTGTGGAACAGCAGGCGCTCGAAGCGCTCCTGATCCGCGTCGCGGACCATGACCTCCAGCTCCTCGTCGCCCATGACCGTGTTGCGGCCCTCGGCGTAGAGGGCGTCCACCTGCTCCTTGACGGCCACCACCAGCGGGTCCTGCTTGCCCACGGCGTTTTCGCCCTTGAGGCGGAAGTAGCTGTTGAGCCAGTGCGCGATGCCGGCCAGACCGCTGTGGCTGTCCACGGCCACGGAGGCGGGGCGGTTTAAAATGGCGGCGGTGTCAAAGATGTTGTAGATTTCCTCGTCCTTGAGCATGCCGTCGGCGTGGATGCCGGCGCGCGTGACGTTGAAGTGGCGGCCCACGAAGGGCTGGCGCGGGCTGATCTCCAGCCCGATCTCGCGCTCCATGTACTCGGCGATTTCGCTCACGGCGGTCAGGTCCATGCCGTCGGTGGTGCCGCGCAGGGCCTGATACTCGATGGCCATGGCCTCCAGCGGGCAGTTGCCCGTGCGCTCCCCGATGCCCAGCAGCGAGCAGTTGACGCTGGCGCAGCCGTAGAGCCACGCGGTGCCCGCGTTGGAGACGACCTTGTAGAAGTCGTTGTGGCCGTGCCATTCCAGCTGCTCGGAGGGGATGCGGGCGTAGTGGTTGAGGCCGTAGATGATGCCGGGCACGCTGCGGGGCAGCGCCGCGCCGGGATAGCTGACGCCGTAGCCCATGGTGTCGCAGGCGCGCACCTTGATAGGCAGCCCGCTTTCCTCGCACAGGCGCATGAGCTGCTCGGCAAAGGGCAGCACAAAGCCGTAGAAGTCCGCGCGGGTGATGTCCTCAAAGTGGCAGCGGGGCACGATGCCCTGCGCCAGCGCCGCCTTGACGATGCCCAGGTATTTGTCCATGGCCTGCGCGCGGGTGAGGTGCATCTTTTTGAAGATGTGGTAGTCGCTACAGGAGACGAGGATGCCCGTCTCGCGCACGCCCGCGGCCTTGACGAGCTGGAAGTCCTTTTCGTTGGCGCGAATCCAGGTGGTGATCTCCGGGTATTTCAGCCCCAGCGCCTGGCAGCGCTCCAGCGCCTCGCGGTCGCGGTCGGTGTAGAGGAAGAACTCGCTCTGCCGGATCAGCCCCCTGGGGCCGCCCAGGCGGCTCTCCAGCTTGAAGAGGTGCTCGATCTGCTCGGGCTTGAAGGGGCTGACGCTCTGCTGGCCGTCGCGGAAGGTGGTGTCGGTCATCCAGATCTCCGCGGGCATGTTGATGGGCACCAGGCGGTTGTTGAAGGCGATCTTCGGGATGGATTCGTAGTCGAAGATCTCGCGGTAGAGGTTGGGGTCCGGGACGTCCTGGAGCTCATACTGGTATTTGGCCTGCATGAGCTGATGGGTTCTTTCGCTGTATTCCAGCATTTACTCCAGCTCCTTTACAAAGGCGGCGATGCGCCGAAGTCCCTCCTCGATGTTCTCCATGGACGTGGCGTAGCTGATGCGGCAGAAGCCCTCGTCCAGGAAGGCCGCGCCGGGCACCACCGCCACGTGCGCGTGCTCCAGCAGCGCCTCGGCGATGGCCGTGCTGCCGCTGAGCTCCGTGCCGTGGCAGCGCTTGCCGGTGATGCCGCGGATGTTCATCATCACGTAGAACGCGCCGTGGGGCTTGCGGCAGCTCAGGCCCGGAATGGCGTTGATGAGCTCCACCAGCCGGTCGCGCCGCTGCTCGAAGGCACGGCGCATCTCCTCCACGCAGTCCTGCGGCATGGTGAGCGCCACGGCCGCGGCGTGCTGCGCCGCAGTATTGGGGGCGGAGGTCGCCTGGCTCTGGTAGTTGACCATGCCCTTGATGACGTCGCGCGGGCCGCAGGCGTAGCCGATGCGAAAACCCGTCATCGCGTAGGACTTGCTCACGCCGTTGATGAGAATGGTGCGAGCCTTGACCTCCGGGCCGAAGGTGGCGATGGAGTAGTGCTTCTCGCCGCTGTAGACCAGCTTTTCGTAGATCTCGTCGGCGACGATGTAGAAATCATGCTTCACGGCCAGGTCCGCCAGCTGCTTGAGCTGCTCGCGCGACCACATGCAGCCGTTGGGATTGGAGGGCGTGTTGAGGATGAAGGCCTTGGTGCGCGGGGTGATGAGCTTCTCAAAATCCTCCATCGAGGGCAAAAAGCCCTGGCTCTCCGGGCAGTCCAGAAACACGGGCACGCCCCCGGCCATGCGCACCATCTCCGGGTAGCTGACCCAGCAGGGCTTATCGACGATCACCTCGTCGCCCGGGTCCAGAAGGGCCTGGAAGGCGTTATAGAGCGAGTGCTTGGCGCCGTTGGAGACGATGATCTCATCCATGCCGTAGATAAGGCCGTGGTCCTCCAGAAGCCGCGCGGCGATGGCCCGGCGCAGCTCCAGCGTGCCCGCCACCGGCGTGTAGCGGGTCATGCCCAGGTCCATGGCCTCCTTCATGGCCTCGCGGATGGGAGCGGGGGTCTCAAAGTCCGGCTCGCCCGCGGCGAAGCCGATCACGTTTACCCCCTGGCTGCGAAGCTCCTTGGCCCGGGCGTCCATGGCCAGGGTGGCGGAGGGGGCGATGGCGCTGCATTTTCTGGATAGTCCAAGTGGCATGGCGGTTTCCTCCCTGTTACGGCGTCGAATCTGGATCAGATGAAGGATGAAATGTCTGTCCCTGCAAAACCGGGGCACGTCTCGCCGGATGGCGCGGCGGGCCCGCGTGGACGATTGACATTATATCATATTTCATTTTTCGCGTAAAGTGCGGACCGCGAATTTTGTAAAAATGAATTTTGAAAAAATAAAATTTGCATTTTCGCCCCGGACCCTCCGCTCCCGCAAATTGTAACATGCAAAAGATTGTTTCAACGGCCGCCAGAATGGTATAATTACTCCATCAACACCTAAAGGGGGTACTGAACGTGAACAAGCTCTGGTTTCGACGCCTGGCTGGCCTGCTGGCCCTCATGACGCTGCTGGCTGCCGCGCCCCTCGCCCCTGCCGAGGAAGCGCCCAACGTGACCGACCTGCTCAACAGCTATACCGAACTCGATCTCACGCCCTATCGGGGAAAGGCGGTTTTCCTCAACTTCTTCACCGAATGGTGCTATTATTGCATGCAGGAGATGCCCGACATCAAGACCCTGCACGACACCTACAGCGAGGATGAGCTGGCCATCGTCCTCGTCCACGTCTGGGACGGGGAGAACGCCGACAACACCGCCTCCGTCAAGGAAAAGTACGGCCTGGAGGACCTCACCTTCTTTGAGGACGAGGATTTGATGGTCGCAAGCCTCGTGGGCCTTCAGGGCTACCCGGCCAGCCTCTTTCTCAATCCCGACGGCACGCTGGCGGGCGCGGCCAACTACATGCTCACCCTTGATGAGATGACCGAGCAGCTCGACGGCATGGGCGTGGCCAGAAAGGCGGCGGAGGAATGACGGGGCTGTTCACCGCCGCGCCGGAGCCGATGTCGCTGTGGGCGATGCTGGGCGGCGGCCTGCTGGCGTTCGTATCGCCGTGCGTGCTGCCCATGCTCCCGGTCTACGCCATGTACCTCATGGGCGGGACGGACGCCGCGCCCGGCCGCCTGCGGGTGCTCAGGCGCTGCCTGGGCCTTCTGCTGGGCTTCGTGCTGCTCTTTACGCTCATGGGCGCCGGCGCCGGCGCGCTGGGCTCGTTGCTCAAAAGCGCCGACCGCGGCACGCTGGATATCGCCACGGGCGTGCTGATGGTGCTCTTTGGCGTGTGGATGCTGGATGTCATCCGCATCCACCTGCCCGCCGTGCCGGGGCTGAGCGGAAAGCAGCCGTCCATGAGCGGCTTCTGGGGCTCGTTCCTCTTTGGACTGCTCATCGCCATCTCCTGGACGCCCTGCCTCACCCCGGTGCTGGCCAACGCGTTGCTCCTGGCCGCCAGCGCCGACAACGCCACCATGTGGACGGGCATCGTCTCGCTGGCTGTGTTCGCGCTGGGCCTGTCGATCCCCATGCTGGCGGTGATGCTGATGTACCAGTGGCTCAAGGGCGCGCTGGGCTGGCTGAGAAACCACCAGCTCCTCATCCGCCGCGTCGGCGGCGGGCTGATGATCGCCTATGGCGCCTATCTGGTCGTGCGCTCGCTTCTTTGAAAAAACGCGCTTCCGAAGACGGAAGCGCATTTTTCATGCCCGGCAGGCGCTCAGAAGGCTCACCTCCGCGGCGCCGGCCTTAAGCAGGGCGCCGGCGCAGGAGACGGCCGTGGCGCCGGTGGTGAGCACATCGTCGATGAGAAGCACGCGCCGACCGGCGACCAGCCGCCGGTTGGCCTGGAAGGCGCCCGAGAGCGCGGTCAGGCGCTGGGCGCGGGTTCGGCTGAGCTGGGAGGCGCCGTGTTTGACGCGCGCAAGCGCCGCTTCCGTCAGCGGCAGGCTTACGTGGTCGCAGACGGCGCGCGCCAGCAGGGCGGCCTGATTGTAGCCGCGCTCGCGCAGGCGCTCGGGATGCAGGGGAACGGGAAGGACCATGTCCAGCGTCTGAGTCAGCCCCAAGAGCGCGAGGGCCTCGGCCATGCCCTCGCCCAGCGGGCGGGCGGCCGCGGCGTCGCCCCGGTACTTGAGCAGGTGGCACAGCTGCCGGGCCTCGCCCTCGTAGCGGTAGGCCGACATGCAGGACAGAAGGGGCTGATGGAGCGTGAGCATCTGCTCCCGCGGCAATCGGAGCGTCCGCAGCGCGGACAGGCACGCCGGGCACAGGCAGCTCCCGGAACGGTCCAGCGCCCGATCGCAGAGGTGGCAGACGGCCTCCTGCGGAAACAGCAGGGGCAGAAGCCGGCGGCGAAGAACGGACAGGCTCACAGCAGCGCCGCCTCCTTGAGCCGCTCGCACAGGGTGGTATAGCGGCGGGCGACGTGATCGTTTTGCACCATCTGGGCGATGACCTCCTCGCGCCCCACCAGCACCACCAGGCGGCGCGCGCGCGTGAGCGCGGTATAGAGCAGGTTGCGCGCCATGAGCATGGGCGGGCCGCCCACCACGGGCATCACCACCACGGGGAATTCGCTGCCCTGACTCTTGTGAACGGTCAGGCAGTAGGCCAGCTCCAGCGCGTCAAGCTGCTGCTTCTGGTAGGTGACGAGCCGCTCGTCGTCAAAGCACACGGTCAGAAGGTGCTCGGCGGGGTCGATGCGCTGGATGTAGCCCACATCGCCGTTGAAGACGCCGCTGCCCGTTTCCGCCCCAAAGGGCGTTTGCCGGATATATTCGAGGTGATAGTCGTTCTTGGTCTGGATGACCTTGTCGCCCACGCGGAATTCCGTCTCGCCGTGCAAAAGCGTGTCCAGGCCCTCGCGCTCGGGGTTGAGGGCGTTCTGGAGCAGGCGGTTGAGCGCCGCGGCGCCGCAGTCGCCCTTCTTGGTGGGGCTGAGCACCTGAATGGAACGGACGGCCTCCTCCCGCCGCTCCTGCGTCGGAAAGCCCAGGTATTTGGGCAGACGCGCGGTAAGAAGATCGGCGATGGTGCGCGCCGCGTCGGACTGCAGGGCCTTTCGCTCAAAGAAGAAGTCCGTGTCGCGGGTGCGCAGGATGGGCATCTGGCCGCTGTTGATGAGGTGCGCGTTCCATACGATCATGCTGCGCTCGTCCTGGCGGAAGATATCCGTCAGGCGCACGCTGGGCAGGGCATCGCTTTGCAGGATGTCGCTGAGGACGTTGCCCGCGCCCACGCTGGGTAGCTGGTCCGCATCGCCCACCAGAATCAGCCGTGAGCCCGGCAGCACCGCACGCAAAAGGCCGCGCATGAGCGTCACGTCCACCATGCTCATCTCGTCCACAATCAGGCAGTCCGCCTCCAGCGGATAGTCCTCGCCCCGGGCGAAGGTATCGGCGTCTCCGCCGTATTCCAGCAGGCGGTGGATGGTCTTGGCCTCCTCGCCCGTGGCCTCGCTCATGCGCTTGGCGGCGCGGCCCGTGGGCGCGCACAGGAGGATCTCGCTGTCCTCCTTGAGCAGGCTGATGATGCAGCGGATGAGGGTCGTCTTGCCCGTGCCGGGCCCGCCGGTGACCACCAGCACGCCCTCCTCCACGGCGCCGGTGATGGCGCGCTTTTGCAGGGCGCTGAAGCGAACGCCCTTCTCCCGCTCGTACTGCGCGATGCGCCCCTCCAGCCCCGCCACGCGCTTGTAGGGGCGCGCGCGCATCAGCTGCGCCAGGCGCAGCGCGATCTCCTGCTCGGCGCGGAAGTAGACCGGCAGGCACAGCGCATCTTCGCAATCGGGAAGGGAAAAGCCGATGAGCTGCTTTTGGAGCAGGCTCTGGGCCACCTGCTGCTCCACCAGCTCCGCCTCCGCCCGCAGCATCCGGCAGGCCCGCTCCACCAGCGCCTCGCGCGGCAGATAGGTGTGGCCGCCGTTTGCGGCCGCCTCGCTCATCAGGTAAAACAGCGCCGCCCGGATGCGGAATTCGCTGTGCGGGTCCACCCCCATGCTCAGCGCCATCCGATCCGCCGTCAGAAAGCCCACGCCCTCGACCTCCATGACCATGCGGTAGGGGTTCTCCCGGACCAGATCGACCGTGTCCTCGCCGTAGTATCTGGCGATGCGCACGGCCAGCGCGGGGCTGAGGCCGTAGTTTTGCAAGAATACCAGCGCGCGGCGCATGCCCATCTGCTGCAGGTAGCTCTCGACGATCATCGCCGCCTTTTTGGGACCGATGCCGGGCAGCTCGGTCAGCCGCTGCGGCTCCTGATCGAGAACCTCCAGCGCTTTTTCCCCAAACCGGTTGACGATCAGCCGCGCCGTGGCCGGCCCTATCCCGCGGATCAGCCCGGAGCCCAGGTATTTTTCGATGGCGCTCTTGCCGGTGGGCGGCGTGATGGCGCAGCTTTTGGCGTTGAACTGCCGCCCATAGACGGGGTGCTCGCTCCAGTACCCTTCAAAGGTCACGTTTTCCCCGGGGCTGAGCTCCGGCATGGCGCCCACCACCGTCTGCTGCGCGCGGCCCACGCCTACGCGCAGCACCGTATAGCCGTTTTCCTCGTTGCGGAAGGTGGTTTCCTGCACCACGGCGGTGAGCTGCTCGGCCTGCTGCATGCGACCTTCCCCTTCCACGTAAAGTAAGGTCATTATAGCACATTTCGCCAGGGAGGGGAACAGCCGCGCGGATCAGGCATGCCCGGCGGGCGGCGCGCATATCCTTGGCCAAAAAAGGAGGCGCGCCCATGCCGGATTTCCGTCAACGTCTGATTCTCCTGAAACCCATGCGGCCCGGCGTCAGCGGCTATGCGCGCCTGCAGGGGGAGGGGGGCGCGACGCTCGCGCAGCTCAACGCCCGCGGGCTGGATGTGCAGAGCGTGCAGGCCTTCTGGTACGGCGCGGGAAGCGAGGCGCGGCTGATGGGGTCCACGCGCGTCAACCCGCACGGTGAGGCGTCGCTGACGGCCGAGCTCCCGCGGGAGGCCCTGGCGCCGGAGCGCCTGCAGGCCCTGCTGCTGCTCAGCGGCGGCTCCGAGCCAGTGCCGCTGATGATCGGCCTTTGCGTGCAGCAGAGCGCGGGAAGCCTGCTGGACGCCAAAAACGCGGCGCTGGCGCTGTGCGAGCGCCTGGGGCGCAAGGCCGCGCCTGTGCCCAAGTCCCCGCCGCCCGCCCCCGCGCCTCCGCCTCCGCCGCCCCCGCCGCCGCCCCGCAGGCAGGAGCACGGAGAGCGGCTCCCACGGGAAATCTTTCTCCCGGCCATCGACCCGCTGCCCTATGTTGAAGCGGCTCGGCGCGCGTGCGCCGAACCCCCGGCGCCTGAGCCGCCGGACCCGGAGCCATGGCCCGCGCCCGAGCCGCCTCCGCGGAGGCAGCCGCCGGCGGACCGCCTTCGCCCGCTCAGATGGCCCCGTGGGTTTGAGGCCCTCAGACCCTATTTTGCCAAGGGCGTGCCCTGCCGCCTGCTGGACCTGCCGGGCTGGCGCTTTGTCAACGCGGCGCAGGCGGGCGGCCCCGACGGCCTGTGGGTGGGCATCTGCCAGATAGACGGGCGCGTGCGCCGCATCGCCTATGCCCACCGCTCCGAAACCCCGCCGCCCGGCGGCGGCGTGTACCGCCCGCTGCGGGGGATGGACGGACATATCTATCAGGTGCTTTTGCAGCAGGTCTGAAAAACCGCCGGCACGTTTCATGCCGGCGGCTTTTCCTGAGAACGGGGCGTTAGGGTCCCACCCCATAGAACAGCTCAAAGTACATCTTCATATAACGGATGCGGCCATAGATGCCCTGAAAGGCCAGATGATCCGCTTTAAACACGTAGGGCTGACCATCCAGAGGCTTGACGGCGGTTACGTCGCTGTCGGTCACACGGATGTATTCCTGACGCTCCAGCATATCTTGCCGGAACTTTGCCGCTTCGCCCGTTACAAGGGACTTGGCCGCGCTGACAGAGGAGGTGTTCATGATGGTAAAGGCGAATCCCCCGAAGGCCGTTAAAGCGATGCAAAGCGATAGATAGATCACGCTGAACCGTGTGCCTATCATATTTGCGGCGGAGAGCAGATGCCCGGCACGCTCATCCTGACTGCGCTGCAGGCGGCGGATGAGCCAGCCCTCCGCATACAGGACGCTTCCGATGGCCAGCACCAGAAAATACAGATAGAGAATGTTGAAATATCGTCCCACCAGGTAATCGGATTGCGTATATACGCCGGGGACAATCGCGGCGGAAAACAGTCCGTAGAGCATGATGAACACCATCAGCGGATGACGGAAGCGATAGCTGCTCTCCTTCAGCGGCGTCCACATGACCGGCACAATCACCAGGAGCGCCGCCAGTAGCTGCGGGGTCAGCAGCTCGCCGAACACATCGAAGGAGTCCAGCACGGAGGTGATGAGGGCATCGAAAATCGGGAGCGTTTCCTCACCCATGGCAAAGCGCTGGCTGTTTCCCGGAGCAAGCACGCTGACCATCATTGCGGCGGTCAGAGCGGACAGGCCGGCAAGGCAGTGGAAGCGGCTTCGGTCCCGGCGGATGAAGGCATGGATGGTCAACAGCAGGATGAATACAAACGCACCCAGCATCGCGCCGTAGTTGCCGCCGCCAACCAGGATCCCCAGCACCACGAGACACGCACCGCGCCACAGGGAACGGGATTTCGACTGGGGCTGACGGCTGCGGAAAATCAATCCAAGCATCAGAAACGTCATAATGCCCGTGCTTGTGTAGACGCCGCCGGTGTGCCAGTAGATGGCATCGCTGATGGAGGGCATGAACTGGATTGTCAGAAGGCATACGGTTGTGTAGACGATCCACAGGACGGAACGGTCGGCGCCGGGAAGCGTGCGCAACACGCCTTTGAGCAGATAGCCGATCGAAAGACAGAGCATGCCCAGCATAGCCCAGTTGCTTAAGAAATAGAGATTCTGGTGAAAGATCATCGGCGTGAGCGCCATATGCAGGGAGGAGGCAAAAGCTCCCTGCCAATTAGAATAGGTGTCAAGGATTTTATTGAGAATCGCCTGGGCGACCTGAACAAGCGAACCGGTTTCAATCCAGGCGGTTGCCCCGGGAAGGGCGTAGCCAAAATCGTCATCCGCGGGATAGTTGTACAGCGCAATGATGACGAGTGGAACGAGCGAAAGAAAAAAGACGCTTGCCATAACTCGCGCCAGCGTGCGGCGTGACAGGCTTAGGGAGCCTAGCCGTGAAAACATCCTGGACATTGCGGGGGCCTCCTGAATTCAAAAATGTTTCCAGTCAGGACCGATTATACCATAGATCGAAGAAAAGCGGAACTTGACTTTTTGGAAATCCGCCGTTATTCTTTGAGGGAATGGACGGAGGGAGGACATGCCGGTGCGCAGCGTTGGAAAACGATGGAAACCATGGCTTGCGGCGGCGCTTCCTGTGGCTGCCCTGCTCGTTTATACGCTTGTATTCACGCATCCCCATTACGACCTGAATGACGACGTCCTCCTCATGCGCTCCTTTGGAGGCATGGTGGGCGGGGTCTATGAAAACTTCAACTACATAACACATACGTTTCTGGGGTGGCTTTTGCACGGGCTGTCCGTGCTGTGGCCGGACGTGGCCTGGTTCAGCGTGGCACAGATCACGCTGTTGTGGGGGAGCGCCTATGCCGTTTCGCTGGGCGCCCTGCGTGCGGCGGAGCGGCTGGCGCTGCCGGCCTGGTGCGGATGGCTGGTCGGAACGGCGTATCTGCTGGGCCTGGCCGCTGAGGGATTGACAAGCGTTACCTACACCGTTACGGCGGCGGTGGCGGGAGGCGCGGCGGTATGGCGGCTGCTGGCGGTGGACTGGCACAGCGGGCAAGGGACCGCTGTGCGCGGCGCGCTGGGGTCCGGCGCATTTCTGTACGCGGCGTATCTGCTTCGCGCACAGGCGTTTTTGCCGTCGCTATGCGTGTGGCTTGGCGCACTGGTGACGCTGGGCCTTTTGAAAAAAGCCGACTGGCGCGCGCTTGGGTGTGGCGCGGCGGCGGTAGCGGTGCTCTTTGGCATATCGGCCGGGGTACGTGCGGCGCAGCTGTCCAACCCGCAATACGCTTCCTACCTTGCCTGGCAGGCAGCCCGCACGCAGGCCGTCGATTATGGCGGAATGGCTGCGGCGGACGCGGATGAGCTGCAAGCCGCCGGCTGGACGCCGCAGATGGCGGAGCTGGCGCTTTCCGGCTGCCTGCTGGACGCGGATGTGACCACGGAGGCGTTGGCGGCAATGGAACCGCCGGCGGAGACGCGGTCCATGCAGGAGGCGGCGGAGACGCTGCGCGTGCTTTTCGGGCGCAGCAGGGGCACATACTGGGCGTGCGTGGCGCTGGCGGGGCTGTGCGCCGCGGCGGCGCTGATGGCGCTCATCAGCCCGCGCGGCAGCCGCCTGTGGCCATTTCTGGCGTCCGTTGGCTGCGGAGCCGGTGCGGCGGCCATGCTGTTTTATCTGGCGTGGATGGGACGTCTGCCCGCCCGCGCCGCCATGACGGTGCTCCTCCCCGCCTGCGCCATGGCGCTGTGGCTGGTGCTCAACGGCGCGGCGGCGCTGCGGCGGGGCTGTGCGGCGCGGCGCGGCGCGGCGGTGGCGGCGGTCCTGGCGTGTGCCGTGCTGCTGGCGCCCTGCATGAAAGCGAGCTACCAGAACACCTACAATCCATCCGCCGCGCAGGGCGAGTCGGCCTGTACGCGGCTGGAGCGGTACGCGCTTTCGCATGGGGACGAGCTGTTCATCGCGGACCTGGCCTTTGGGGAAGACCGTTCGCTGTTTCCCGACTGGAGCGCGGGCAAGCCCGACAACCTCCTGCTCTCCTGGGGAGGCTGGAACAACCACTCGGAGGGCTACTGCGCGGTGTTCGCTCGCTTTGGCTATGAGCATGACCAGTTCCGCATCGCGGACTTTCTCGACAGCCCGCTTCGCCTGGTGACCGGCGAGGGCGCGCAGCCTGCGGAGGCATTTATGAATTGCCTTCGGGAGCAGGCCGGCCGGCCCGTGACTGCGGTGCCGGAGGCGAAGGAGGACGGCTTCTGGGTCTATCGTTTTACAGGAGAAACAGCTGACAAAGGAGATGCTGAGCGATGAAGAAAATCGGTGCATTGGAGGCGGGCGGCACCAAGATGGTGCTGGGCGTGTTTGACGAGGCGGGACAGGAACTGGAACGGCTGACCATCCCCACGGAGGCGCCGGAGGTCACCATGCCGCGTATGACCGGCTTTTTCCGCGATCATGCCATTGACGCGCTGGGCGTGGGCAGCTTCGGCCCGCTGGACCTGGACCCGCGTTCGCCCACCTACGGCAACATCACCTCCACGCCCAAGCTCAAATGGCGCAACTATCCGCTGCTCAGGGGACTGCTGGACGGACGCGACATCCCCGCGGCGATCGACACCGACGTCAACGCCGCCGTCATCGCCGAGGTGGAGCAGGGCGCGGCCCGCGGCTGCGAAAGCGCGGTGTACATCACCATCGGCACGGGCGTGGGCGGCGGCGTGTATGTCGGAGGCCGCACGGTGCACGGCCTCTTGCATCCCGAGGTCGGGCACATGCTCCTCCGACCCCATCCCGACGATCCCAATCCCCGCGGCGTCTGCCCCTATCACGACGGATGCCTGGAGGGCCTGGCCGCGGGCCCGGCGCTGGGCGCGCGCATCGGTGGGGATGCGCGCGAGCTTGACGACGACCACCCGGTTTTTCGCCTGGAGGCGCATTACCTGGCGCAGATGTGCGTCAATCTCATCCTCACCGTCAGCCCCCAGCGCATTTTGCTCGGCGGCGGCGTGATGCAGCGCTCGGCGCTGCTGCCCATGGTGCGCCAGGAGACGCTTCGCTTACTGGGCGGCTACGTGCAGTCGCCCGCGGTGCTCGAGCACATGGATGAGTACATCGTGGCCCCGGCGCTCTTCCCGGTGAGCGGTCTGATCGGCAGCTACCTTATCGGCAGGCGCGCGCTGGAGGAACACGCATAAACCAGGGGGCCGGTCCATGCGGACCGGCCCCCACGGGCTGCTGACAAACCCTTTTCGGGAGGTTTGGAGGGCCCACAGGCCCTCCAAAGTTAATTCGTATCGCCCGGCTTTCCCCGGTCGCTCAATCTTCACAGAGGGTGCTACCCGCACCCTCTGCTCGTTTCGCTCCCCACCTTCGGGTCGCTTTGCCACCTTCGGTGGCAACAGCCCACAGGGCTGACGCTTCCCTCCGGTGCCGGGCGGGCGGGGAGTTTGCGCCCCTGGGCGCAAACATTTCTTAAGCATCTGGCGAAAAAGGCCGCCATAGGCGGACTTTTTCGACAAACTGGGGGGCCGGTCCATGCGGACCGGCCCCCATTTGCCCTTCAGATTCCCGCCGCGATGCCGTCCAGCAGGCGCTGCTCCTGGTCCTTGAGGCTTATGTTCGGATCGTATTCCACCGGCACGCCGATGGTAAAGGTGCGCTTTTTATAGTCGATATGCACAGGATAAAATTTCAGGCGGAGCTGGAGCGTGCGCCAGGCCATGGGCGCGATCTGCAAAAAGCCGCGGTTGAGCTCCGCGTGATGCGCCTGAAAGCCCGAGGGCTGCTGGGGGAAGATGATGAGGTGCTCACCCTGGCGCAGATAGTCGATGCTTTTGCGAAAGGTCTTGATGACCCGCATGTCGTGATAGACCGGCACGCCGGGGACGCTTCTGAGGATAGGCGGGAGCACGGCCGCGGCCAGATAGGGCAGCGTGGCGCTGTACAGCGGCTCCAGCCGGCAGCCGGGCCGCCACCAGTAGTCCTGACGCACATAGGCGGGCACCAGCCGGGGTTCCATCACGGCGGCGTTGAGCCAGGGATGACAGTGGTCGCTGAGGGGAAAGAGGGCGCACATGTCAATGGGACCAAAGGCGCCGGCGTGGTTGGGGCAAAAGACGCTCGGTTGACCGTCAAAGGGCTGCGCCCACTCGGCGCTCATGGCGGGCATGACGGCGCGGGCAACGCCCCGCAAAACAGTATAAAGCCTTCCCATGCGTTCCTCCAAGGAAAAAAGCACTACCAGCTTTTTATAACACACCTGAGGGGCGAATGCAAGCCAACGGTGGCGTTTTTGCGCAAATCGTGCTATACTCGCTCATGAGCGGCGCCGCCGCAATGCCGGCAGAAGGGAGAGGGCCCTGTTTTGCAAAAGTCCTATGCGCTCTTTGATTTTGACGGAACGCTTATCCGGGGCGATTCCATCGTGCGCTTTGTGCGCTTCGCCCATGAGCGCGGGCTGACCGGCGCGGGCGGCCTGATGCGGGCGGCGCTGTGGGCGGCGGCCTACGGCTTGCGCCTGACCACGGCGGAGCGCGCCAAGCGCGGGAGCCTGGCCTTTCTGGCGGGACGTTCGCAGGGCGAGGTGGATGCGCTGGGCCGCGCGTTCTGCCGCGAGGAGCTGCTTCCCCGGCTTTACCCCGAGGGGGTGGAGACGCTCAGGCGGCGGCACGCGGAGGGGGCCGAGGTGCTCCTGGTGACGGCATCCCCGGCGTTTTACCTTGAGGCGCTTGGGGAGACGCTGCCCATCGCTCAGATCATCGGCACGCGGATGCATGTGGAAAACGGCGTCTATACCGGCCTGATCGCCGGGGAGAACTGCCGGGGCGTCCAAAAGCCGCTGCGCCTGGCCGAGTATCTGGCGGCGCGCGGGGAGATGGTGGACTACGCCGCCTCCTGGGCCTACGGTGACAGCGGGAGCGACGCGGCCATGCTCAGCCTGTGCGGGCACAAGGTGGCCGTCAATCCCCGGCGCAGGCTCCTCAGGCGCCTCAAAGGCGCCGACGGGGTCACGGTGGTCCATTGGAAGGAAAGGAGGCGCGGACATGCGCAACACCCCTGATTTTTCCCTGGCCGATCAGGTCGTCGGCCGCGCGCTGGAGGCGGGCGCGTTCACCTCGGCGTGCCTTCTGGTGGGCCGCGGAGAGCGCGTGCTCTATCGCCGCGCCTATGGCCGCCTGTCCATCGACGACGACGCGCCCCCCACCAACGAGCATACACGCTACGATCTGGCCTCCATCACCAAGCCGCTGGTGGTGGGCATGCTCACCCTCAGGGCCATGGAGGCCGGGCGGCTGTGCCTGTGGGACAGGCTGGGCACGTTCCTGGACGCGCCGGCGGATAAGCGGGACATCACCATTGCCCAGATCCTGACGCATACGGCGGGCTTTCCCACGGGGCTGCACCTGTGGGAATTGTCCCATTCGCCGGAAAGCGCCGTGGAGCGGATTCTCAACGCGCCGCTGGCTTCCCCGCCGGGCGCGCGGGTGCGCTACTGCTGCGTGGGCTTCATTTTGCTGGGTCAGCTTCTGGAATGTCTCTACGGAACGGACCTCAGGGAACTGGCGCTCAGGGAGGTCTTTCGCCCCCTCAGGATGCGGGACACGGGCTTCCTGCCGCAGGATGGAAACATCGCCGCCACCGAGATGCAGGACGACGGCCGCTGCCTTCAGGGCGTGGTGCACGACGAGAACGCCCGGTTTCTGGGCGGCGTGGCGGGCAACGCGGGCGTGTTTGGCAACATGGACGACCTGGCGCTGTTTTTGCAGATGCTCTGCCAGCGCGGCGCGCTGCCCGACGGCACGCACTACCTCGCTCCCGCCACGGTGGAGCTGGCCATGCGCAACCATACCCCGGGCATGGCGCAGGGACGGGGGCTGTCGTTCTATCTCCCGGCGTATGACAACGGCTACACCGGCGACCTCTTTCCGCCCCAGACCGTGGGGCACACGGGCTTTACCGGCTCCAGCTTCGCCCTGGACCCCACGAGCGGCCTGTATGTGATCTTTCTGACCAACCGCATCTGCCCCTCCCGCGACAGCCTGGACATCTACCGGGTGCGGCGGCTGTTGCACAATGCGGTATATGCGGCGGCCAGCCGCTGAAAGGAGGCGCCCCATGCAAAGCGTCGAGCTGCTGGATACCACGCTGCGCGACGGCGCGCAGGGCGAGGGCGTGGAGCACTCGCTTTCGGACAAGCGAAAAATCGCCCTTGCGCTGGACCGGCTGGGCATCCCCCTCATCGAGGGCGGCAACCCAACCGGGAACCCCAAGGACGAGACTTTTTTTGAGGAGGCCCGCAGGAGCCCCTTTCTTTCCCACGCCGTGCTGGTGCCCTTCGGAAGCACCTGCCGGGCGGGGGCCGATCCCGCGCAGGACGCGGGGCTGGCCGCGCTGCTGCACACGGGCCAGCCGGTGGTGAGCCTCTTTGGCAAGGCGGACATCCGTCAGGCGACGGACGTGCTGCGCGTGACGCCGGAGGAGAACCTGCGCATGATCCGCGAGAGCGTGGCCTATCTGAGCGGTCAGGGCCGCCGCGTGCTCTTTGACGCCGAGCACTTCTTTGACGGCGCGGCGTTTGACCGCGAATACGCGATGGCGGCCCTGCGGGCGGCGCATCAGGGCGGCGCGGACGTGCTGGTGCTGTGCGACACCAAGGGCGGCACGCTGCCCGAGGCGCTTCGCGCCCGCACGGCGGAGGTGCTCTGCGCCCTGAACGGTGCGCGGGTGGGCATCCACTGCCACGACGACATGGGGCTGGCCGTGGCCGGGAGCCTGGCCTGCGTGAGCGCGGGTGCGACCATGGCGCAGGCCACGATGGGCGGCGTGGGGGAGCGGTGCGGAAATACCAACCTCAGCACCCTTCTGGCCACCCTCCAGCTCAAGCTGGGCTATGAGCTGGTGCCGCCGGAAAACCTGCGCCAGCTTACCCAGACCACACGCGAGATCCTGGAGATTATGAACCTCACCCCCAACCCCCGCGCGCCCTATGTGGGCTACAGCGCGTTTGCGCACAAGGGGGGCATGCATATCGACGGTGTGGTCAAGGACGCGGCGAGCTTTGAGCACATCGCGCCGGAAAGCGTGGGCAACCAGCGCCGCTTCCTGCTCAGCGAGCAGGTGGGGCGCACGGGGGTCTTTGCGCGCCTCAAGCGCCTCATGCCCGACATCAGCCGCGACGACCCGCGCGTCAAGCGCGTGACCGAGCGGCTCAAGCGCCGCGAGCTGCGCGGCTACGCCTACGAGAGCGCGGACGGCAGCTTTGACCTCATGGCGCTGGACACGCTGGGGATGAGCAAGCAATACTTTGAGGTCCGGGACTTCCATGTGCTCTCCGGCACCCAGCGCGACGAGCGCAGCGCGCAGGCCTACATCAAGGTCAGCGTGGACGGGCGCGAGGAGATCAACGCCGCCGAGGGCGACGGCCCCGTCAACGCCCTGGACCTTGCGCTGCGCAAGGCGCTTCTGGTGTTCTATCCGCAGGTGGAACGCATGCGCCTGCGGGACTTCAAGGTGCGCGTCATCGACAGCGGCGGCACCGCCAGCGTCGTGCGCGTGCTCATCGAGAGCACCGACGGAAGCCACGTATGGACCACCACGGGCGTGAGCTCCAACATCATTCAGGCATGCCTGGCCGCGCTGGAGGACTCGCTGACCTATTTCCTGACGTTCGTGGCCTGAGGGGTTGCCGCCGTGCAGCGGCTGTGGTATGCTGTGGGTAGAACAACCGATACACAGGAGGCGGAGACGATGCAGCGAAACGACGCCCTTTATCAGGCCTATTGCGCCATCCTGCGCGAGGAGCTGGTGCCCGCCACCGGCTGCACCGAGCCCATCGCCCTGGCCTACTGCGCGGCGCGGGCGCGGCACGCGCTGGGATGCATGCCCGAGCATGTGCGCGTAGAGGTCAGCGGAAACATCATCAAAAACGTCAAAAGCGTCACCGTTCCCAATACCGGTGGTCAGAAGGGCATCCGCGCGGCGGTGGCGGCCGGCATCGTCGCCGGCGACGAGGGCGCGGGGCTGGAGGTCCTCAGCCGCGTGACGGAGGAGCAGATGGAAGCCGCCCGGCGCTTTGCGGCCGGAACGCCCATCGAGATTGAGCCGCTGGAGGGCGGCGCGCTGCTGGACATGATCGTAACCGTCCGCGGCGGCGGCCATGAGGCGAGTGTGCGCATCTGCCACAGCCATACGCATATCACGCGCATCATGGTGGATCAGGATGTGGTTTTCAGCGAGGACGGCAGCGTGGAAAGCGCCGAGCCCACGGTGGACTACGGGCTGTTGACCATCGAGGACATCTGCGCCTTCGGCGACTGCCTGGACCCCGAGGACGTGCGCGACGTGCTTGAGCGCCAGATCGAATGTAACACGGCCATCGCGGCCGAAGGGCTTAAAAACGGCTGGGGCGCGGCCATCGGCAACGTCCTGCTCCACGCCTACGGCGACGGCGTGCGCGTGCGCGCCCGCGCGCTGGCGGCCGCGGGCAGCGACGCGCGCATGAGCGGATGCGAAATGCCCGTGGTCATCAACTCCGGCAGCGGCAATCAGGGCCTGACGGTTTCCCTGCCAGTGGTGGAATATGCGCGCGAATACGGCAAGAGCCGCGACGAGCTCTACCGCGCGCTGGCCGTGGCCAACCTGTGCGCCATCCATCAAAAGACGGCCATCGGCAAGCTCTCGGCCTATTGCGGCGCAGTCACCGCGGGCAGCGGCGCGGGCGCGGGCATCGCCTACCTCCTTACGGGCGATTACAAGACCGTGGCGCATACCATCGTCAACGCCCTGGCCATCGTCAGCGGCATCGTCTGCGATGGGGCCAAGCCCTCCTGCGCGGCCAAGATCGCCTCGGCCGTGGACGCGGGCATTCTGGGCTTTGAGATGTACCGCGAGGGCCATCAGTTTTACGGCGGCGACGGCATCCTCTCCAAGGGCATTGAAAACACCATCCGCAACGTGGGCGAGCTGGGCCGCGACGGCATGCGGGAGACGGATCGGAAGATTTTGCAGATCATGACCAGGGCATAAAGAAAGGCCCCTGCCGTCCGGCAGGGGCCTCAGCTTGTCGAAAAAGCTCGCCTGCGGCGATCTTTTCCGACAGGACACGTTTCCCCTGCGCTTTCAGCGCGGCCGGGGAAACGCGCAGGGAAACCTTGCTACGCAAGGCTTCCGAATCCACCGCACATGTCGCTGGATTCGGAATACAGCTCGGAGGGCTGTGGCCCTCCGAACCTCCCATAAGGTTTTTTGACAGTCTGAGGCCCCTGCCATCTGGCAGGGGCCTTTGTCTTGCCTCTTTAGGAAAGGGCGGCCCGGCGGCGGCGCACATCAAAGAGCACCGTCAGAAGCAGCAGGCACAGGGTCAGGGGCTGCACGAAGTAGACATAGCGGAAGCTCTGGTGGCACAGCGCCAGCGCCATGGCCATCAGGTTTGCAAGCAACGGCAGGGCGCACAGCCACAGCCCGGCGAGGCGGCGACGAAGCCAGTAAAGCATCAGCGCCGCAAGCACAATCAGCCATGCGCCGGCGCGCCACAAAAGCATGCTGGAAACGCGGTCACAGGGTTGTTCGCCGGGGAAGGAAAAGGTGGTTGTCCAGCGGTAGAAGCGCGCCGGGAAGGAGGGGTTGACATAGTTGTCCCCGTTTTTCGCCCCCGGCATCACCAGCCCCACATCGGATTCGATGATGGCGTGATCGGTATAATCGGTGTTGAAGCTCTCCTGCGGCTGGCGGACATCCCACAGGAGGTTCATGCCGTCGAGACGGTCCTTGATGACGATGCCTGGATAGTGCGTCAGCGCCTCCCAGTAGAGGGAAAAGACCTCGGAGAGAGAAAACTGCATGCGCTCCATGAAGGCGGGCTCGTGCCCACGGTAGAGATCGTGCCCGGCGAAGCGGCTGTAATAGGCGCCCCAGTCCTCTAGGGGAAGGACCCTTTCCAGCTTTTCCACCGACGCCTCGGAGAGCTCCGCCCCCTCATGCACGCAGGCCCCGGCGGCACAGAGCATCGTCACATAAGCCGGCATGGTGTTGGGCTTTACGTCCAGCAGGCGGAAAACAGGCCCCTCGAAGCCCCAGAGGAGCGCCACGGGCACCAGCGCGCAGGCCAGCGCCCGCACAAGGAGCCTGCGGCGGCGAATCCCTAAAATCACCAGCGCCGCGGCCATGAACACGAGGGGTAAAATTCCGTTGTGCCGCAGGCCGCCGGTGAGGAACATACAGGGGATCATCTGCGCAAGAAAGCCGGGTTTTTTGAGCCTTTCAGGGTCCTGGGCGAGCTCTGCCAGCAGCAGCGTGCCCCAGATGAGCGCGTAGGTGAAGGGAAAGTCCTTGAGCAGGCCGATGTTGCTCAGCGCCTGATTGGGCAGCAGGCAAAAGACCGCCGTGCCCAACAGCACCCAGGGCAGGCGCGCGCCGAAGCGGCAGGCCGTAAGCGCGGCCCGCGCCGTGACCAGGGAGAAGAAAAAGCCCTGCACCGCCACCAGATAACCCGGGTGGTCAAAAAAGAGCAGAAAAAAGCGGTGCAGCAAAGTATGCAGCACGGGATGCCAGTCGTCAAGGGGCGTGAGGCCCAGCGCCTGGTAGAGCTGGATCACGGAATCCAGCGAAAAGCCGCCCGGCCAGAAGCTGAGGACCACCGCGGCCTGGCATGCGAGCGCCGTTGCCCACAGGAGCGCGAACGCCCGCCGCAGGGAGCGCGCGGACGGCGCCTTACGCCGTGCCATACGCATGCCGGCATGCTCCAATGCACCCAGGATGCAAAGGAGAACCGGCACAAACCACCCCGCGCCCACCAGCAGCATGGCCGCGCGGCCAAGGCTCACCTGGATGCGCTCGCCGGAGAGAAACAGGCGGTAGCCGAAGGAGGCGAAGGACGCATACAGCGCTACGGCCACGAGGCCTGCCAGCGACCGTCCGCGCAGCCAGCCGCGAACGGAAGGCCGGCGCAAAAGCCGCGCGCAGGCCCAGAGGACCAGCGTGGAGAAGAAGATGAGAAAGACGCCTGTAGACAGGGCCGGGCGAATCCACGGAGAGGCCAGGAACAGCACCGCCGTTAACAGCGCGTAGCCCAGGCCGCATGCCGCGGTGCGCGTCCTTTGCGCAAAGCGCATCAGCCACCGCCTCCTTCCGAACTCAGCCGATGGCGGGCGGGGTGGAGATCAGCGCCTGCCCCACGCCCATCAGCGTCACCGGCGGGCAGGAGGCGGGCAGAAGCACGCTGTCGCCCGCCTTGAGCTCCATGGCGTCGCCCTGCCAGCTCAGCAAAAGCCCCGCCAGCGCCGTGACCATGCGAAAGGCATGCGGCGCAGGCTCCAGCTCACATTCGCCGTTGACGCAGGCGCAGTCCAGACGGAAGGCAGGCACGTCAAGCAGGTTGAAAACGCCGCCGTCCGTCGCCGCGGGCATGCGCGCGATCTCGCCCTTCAGCCCGGGGACGATCACATCCAGCGACTGGCGGATATGCAGCGGGCGCTTTTCCCCCGCGGCGTTGACGCGGTTGTAGTCCCACAGGCGGTAGGTCACGTCGCTGGATTGCTGGATCTCGTAGAGCAGAATTCCCCCGCCGATGGCGTGCACCATGCCGCTGGGCATATAGTACACGTCGCCCGCCCTGACGGGCACGCGGCGGATCAGGGGCTCAACGTCGCCGCCTCCCTCCAGGGCCGCGCGCAGGGCCTCGAGGGTGACGCCGTCCTTGAGGCCGTAGAGGATGCCGGCACCTTCCTCGGCCCTGAGGATGACCCATGCCTCGGTCTTGCCCAGCTTGCCCTCGTGCTCGCGAGCGTAGGCGTCATCGGGATGGACCTGCACGCTCAGCGGCTCGCGGGCTGCCAGGAGCTTGAGCAAAAGGGGAAACTCATGCCCCGCGTAATCGCCCGCAAGCCGCGCCCCGTCGCGTACAAGCAATTCCGGCAGCGTCTCGCCCGAGGCCGTCCGGCTCTCCAGCCCCGGGATGGCGCTGATCTCCAGCGCCTCGCCCGTGCGCTCGTCGGGAATGTCCCGCCCGTAGGCCGCGCGCAGCCCGTCGCCGCCCCACGGGGTCATCTCGCCGTGGCGGTAGGCAGGGTACATCCGCAGGGGCAGCATGGGGCAGGCATCGCTCAGGGGCGTCTCAAAGCAGACGTTCGTCGCCCCCAGGTTTTCAAAGAAGCTGCGCCCCGCCTCCCGCGCCATGGCGGAGGAAAAGACGCGGAGCATCGCTTCGTCCTCGGCACAGGTGTCCAGTCGAAGGCTGTCATAGCCCAGACGAAGTGCCTCCTCCTTGACAAAGGCCAGCACCCTGGAGGCCAGCTCCAGGCTCTCGGCAGCCATGACGAAGCGGTGCAGGGCGGCCGGACGGACGCCATACTCCCATGTGATGTGCGCATACTCGGGCTCCAGCGTCCCACACAGCGCGAAGACGGCGATCAGCCGGCCTTCCTCCTCCACACGGTAGAGCCTGCCCTGCGCCACGTCCTCCTCAAGCTGGGCGCGCGTGGGGTAGACGTCCCATTCCCACTGCCTCAGCCCGCGCGTGCGCATGTCCCGGATCACGTCCTGATAGAGCGCGCAGACCTGCTGAAACCGATTCGGCGCGACCAATGAAAACTGAATACTCATCACGCGACCTCCGTATACATCTGGTAGAGATGGGCATAGATGCCGCCCAGCTCAAGCAGCTCTTGATGCGTGCCCTTTTCCACGATGCCGTTCTCCGTCAGCACCCAGATGGTGGTGGCGTTGCGGATGGTGGTGAGCCGGTGGGCGATGGTGAAGGTGGTGCGCCCTTCGGAGAGCTTCTCCAGGGACTGCTGCACCAGGCGCTCGCTTTCATTGTCCAGGGCGCTGGTGGCCTCGTCGAGAATCAGGATGGGCGGATTTTTGAGAAATACCCGAGCGATGGAGATGCGCTGCTTCTGTCCGCCGGAGAGCTTGACCCCGCGCTCGCCCACAAAGGTGCCGTAGCCGTCGGGAAGCCGGGTGATGAAGTCGTGCGCGCCGGCCAGGCGCGCGGCCTCGATCACCTTTTCGGCCGTGGCGCCGGGGAGGCCGTAGGCGATGTTGTCGGCGATGGTGCCCGAAAACATGTACACGTCCTGCTGGACCATGCCGATGTTTTCGCGCAGGCTGTGCTGGGTCAGGCGGGTGATGTCCTGGCCGTCGATGAGGATGCGGCCGCCGGAGACGTTGTAAAAACGGGGAATGAGATTGCACAGCGTGGTCTTGCCGCCGCCGCTGGGGCCCACGAGCGCCACGCGCTCGCCGGCCTTGACCTCGAAGTTGATGTCGGCCAGCACGTTTTTGTCGTTGTCGCTGTAATGGAAGCTGACATGATCGAACGTCACGTCCCCGCGCACGTTTTTGAGCTCCACCGCGTCCGGCGCGTCCTGGATGTCGGGCTGCTCGTCCATGATCTCGCAGAAGCGCTCGATGCCCGTCATGCCGCGCTGGAACTGCTCCATGAACTCCACGATGCGGCGGATGGAGGTCAGAAGCGTGTTCACGTAGAGCAGATAGGCCATATAGTCCGACGCCGTGATGGAGCCGTGGATGATAAACAGCGCGCCCAGCACCACCACCAGGATGTACATCAGCCCGTCAAAGACGCGCGTGGAGGTGTTGAAGCCGCCCATATAGAGGTATTTGCGGCGGTTGATGCGCACAAATTCGTCGTTGCCGCGATGGAACTTCTCGATCTCCACGGGCTCGTTGGCAAAGCTCTTGACCACACGGATGCCCAGCAGGCTGTCCTCGACCTGCGCGTTGATCTCGCCCACCTGGTGACGGCTCTCCCGGTAGACCGCACGCATGCGCTTGTTAAAGTAGCGCGTGCACACGAGCATGAGGGGGAGCATGGCGAAGATGATGAGGGTGAGCGCGGGGCTGGTGCCCATGAGGATGACGAAGGGGATGATGATCTTGATGCCCGCGATGAAGAACTCCTCGGGGCAATGATGCGCGAATTCCGTGACCTCAAACAGATCGCTGGTGATGCGGGCCATGATCTGTCCGACCTTGGCGTTGCTGTAATAGGCAAAACCAAGCTTTTGCAGATGGGCAAAGAGGTCGTTGCGCATGTCGCGCTCAATGTAGGTGCCCATGATGTGGCCGCGCGAGGCCATGTAGAAGTTGGCCAGCGCGTCCACCACGCGAAGCAGCACATAGACGCCGCCCACCCGCAGCACATAGCCGACGGTGAGGGCGGTCAGGTCGTTTGCGGCAAGATCCGTGATGTTGCGAACGATCAGAGGCAGCACCAGATCGCACACGGTGGTCAGCGCCGCGCAGACCAGGTCGAACACCAGCATCCCGCGGTATTTTTTGAAATAGGGCAGAAACCGGCGGATGAGCGTCGTGGTTTTGATGGAACGTGTGCTTCGCTCTTGCATGGCTCGGTGCCGCTCCTTTGTGTTCATTGGTCCTCGGGGGGAATCAGGGTTGTCTGCCTGAGCACGCCGGTGAGCTCCTCCTCATGCCCCGCCGGGCAGAGGACCGCATAGGCCGCCGTCTCGCTCTGGGCAAAGACGCAGATCTGGCCGCCGCCGTCCATGCGTGCCGCGTCCAGCCCGCCCAGCGCGTACAGCGAACGGGCATCCAGGCTGTAGCCGCTGCCAAGGAGCGTGATGGCCGAGGTGGGGCGGATGCTCTCCACCGTGAGCTGCGCGCCGTCCTCAAAGGCATAGGTCAGCGTGACCCTTCGCGCGTAACCGCCGCTGAAGGCGGTGTCAAACACCCGCGCCCGCTGCATGGAAAGCCCTCCATAGAGCGCCATCACGGGCTGGCCGAAGGTATCAGCCAGGTTTTGCAGATTGGCGTCCCCCGGGACATCCAGCGCACCCATGGGCATGGAGATGGTTTCCTCAACCGCCGGCTGGACGGACTTGGCCTCCTCGTCGGGCTCGCCCAGAAGCAAAAAGAGGTAGGCGAACACCAGCGCGATGACCAACAGCGTCCCAACCAGCGCGCGCAGCAAAATGATCCGCAGGCGCGATGGCTTCTTTTCCTCGGTTTCCTCGTCCGTGACCGGCTGCTGTTTGGGCAGCGGGTCGCCGGCGCTTTGCTTTCCCTTCAACATGCCTTTGCGGGGGCGAGGAGCCTCCGCTGGCATGCCACGGGGAGGCAGGGAACGTTTTTCCAAGCGTTTAAACCTCCCTGTAGGTTACGGCTTCGCGGGGACGGGCAAGCCCTGCTCCCCCAGAAGCGCATCGATCCATTTGGCGTCGTTGCCGGTTTCCAGCAAAAAGGCGCGATAGAGCGCGTCATAGAGCATGGTGCGCTGCTCGAAGTCCAGGTCGGTATCACCGTGCACGTTTGCCAGCATCAGCGCCAGCGGATCAGCCAGAAGCTTGGACACCCGATGGTCCAGCCTGAGGCCGAAGAAGCTTCGCATGTAGCGGTTGCTGCCCCGCAGGAAAACGTTGATGAACTCCCGGCTCAGCCGCTCCAGATACTGCCGGGTGAAGGCGTCCGCGTCGGAGGCCAACTCCTGGCATCTTTTGAGATCCGGGTGAGCGAACAGCTCCTGGCGCATCTGCCGCTGCGTGTCGCCGGAGAAGGTCTCGGGCGTGAGATAGAGATGGAGCAGGTGGCACTTGATGACCGAGAAATCCAGCTTTCTGGGGCTGCGCTCATGCAGGCGCCCCAAAAACAAAAGCTCCTGCGCAACCTCCAGACAGTCTGGATACTGTGCCTGCGCCTCCAGAAGCAGCTTGTGCTTTTTGACGGGATCTGCCTGATCCGCCGCCTTTTCCAGCAGCGCGCGCGCGCCCTCGGGGACGGGAACGTCCGCTGCCGTGCGCATCGGGGCGCCGCAGTGGGGACAGAAGGCTGCATCCGCGAGCTGGGCGGGCTTGCCACAGCGCGGGCAGACGGCCGGCGTTTGTTTTTGCGTCATAGACCCATACCTCCTCACGCTATGATACGACGAATCGCCCGCCAAAGTCAAGCGCGCTATACCCGGGGAGGACAAAATGCGGGCCGTCAAAAAAAGGAGGCGCGCGCCTCCTCAGCCTTCCGGCAGAATCCCAGCCAGGCGCAGCAGCGCCGCGCGGCTTCCCTTTACGCGCACCTTGCCGCGCACAAGTGCCGCCATGGGGGTCAGCTCCCGGCGAAACACGCGCAGCAGGTCGTCCTCGCGCCCGGAGATCTCCGCGTCCACGGCCGCTGTCGGGGAGAGCGCGGAAAATACGCCGTCCTCAAGCATAAAGGCGCGTGCAAGGCCGGTATCCGTCGCCTTCACGGCATAGCGGCCGCTGATGCCGGAAAGCGCCCTGGGATGCCGGCGGAGGGTATCGCATATGCCCTCCAGCAGCGGTTCAAGCCCCATGCCGCCCTCGGCCTGCGCATACAACGATCGGATCTCGCCTTCAAACGCCGCCCTGTCCATCCCTTCGACCTCCCGCTTCCTTCAGGCGCGCCACAAGCGCGCGGCAGCCGCGCGACACGTCCCGCCACGTCGCCTCAAAATCCCCTGTATACCACGGATCGGCCACGTCACCGGGCTCGCCGCAAAAGGACAGCAGCTTGTGCATCTTACGCGCCGGATCTCCCCCGAAAAGGCTTTGCATATTGCGCAGATTATATGCGTCCATGCCCACGAGCAGGTCAAAGCGTTCATAGTCATCGCGCCTCAGACGCCGGGCGGTCTTGCCGTCGCAGCGGATGCCATGCTCCGCCAGCTTCCGACGTGTGCCGGGATGGACGGGCTGGCCAAGCTCCTCGGCGCTGGTGGCGGCCGAAGCAACCTCGACGCCCCGGAGCCCTTCCTTTTCGATCAGATCCTTCATGACAAACTCCGCCATGGGGCTGCGGCAGATGTTGCCGTGGCAGACAAAAAGAATTCTTACCATTGAAAAAAACTCCCTGACAATAGCGTGACTCCGGCATGGCGGCCGGGGGAAAAGGGAAACCAAAGCGCTTCCGGGGCTGGAAGCGCGGTCGTGGAGAAGGGCCCGTGCGCCCGGAGGCGCACGGGATTATCCCTTATAGATGCCGTCTACGTGGGAACTGCTGTCGTCGTTTTCGATGACGGCTTTGGAAACCAGGGCATTGATGCCTTTGGAATAGGAAAACTTCTGGCGGTAGACCTCGGTAAAGAGAATGTCCAGAACATAGGTCTGAGCGTTTTTCAGCGAGAAGTTCCCGTCCAGCAGGGGCGAGTCATAGCCGCCGTGAAGGAGTACGACGTCGGATTGTTCCACCAGCGGGGACTTGGGATAGCGCGTGATGCTGACCGTCTTGGCCCCGCGGGAATGGGCGATCTGGGCCATCTTGACGATTTCCTTGCTGACGCCGGAATTGGAGACAAAGATGGCCGTGTCGTGGTCGTTGAGCGTTGAAGCGCCCATGAGCTGCATCTGCACGTCCGCCAGACAATAGACGTTGGGCATGATATGCAGGAACTTGTACATGCCCTCGGTGGCGATGAGCTGAGAGGAGCCGATGCCGAAAAAGCGTACCTGGTCCGATGCGTTAATCATCTCGGCGGCCTTTTGCAGCGCCTTGGAGTCCAGGAGGGACATGGTTTCGTTGAGGGCGGTGATATAGCTTTTCAGGAGCTTTTTTTCGGCGGCCTCGAGGGAGTCGTTCTTGCTGATCTTGCCGGGCAAGAGCTCCTTGTCCTCGAGCTCGTCGGTGTTGATGTCCATGGCCAGCTGGACGCGAAATTCCTGATAGCCGTCCAGCTTGAGCTCGCGGCAGAAGCGAAACACGGTCGTCAGACTCACCTTGCAGACCTCCGCGAGGTCGGCGATGGACATGTAGCTGATGTCGCGGGGATTGGCGAGGGTATAATCCGCAACTTTTTTTTCCGCCTTGGTCAGGGATGGATACGATGCCTTGATTTTAAGAAGAACGCTTTCGTTGCCGGAGTCTTTAAACAAATGAATCCGCCCCTTTTGCGTATAGTGATATTCATTTCTACCTGTGAAACCACAAGTCCTTTTCAAAAGAGGGGATTAAATCACTTTTCCGGGATTGAGGATGGCGTTAGGGTCAAAGACGTTCTTGATGCCGCGCATGAGGGCCAGCTGCGTCTCCCCCAGGCTTTCCCGGAGGAAGCGGCGCTTGGCATGGCCGATGCCGTGCTCGCCGCTGACCTCCCCGCCCAGGCTCCGCGCCGCTTCATACAGCCCGTCCATGACCTGCCGAACCGCCGCCTCCCATGCCTGCGATTCCATCTCGTCCCTGCACACGTAGATGTGCAGGTTGCCGTCCCCGGCGTGCCCGAACGAGCACACCCGGACCCCCGCTTCCCGCCCGACCGCCACGCTGCGCCTCACAAACGCAGGGATTCGCTCGCGCGGTACCACCACGTCGCACTCGTCCATCTCGCTCGTGCTGTTCTTGATCGCCTCCAGAAACGCGCCCCGCGCGTTCCAGATGCTCTCCTTCCGTTCCTCCGTGTCCGCCAGAAGCACGTCCTTCGCCCCGATGCGAAGCGCCAGATCCGTCAGCCGCTCCATTCCCGCCTTTAGTCCCTCCCGGCTCTCTCCATCCAGCCGCACCAGCAGGTACGCGTCCGCGCTGCTGTCGGGAAACTGCTTCCCCAGATACTCCTCCGCGCACGCGATTACCTCCCGCTCCATGAACTCCACCGCCGTCGGCTCGCACCCGCACCCCAGCACCGCCGGCACCGCCCCGATGCAGCTCTCCAGGTCCGCAAAGGGAATCAGCAGGCTCACGTTTGCCCCGGGCTCCGGGATCAGCTTCACGGTCAGCTTCGTCAAAATCCCCAGCGTTCCTTCGCTCCCCACCATCAGGTCCAGCAGGCTGTAGCCGCTGGAGGTTTTCACGTTCTTCCCGCCCAGCGTCAGGATTTCCCCGCTCGCCAGCACGACCTCCATCCCAAGCACATAGTCCCGCGTCACCCCATAGCGTACCGCCCGCATCCCGCCCGCGTTGGTCATCGCGTTGCCGCCCATCGTCGCCGTCTTTTCCCCAGGGTCCGGCGGGTAGAACAGCCCCGTCCCCTCCAGCGCCTTGGGAAACTCCATCAGCAGCACCCCGGGCTCCACCGTGGCCGTCATGTTCTTTCCGTCCACCTCGAGCACCCGCTTCATCCGCTCCGTGGACAGCACGATCCCGCCCGCCGTCGCCACGCAGCCGCCGCACAGCCCCGTTCCCGCTCCGCGCGCCGTCACCGCGATCCGGCGCGCGTTGCAGTGCCGCATCACCGCGCTGATCTCCTCCGCGCTTTGCGCCAGCAGCACCGCCTCCGGCCGGTACAGCCCGTAGATCGTCATCTCGTCGTGCTCGTAGTCGCTCATCTCCTCCGCGCCGCTGAGCACGCGCCCCGGCATCACTTCCTCAAAATACGCCAGGTCCTCGGCTCCTACCTTCGCATATCCCTTCATCCTTGCGCCTCCTTCAGCCTTGCGATCAGCGCGGGAACCGTCTCATACAGATCCCCCACGATCCCTATATGCGCCGTCTCAAAAATCGGCGCCTTCTCGTCGCTGTTGATCGCCACGATGTGTTCCGAGCCGTTCATGCACGCCGTGAACTGGATGGCCCCGCTCACCCCGCAGGTGAGAATCAGCCGCGGACGCACCGTGCGTCCGCTCAGCCCGATCTGCCGGCTGTTGTCCGCCCAGCCCTTCTCCACCAGCGGACGCGACACCGCCCAATCCCCGCCCAGCAGCGCGGCCAGCTCCCGGATCATCTCCAGATCCGCTTCCTTTTGCAGCCCGCGGCCGCCCACCACCAGGATCTCCGCGTCCGAGATGCTCTTTCCCGCCGGCGTCCGCTTCGTGCTCACATGCGTCACCTTCGACTGCAGCGCCCCGCGCGCAAGCCCGTACGCCTTTACCGCTCCGCCCGCCTCCGCCTGCCGCGCCGGCGCGTCCATCACCTTATAGCGCACCGTGGCAAACTGCGGCCGCGTGTTGGTGGTCACGATCTGCGCCATGATGTTTCCCCCGAAGGCCGGCCGGATCTGCACCAGGTCCGTGTTTTCCCGCAGCTCCAGCCGGGTGCAGTCCGCCGTCAGCCCCGTGTGAAAGCGCGTGGCCAGCCGCGGCGCCAGGCTGCGCCCCAGCGACGTCGCCCCCACCAGCACCACGCTCGGCCGCGCCCTGCGGATATAGTCCTCCACGCACGCGGCGAACACGTCGGCCCGGAAGTACCCCAGCGCCGGATCATCGTAGACCGCGACCTCGCTCACCCCGTAGTGCCGCAGCTCCCCGGCCTGCTGTGCCACCCCGTCGCCCAGCACCACTGCCTTCACCTGGAACCCGGGCACGCTCCCGCACAGCTCCCGCGCCTTCCCGATCAGCTCCAGGCTCACCGGGTGCAGCCGTCCTCCCGATACCTCCGCAAACACCAGAATGTCTCGCCACTGGCTCTTGTCCACCGACTCGACCTTCGTCTCCAGGCGGATGATCGCCTTCTCCGGGCAGCTCTTCACACAGATCCCGCACACCCGGCAGGCCGCGTTGAGCTCTGGCTTCCCCTCCCGGATCTCGATCCCCCCAAACGGACAGTTCTTCTGGCAAAGTCCGCACCCTGTGCACCTGCGTTCCAATATTGCAATCTGTGCCATGCTCGGGCTCCCTTCAAACAAACTTCCAGCGCTTCAGCAGCCCATGCAGCCGCTCCGCCGCGTCCTTCTGCGTCCACAATTCCCGCTCCACGCTGTTTTCCGGCGGAAAGATCCTTTCCACCTGCGTCGGGCTTCCCGCCAGCCCGTAATGGCTGGCGTCCCTGTCCAGAAAGCTGTCCAGCCCCACGATGTGAACGGGCCGGTTCGCCACCTCCCGCGCCCTCTTGAGCGACGGCAGGCGCGGCATGCAGATGTCCTGCTCCACCGTCACAAGGCAGGGAAAGGGCATGTGCACCGTCTCGACCACATCCTGAAGCTGCTGCTCGACGTTGACCCCGTCCTGGCAGACCTCGATCCGGGATACCCACGCCGCGTGCGCGATCCCCATATGCTCCGCGATCGCCGGCCCCACCTGCGCCGTGTCCCCGTCCGTCGTCTGCTTCCCACACAGGATCAGGTCAAAATCTCCCACGCTTCGGATCGCCTGCGACAGCGTGTAGCTCGTCGCCAGCACATCCGCCCCGCCAAGCCGCCGGTCCGAAAACACGTACCCCTCGTCCGCGCCCATCATGTACGCTTCCCGCACCACCGCTTCCGCCTGCCCGGGACCCATCGTCCCCACCGTCACCGTCCCACCGTGGCGCTCCTTCAGCCGCAACGCCGTCTCCAGCGCGTACAGGTCGTACGGGTTCATCTTGCTCTCCACCCCGTCCCGCTTCAAAACCCCGGTCTTCTCGTCCACCTGCACCTTGTTTGTCGACGGCACCTGCTTGATGCATACGAATATGTTCATGCCTGTCTCCTTTCAAAAGTCTGCCGGCCCTTCAAACAGGGCAAGACAAGCGCGCATGGCGCCGGCCATGAGCTCCGTGTCTATTCCACATACACCCCATTGCGCGCCCATCTGCAGGACGCTTTCCACGGAGCGCACGTCCGTTCCCAGCGGCGCGCCCATCAGCTTGCCTGCGGCGCGCACCCGCGCATAGACGTCGCGGCAGATTTCCTCCACGGATTCCCGGGGCGGCGTCTGCGCGGCACGCAGGCTGCGCAGCAGGTCCGCCGGGCCCAGATATATCCCGTCCACCCCGTCCACGGCCAGGATCTCGTCCAGATGCAGGTAGCCCTCCAGGGATTCGATCTGCATCAGCCGCAGGCACCACGCGCCCGGATCGACCAGATAATCGCCAGAGGGGCCAAATCCGTAGCGCACAGCCCGCTGGGGGCCCTGGCCGCGCATGCCGCGCGGCGGGCTATCGGGATAGACGCAGGCGGCGACGGCCGCACGGGCGATCCGCGCGTTGTGCACAAAGGGGAAGATGATCCCGTCCGGACCAGCGTCCAAAATGGCCTTCAGCGGCGCGGGGGCGGCGTCCGGCACGCGGACGAAGGCGCATACCCCCGCGCCCTGAGCGGCCATGATATGGCGGAAAATTTCGATCCTCCCCAGCGGCGCGTGTTCGGCGTCGATGAAAACGAAATCGTAACCGGCGCATCCGGCCATCTCGCTGAGTACAGGTTCGGCCAGCGTCACGGCAAATCCTTTTTGAAAAATGCCCGCCTGCGCCCTTCTGCGAAAATTCTCGGCGCCGTTTCGCACCGCCGGGCACCTCCTTTCTCATTTGACCGCCCCGGTGGCCAGTCCCTTAATCAGTGATTTTTGCACAAACAGATAGAGGACCACCGCCGGAAGAATCGACAGAAGGGTGCCTGTCATGACCATTTCCCACGGGGTCTGGTTGTCAATCAGGCGCGCGATGCCTACGGTGATGGGCGTTTTGGCCGGATCGCGGGTGAGGACCAGAGGATAGAGGTACTGGCCCCAGCCGCTGAAGAACGAAAGGGCAAAGGCCGTGGCGATACCCGGAAGCGCGACGGGGATGACGATTCTCAGCAATGTCTGAAAACGGGAGCAACCGTCAATGAAGGCGGCCTCCTCCAGCGCCACGGGCACGCCGTCAAAAAAGCTGCGCATCAGCAGGATGGGAAAGGCCATCGAGGTCGCCAGGATGGTGATGATGATGCCGCTGTAGGTATCATACAGGCCAAGGCTGTTCATCATCATGAAAACCGGCACGACGATGACCACCTGGGGCAGCACCTGAGTGATGAAGATGACGCTGGTATAGAAGCGCTTGCCGCGGAAGCGGAAGCGGGAGAGGGCGTAGGCGGCGAAGGTGGCCAGAATGACGTTGAGGACGGAGGAACCGACGGCATAGATGAGCGTGGCGCGCAGGAAGGCCGCGAAATCCACGCGCGTAAAGATGTCCACGTAGTTATGCCAGGCCCAGTCCGTGGGGAAGAGGAAGGTCTTTCCCAGGTTCTCGTATTCGGTCAGCGAGCCGACCCAGGCCGTGTAAATGGGGAGCAGGGTGAAGATCATCCAGAAAATGATGATGCAATAGCGCACCGTCTGCACCAGCGAATGTTGGCGCCGCATCCCAAGCGCATGCCGGGAACCCGTCATTGTACCGCCTCCTTTTCGCCGCGGTTGAGCAGGCTGAGCAGAAAGATGACGGCCAGCATCGCCAGAGAAAGCGCGCAGGCGGTTCCCAGATCGTCATTTTTGAACGCCTGGTTGTAGATCTCCAGCGCCACAAGCTGGGTCTTGCGGGCCGGTCCGCCCGCGGTCATGATGTACACCACGTCGAAAAGCTGCATCGTCCAGGCCGTGACGATGAGGGTCGTGGTCTTTAGCACGGGGCGGATGTAGGGGAGGGTGATGTAGCGGAAGCGCTGCACGAGGCTGGCTCCGTCCAGACTGGCGGCTTCCTGAATATCCTCGGGGATGGTTTGCAGGGCCGCCAGGAGGGAAATAATCATAAACGGCGTTCCCTGCCAGATTCTCACGACGATGACGGTCGCCAGCGCCGTATCGGCCGAGAGAAAGCCGATGCTTTTATCGATGATGTTCAGAGAAAGAAGAAGCTGGTTGATAAAGCCGAACTGCGAGTTGACGACCCACTTCCACATGGTCGCCGCAAAAGCCTGCGGCACCACCCAGGGAATGATGGCGACAGCGCGAAAAAAGCCTCTGCCGCGGATGGGCTTGTCCAGGGCGAGGGAAACGACAGTCCCGAAAAACACGACGCCCAGGACGCCGAAAAACACGTAGGCAAGCGTCACTTGAACGCTGTCAAGGAACCTGGACTTGGTGAGGTATTCAAAGTTTTCAAAGTTGTTCCATCCCAGATAGCCCTGAATGATATTGGAGTCTCCCAGGGAGAACTTGACGAGGTTATAAAGAGGAATGGCGAGAATGAAAACGAACAGGACGATGGTCGGAGCAAGATAGAGATATGGCTCCAGCTTTCTTTCTGTCAGGCTGTTTTTGGACATGGCATGATCCTCCGCGTTACGCTGCTGTTGAGAAAAGGACGGCCCAAGCCGTTGGGCCTGTGGCCGTCCCCTTTGGATGCCGCCTTAACCTTAGTCCTCGTAGATTTCAGCGTGCTCTTCAGCAATATACGCCTGCGTCTCCTCGGCGGTCTGCTCGCCCATCATCAGGAGCTGGAGTTGCTCGCCGGTGACGGTCCACAGCGCATTGGCCTTTACGCAGATGCCTTCGGAATAGCTGTTCTCCATCGTCTCGATGACGTTGAGCATATAGCCGTCGGTGTAGGTGGCCGCCTCGGACACCAGCATCGGCACCGAGCCATAGGCGGCATGGGCGAGCTGGTTTTCGGTGCGCATGAGGTAGCGCAGGAAGGTCCAGGCCTCATCGGGATGCTCGCTGTTGGTGGGGATGAACCATCCGCCGACGTTGACGGCGGTGGAGTTGACGCCGCTGGCGCCGCAGGGCACACAGGCGGCCCGCAGGGTTCCGTCGGCCAGCTGGTCAGGCGCCTGGTTGGCCATGTGAATCAGGTCGAAGGTGACGGCGACCTTTCCATCGCGCAGCAGGGTGCGCACATCAAAGCGGCCGTACTCGATGTAGTTGTCCTGCGCGTACTGGGTCAGGTCCTGGATGAACTGTAGCGTATTGATGGCCGCCTGCTTTCCTTCCTCGGTGTCGTAGACGTACTGACCGGCCTGCGCGTCCCACGCGCTGCCGCCGTACTCGCTGGTGAAGAGCGACTCAAAGACAAAGGAGGTTTCGCCGCCGGAGGGGTTGGCATACAGGCCGATGGGGGCGATTCCCTCGATGGCGGAAAGCGCTTCGCAGGCCGCCAGGAATTCATCCCAGGTCTTGGGCGGGTTGTCGGGATCAAGCCCGGCCTCCAGGAACAGGTCCGCGTTGTACCACATGATGAGGCTGGAGCCGCCGCAGGTAATCATGTACTGCTTGCCGTTGTATACGCCGGCCTCCATCATCGAGGGGTACATGTCCGCCCTGAGCTCATCGTCGACATAGGGGGTCAGGTCCAGAACCAGGCCCTTGTCCGCCAGGTCGAAGATGGTGCCGGGCAGATGGTACATCACATCCGGCAGCGTTTTGGAAGAGGCCATCGTCTGCAGCGTCTTTTCGGCATCCGACCAGCCCAGGTCCTGCATGTCGATCTTGATGTTGGGGTATTCCGCTTCAAAGTTGGCGATGATGTCATCAAAAATCTCGTGAAGCACCTCGGGTGTGCCCGTACGCACAAAGCTGAGGGTCACCGTTTCCTCTGCAGATGCCAGGGAAACACTCACCGTCAAAAGCATACACAGGGTCACAAGAGCAGCGAGAATCCTTTTCATGCGATCTACCTCTTTCTTTCGTTACTATTTTTCACACCTTGCTAGCAAAGGTGCTTGAGCCTCCCGTCATTTTCCGATGCGTTTGAGAACCTCGCGCACTTCCTTCTTTTCCTCGTCCGTCAAGGGCAGGCAGGGGATGCGCGGCCAGCCGCCGCAGGAGCCCACCTCGTCGGTGATGTACTTGAGCAGCGAAATGACCTTGTATTCGCCGCCCATTCCCGAATACTTCGCCGCCAGGTCCATGTAGGGAACCAAAGTGTCCCGGATCTCCTTGGCCTTGAGGTAGTCGCCGCTGCTGCGGGCCTCCCAGATGGCCTTGGCGCGCTCGGGCACGAAGTTGGACATGCTGGAGATGAATCCGGCCGTCCCGGCCAAAGCGGCATAGGGCTCGAGGAATTCGCCGTGGCCGTTGATTACGCTGACCTTGTCGCCGATCTCCTGCACGCAGCGGGTCATTTTGAAAAAGGCCGGCGTGCAGTCCTTGATGCCCACGACGTTGGGCAGCTCCTTCAGCCGGCGCAACACGGTCAGGGGCACGTCGATGTTCATGACTTCAAAGTTGTTGTAGAGAAGGATGCCCAGATCGGTGTTATCCGAAAGCTCCTTGTAAAACGCATAGATGCAGTTCTCGTCCTTGGCCGGATAATAGTAGGGCGACAGCGCCATCACGCCCGCCGCGCCGCTGTCCTGCGCGTGATGCGCCAGCTCGATGGACTCGCGCACATTGGTGCTGTTGCAGCCGGCGATCACGGGAAGCTCGTCCCCGCATACCGACAGGGCACATTCCAGCACTTCCTTGCGGTCGGCGACGTTCATCGCCCCGCACTCGCCCGTGCTTCCGCCCACCACGATTGTCGCGTTGGTCTTGTTCAGACCAGAATTCAGAATGTATTTCAGGTTCTTTTCATAGCCTGCCGCATCGAAGCTGCCGTCCTCTTTAAAGGGCGTGATGCTGATGATGCATACACCATGGAGTTGCTTGCGAAGCTCTTGCGGACTCATCCTGACCATAACAAAAAATCCTCCTTATTTTGGCTGCTGTCATGACAACACGGCTGGTTTGTGAAAAAATCATAACATCGCGGCAGGGGGGTTGTCAATAGAAAATAAAAAATTTTTTCTTGCAAAATATATTGCAAAAATAATTTTTTTGATATATACTTCCTGTATAAAGGAGACTCTGTCCCTTCAAACCAACTTTCTTTCCTGCAGGAGGCTTAGCAAATGGAAAGCATCACCAATCTTCGGGTAGGCGTGGGCAAGTTTTTTTACGGCAGCGGATGCATCGCCATGCTGCCCCGGGAAATCAGGCGGCTGGGCGGCAGGCCGTTTTTTATTGGCGGAGAGCGCAGCACCCGGCTGGTTTTGGATGCCTGCGGAGATGGACTGGCCCAGGAGGGCATCCTTCCCTCCGTTCATATTCACGGGGGCGCCTGTTCCCGCGCAAGCGCAGAGGAACTGGGCCGGCAGGCCCTCCAGGAGGGCTGCACCGTAATTGTGGGAATCGGTGGCGGGAAATGCCTCGATCTGGCCAAGTGCGCCGCGACCTTTGCCAAAATGGACCTCATCAATGTCCCCACCTCCGTGGCGACCTGCGCCGCCTCCTCCACCGTATGCATCATGTATACCGCGCAGGGCAGGCCCGACGGCTCCGTGGCGATGCTCAAGGAGGTGGATGTGGTGATTGCAGACACCGGCCTGATCGCCACCGCGCCCAAACGCACGCTTGCGGCGGGCATCTTTGATTCCATCGCCAAGTACCCCGAGGTCATTCACAATCGCATCATCAACAGCCACCTCGACTGCGAGCTGGAGAAGTACATCTGCGTGGTCAATTCACAGGCCATCTACACCTTCCTGCTGGAGGAGGGTGGCGAGGTATATGAAAAAGGCGCGCAATCGCCTCGTTTCCGCGACGTGGTGCTGACCAATCTGCTGCACACCTCCATCGTCAGCGGCTTTTCCTATGGTGTGGACCAGCTGGCCCTCGCTCACGGCCTTTACTCGTTCATGCGCGACGCCTTTACGCTGGAGGCCGGAGACGTTCTTCACGGCGAAATCGTCGCGGTGGGTGTAATCATGCAGATGGTCTTTAACGGCGCGCCGGAGGCGGAGCGGGAGAGGGTCATTGCGGCGATGCGGGCCATGGACATGCCTCTGACGCTCAGGGAAATCGGCTTTGTGCATACGCCTTCCAACATGGAAAAGCTGGAAGCCTATCTTCTGCAGGCCACAGCCCTCACGCCCGGGGACCTTCCACGGCTTCGTGAGGCGATTGCCACCATCTGCTGAGGAACTCCCGATTTTTGGACTGAGGGCCGCGCCGATTCACGGCGCGGCCTTTTTTAATGGAGAAGGAATGACGGGCTGCGCGGGGATTGCATAATCTGTGTTTTTTTCTCCTTATTTGACATGAAGGACTTGACAGTAAGAATTGTAACAACTATAATTAACAACATCAAACAGAAACGAACTTTTTCAAAAAACAGCCTACCCTTCAATATCGGGGAAGGGAGATGACATATGCTTCCCATAGAACGCAGGAGGCGGCTGATGGCCCTGATGGAGGCCAAGGAAACGGCGACGACGGAGGAGCTGGCGCATTTTCTCAAGGTCAGCGAGATGACGGTCCGGCGCGATCTGGATTACTTCCAGCGCGAGGGCAAGCTCCAGCGCTGCCACGGCGGGGCAGCGCTGGTGCAAAGGACGGTCGGAGAGGCGGCCTACGAACAGAAGATGGCCAAGGATATGGAGGCCAAGCGCAGGCTGGCGGACATCGCGGCCTCGCTTGTCAAGCCCGGAATGACCGTATACCTTGACGCGGGCACCACCACGTACTGCCTGGCGGAGGCGATTGCGCAGATGGAGGGGCTGACGGTGATTACCAACGATCTCAAGATCGCCCTCAGGCTGCTGGCCTCGCCCGCCGAGATCGTGGTGCTGGGCGGACAGGTGCAAAAGGGCACGGGGAGCATGCTGGGGGACGTGGCGCTGGAGCAGCTTGGCCAGCTTCGCCCCGCGATCGCTTTTCTGGGCTCGGCGTCCATCGACGCAAGGCTGTATAACCTCACCCCGACGCAGGAAAAGGCGTTTTTGAAACAGGCGGTCCGCTCCGTCGCGCAAAGCTGCTATCTGATTGCGGATGCGTCCAAGTTTCACAGCTCCGCGCTTTATGCCATTGACTCCCTGAGCGTTTACGACGGCGTGATTACCGACGCCGTTTTGAGCGAGAGCGAAAAGCGTCTGCTGGGCAAGCGGACGCGGCTGATGACCCCGTGAGCATGTGAAAAGGAGGCGGCGTTATGCCCAACTGCATCGTCATCGCCGACGATCTGACCGGCGCGAACGCGACCGGCGTTCTGCTGAAAAAAAGCGGATTCAACACCATGACCCTGCTTCGCAACGCCATGGTGGAAACCGCCACGCTCAAGGAGTGCGACTGCCTGGTGGTGCCGACCAACAGCCGCGCCATCCCGCGCCAGGAGGCGTACACGCGGGTGCGGGAGTGCCTGGAGGCGCTGCGCGCCAATGAGGTGCGGCTCTATGCCAAGCGCATCGACAGCACGCTGCGCGGCAACCTGGGCAGCGAGACGGAGGCGTTTCTGGACGTGCTGGGAGAGGAATACATGGCCGTCTGCGTGCCGGTGTTTCCCTCCTCGGGCCGGGCGCTGGTGGGCGGGCACCTGCTGGTCGGCGGCGTGCCCCTGCGGCTGACCGAGGCGGCCAAGGACCCCAAATGCCCGGTCCATCTCTCCGACGCGCACGCGCTGCTTCAGCAGCAGACGAAATACCCCGTGGCGGCCGTGCATCTGGACGACATCGCAGACGGCGTGGAGGCGCTGAGCAAGAGGATCAGGGAGCTGCGCGAGGGCGGCGCGCGCATTTTGCTGGCCGACGGCGTGACGGCGGCGGACATGGAAACCGTCGCGGACGCGCTGGTGATGGCCGCAATTCCCGTAATTACCGTGGACCCGGGTCCCTTCACGGCCCTGATGGCGGCGCGCCTGCTCACCCCCGCGTACTCGCTGCAGGGGACCAAGGTGCTTTGCGCCATCGGCTCGGTCAACGGCGTCGCGGCCGCGCAGACGAGAAGGCTTCTGTCCGAGCTGCCGGTGACGATGGTGATGCTGGATGCCGGGCGCATCCTGGAGAGCCCGGAGAGCCGCCGTCAGGAGATCGACCGGCTGGTGGAGGAGCTGACCGCGCGTCGCAACGAGTCCCCCGTGCTGGCGGTCGTGGGCAACGGCATCGACCCGGCCATGAAGCTGTCGCTCAAGGACTATGAGGCGCGCCTTGGGCTGAGCACGGAGGAGCTTTCGGAGCTGATTAACCACGCCTTCGCCGAGGTCGCCCTGCGCGTGCTCGCCGCCGACAGCCAGATCCGCGGCCTCTACTCCACCGGCGGGGACATCACCGCCGCCATCCATCAGCGCGCGGGCACCCTGGCGCTGCGGCTGCTGGACGAGGTGGTGCCGCTGGCGGGTTATGCGCAGGCCATCGGCGGAACGCTTCGCGGGCTGTACTGCATCAGCAAGGGCGGCATGGTGGGCGACGAGCGGGCCATGGTGACCTGCGTGAACTATCTGAGAGACCGCCTGAACGAAACCGCGCACTAAACAGGGAGAAGGGAGAATACACATGGAAAGACCGTTGATTGCCATTCCTATCGGAGATCCCGCTGGCATCGGCCCGGAGATTGTCATCAAGACCCTGGCGGACGAGACCACCCAGAAGACCGCACGCTGCGTGATCGTGGGCAGCCGCCGCGTGCTGGAGCACGCCATGACCTATCCCAATACCCCGCGTCTGACGATCCATACCATCTCCACGCCCGCCGAGGGCACGTATGAGGCGGGGACGATCGAGCTGATCGACATCGACAACATCGACATGTCGCGCTTTGAGGTCGGCAAGGTCAGCGGCATGTGCGGCAAAGCGGCCTACGAGTACATCGCCCGCAGCATCGAGCTTGCGAACGAACGGCTGGTTGACGCCGTGTCAACCACGCCGATCAATAAAGAATCTTTAAAAGAAGGAGGGGTGAATTTCATCGGCCATACCGAGATTTTCAGCGCCCTGACCCATTCCAACGACCCCCTGACGCTCTTTGAGGTCCGCAACCTGCGCGTGTTCTTCCTCAGCCGCCATGTCTCCCTGCGCAAGGCGTGCGATATGGTCACCAAGGAGCGCATTATCGACTATGTCATCCGCTGCACCAGGGCGCTGCGCAAGCTGGGCATCACGGAGGGCACCATGGCCATCGCCGGGCTCAACCCGCACAGCGGCGAGCATGGGCTGTTTGGCGATGAGGAGGTCAAGGCGGTATTCCCCGCGGTCGAGGAGCTGAAAAAGATGGGCTACCAGGTGGCGGGCCCCATCGGAGCCGATTCCGTATTCCATCAGGCGCTCAACGGCCGCTACAACAGCGTGCTGAGCCTCTATCACGATCAGGGGCACATCGCCACCAAGACGCTGGACTTTGAGCGCACCATCTCCATCACCGCCGGCATGCCGATCCTGCGCACGTCCGTGGACCACGGCACGGCGTTTGACATCGCGGGCAAGGGCATCGCCAGCCCCGTGAGCATGATGGAGGCCGTCCGTCTGGGCGTGAAGTACGCGCCCGCCTTCCTGCGTGAGTAAACGGCCCCCATGGAGGGGCCGCTGAAAGGAGTTGCGAACATGGTTGCCGGAACCCAAATGCTGATCGCTCTTTTCATCGGAATTGTCCTGTTGATTCTGCTCATCCTCAAGACAAAGGTTCATGCGTTCCTCGGACTCATCATCGCGGCCGTCGTCATCGGCCTGCTGGGCGGCATGGCCCCGTCCAGCATCCCCACCTCCATCATCAACGGCTTCGGTGGCACGCTGGGAAGCATCGGCATCATCATCGGCTTTGGCGTCATGATGGGCCAGATCTTCGACCGCACGGGCGCCGCCGAGCGCATGGCGCTGACATTCATCAAACTCTTCGGCAAGAAGCGGGAACACTGGGCCATGGCCCTGACGGGCTTCATCGTCTCCATCCCGATCTTCTGCGATTCCGGCTTCGTCATCGTCAGCCCCATCGCCAAGGCCATCTCCAAAAAGACCCGCCGCTCCATCGTGGCCATCGCCGGCCCGCTGGCCGGCGGCCTGGTCATCACCCACTCCCTGGTCCCGCCCACGCCCGGACCGCTGGGCGTCGCCGGCACCTTCGGGGTGGATGTGGGCGCCTTCATCCTCTGGGGCATCGTCATCTCCATCCCCATGTGCATCGTCGCCACCCTTTACTGCCTGTGGCTGGGCAAGCGCCTCTATCAGCTCCCCGCGGACAATGAGGAAGGCTGGGAGCGCCCCGAGAAGATCGAGGAAATCGCGGATGCGGACGTGCTTACGCCCTCCCGTGAACTGCCCTCGGCGACGGTCAGCTTCCTGCCCCTGGTCATGCCCATCCTGCTGATCCTGCTCAACAACATCTTCAGCGCCGCCGGCATCTCCGCTACCGGCATCGGCCAGATCGTGACCTTCCTGGGCACCCCGATCATCGCCGTGGGCATCGGCCTGCTGCTGGCCATCTTCGTGCTGGGCCGCAAGCTGGACCGCAAGACCGCGCTGAGCGAGATGGACACGGGCATCAAGTCCGCCGGCATCATCATCCTCGTCACCGGCGGCGGCGGCGCCCTGGGCCAGATCCTCAAGGACAGCGGCACCGGCAACTACGTCGCCGAGCTGCTCTCTCAGACCGCCATCCCCATCATCATCCTCCCCTTCATCATCGCCACACTCGTGCGCTTCATCCAGGGCTCCGGCACGGTCGCCATGGTTACGGCCGCCGGAATCTGCGCGCCCATCCTCGCCGCCGCCGGCGCCAATATGATGCTGGGCGCTTTCGCCGCCTGCGTGGGCTCGCTGTTCTTCTCCTACTTCAACGACAGCTACTTCTGGGTCGTCAACAACCTCATGGGCTTCAAGGAGACCAAGGAACAGATCCGCAACTGGTCCGTCACCTCCACGATCGCCTGGGGCGTGGGCTTTGTCGAACTGCTCATCCTGAGCCTGTTCCTCAGGTAAACGCTCCGGAAAAGCCGCCGGCAATGCGCCGGCGGCTCAGACTGTCAAAAAAACCTTTCGGGAGGCTTGGAGGGCCCGCAGGCCCTCCAAAGTGAATTCGTATCGCCCGGCTTTCCCCGGTCGCTCAATCTTCACAGAGGGTGCTACCCGCACCCTCTGCTCGTTTCGCTCCCCACCTTCGGGTCGCTTTGCCACCTTCGGTGGCAACAGCCCACAGGGCTGACGCTTCCCTCCGGTGCCGGGCGGGCGGGGAGTTTGCGCCCTTGGCGCAAACATTTCTTAAGCATCTGGCGGAAAAGGCCGCCGCAGGCGGACTTTTTCGACAAACTGAGCCGCCGGCAATGCGCCGGCGGCTTTTTGACGGAACCGTGAAAGAACAATACCATACATTGACAAGCAGAATCCGCCTGTGATATAGTGAAACCGCACGATTCAGGGACGTGAAAACCATCCCGGCGGGAACTTTATACGAACATGGGAGGTACTGTGGATATGGATACGCCAGCCCTCAGAAACATCTGTACTCAGGTGCGGCGCGACATCATCAACATGACGGCGGACGCGGGCTCCGGCCACCCGGGCGGCTCGCTTTCGGCGGTGGAGATGCTGGTGGCGCTGTATTTTGACGTTATGAACGTCGATCCTAAGAACCCCTCCGATCCCACGCGCGACCGGCTGGTGCTCTCCAAGGGGCACGCGGCGCCCGCGCTGTACGCGGTGCTGGGTGAGAAGGGCTATTTCGACACGGAGGAGTTCAAGCGCTTCCGCCAGCTTCACAGCATCCTCCAGGGCCACCCGGACGCCAAGAAGTGCCCGGGCGTGGACGCTTCCACGGGCTCGCTGGGCCAGGGCATCTCCATCGCCGTGGGCATGGCGCTGGGCGCCAAGGCGACCGGCAACCCCTGCCACGTCTACGCCATCTGCGGCGACGGCGAACTGCAGGAGGGCCTGGTGTGGGAGGCATCCATGGCGGCGGCTCACTACGGGCTGGACAACCTGACGGTGCTGGTGGATAACAACGGCCTGCAGATCGACGGCAGCAACGACCAGGTCATGGGACTGGGCGACCTCAACGCCAAGTTCACCGCCTTTGGCTACCATGTGATCGAGCTCAAGGACGGAAATGACCTCGAGGCCGTTCTCGCCGCGCTCAAGACCCCGCCTGTGGAGGGCAAGCCCACGCTGATTCTCAGCCATACCTGCAAGGGCAAGGGCGTCAGCTTCATGGAGAATCAGGTGGGCTGGCACGGCAAGGCCCCCAACGCACAGGAACGCGCCGCCGCGCTGAAAGAACTGGAGGGTTGAAGCATGAGCGAGATGAAAGCCACCCGCGTGGCCTATGGCGAGGCGCTGGCCAAGCTGGGCCATGAGAACGACAAGATCGTGGTGCTGGACGCCGACCTGTCCCATGCCACCATGACCATCACCTTTGCCAAGGAGTTCCCCAAGCGGCACTTCAACGCCGGCATCGCCGAGGCCAACATGGTCGATATGGCCGCGGGCATGTCCCGCATGGGGCTGATCCCCTTCTGCTCCACCTTTGCCGTCTTTGCCGGCCGCAGCTATGACCAGATCCGCAACGGCATCTGCTACCCGCATTTCAATGTGAAGCTCGCCTTCACCCACGCGGGCGTGACCGTGGGCGAGGACGGCGGCAGCCATCAGGCCATCGAGGATATCGCGCTGATGCGCGCCCTGCCCGGCATGACCGTCATCTGCCCCTGTGACGCCAACGAGACCTATCAGGCCGTCAAGGCCGCCGCGGAGCTGGACGGCCCCGTTTACCTGCGCCTTGCCCGCCTGCCCTCGCCCGTCCTCGACCCCATGCCCTTCACCATCGGCAAGGGCAACGTCCTGGTGGACGGCAGCGACCTGGTCATCTTCACCTGCGGGATTCTGGTCAGCGAGAGCCTCAAGGCCGCTGAGCTCCTGCGGGAAAAGGGCATCAGCGCCGCGGTCGTCAACCTGCATACCATCAAGCCCATCGACGAGGAGCTCGTCGCCGCCTACGCGGCCAAGTGCCGCCGCGTATACACGGTGGAGGAGCACTCCGTCATCGGCGGCCTGGGCGACGCCGTGGGCGATGTGATCCTGCGCCGGCGCGTGGATTGCACGCTGGACAAGATCGGCGTGCAGGACCGCTTCGGCCAGTCCGGCAAGCCCCTGGAGGTGCTGGCGGAATACGGCCTGACGGCCCCGCAGATCGCCAAGGCCATCGAAGGCTGAGCCTTTCCTTAATCAAGCGGCGGAACCTGGTGTTCCGCTGCTTTTTTTATTGAAAAAACTGTCCGTCTCGGACGGGAAACTCGTCTAACAGGTGAAAGGGGGAAGGCGGCATGGATACGGCGGAGGAACGGTTGGAGGAGATGATGCGCCGCTATGGCGACGCGCTGGTGCGCATGTGCCGCCTGTATCTGCACGACGCAGCCCTTGCCCAGGACGCGGCGCAGGATACCTTCGTGAAGGCCTGGAAAAAGATGGGGAACTTCCGGGGCGGGTGCGACGAACGCACCTGGCTGATGCGCATCGCCATCAACACCTGCCGGGACTACCACAGAACGGCGTGGCTGCGCCATGTGGATCGCGGCACGCCGCTGGAAGCGCTGCCGGAGGCGGGCGCGGAGGACGCGCACCCGGACGGGGAGGTGCTCAGGGCGGTGGAGGCCCTGCCCAGACGCGAGCGGGAGGCGGTGCTCTTGCGCTACTATCAGGAGATGACGGTTTATGAGGCGGCGCAGGCGCTGGGCATCTCGCAAAGCGCGATGAAACAAAGGCTCCAGCGCGCAAACCGGCAGCTTAGGGAACGGTTGAAGGAGTGGTATTACGATGCGTGACGGCTTGAAGGAAATCGTGGACCGCGAGCTTTCCGGCCTGCGCTGGCGGCCGCGGGACCGCGGCGCGGTGCTTGCCCGGACGAAAGGAGAACCCAAAATGAGGAAACGTTTGTCCGCAGGGCTGATTCTGGCGGCTGTGCTGACGCTGGCGGCGGTCTCGGCGCTGGCGGTGTATGCCCTGACCCGCACGCCGGAGGCGGAGGCAAAATACCAGGCCCGGCAGGCCGTGATGGACGCCTACGGGCTGACGGCGGAAACCATGGGCATGTTTCATGCGGAGTATCAGGAAACGGACGGCGGCTGGCGCGTGACCTTCCGCGCCCTGGCGAACATCGACCCGGAGCGCGCAGGCGTGTATACGGTGGAAAAGGCACAGGGCGGCATGACCGCCTCATGGAGCCACGACGGCCTTGATCCCGCGCTGTGGCGCGGCGGAGATCTCACCGCCCCCGCCTACGGGCAGGAGCAGCTTCTCTACGCCCTGAAAGATGGGCGGGAGGAGGCGCTGGAGCTGGCCCGGGAAAACCCCGGCCCCGTGCAGACCGTGCCCGCGCCGGTGAACGAGGACGCCAGCGTATGGATGGACGTGCGCGAAGTTGAACCCGGAAGGGGCGACATCAGTCTGGCCGAGGCCAAGGAGATCATGCGCTCCGCCGCGCAGGAGGAGCTGGGCCTCACCGAAGCCGAGGTGGCCGCGCTGGGTACGGCGGAGGATTTTGACGAGGTGGGCGCGCGGCTGGTGGAGGACAACGCGGGTCGGCGGATGTGGGAGTTCGCTCTGGAGGTGGACGTTGGAGATACGCACATCAGCGGCGGCGCGTTCGTGGATGCCTGCACCGGGGAGGTCGTGCTGTTTGATTATGAATCGGGCGGAAACGGCTGAATCCGGCAAAAAAGAGGGGGACGTCCGATGGAACGTCCCCTTCAATCTGTCCAAAATCCTGTGGAGACTCGCCGGTCACTCCTCGTCGTGCTGGAAAGCGGCGTAGGCGGCGTTGAGCAGAAGCTTGTGCATGCGCGCCAGATCGAGGCGGGCGCTGGGCGTGCCGTGGCTGTTGAGGAGCAGGGAGACGAAGAAGCCGTCGTCGGGGCTCACGGCGATGAGCGACCCGCTGGCCGGGTCCGTCAGGCCGTAGCCGTCGCTGGGCCACAGGTGCCCCAGAAACGGGTCCGAGCGCTTGGTGATGCGAAAGCCGTAGCCCCGCGCCTCGTTGAGCCCGCGCGTGCGCTCGGTGGTGGCCAGGTGGACGGAGCGATAGGAAAAGACCACGCCCTCCTCGTTCCGGCCGTCTCCGGCCAGCATGGAGGCGAAGCGGATGATGTCCTCCAGGTCCGTAAACAGCCCCGCGTGGCCGGCCACGCCGTGCAGGAAGCGGGCGTTGCCGTCCTGCGGCTGGCCCGCCTGCCAGCCCTCACCCTCGCTCTCGCCTTCGGCGGGGGCCACGTCGTCGCCCGCGGGGAGATAGCCCGTGCCGGGCATGCGCAGGGACGCGGTCACAAAGCGCTTGACCGCCTCATCCAGCGGCATGGCGAACACCCGCTCCAGAATCAGCCCCAGCAGGATAAAGCCCATGGCCGAATCGCGCACCTTGCCGCCCACGCTGCCCGAAAGCGGGTGGCGCATGAGCGCCCCCAGGGCGTCGCGGTCGTTTTCCGCCTCCTGCGCGAGCAGAAACGACGGGCTCAGGCCGGAGGTATGGGTCAGAAGGTGGAGAAGCGTGATTTCTCGCTTGTCCTGCGGAACTTCTTCCAGCCAGCGGTCCAGCCGGTCGTCCAGGCTGACCAGTCCGCGCTCCAGGGCATAGAGCACCAGCGGCACCGTCGCCATCACGCGGGTGAGCGCGCCAACGTCATAGCGCGTGGTATGCGTTACACAGCGCCCGTCCCCCTGGGTAAGCGTGCCATGCACGCTGGTAAATAAAACGCGCGTCCCCTGCCCGGCCGCCATGGCGCAGCCTGGGAACAGCCCCTCGGTGACGCCGCATGCCAAAAGATCGTCCACCGCTTTCCACATAAGCGTTTCCTCCCAACGCCCGGCGGTCTCCGCGCCTGGGCGGTCTGTTTTCTTTTGCTCCATTATACCACAGGAAAGCCCCGGGGCAAAGCAAAAGAGAAAAAGCGGATCATGGAAACAATCGCCACTTCTTCGGGGGAGCGCTTGCTGACGGCTTGACAATGCGGCCTTTGGAGTGCTATCATAGGGGCATCGGAAACAGGCGCTATCGACAATCAATATCCGGGATAAATCCCGTGAAAGGATGTGGTTCTCATGAAGAAACTGTTGGCGCTGCTTCTCGTTGCTGCGATGGCTCTTGGCCTGTGCAGCGTGGCTTCCGCGGAGGGAATCGATCAGGCGCTCATTGATGCGGCCAAGGCCGAAGGCGAGCTGACCGTCTACGGAAGCTGCGAGGAAGCCTACCTCAACGCCGCCTGCGACAAGTTCCAGGAGCTCTACG
>CAUDEL010000017.1:0-47410 GCA_958448555.1 uncultured Eubacteriales bacterium | reverse complement strand
GAAACGTGTCCTGTCGGAAAAGATCGCCGCAGGCGAGCTTTTTCGACAAGCTGAGCCGCCCCGCCTTCCCGAGGGGGAAGAGGCGGGGCGGCTTTTTGCGTGCGGGGAAAAGCACATTTGCCCGGGAGCGCGGACAGTGGTATAATGACCCTAGCATGGCCATGCGGGAAAGGAATCGTTTCAAATGAAAAAAGCGGATTTGCGTCCCCAGGGGGATCAGAAGCTGACGACCCCCTGGGGCGAAGCCCTGGATGAGCGCCGTGTGCTGATGGAATACCCGCGCCCGCAGATGCGGCGGGACAGCTATCTCAACTTAAACGGCCGCTGGGAGTATGCCGTTACGGAGGAGGACGGCATCCCGGAGAACTGGGATGGGAGTATTCTGGTTCCCTTTTCCCCCGAGAGCGCCCTCAGCGGCGTGGGGCGCACGCTGCTGGCGGGGCAGACGCTGTGGTACCGCCGCGAGCTGACTGTGCCGGAGGGCTTTATCCCGCCCGGAGGACGGCTGCTGCTTCATTTCGGCGCGGTGGACCAGGAAGCCTCCGTCTATGTAAACGGGACCCTGCTGGGCCGTCACATGGGCGGCTACAACGCCTTCTCCCTGGATGTGACGGACGCGCTGGGGGCGAAAAATACGCTTGTGGTCGGGGTCCATGACGATACGGACGGGAGCTTTCACAGCCGCGGAAAGCAAAGGACCCGCCGGGGCGGCATCTGGTACACGCCGCAGAGCGGGATCTGGCAGACGATCTGGGCGGAGGCCGTGCCCAGGCGCCACATCGAGAGCCTGCGCATCGTGCCCCTGTTCGATCAGGCGGCGGTGCAGGTGACGGTGGGCTGCCGCGAGCCGCTGCACTGCGAGGCGTCCGTGGACGGAAGAACCGTACCCTTCACCAGCGGCGAGCCGGCCATCATCCCCATGCCCGATTTTCGTGCCTGGAGCCCGGAGGACCCCTATCTCTACGACCTTGTCGTGACGCTGGGAGACGACCGGGTGGAGAGCTACTTCGGGATGCGCAAGACAGAGGTACGGATGGACCGGGACGGGGTAAAGCGGCTGTTTTTAAACGGCATGCCCTATTTTCAAAGCGGCTTGCTTGACCAGGGGTACTGGCCCGACGGCCTGTATACCGCGCCCAGCGACGAGGCGCTGATCCATGACATCCGCACCGCCAAGGCCATGGGCTTTAACATGCTCCGAAAACATATCAAGGTCGAGCCCATGCGCTGGTACTATCATTGCGACCGGCTGGGCATGCTGGTGTGGCAGGACATGCCCTGCGGCGGGAGCAAGTATCGCTTTTCCACCGTGACCCTGCCGCTGGTTACGGGGATTCATCGGCGTGACAACCATTATCGCGCCTTTGGCCGCGCCTCGGCGCAGGGGCGGGCCGAGTACATGGACGAGCTGGAGGAGATGGTGGCCCAGCTTTTCAATGCGCCCAGCGTGGTCCTGTGGGTGCCCTTTAACGAGGGCTGGGGCCAGTTTGACAGCACCCGCGTGATGGAGCGCCTGCGCGCGCTGGACCCCACGCGGCCCGTGGACCCGGCCAGCGGCTGGCACGATCAGGGCGCGGGTGAAATGCGGAGCTGGCACGTGTATTTCAAGCCCTTCCGCTTTCGGCGCGACCGGCGGGGTCGGGCCGTGGCGCTGAGCGAGTTTGGCGGCTACAACCTGCGTGTGGAGGGCCATTGCTTCGGCGGCGGGGACTACGGCTACCGCCGGCTGCGGGAGGCGGGCAGGCTGTGGCAGGATTTTGCTCGGCTCTATGAACGGCAGGTGTTACCAGCGATCCCGCGCGGGCTGTGCGCGGCGGTCTATACGCAGCTGAGCGACGTGGAGGACGAGCTCAACGGCCTGATGACCTATGACCGGCGCGTGGTCAAGCTGGATGCGGAGGACGTGCGCGAGCTCAACCGGCGCCTTTATGAAGCCTCGCCCAGAACCTGAGGGTTTGAAAAGCCTCCCGGAAGGGCATACTGCTCCTATCACGCCGAAAAGGAGCGCGCCCTATGAGCGACAGGAACGCCGAACGCAATCCCCTGAAACGAAACACCCTTCTTCTGCTTCTCAGCGCCGCGGTGCTGCTGGCCATTGCGGCGGCAACGCTGCTTCTGCCGTCCGGCTCCACCGCTCCGGGCGAACTGCCCCCGGCGCAGGCTGTGGACGCCGCCGACCAGGTGCGGGTGGAGGAGGGCTGCGAGCTTTTGCAGACCTTGACCTATACCCGCTGCGAGCATGTGGTCACGCGCCGCGTGACCGCGCCGGCGGAGCTCTACGGAAAGACCCTGGCCGAGGTCGAGGCGCTTTACCCCGAATGGCGCATCACCGAGTTTGGCGCAAAACTCATCAAAATGGAACAGCAGCCGGATATGTACTGCCCGGACCACATGGTGCTCATGCCCAACGGCGCGGGCATGCTTTGCGTGTTTGAAAACAAGTACGGCGACGCGCTGGCGCTGGTGAACGAGCTGGACCTGGAGCTGAGCTCCCTGCCCAGCGCGGTACAGGAGGAGCTTCGCCACGGGGTGGGTTTTTCGTCCCTTGCGGAGCTGGAGCAGTGGCTGGAGAGCGTGGAGTCTTAAGCGATGCTTGCCATCTTCATCCGAAGCCTGGTGCTGGTGTGCTTTGCCGTGCTGGCCATGCGCCTGATGGGAAAGCGGCAGGTGGGACAGCTCCAGCCCTTTGAGCTGGTGATCGCCATCATGATCGCCGACCTGGCCTCCACGCCCATGGAGAGCCTGGATATTCCCCTGTGGCGCGGCATCATCCCGCTGGCGGCGACCGTTACGCTCCACCAGCTCTTTACCCTTTTGTCCCTCAAGAGCCAACGCATGCGCGCCTTTTTCAGCGGCACGCCCACCGTCGTCATCCGCCGGGGGCAGATCGACCGAAAGGCGCTGGAACGCCTGTGCTTCAATCTCAACGACCTGCTGGAGGAACTTCGCACCGGCGGCATCCTCTCGCCCACGGAGGTGGGCACCGCCATCATGGAAACCAGCGGCAAGCTCAGCGTTTTTCCCCGCTCCCAGCAGCGCCCCCTCACCCCGGCCGACATGGGGCTGGAGACGGCCTACGAGGGCATCCCCCTGACGCTGGTGATGGACGGGAAAATTGAAAAAAACAACCTGCCGCTGTGCGGCCGGGATGAGGACTGGCTTCGCGCACAGCTCAAGAAGCTGGGCTATCCCGACGCGCGGCAGGTGCTTTTGTGCTACCTGGACACCGACGGTCAGATGACGGTTCATGGCTTTGGCGAAAAGCCGCCGGCCCGCGGACCGGCGCTCAGGCCAGAGGAGGTGATCTGGTAATGCGCCGGGCCATTGTGCTCATCGTGACCCTCACGGCGCTCAGCATCGGCCTGGGCTTGTGGCTGGACCTCACCCAGAGCCATACGGCGCGCGAATACCTGGAAGCCCTGGACGGGATGCGCGAGGCCATCGACGCGGGACGCCTGGAGGAAGCCGCACAGGAGCAGGCCTATCTCCATGCCCGGTGGGAGCATGACGCCGACTGGCTCAACTTCCTGATCGGACATCACCACACCCGTGCGGTCACCTCCGCGATGCTGCAGCTCTCCACGGCGCTGGAGCAGCGCTGGCGGGACGAGTCCCTGCGCGCGCTGGACGGCGTTATGGACGCGTTGAGCGAGGTGGAGAGCAGCGACTTTGCGACATTGGAAAATATTTTGTAATGGAATCGTCCAAAAGGCGACATGTTTTCCCTCGAGTTTTCCACATTTTCTCCTTGAAAAGCCCCCAAAATCCACAATCGGGCCATATGTGGAAAAGTTGATATGCGGTCCGATGCATGAAATCAGTTTTCCACATCCGGGGCCTAAACAAGACGATGGAAGGAGAAAAACCGTGGAAAACCATGTGGAAAATGTGGAAAACATCGTTCAAAGGCATGCATGGATGCATAAACAGTCGGCCCCCGCGCCGCAGGCGCGGGGGCGAGAACGGCAGCGCCTGCGATTAAAGGGCGCGCTAGGCGCCGAGAATAGCGCGGGACAGCCGGGGGCTGTCCTTTTTGGCTCTTTTTTGATGGCTGCAAGCATATCCTATCCGCACGAGCGAGGAGGGATGCTGCATGGGCCGGTTTTTACATAAAATTGTAACAAAAAAGACGGAAAGATTGCGAATCTGCACGCTGCTGGTGCTGGTTTTGGCGGCCGGCGGTCTGGCGCTGGGCGGCGGGGAGGCGCCGCCCGAGCCGTCCATGCCGGTGGAGACGGAAGAAAGCAGGACGCTGAGCGGCCTGAGGGTGACGCTGGACCCCGGGCACGGCGGTTATGACGGCGGCACGCGGGCCAGGGACAGCGGGAGGTGGGAGAAGGACGTGGCGCTGGAAATCGCCCTTGAGGTGGAAAAGGCGCTCGCGGCGCGCGGGGCGGAGGTGACGCTCACGCGGCGGGAGGACGTATGCCTCTCTGAGGACGAGGACGCCACGGGCAAGACCCGCAAGCGCCAGGACCTGCAAAAGCGAATGGACATCGCGCAGGAAGCCGGCTCCGACGTGTTCCTGAGCATCCATCTCAACGAGTACCGAAGCCGCGAGGAAAGCGGGCCGCAGGTATTTTACCAAAAGGGGAGCGACGAGGGCCGACTTCTGGCGGGCGCGCTGCAGGAGGCGATGCTGGACGTACTCCAGCCCCCCAGGGTTCGTTCGGCGCTGGCGGGGGATTATTACGTGCTGCGCGGAGAGATGCCCTCGGCGCTGGTGGAGTGCGGCTTTCTGAGCAACGCGCGCGAGGAGGCGCTTCTGCTGGACGGGGCGTATCAGCAGAAGATCGGTCAGGCCATCGCCGACGGGCTGGAGCGCTACCTGGACCTGCGCGCCCGCATCGGAGAGGAAGAGGGGGCGTAAAACCCGTGCCGGCGGGTTGTTTATGCCCGCAAGCCATGCTATGATGGAGAGGTACGATCGCCATACGAAAGCGGGGCTGTGTCATGCCGGATTCCCTGTTGCCAAAGACGTTTTCCCTACAGGAAGCGAAATTGAAAAATCCGCTCTCCCTGGCCTATCTGGGCGATGCCGTCTGGGACCTGCTCATCCGCCAGCGCCTGCTGGAGGGGGCGCTGGCGGCGGGCGCCCTCCATCGGCGCGCGATTTTGCTGGCCAACGCCGGCGCGCAGGCCCAGGCGGCCGCGCGCATCGAGCCCGTGCTCACCCCCGAGGAGGCGGATGTGTTCAGGCGCGGACAGAACGCGCATGCGCATCACCGGGCGCCCAAAAATCAGGACCCCGTGGCCTACAGCCGCGCCACGGGGCTGGAGGCGTTGATGGGATATCTCTATCTGACGGGCCAGACGGGGCGGATTGGCGAATTGTTTGACATTGGCGCTGCAATCCTTTAAAATAAGATGTTAAGCCGCTGAACGGAGGGATGACGATGCCGGAGAGAAAGCAGCGCGTGGTGCTGGTCAGGCACACGCCGGAACCCGAGGCCCTGACGGCCCTGGGCGCGCGGCTGTGCTATGCCGGGGGCGATGTGGACGGGCTGATGAGAACCGTGGAGGAAAAGGACCAGCGGGCGTTTGTGGAGCGCGTGATGGGCATGGGGCATGAGAGTGTGCTGGAGCACGCCAGCTTCACCTTCCTCATCGAGGGCGTCAGCCGCGTGCTCCTGGCGCAGCTCACGCGCCACCGCATTGCCAGCTTCAGCGTCCAGAGCCAGCGCTACGTCAGCTATGCCGGCGGCTTCGGCTATATCGTGCCCCCCGCCATCCGCGCCCTGGGCTCCGGGGCCGAAGAGGAATACCACCGGCAGATGGCACAGATTCAGGCGTGGTATGAGGAATGGCAGAAGCGGCTGGGCGACGCGGGGGAAAAGAGCAATGAGGACGCCCGCTTCGTGTTGCCCGGAGCGTGCGAGACGCGCGTGCTGCTGACGATGAACGCGCGGGAGCTCAGGCACTTCTTCTCGCTTCGCATGTGCAGCCGCGCTCAGTGGGAGATCCGGGCGCTGGCGCAAACGATGTTTGAGCTGTGCTGCCGCGAGGCGCCCGCACTGTTCCGGGATGCGGGGCCGGGGTGCCTCAGGGGCGCGTGCCCCGAGGGGGAGAAGTCCTGCGGACGCCAAAGGGAGATCCGCGAGGCGCGCAAGGCCTATCTGCAAGGGCTGAAATAAGGAATGGGAGACGAAAGAATGGCTTTTTACAAGGATATTCAGAGCAAGACCCGGCAGGAGAAACGCAGGCAGGCCGCCGCGCGCGGAGGCTTTGAGGACGAGGGAGCCGGATACGGCAAGGGCGGCCGGAGCGGCGCGCCCCGCGGCAGCCGCGCGCAGGGGCAGGCGCGCCCCGCTGGCTATCGGGAAAACGCCGTGCGCAAGGCGCCCGGCGGCGAGCGTCCCGCCCCGGCCGGCGAGCCGCCGCGCCGGGAGAAAAAGACCGGCGGGTTCCGCTTCGCCACCGGCACGGCCAGCCGCTACACGTCCCGCGGCGACAGGACCGCCGCGCCGCGCCCCTATGGGGAGCAGAAGCAGGCGCGCATGGGGGAGGGCTACGAGCGTTTCCGCTATGTGCCGCAGGAGGCCGCGCAGGAATCGGACCGGCAGGAGAACCTCCTCACCGGCCGCAACCCCATCCGCGAGGCGCTCAAGAGCGGGCGGGACATCGAGCAGCTTCTGGTCGCGCGTGGCGAATTGAGCGGCTCGGCGCGCGAGATCGTCAAGATGGCCAGGGAGCGGCGCGTGCCCGTCAAGGAGGTCGACCGCGCACGGCTGGACGCCATCACGCGCAACCATCAGGGAATGGTGGCCTTTGCCTCGGCGTACCGCTACAGCACGGTGGAGGCGATGCTCGACCTGGCGCGCGAGCGCGGAGAGCAGCCCTTCCTCATCCTTCTGGATGGCATCACCGACCCGCATAACCTGGGCGCGATCATCCGCACGGCCGAGTGCGCGGGCGCGCACGGCGTCATCGTGCATGAGCGCCGCGCCGTGGGCCTCACCCCCGCCGCGGTCAAGGCCAGCGCGGGGGCGGTGGAATACCTGCCGGTGGCCCGCGTGACCAATCTGAGCACGACGCTGGAAACCCTCAAGGCGGAGGGCATATGGACCTATGCCGCGGACATGGCGGGCGAGGACTATGCCGGGGTGGACCTCAGCGGCCCGGTCGCGCTGGTCATCGGCGCGGAGGGCGAGGGCGTGAGCCGCCGGGTGCTGGAAAGCTGCGACCGCACCGTATCGGTGCCCATCCGGGGCAAGCTCGACAGCCTCAACGCCAGCGTGGCCGCAGGCATCCTGATGTACGCGGTTGTGCGCGCGCGTCCATGAAGCCCCTGTTGTACGTGGACGGCTACAACATCATCGGCGCCTGGCCCGAGGCGCAGCGGGAGCGCTGGCCGCTGGACGAGTGCCGAGATCGGCTGATCCATCTGATGCAGGACTACGCGGGCTATACGGGGCAGGAGGTCTGGCTGGTCTTTGACGGCTACAAGGCCGAGCGGCCCCTGCGAAGCATCGAGGAGCGGCCGGGGCTGACCGTGGTCTATACGCGGCACGGGGAGACGGCCGATCACTTCATCGAGCGCATGTGCCAGCTTCTGCCCCGCTACCGCGAGGCCCGCGTGGCCACCAGCGACGCCACCGAGCAGACCCTCATCCTCGGCCGGGGCGCGACGCGCCTGAGCGCGCGGGAACTCTGGCGCGAGCTGGCCGCCGAGCGCTCCAGCGGCCGTAACCGTCACCGAACGCCCGGCGCGCAGGGCCGCACCGCCCTGTCCTCGGCGCTCAGCGAGGAGCAGTTCGCCGCATTGGACAGGCTCAGAAGGCAAAAATAAGGCAGGTGAGATCCCCATGACCGAACCGAGGGATGAGCGCATCCAGGACGCACAGGAGTATGAGTGCGGGGAGGAGCAGGAAAGCGACGGGCTGGACCTGGACAGCTCCTGGGAGAGCGTGCTGGACAAACGCTTTTCCGCAATGGCCGACGAGCAGGTCGTGGGCCTGGCCCAGCAGGGCGACAGCGTGGCGGCGGAATACCTGCTGAGCAAGTACAAAAACTTCGTCCGCTCCAAGGCGCGCAGCTATTTTCTCATCGGAGCGGACCACGAGGACATCGTGCAGGAGGGCATGATCGGCCTGTTCAAGGCCATTCGCGACTATCAGGCGGAGCGGCTGAGCAGCTTCCGCGCCTTTGCGGAATTGTGCATCACCCGGCAGATCATCACGGCCATCAAGACCGCCACGCGGCAAAAGCACGTGCCCCTCAACAGCTACGTTTCCCTCAACAAGCCCATCTACGACGAGGAAAGCGACCGTACCCTCATGGACGTGATCGTCGAGGGCCGCGCACAAAATCCCGAGGAGCTCATCATCGGACGGGAAAACCTCGTCTCCTTCCGCGACCAGGTGGACCGCGTGCTCAGCGGCCTGGAGCAGGATGTGCTCAACGCCTATCTGGACGGCAAGAGCTATCAGGAGATCGCGGACAAGCTGGGCCGTCATGTCAAGTCCATCGACAACGCCCTGCAGCGCGTCAAGCGAAAGATGGAGAAATTTCTGGAGGAATCCAAGGCTCAGGACGATTAGGCGCGCTGCGGCGCCGGAAAGGAGCGCCCGCTTTGCCCAGCGAACTCAATTTTCTCAGCGGGCTGGCCCTGCCCGCTGAGGTCTACGAACTGGTCGCGCAGGCGGCGCGGTACTGGTTTTTGTTTCTCATGGCGATCATCGTCTGGCGCAGCTACCGCTGGTACCGCCGCGACAGGCGGCAGGCCAAAAAGCGGCTCAGGCTTCTGCCGGACGCGGGGTATGTGGGCGAGATGGTCGTGCTGGAGGGCGGCGGAGCGCTCAGGCGGGGACAGGCGCTCCCCCTGCCGCGCGAAGGGACGCTGGGCACGCTGCGCACCAACGACCTGTGCGTGCCCGTGGAGGGCGTCGCCAAACGCCACCTGTGGTTCCGATTCGACCAGGACGAGGGGCTGATGATCCAGCCCATGCGCGGCCGCGCGGCCAGCGTGGACGGCGAGCCGTGCAAAGAAGGCCGGGAAGCGGCGTATATGGCGCATGGCTCAAGGCTGGTGGTGGGCAAGGCGGAGCTTCGGCTGCGCCTGTTTGCGGGCTTTGAGAGCACCAGCCGCGTCGTGCGCCGCGACGGCGCGCAGGCGCCTGAAGAACCCCAGACGCCGGCTCAGGACCCGCAGGCCGCGGCGCTGGCGCAGCAGCAGGCCATGCAACAGTGGATGGCGCAGCAGCAGTACCTGATGCAGCAGCAGTTGTGGCAGCAGCAGGCCTACCAGCAGTGGCTCATGGAGCAGCAGGCCGCCGCGCAGGAGGATGAGGCGCAGGAGCCGCCTGTGCGCGACGACAGCATCTTCATGCGCCCGGCGGGCGAGTCTGCTCCCGCGGCGGCGGCAGAGGAGCCCGAGCCGGCGCAAGCGCCCGAGTCGCCGGACGTGCCCGAACCCGACGGGGAGGACTGGCCCTATGCGCCAAGCCCGTACGGCGAGGCGGAATGGGAGGCCGCATATGACGGCGAGATGGACGAGGACCTCACCGACGCCGCGGCCCCGCCCAAGAGCGCCTATGTGGGTCACGACGAGGCCGAGCGCGCCAAGCGCAAGGTGTGGGACAAGTACTTCGGGGGAGGGCGCGGACGATGAGCAGACGTTCCCGTGAGCGCGCCGAGGCGCGCATGGCCGCCCAGGCCGCCCGGAAAAACCGCCGCCGTCCGGACCGCATGCTGGTATCGGCCATCATGTTGTTTTTCTTCACGGCCTTTCTGCTGATCTCCTTTGACGGCGAGCTGGAATGGGAGGGCTTTGCGCTCTCGGTGATCGTCCCGGTGCTCATAAGGCTCTCCACCATGTGGCTGCCGCGCTTCTTTCCGGCGGACAAGCTGCTTTTGGCCATCGCCAATTTCCTGTGCGCCCTGGGCGTGCTCATCCTCTACAGCACCGACCGCGGCGCCGGCACCTCGCGCGGCATCCAGCAGGCCATCTATTACGGCGCGGGGATCATCGCCATGCTGGTGTGCATCTTTGTGGTGCGCTATGTGCGCCGGTGGAACTTCCTGATGCTCATCATCATGATCGGCGCCGCAGGCCTGTTGGCGCTGCCGCTGGCCATCGGCACCGAGCAAAACGGCGCCACCAACTGGATCAACCTGGGCGGCACCAGCGTGCAGCCCAGCGAACTGGTCAAGCTGGCGCTGCTTCTGATCCTGAGCTGGTACATGTCGCGCAGGCGTTTCTGGCCCTGGTTTGCCTTCGCGGTGTTTTCGCTCCTGGTGCTGATGCTGCAGCAGGACCTGGGCACGGCGCTGATCTACTACGCCACGACGCTGTTTCTGTTCTACGCCTCCACCGGCAACCTGCCGCTGACGGGCCTGGGCCTCGTGGGAGCGGGCGGCGCGGCGGTGGCGGGCTATATCATGTTCGCCCACGTGAAAAAGCGCGTGGCCATCTGGCGCAACCCCTGGATCTACTATGAGACCAGCGGCTATCAGATCGTGCAGATGCTCATGGCCATCGCCTCCGGCGGCCTCTTTGGCGTGGGCCTGGGGCTGGGCGCGCCGCGCGTGATTCCCGTGTATTTTACCGACTGCATCTTCGCCGTCATCTGCGAGCAGTTCGGCGTCATCTTCGGCGCGCTGGTGCTGGCGATGTATGTGATCTTGATTCTTCGGGGCGTCTCCATCGCCTCGGCGGCGCGCAGCAGCTTCCACGCGCTGCTGGCCATGGGCGCCACCGTCATGCTGGGCTTGCAGACCTTTATCATCATCGGCGGCGTCCTCAAGCTCATCCCCCTCACCGGCGTGACCATGCCCTTTGTGAGCTACGGCGGCACGTCGCTGGTGAGCTGCATGGGCCTGATCGGGCTGATTCAGGGCGTGGCCAGCGTCAATCAGGACGACCTTTCCTACGACTATGAGATCAGCCATACCCTGAGGGAAGAGGCGATGATGCCGGAGGCAGACAGGGAGTGAGGGATGCGGGATGGCATGGATCAACCTGGCTGCGGCATTGTGCGCTGTTATGATGCTGTGCGTCTACACCCGCCGAAGCGTGGAGATAACCATTCCGCTGGCCGCGAGTCTGGCCATGCCGGTCCTGCTGGCACTGGCGGCCGTGCGCGGGCTTGCGTACGTGGACTGGCTCGCGGTCGCGGTGCTGGCTGGCGGCGGAATCTGGCTGGCTGAGGGAATCCGCCGGGGAAAGGTGAACCGCGGCGCCGTGCGGGCGTTTCTGCGAGAGCGGGTGCTGACGCCGGGGCTGGCGTGCTTTGTGCTGCTGGGCGTCTTCTGGACGGTCGCCAACAGCGAGCGCGCGGTGCTTAACTACGATGAATACAGCTACTGGGCCACGGAGGTGCGGAGCCTGTACGTGTCCGGCGGCATCGTGAGCGGGACGCGCACATGCTGCGTGGAGCACGCCGCGTATCCTCCCGGCATGCAGCTGCTGGAATGGTGGTTTATGCACCTTCGCGGCCAATGGCACGAGGGGACGCTCTATACCGCCGCGTTTTGGCTTAACACCGCGTTTTTGCTGCCGCTGGCCCGCCGCCTCACGTGGCGCAGATGGTGGGGGATCGCGCTGTTCGCCATAGGTGTGGTTGCCCTGCCGACGGTCTTTACCGGCCATGCGTACAGCATGCTGGCGACCGACACCACGCTGGGCGCGCTCTTTGGGGCGCTGATCTACCTCCTGTGGACCGATGCGCAGGCTCCCCGTGCGCCCCTGACGGCCGGCGCGCTGATGACGGCGCTGGTGCTGTGCAAGCAGACGGGTGTGCTGTGGGCCGCGATGGGCATGGCCTTTGTGCTGATGACGCAGGGAAAGGCCGCTCTGCGCAACCGGCGGTGGGTGGCCGCATGCGCCGTGCCACTGGTCATGCTGGGGCTGTGGGAGGGGTACTGCCTGCTGCAGGGGCTGGGGAGCATCCATATCGACCGGCTGACATCGGCCAGCCCGGCGTGGCCGGAGGTGCGCTGGGCCTGGGAGTGGATCGTCAAAACGCTCCTGATCCGGCCGTTTAACAGAAGTGGCGGCTGGGATGGCATGCTTCCGGCTGTGGGGCTTCCGGCCGTGGCCTGGGTGGGGCTGTTTTGCGCGGCCCTGGTGTGCAGAGCCCCCAGAGCGCTGCGCGCCAGGTGTGTCTCCTTTGCCGTGGTCTCCTTCGGACTGTATGCGCTGTTTCTGCTGGCGAGCGTCCCGGCGGTGTTCTCACCGGAAATTCCGCGCTGGCAGGCTCGTCCGCAACGCCTGACGGAGGTCATGGACCGCTATTTTATCCCCTACTTCTATGGAATGGCGTGCTGGATGGCGGCGCTGATGGAGGACGCTGTGGGAACGCGGCGCAAAAGCGTGCGCCGTCTCGCGGTCGCAGGCGCATGCCTCGGGCTGATGCTGTCCGTCAACTGGCAAAACCTTGCCTGTCTCCTGCCCGGCGGATTTGCGGCGCGCTTTCCTACGGACAACGGAAGCGCGTGGATGCGCGAGAATCTGGAATGGTACCGTCGGATCAAAAACCCGGACGATGCGCGTGTGATCGTGGTGCCGGGAACGGTCAGTTCCATGCGCTACGCGCTGGTGCCGGTCAGCCTGATTGAGGCGGACGGCCCCTGGGAAGCCGGCAGCGCACGAGAGAAGCTTGGGACGCTGGCCAGACAGGTGGACGCAACCCATCTGGTGATAACGCAGGAAGACGGCGCGGCGGCGCTGGGAGAGGCGCTGGGACAGGAATTGTATGTGGACACGCTTTACCGAATCGATGGATCGCAAGGCGCTTGCGAACTGGTGGAGGTAGCCCCCTGAGGGGCGCGGACAGGGAGTGAGGTGCGCATGAAACAGCAGAGGCTGCGCTTTCGGGTGCTGGCGTTTGTGGTGATCGGGCTTTTGGTGCTGGCGGCGGGGTACGGCATGTATTCCGTGTCTACCTATGGCAGCCGCTGGATCTCCAGCACGCGAAACACGCGCTACCGCAGCGCCAAGAGCAGCGTCATCCCCGGCGACATCATCGACCGCCGGGGCGTGGTGGTGGCCACTACCGACGAAAACGGCCAGCGTGTCTATCAGAGCAACATCCTCAGCCGCTCCAGCCTGGTGCACCTGCTGGGCGATGACGAGGGCAACATCGCAAACGGCGTGGAATCGTTCCAGGCCAACTACCTGCTGGGCTTTGAGACGAGCCTGACGGAGCGTGTGACCGCCTTTCTGAGCGGCGAGACGCGCCGGGGCGACAACGTGACCATCACCGCCGACAGCCGGCTGTCCACCGAGATCGTCAACATCTTCCGCAACACCTCCAACACCAAGGGGAAATGCGGCGCGGTCGTGGTCATGAACTATAAGACCGGCGAGGTGCTGGCGCTGGTAAGCCTGCCGGTGTACGATCCGACCAACATCACCGACGAGGTGCGAAACTCCTCCCAGCATCCCTTCTGGAACCGGGCCCTGCAAAGCACCATGCCGCCCGGATCGACCTTTAAGATCATCACCGCCGCAGCGGCGCTGGAAAATCTGCCGGACGCCGAGACGCACGTGTTCACCTGTACGGGCGCCACGCAGGTCCTGGACCACGTGGTGCACGACTACAACATGGACCAGCACGGCGATGTGACGCTGGCGAGGGCCTTCCGCGTAAGCTGCAACAACGCATTCGCGCAGGCTGCGCTGCTCATGGGCGACACGGCGCTGAGAAATACCGCCGAGTCCTTCGGCTTTAACGACAACTTCCTCTTTCGCGACCTGGTGGTGGAAAACAGCGTCTACCCCACCCAGAACCGAAACAGCGTGGAAATCGCCTGGAGCGGCGCGGGACAGAGCCAGGTGGTCGCCACACCCCTGCACATGTGCATGGTGGCGGCGGCCATCGCAAACAACGGCGTCATGATGGAGCCCCGGCTTCTCAGCCTTGTGGAGAGCCCGGCGGGCAAGGTGCGCCTGCGCTATTCCCAGAAGGTCTACCGCACCGCCTGCTCCCCGGAGATCGCGCAGATCATCGACGGCTACATGAAGGACGTGGTCAAGAGCGGAACGGGCACGCGCGCGCAGGTGGACGGGCTGACCATCGCGGGCAAGACCGGCAGCGCCGAGGGCTCGGACAACGGCATGGATGTGACGCACGCCTGGTTCGTAGGTTACATCGACAGCGACACCTATCCCTACGCCGTCAGCGTCCTGGTGGAAAACGGCGGCAGCGGCGGCAGCGTGGCCGCGCCGGTGGCCCGCCAGGTGTTTGAGTACCTGCGAGACAATCTGCCATGCTAAGGAGGACGGGGCGGTGAACGTGGTCATCAAGGATATCGCAAGGGCGGCCGGCGTCTCCACGGCGACGGTGTCAAACGTCCTCAACGGCCGCAAGAACGTCAGCGACGCCACGCGCGAGCGGGTGCTGCGCATCTGCGGGGAGATGGACTATCAGGTCAATCACGCGGGCCGGGCCCTCAAAAGCGGAGAGAGCAAGACCATTCTGTTTAACTTCAGCGATTTTGACCGGGAGTTCTATCTCAAGATCATCCACGGCATCAGCGATTACGTCTATTCCCGGCAGTATGACCTCATCATCTGCACCAGCGGCTCCTGCGACCGCTTCATGTCCAAGAGCTTCACCAGCGGCTGCATCATGCTGGACAAGAGCTGCAACGACCAGCTTTTGAAGCGAAAGGCCCAGAAGGGCTATCCCATCGTGGCGCTGGACCGGATTTTGGACGAGCCCAACGTCAAATGCCTTCTGGTCAACAACTATCCGCCCATGCGCGAGCTCGTGGAGGGGCTGGTGGGGCGCGGCTACCGCAACTTCGCCTTTCTGGGCGGCGTCAATACGCTGGACAACCGCGAGCGCTATCAGGCGTTTCAGGATGTGCTTGGCGAGCACGGCATCCCCTTTCATCCCGAGAGCTACCTCACCGGCGATTACCGCGAAAAGAGCGGCTATCAGGCGGCCAAGCTGCTGCTCATCGGCGAGCGGCTGCCCCAGGCGCTGGTGTGCGCCAATGACAACATGGCCATCGGCGCCATGCGCGCCTTCCGCGAGGCGGGGCTGCGCATCCCGGACGACGTGGCCGTGACCGGCTTTGACGACACCCCTCTGGCCGAGCTGCTGGGGCTGAGCACGGTCGCCATTCCCAACTATGAGCGCGGCTATCTGGCCGCGCAGCATCTCATCGCCAACATCGAGGGAGCGCAGAGCTACGAGACCTTCAAGATCCAGGCCAGGGTGGTCTGGCGCGGCTCCGTAGGCGTGCCCCAGAGCGCTTGAAGCGGCTTGTGCCGGCTTTTCAAAACGGAAAGCCGGTTATTATTTTACATAGGAATTAATATAAATTCAAAAATAATTTACATAATCTACAGATAAAATAATTTAACTTTGCCTGATTTGAACAAAAAGTATTGACGAATATACATCCCTTGATTATAATCTCAGTAAATCGATAAACTGATCCGCGGGATTTCGGATCACCGACAACAAAAAAGGGAGGTTTCTATTCATGAAGCGGATGAAAACCCTGACCTGTATCGTACTTGCGCTGAGCCTGCTAATGGGCCTGGGCCTGGCGGGCGCGCAGGCGGAGGGCGCCGGGAAGATCGTCGTTTTCCAGCAGAAGACCGAGATCTATGACCAGCTCGTGGAATTGGCCAAGACCTATCAGGAGGAGACGGGCGTTGAGGTCGAGGTGTGGCCCATCGCCGGCGACGACTATTATCAGAACCTCAAGACCTATATGGCCAGCGAGTCCGGCCCCACCGTCTTCACCCTCAACTCCGCCTCCGAGATCGCCGAAATGAGCGGCTACCTGGCCGACCTGAGCGATCTGGAAGTGATGGGCAAGGTGCAGGAGAACCTCATCGCCATGGTGGACGGCAAAAAGACCGGCGTGCCCATGACGGCCGAGGGCTTTGGCATCATCTACAACAAGGACCTGGTGGACCCCGACGCGATTGCCACCATGGACGGCCTGATCGCCTTCATCCAGGAGCAGAAGGCCGCCGGCCTCACCGGCCTGGGCCTGTCGCAGGAGGGCTACTTCCTCATCGGCCAGATCCTCAACTTCCCCTTCGCCGTGCAGGATGACCCCGTGGCCTTCTGCCAGCAGGTGTTCTCGGGCGAGGTCAAGCTGGCCGACGTGCCGGAATTCCAGGAGTTTGCCAAGCTGTTTGTCGCCATCCGCGAAAATCAGGTCAATCCCCTTGAGGTGACCTACGACGGCAACTGCGGCGATTTCGCCACCGGCAAGACCGCGGCCATCCATCAGGGCAACTGGTGCTACACCATGTTCTCCACCTACGACGTGGCCTTTGAGATGGGCATGGTGGGCGTGCCCGTGGGCGGCAGCACCGCCATCGCGGTGGGCATCCCCTCCTACTGGTTCGTCAACGCCGATGCCTCCGAGGAGGAGCAGGCGCTGGGCAAGGCGTTCCTTGACTGGCTCTACACCTCCGAGACGGGCACTGATTACCTGATGAACAAGTTCGGCTTCCTGCCCGTGGTTGACGGCATGACCAGCGAGAAGCTCGATCCCATCTCCGCCAGCGTGGCCGACGCCATCGCCAGCGGCAACATCATCGACTGGACCTTCAACACCGAATGGCCCGCCAGCGTCATCATGAACGACCTCGTGCCCGTGGCCGAGGAGTTCTTCACCACCGAGATGAGCGAGGCCGACTTCCTCACCGCGCTCAACGATGCGTTTGTGACGGCCGCGGCCGAGTAAGACGCCTGCCATGGCGGGGGCTGCCCGGATGCCCTTTGGGCGGCTCCCGCTTTTTGTGTCATTCAGGGAGCGAGGAGGGACGCGCATGTCCATGAAGAAGCGCTGGTTCGCGCTGTTTACCGTGCCGCTGTTTTTTGTGTTTGTCGTCGTGGTGATCGCGCCGTTTCTCTCGGGCGTTTACTACTCGTTCGTCTCCTGGGACGGCCTGCCCAAAAACCCCATGAAGTTCGTGGGCTTTGCCAACTATGCCAAGGCCTTTCAGGACGCGCGCTTCCTAAGCTCCCTGGAGCGCACCACCGTCTTTACCCTGATTACCATGGTCACGGTGAATGTCCTGGCGCTGGGCTTTGCGCTGGTGGTCACCTCAAAGCTGCGGCTTCGCAACGTGGGCCGGGTCATGATCTTCATGCCCTACCTCATCGGCGGCCTGCTGCTGGGCTATATCTGGCAGTTCATCCTGGGCGACTGCATGGCGACGCTGGGCGAGATGACCGGCCGCACGGACCTGTTTTTCTACTGGCTGAGCAACAAGCGCTTCGCCTTCATCGGCCTGATCGTGGTGGCCACCTGGCAGATGGCCGGGTACATGATGGTCATCTACATCGCCGGGCTCCAGTCCATCTCCGACGACGTGATGGAGGCCGCCAACGTGGACGGCGCCAGCTACTGGCAGGCGCTTTTCCGCATCCGCCTGCCGCTGCTCATGCCCTCTATCACCATCTGCCTGTTTCTGACGCTGTCCAACTGCTTTAAAATCTACGACGTCAACCTCGCCCTCACCGGCGGCGGCCCCGCCAACGCCACCGAGATGGTCTCCATGAACATCTTCAACGAGATCTTCGCCAAGAGCAACTACGGCTACGGCCAGGCCAAGGCCATTGTGTTTTTCATCATCGTCGGCATCATCACCATGTTTCAGGTGCGGCTCACGTCCAGGCGGGAGGTGGAGGTATGAAAGGGAAAAAGAGCCTGAGGAGCGTTCTTGGCAACGCGGCGCTGCTGGTGTTCTGCCTGATGTACCTCTCTCCGATTTACATCATCGTCGTCAACTCCTTCAAAAGCCGCGCCGAGATGTACACAAACGTCCTGGCCCTGCCCCAGAGCCTCACCTGGGAGTATTACGCGGGCGCGGTGCAGCGCATGGACTTCATCAACGTCTTTAAAAACTCGCTCATCGTCACCCTCTGCTCCGTGGTTGTCATCGTGGTCCTGTGCTCCATGGCCGCGTGGATGCTGGTGCGCACCCGCACGCGGCTAAGCCGCTTTCTCTACAGCTTCCTCATCGTGACCATGCTCATCCCCTTTCAGACCGTCATGATGCCCCTGATGCAGGAGATGAACACCTTCACCAAGGCGCTGGGCATCCCGATGAAAAACTCCCTGGGCGGCCTGGTTTTCATGTACGCGGGCTTTGGCGCGGGCATGGGCGTGTTTCTGTTCCATGGCTTCGTCAAGTCCTCCGTGCCCGCCTCCCTGGAGGAGGCCGCCATCATTGACGGCTGCAACATCTGGCAGGTGTTCTGGCGCATCGTCTTTCCCATCCTCAAGCCCACCACGGTGACGGTCGTCATCCTGGATGTGATCTGGATCTGGAACGACTACCTGCTGCCCTCGCTCACCCTGACCAGCAACGCAAACAAGACCATCCCCGTCATGACCTCGCTCTTTTTTGGCACCTACACCATCGAGTGGAACATGGCCATGGCCGCGCTGACCATGACCATCATCCCCGTCATCATCTTTTATTTCAGCGCGCAAAAACACATCATCAAGGGCATCATGGCCGGCGCGGTCAAGGGCTAAGGAGGGGTTGACATGCAAAGGGTCTATTCCGTGCGCTCTGTTTCGTCCACGCACGATCAGCTCGCCCTGCAGGAGACGGTGTTTCACAACGCCAACGGCTACCTCGGCGTGCGCGGCACGCTGGAGGAGGGTGCGCCGGAGGGCATGGATACCATGCGCGGCGCCTATGTGAACGGCTTTTATGAAATCGTGCCCATGAAGCAGGCGGAAAAGCTCACGCACGTTCGCGAGGAAAAGGAGAGCATGATAAACGCCGCGGACGTGCAGGGCCTGCGCCTGTGCCTGGCGGGGGAATGGTTTTCGCAGTGGACGGGCGAGCTGCTTGGCTGCGAGCGGCGGCTGGACATGGACCGGGGCGTGACCGAGCGGCATGTCATATGGCGCTCGCCGCAGGGCCGGGAGACGAAGCTGCTTTTCCGCCGCATGGCCAGCTTTGCCGAGCCCTCGCTGTTTCTCATCGACTGCGAGGCGACTCCCCTCAACTACGAAGGCGAGGTGACGGTGGAAAGCACCCACCTGGCCCTGGTGAAAAACTACGCCAATCCCAACGACCCGCGCCTGGCAGGGGAGAGCGAGTGCCATCTCGTGCCCGTGGGGCATCTGCTGGAGGACGGCGCGAGCTATCTGAGCGCGCGGACCCGCCGCAGCGGGCTTACGCTGACCACAGGGGTAAAACATCAGGTGGAACCGGCGCCGGAGGGCGCGGAGGTGACCTATGATCCCTCTGCGCATGCCGCGGCCTTCCGCTGCCGGGTGAGGCTTGCGCGCGGCGAGACGCTTCGCGTTCAGAAATACTGCATCTTTTCGGACGAGCAGCGGCATGGCGATACGCTTGCGGCCGCGCGGCAGGCCATGGCCGGGGCCTTCGGCCGCGCCGGGGCGCTCTACCGCGGGCAGCGGGAGACGCTGGCCGCCTTCTGGGAGAACGCGGACACCACCATTCTGGGCGACGGCGACGCCAACCTCTCCATGCAGTTCAACCTCTATCAGCTCTTTCAGTCGGCCGGGCGAGACGGGCTGTGCAGCATCGCGGCCAAGGGCCTGTCCGGCGAGGGGTATGAGGGGCATTATTTCTGGGACACAGAGATGTACATGATGCCCTTCTTCATCCTCACCATGCCGCAGCTTGCCAGAAAGCTCCTGGGCTACCGCTATCGGACGCTGGACGCGGCGCGGGAAAATGCCCGTCAGCTCGGCCATCGCAAGGGCGCGCTCTATCCCTGGCGCACCATCAACGGGCGCGAGTGCAGCGGCTATTTTCTGGCGGGCACGGCGCAGTACCACATCGTGGGCGATATTGCCTATGCCGTGGGGACCTATTACAACGCCACCGGCGACCGGGAGTACCTCGTCCGCGAGGGCGCGGAGATGCTGCTGGAGACCGCCCGCCTGTGGATGGACGTGGGGCATGTGGCGGACGGCTCCTTCCGCATCAACTGCGTCACCGGCCCCGACGAGTACACCTGCCTGGTCAACAACAACTACTACACCAACGCCTGCGCCAAAAACAACCTGGAGTGGGCCGTGCGCGCGGCGCGGCTGCTGGAGGAATGGGGCGTCTATGCCCCATGGGCCGCGCGCCTTGGCGTCACGCGGGAGGAGCTGGACGGCTTTGCGCGCGCCGCGGGGACGATGTACCTGCCCTATGACGAAAAGCTGGGCATCAACCCGCAGGACGACAGCTTCCTGCAAAAGCCCGTGTGGGACCTCGCCACCACGCCCCGGGACAAGTTCCCCCTGCTGCTCAATTTCCACCCCCTGCAGCTCTACCGCTATCAGGTGTGCAAGCAGGCGGATACGGTGCTGGCGCATGTGCTCTTTGAGGATCTGGCGACCAAGGACGTGCGCGAGCGGTCCTTCCGATACTACGAGAAGATCACCACGCATGATTCCTCCCTGTCCAACTGCATCTTCTGCATCGAGGCCTGCCGGCTGGGCCTGCGCAGCGAGGCGCGCGCCTACTTCGGGGACAGCGTGAAGACCGACCTGCTCAATACCCACGGCAACAGCAAGGACGGCGTGCACACCGCCAACATGGGCGGCTGCTACATGGCCGTGGTCAACGGCTTTGCGGGTCTGCGGCTGTGCGCCGACGGCGTGCGGGTGGACCCCTTCCTGCCGGAGGGGTGGACGGGGCTCAAGTTCTCCTTCCAGTACCGCGGGAGCTGTCTGCGCTTTGAGATGGAGGGCGGAAGCTACCGCCTGACGCTCTTGCACGGCGCGCCGGTCACGGCCTTTACGCCCGGCGCGACCTGCCGTCTGGAGCGCCCGGGCGACGCGGCGGAGGGAACGGCCCGCTGAGGCTCAGCCCTCCGTCTCCAGCCGCGCAAAGAAGCCCGCGGAAAACAGGGCGATGAGCAGCACCGCCATGCCGCTTGCAGCCAGCACCCAGCCGGCGCCGGGGGAGAAGGCGTCAAACAGCGCGCCGTAAAGGATCTGTCCTGCGGGCTGGGCGCATAGGGAGAGCGCGGACACATGCGCCATGACCTTGCCCGTGAGCGCCGGGGGCGTGCGCGCCTGCATGAGGGAGAGCGCAAAGATGGAAAACAGGCTACAGGCGGCTTGCAGGCCGCAGAACGCCAGGGTCACCGGCACATAGGGAGCGGGCAGGAGAAAGGCCGCGCCGGCGAGGAGCAGGCTCGTGCCCGCTCCCGCAAAGAGCAGATGAAGCCGGCCGTCTTTCAGCCGGCCGCTGAGCGGGCCTGCCGCCAGCGAACCCAGAATCGCCGCCACGCCCGCCGCGCTTTCCGCCGCTCCGTAATGCGCGGGGGAGAGGCCCAGCACCGTGCGGATGAGGAAGGGAAAACCCACCGAAACCGTGCCCGCCGCAAACAGGCTCGCCAGCGCGCAAAGCAGCAGGAGCCGGAGCAGGGCGGGCTTTTCTATGGCCAGAAACCGCAGCCCGGCGGCAAAGTCCTTTCGGACGGTCCTCAGGGCGGACTCGTGCGGGGCGGGCGGAGCCGGGGGCAGGCGAAGGCGCCGCTCAAACAGGGCGGTGGCAAAAAAGCAGGCTGCCGCCGCGCACAGGACCGGGCGGATGCCGAAGGCGGCATAGAGAATGGAGCCCAGAAACGGGGTCAGGAGCGAGCAGAGGGCCGCGAGCTGGTTGACCGCGGCGTTGCCACGGATGAGCGCGTCGCCGGAGAGAAGCTGGGACACGCAGGCCTGAGCCGTCGGCGACTCAAAGGCCCCCAGCACCGACAGCGCCACCAGCAGCGCACCCACGCCTCCCAGCCCCTCCGGGAGGAACAGGGTCAATAGCGCGACCGCTCCGGACAGCGCGTCCAGGGCCACCATCAGCCGCCTGCGGTCGGCCCGGTCGGCCAAAATGCCTCCGAGGGGCGAGAGGAGAATCGTGGGCAGCATGGCTGCCGAGAGAAGCCCCGCAAAGGCTGCGGCGGAGCCGCTCAAGTCCAGCACATACATGGACAGGGCGAATTTCAGCGTGAAGTTGCCCAGCAGCGAGCACGCCTGGCCCAACAGCAGCAGGCGAAACGACGGGGGAAAGCGTTTCATGGGACGGCCTCCTTGTAAATGATTCTCAGAATAAATACCGACCGAATGAATGTATCTTGACAAAAGAAAATGGCATCAGCCATCTTCCAGCCGGTCCAGAAAATCATCCGCCATGCGCAGGATGGTGTCATCCACCAGCGGGACGCCCATGCGCTGGAGCATCTCGCCCAGGAATCGGAACTTGTGCTTGAGCTCCTCCCGGGTAGCCGGGAAGACCGAGGGGAGCAGCCACAGGCTGGTCAAAAGCGGAATCAGCTCCGACAGCTCCCGCACGTAGGCCGTGTGCAGCGAGCCGTCGCGGTTGCCCTCCTCCAGCAGCTCGGCAAAGTACGGCGTGAGCGTGCGGCGGTTGGATTCAATCAATCCAGCCAGGACCCGCGGGTTGCGGGTGATGGGAATGGCCTGTAAATTCATCTGCGCGCGCGCCGCGTCCGCCTGGTTGAGACGCACGACCTCCCGCAGCTTCTCCAGCCCGCTCAGCCCCGCGCGCCCGCGCACGGCCTCAAAGGGGTTGTTTTCTGCGAACATGCGGTCCTCCACCGCGTCCATGATCTCCTCCTTGGACTTGAAGTGGTGGTATACCGCCCCCTTGGTCAGCCCCCCCAGGGCGGAAACGATGTCCTGAATGGTCGTGGCCTCATAGCCCTTTTCCAGAAAGAGCCGCTGGGCCGCGTCCAGAATCCGCTCCACGGTTTCCTCCGGGTATTTGTTGCGCGCCATGACGAAGCCTCCTTAACATTCATACGGTACGTATCTATTTTAGCAAAAGAAGCCCACCGCGTCAAGGGCCTCTCAGACCTCCCAGCGGGGGTCGCGCGGGCGGGCGGGCTTTTTCTGGTCCTCGGGAAAAATGTAGCTGATTTCCATATAATCGAAGGGGACGGCTTCCATGAAATGCTCCGGCAGAAAACGGGTCAGGGCATACTGCTCCCAGTCGGCGCGGTGGCGGGGAAGCCACATCGGCTGGCTCAGGTCCAGCCTGGGCAGCAACTCGCGCAGCGCAGCCTCGGGGTCGTCGCGCGTGCAGGGCGCAATCGCGTCCCGCTCCACGCGGTGGCGTTTCATCAGGCGCACCCACAGGCGGCCGGGGGCGGCGTGGTCCATGGCATGATTCCTCCTTTGGTACAGCCATTATACACGCCCGTGAGCGGGTGCGCAAGCGGGCGCGGACTTTGCTTGACCTGTGGGATTTTTGTTATATAATAGGGTAGAATGGAGCAAAGTAACGGCATATGCCGCTGAGCCATAAGGAGGAACTATGCCTACCGCAATCGCTTACCGCCGCGCGCCCCTGGTGGACCCCGCGCTCGTGCCGCTCTCGGACGCGGCCGTGCATGCCGGCGGGCTGCAGGAGCAGCTCGCGGAGATGGCCCTTTCGCTGGTGGATCTCAACCGCATGTCGCCTCTTGACGCGGCGCTGGCTACCAAGCTGGGCGGCTATACGCAGACGCCGCCCTTCCCGGACGTTGAAGCGGCGGCAGCCTTTCTGCCCGCTGAGCCGGAGCGCTTTGCCGCCACGCTTCGCGCGGCGGCGATGCTCTCGGCCATGGCGCGCGACAAGCAGGGGATGCTGCGGGTGCTTTCGGCCATGCGCGCCTTCGGGCAGGCGCTGGGGGAGATGACCGAGGAGCAGCTTTTCTCCTGCGGCGCGGACATGCTCAGGCTGTCTGTGGACCTCTACCGCCGCACGGGCCAGCCGTTTCTCCTGAGCCTTCTGGAGAGCCTGCGCTCGCGTCTGCCGGACGTGAGCGGGCTGATGCACATGTTTCCCTTTCAGCGGGAGTACCGCCCCGAAACCGGCGCGCACACACCGGACGAGGAGGCGTATTACGCGCGCATGCAACGCTTTGCCACGGGCAAGGGCACGGCCGACGCGCTGGCGATGACGGCGCTGCTGGCGCAGTACAGCGGCTCGGGTCGTGACGCAGCGGCGGGCAAGGCGGGGCTGACGGCGCTCACGCGCTATCACGGCATGCCCAGCGGCGCCTTTTCGGCTGATCCCTTCCTGGCGGGGCGCGATCCCGCGCGCGCGGTGGAGCTGCCTGCGGCCTGCGCACAGGCGGAGGCGTATTTTGACGCGCTGTGCCAGTCCGAGGAGGCGGTCATGGCCGACCGACTGGAGATGCTGCTGCTTAACGTCCTGCCCGACCTGCTCATCGACGGCGGCGTGCGTCCGCTTTCGCCCACCAACCGGCTGGCCGACGACGAGAGCTGCCAGCCCCAGCGCCCCGAGCCCGAGGAGGTTTCGGCGCTGCTGCGGGCGCTCTACGCCATCCGCCGAAGCGTATGGATGAGCCCGGACGAGGAGACGCTTGCCTATGTGCTGCCGGTGGAGGGCGGATGCCTGACGCGCCTGGGCGGCGTGCCGGCGCGCTTTACCGCCGCGGTTTCGGGCGTGTTTCAGCGGGAGATCACCATTCGGGTGGAGCTCAAGCAGCCGGTTTTGGCCACGCTGCGCCTGCGCGTGCCCGGCTACGCCGACGGCGCGCAGCTCAGCGTAAACGGGGCCAGGCCCCAGGCCGTGGCCCAGGGCGAATGGCACAACCTGCGCCGCACCTTTCAAAACGGCGACGTAATCACCCTGCGGCTGTCGCTCTCGCCGCGGCTGGAGACGGGCTATCGCGGCAGCGTCAGCGTTTACGTGGGCGCGCAGCTCATGGCGCTTTCCCTGCCGGACGCGGGCGTGGCGTGGCGCTATGCCGTCAGGCCCTCCAGCCCCCTCACGCCCGTGGAGGAAGGGGGCGTGCCCTACGCGCTCGTGGCCGCCTGCGAGGCGCCCATGTGGAAGGAGAAGTCCGGCTTCATCCTGCCGCCGCCGCAGGGCGTGCCGGCGGGCGCGGCCTATGAGCTCACCCTCATCCCCTATGCGGGCACGGGCGGCCGGATCGCCTCCTTCCCCTGCGCCGTGGAGCGCTGAGGGATGGGAATGACATTCCAGACCGTATTATGTCTGGCCCCCATGGCGGGCATCACGGACTGGCCCATGCGCGTTCTGTGCTACCGTATGGGCGCGGATTACGCCTGCTCGGAGATGGTCAGCGCCATCGGCTACCTGTGCGCCAAGCCCGGCAACGACGCCTACCGCCGGCTGCTGGCCGTGCATCCCGAGGAGACCAACACCGCCTGCCAGCTCTTTGGCAGGGACCCCGTGGTCATGGGCGAGGCGGCCGCGAAGGTGACGGAGCTGGGCCGGTTCCGTTCGCTGGATATCAACATGGGCTGCCCGGCCCGCAAGGTCGTCTCCTCCGGCGAGGGCAGCGCGCTGCTGCTGAACCCGGAGCGGGCGGCGCGCATCATGGAGGCGGTCAGGCGAAACACCTCCCTTCCCGTGACCGTCAAAACAAGGCTGGGCTATGACGCGGACAGCATGAACGCGCTGGAGCTGGGGCTGGCGGCGCAGGACCTGGGTCTTCGCTGGATCGCCGTTCACGGCCGCACCCGGCAGCAGCAGTATGCGGGCACGGCGGACTGGGCGGCCATCGGCCGGCTCAGGAGCCGGCTGTCCATTCCCGTCATCGCCAACGGCGACGTGTTCGCCCCCGCCGACGCGGTGCGCATGCTTTGCGAGACGGGCGCGGACGGCGTGATGATCGGCCGGGGTGCGATGGGCAACCCCTGGCTCTTCCGCGGCGTCAGGCAGGCGCTGGCGGGTGGCAGGCCCGGGGAGGTCACGCTTGAGGAACGCATCGACACGGCCATCCTGCAGGCGCAGTGGATGGTCGCGTTTAAGGGCGAGCGCCTGGGCGTGATGGAGATGCGAAAGCATGTGGGGCATTATATCAGCGGCCTGAGGGGCGCAACCGCCATCCGGCGGGAGGTCAATTTTGTGACCACGCTGACGGGGCTGGTGGAGCTGCTTAGGAGCCTCAAGACCACCGAAAAGGAGTGAGACGTATGAAAACAGGAGCAAAAGCCTTCCTGGCGGCCGTCCTTGCGCTGCTGCTTCCCCTGAGTGGCGCGGGCGCGAGCATCGTGGGTCTGGACGAGACGCTTTCGGACTACCTGGACGTTGGCGACGTCCGCTACAGCTTTTCCATCGAGGTGGGAGCGCTCCTGCCCTACGGCGCGGAGACGCTGGAGATGATGGGCGGCGTGCTCAGGCATATCCGCGTGGCCGCCTCTGAGACGGAGGAGGAAAGCGCCATCAGCCTTCTGGTGGACGGCGAGAGCGTCATGGATCTCACCCAGCGCCGGACCGCGGACGGGATCGCGCTGACCACAGCGCTTTTGCCCAACCGCACGCTGGTCAGCGACGGGTCCCCGCTGGACCTGCTGATGGACAATGAAACGGAGGAGGCCGCCTTTGACGCGCTTGCGGCCATCCGGGAGGTGGAGGGCTGCTACCAGACCCTGACCGACGCCATCCTTCCCTATGCGGAGCAGAAAAAGGCCAATTACAAGATCAAGAACATCGCCACCTCCCGCTGGAGCCGCATCGCGCGGCTGACCACGGAGCAGAGCACGGAGCTGGCGCCCCTGATCGCGCAGGTGCTGGGCTGCGGCATGGACGCCGCCTTTCGAAGCGAGCTTGAGCAGATGACCTACGCCAAGGGCTTTATCGTGGGCCTGTATCAGTCCGAGGAAAACGGCGAGGACCTGGCCGTCTACATCAAGGGCACCGTCACCATGGGCGACGGCACCACGCGCCAGCTCTCCTATCAGTGGGCCTTCACCGGCGAGGCGGCCGACCGAACGGACACCTACAAGTTTGAGCTCACCAAGGGCAAGGGCGACGCCGAGAACCGCACCATCTCCGCCACCTATCACAGAAGCGAGGCGGAGGGGAGCTTCTCCGTCGAGGGCGAATGGTCCGCCGCCATCAAGCGGGGGACGAGCACCGTGACCACCACCGTGGAGCACGACCTCAGCGGGACGGAGAGCGGCGGCACACGCACGCTGGAAGGAACGGCGGTGACCGCCGTCAAGACGGCGGCGGACGGCGAAACCGTGACCGTGACCACCACCCTCACCCCCGCCATGAGCCTGGACACCGAGGACGGCGTCCTCAGCGGGACGGTGGCGCTGGAGGAGAAGACGGGCAAGAACGTGACCAGGGCGCTCACATTTGCCTTTGACGGAGAGCCCGCGGAGATTTCCGTCCGGGAGGACGGCGACCTGGAGGCGGAGGAAGGCGGGCAGATCGACTATGATCCCATGCCACCCAGCAGCCTGAGCCAGAACGAGCCGGCGGGCGAGGAGGGCTCGGCCTATCTGGTCGGCCAGCCGCCCATCGGGTATCAGACCTATGAGGTCCCGGAGACGATGCAGACGTACGACCTGGATACGGCGCAGCGGCAGCAGCTCGAGGCCCTCAGGGCCGAGCTTGTGCAGAACCTCGCGGGGCGGCTGCTGGCTGCGCTGGCCGGACTGCCCGCGGAAGATACGGCGCTTTTGTCGGACAATATGTCCGACGAGGACTATGCGGCGTTCCTTGCGCTTTTGGAACAATGACAAAGGAGGCCTGCGCATGAAACGGTTTCTTTCCCTGCTGATGTGCCTGGTGTGCCTGTGCGCGCCCGCCGCGCATGCCAGCGAGGTGGACTCAGACGATTACACCGTGGCCGAAAAGCTCATTAAGCAGCTATGGGCGGGCAGCGGCTTCAGCGCCACGGTGACGGTGGAGGTCGAGGCCAAGGAGGGCACGCAGGCGGTGGGCACGCAAAAGCCGGTCGAGATGGACCTGAGCTACATCTATGTCCGCCCCACGGCCCTGGAGACGGCGGAGCATCGGCTGGACCTGATTCTCATGGACGGCGGGGAGGCGCAGAGCGCCGCCCATGCCCAGCTCAAGGATGGGGCCCTGGCCATTCAGGCTGACGTAATCAGCCCGGATTGGTACAGCTTCGGGGAGGCGCCCGCGGAAAACGCGCAGGGCGAGGAGAGCGCCGGTCTTGTCAGCCAGATGGGGAGCAGCCTGCTCGCACAGACAGGCATGCCTTCGCTGGCCGCCTTTGCGGCACAGGTCGTCATGCTCATGCAGGGCGCCGACGGTCTGGAGGAGGCGCTGGAGAGCTATCTGACCCGCATGGACCTTTGGATTGAGGGCTACAGGCAAAATGCCGTTCTGGGCAAGCTCGAGGACGGCACAACCACCATGTCGGTCTATTATGACGTGCCTGCCGCCGCCATCAAATCACAGGCCAAGCAGCTCGTTTTGGACCTGCTCAACGACCAGGCGACGCTTTCCAAGCTGCAGGAGGCGCTGGGCGAGGAACTTTCGCAGCTCATGCTCAACCCCAATCTTCAGAGCTATTATTTCAGTGCCATTGACGCCCTTCCCCTGAGCTCGAGCATGACCATCGGCCGCACGGTCAGCCTGGAGGGCGATACGCTGGAGCTTCGATTGCTCCTGCCCCTTTACGATGCGCAGGGCGGCGAGGTGACGCTCCGCTATGAGCGCACCCGCGGAGAGGGTGACCTGCCCGATGACAACACCATCAGCCTGGAAAGCGCCCTTCGCTCCATCAGCCTGACCTATCAGGAGTACAGCAGCATGACCGGCGTGCGCGTCATTCAGGGAAGCCTCACAAGTCAGCCGGGCGAAGAGGGGGCCTTCACCGTGGAAGAGGGCGGGGAGGCTCCGAAGAACCTTGCCGTTTCCTTCAGCCTCAAGCAGGAGGAGGGCGAGAGCAAGGACGACGAGCTGCGCGACGTCTACACCTATCAGGCGACGCTCAACCTCTGGTCCGACGGGGAGGGCGAGGGCTATGTGGCCGTGCCCGAAACCGAGGTGACCATCGCCTCGCGCTTCGCCAGCAAGGAGCTCAAATCCGCAGCCACGGACATGGACATGACGCTTACGCTGGGCGGCGACGGCTGGGACCAGACGATCACGCTCACGGCCGTGGGCCGCAGCCGTCAGAAATGGGAGCCGGAGGCCATCTCCACGGACCGCGTCTATGTGAGCCGGATGACCGAGGGGGATGTGGCGGCGCTGCTGCCCGGCGTGGCCCTGCGGTTTGCCACGCTGATGAGCGATTACCTGGCCGCCGCACCGGCGCCCTCGGCGGCACCCGAGGCTTCGGCGGAGCCCGAGGCATCGGCGGAGCCCGAGCCGTCGGCAACGCCTGATGCGACGGAAGCGCCGGAGACGACGGCGGGGCCTGATGCGACCGCGGAAGCGGAGACGGAGCCCTCGGCGGAGCCTGCGCAAACGCCGGAGGCCTCGCAGACCCCTGCGCCGTAGGAGACCGACAAAAACAAGGCAAAAACAGAGCCGGGACTTGACAACCCGGCGGGGTCGGTTTATAATCCCAGCATACAACAACGGCGTTGAGGATAACCCATTATCCATCGGCGCCGTTTTTGTATAGGGTATGGCACATTTTCAGGGAAGGGGCAGTCATTGTGGAAAATCCGGGCGATCTGTTTGGCGAGTATGTTTTTAACGACAGCATGATGCAAAAGCGTCTGCCCAAGGAAACCTATAAAGCGCTCAAGCGCACCATCGAGCAGGGGCGCTCGCTGGATCCCGCCGTGGCGGGCGTGGTGGCCAACGCCATGAAGGACTGGGCGCTGGAGATGGGCGCGACGCATTATACCCATTGGTTCCAGCCCATGACCGGCGTGACGGCGGAAAAGCATGACGCCTTTATCACGCCCCTCAGGGACGGGAAGGTACTTTTGGAGTTTGGCGGCAAGGAGCTTGTGCGCGGCGAGCCGGATGCCAGCTCCTTCCCCTCCGGCGGCCTGCGCGCGACCTTTGAAGCCCGCGGCTATACCGCCTGGGACCCCACCAGCTATGCCTTTATCAAGGAGGGGACGCTGTGCATCCCCACGGCGTTCTGCTCCTACGGAGGGCAGGCGCTGGACAAGAAAACCCCGCTGCTGCGCTCCATGCAGGCGCTGAGCAAGCAGGCGATACGCATCCTCAGGCTCTTTGGCAACAACGAAGCCGTCCGCGTCTACCCCACCGTGGGCCCGGAGCAGGAGTATTTCCTGGTGGACAAGGAGGTCTACCGCAAGCGCCCCGACCTGATGGTGACGGGCCGCACGCTCTTTGGCGCAAGGCCGCCCAAGGGCCAGGAGCTGGAGGACCACTACTTCGGCGTCATCAAACCCCGCGTGCAGGCGTTCATGAAGGAGCTGAATGCCGAGCTGTGGAAGCTGGGGATTCTGGCCAAGACGGAGCACAACGAGGTCGCCCCCGCCCAGCACGAGATGGCCCCCATCTATACCATCGTCAACATTGCCGCAGACCACAACCAGCTCACCATGGACATCATGAAAAAGGTGGCCGACCGACATAGCATGGTCTGCCTGCTGCATGAGAAGCCCTTTGACGGCGTCAACGGCAGCGGCAAGCACAACAACTACGCCCTGAGCACCGACACCGGCGTCAACCTCCTTGACCCCGGCGATACGCCCAGCGAAAACGCGCAGTTTCTGGTGTTCCTCAGCGCCGTCATCGCCGCCGTGGACGACTATCAGGACCTCATGCGCGTGGCCGTGGCCAGCGCTGGAAACGATCACCGCCTGGGCGCCAACGAGGCGCCGCCGGCCATCATTTCCATCTTCCTGGGCGACGAGCTCAACGAGCTCATCGAGAGCATCGTCAACGCCAGCAAGTATGAAGCGCATGAGCGCGATCAGATGAAGCTGGGCGTGCATATTCTGCCCCGTTTTTCCCGCGACTCCACCGACCGTAACCGCACCTCGCCGTTTGCCTTCACGGGCAACAAGTTTGAGTTCCGAAGCCTCGGCAGCGCGCAGTCCATCTCCGGCCCCAACGTCATCCTCAACACCGCCATCGCCGACACCCTGATGAAGATGGCCGACGAGCTGGAGACAGCCACGGATCTGACGGCTGCCGTGGATGCGCTCATCCGAAAGACCCTGAGCGCGCACATGCGCATCATCTTCAACGGCAACGGCTATGACCAGGCGTGGGTCGAGGAGGCCAGGCGGCGCGGCCTGCTCAACCTTCCGACCACCGTGGACGCGCTTCCCTACTATGTGGACCCCAAGAACATCGCTCTTTTTGAGCGTCAGAAGGTCTTTACCCGCGAGGAGGTCGTCAGCCGCTACGAGATCAAGATGGAGACCTATATCAAGGTCATTGACATCGAGGCCCTGAGCATGATCGACATGGCCCGTCATCTGATCCTGCCGGCGGCCATCGCCTATGCCAAGGATGTGGCCGGCGAGATGGAGCTCAAAAAGCGGGTGATGCCTGAATTGGAGACCGAGGCGGAAAAGGCGCTGCTTTCCGGCCTGACCGCGCAGACCAACGCCCTTTACAAGGCCACGGACCGCCTGGAGACGGTGCTCAAGGAGTGCGATGCGGGCGCGGACATGCTGGAGCGAGCGCGTTATACCCGCGACAGGGTGATGGCCGCCATGAACGAGGTGCGCGCCTCTGCCGATGCGCTGGAGGGCATGGTGGGTAAAAGCTACTGGCCCATGCCGACCTATCAGGACCTGCTCATGAGCGTGTGACGCTTGCAAACGGCCGTTTTCTGCCTACAGCGGACGAAGGCGGGCTGTCGCTTTTGCGAAGGCCCGTCTTCGTCCTTTTTATTCAATAAACCATTTCGCTGAGCTTGACCACAATGCAGTTTTCGATCGCCTGCACGCTTCCCTCCTGAGGATAACAGGGCATGAGGATGAAGTCCTCCGTTTCTGCGATGCCCCGCGCCAGATCGCGTATGCCGTTTGCCGTATCAAAAGGCATGTTCATTTTCAGGATGTATTTCATAAAGGTATAATACATCTTGGTTTCATACATGATCGGCTGCGCCCGGTCCGATGCGTAGGAGCTGTCGCCGATGACCAGCACCGGCATCCCCTGCACATAGTTCTCATTTGCCTCCGCAAGTGCCAGATAGGTCGCACACTGAGCATACATGTTCTCATAATCCAGCTTGGCCTTATGAAATTTTACGTTTGCGTCAATGGTCCATACAAAGGCACACAGCATCAGGCAGCCCATCATGACCCAGCTCAGGCCCGCCAGCGCCAGACGGGCGCATTGTTTCCTGGCTTCCCTGGCTCGTTTCATCACGCCATCCAGGCGATCCATCAGCACGATTCCCAGCAGATAGATGCCCGATACGCTATAGGTCATCAGGACATAGACTTTCTCAGGCGCGAAAATCCGAATCGCGCAGAGGAAAAACGGGGCCAGCGCGGCCAGCGCCAGCATGGCCACAAAGCGCCATGGATTCTTCCCCTGGTATGCCACGAAGCACGCGCACATGAGCGCTGCCACCGCAACCATGAGAATCACATTGGGCCAGTTCCCCACCTGACAACCTTCCTCGGTGGAAAGGGCGCCCATGGCCTGCCAGAAATCCCGGTAACAGCCCGCAAGATTCTCAGGGAACGCCAAGAGCGTATCCAGTGACGCTGACCGTGTGACAGACTGGTAGTCTCCGACTCCGCTACCGGTCCCGCCCGTCATGGCCAGCAGCACGATGTAATACAGCCCTACAGAAAAAACCATGCACAGGGCATACCTTCCGGCACGCCGCAACAGCCCTCTGCCGTCAACCGCTCTGTCGCAGATGAGCAGCTGCATCCCCCGTACAAACATCATCCCCAAGGCAAACGTCGCGCTGGCCTGGTAGGTCCCGGTAGCAAAGGCGATCACAACGACGGCAGGAAACAGCCCCCAGCGATATTTCTCCAGCAAAAATACGCCTAAGGCGGCAAGCATGGCCGCCAGCAGGTATGCATCGGCGTTATGCATATAGCCAAGCGTTGCGCTTACCGTCGGAAAGCACGTCATCAAAATCGCACTTGCCGCAGCAAGCACCGATGAACGAATCTCGAACACAGACACCAGCAGCGCCGACAGCACGGCCACAGCCAGGATGGCAATCATCCCGTTTATGTAAGGCATGGTGTAGGTGGTGCTCAGGGAGGACAGCCACTGGCTGCTCCAACGGCCGATCCACATCAAATTGCCGTCAAAATAGATGTTGTTGAGCGCGTCGCCGGTCAGAAACAGTGTGTTTGTAAGCGCAAAGAGATAAGCCAGCACCCCGCAGATCACACCTGTGCCCAGCGCCGTCCGCGCCGGCCGTCCGACTCGTTTCCAAAATGCCGCAATTTGATTCTGGCAAGGCATATCGACACCCCAGTTCGTTTTTTGTGTTTCATTATCTCCCCGAAAGGGGAAATTGTCAACTTTTTCAAGTGAGAAATTCCGCTGAAAACCCCTCAGCTGCTAAGTTGAAGCACGAGCCCCGGCAGCGCTTGCGTGCCGCCGGGGCTGCTTCTTATTTTTTTGCTGCCGTGCGGGCCAGGATCGGCGCAAGAAACTGTCCCGTATAGCTTTCGGGCACCCTGGCCACCTTTTCCGGCGTGCCCTGACACACGACGGTGCCGCCGCCGTCGCCGCCCTCGGGTCCCAGGTCGATGAGGTAGTCGGCGGTTTTGATGACGTCGAGGTTATGCTCGATGACCAGAACGCTGTTGCCCGCGTCCACCAGCCGCTGCAAGACGTCGATGAGCTTCTGCACGTCGGCCATGTGAAGCCCCGTGGTGGGCTCGTCCAAGAGATAGAGGGTGCGGCCCGTGGCGCGGCGGCTGAGCTCGGTGGCCAGCTTGATACGCTGGGCCTCGCCGCCGGAGAGCTGGGTGCTGGGCTGGCCGAGCTTGATGTAGTCCAGGCCCACGTCGTAGAGGGTCTGGAGCTTCTTGACGATGGGCTCGTGGTTTTCAAAGAAGCTCAGCGCTTCCTCCACGGTCATCTCCAGCACCTCGTGGATGTTCTTGCCCTTGTAGCGCACGTCGAGGGTTTCGCGGTTGTAGCGCGCGCCCTTGCACACGTCGCAGGGCACGTAGATGTCGGGCAGGAAGTGCATCTCGATCTTGAGAAGGCCGTCGCCGCCACAGGCTTCGCAGCGGCCGCCCTTGACGTTGAAGCTGAAGCGGTTTTCCTTGTAGCCGCGGGCCTTGGCGTCCGGCGTCATGGCAAAGACGCGGCGCACCAGGTCGAACAGCCCGGTATAGGTGGCGGGGTTGGAGCGCGGCGTGCGGCCGATGGGGCTTTGATCGATGGCGATGATCTTGTCCAGCTGCTCCACGCCGTCCATGCCCTCGAACTTGCCCGCCCGCGTCTTGGCGCGGTTGAGGAGGCGGGCGAGATGCTTGTAGACGATCTCGTTGATGAGGCTGGACTTGCCTGAGCCGCTCACGCCGGTTACGCAGCAGAACACGCCCAGCGGAAGCTTGACGTCGATGTTTTTCAGGTTGTTCTCCTTCGCGCCCCGAACCGTGAGCCAGCCGGACGGCTTGCGCCGCTTCCCGGGCACGGGGATAGACAGCTTGCCGCTCAAATACTGGCCGGTGATGGAACGGGGATTGGCGAGGATCTCGTCGATGGTGCCCTCGGCGATGATCTCGCCGCCGTGGATGCCCGCGCCGGGCCCTACGTCCACGATGTAGTCGGCGGCGTACATGGTGTCCTCGTCGTGCTCCACCACAATGAGCGTGTTGCCCAAATCCCTCAGGCGCTTGAGCGTGGCCAGGAGCTTTGCGTTGTCGCGCTGATGCAGGCCGATGGAGGGCTCGTCCAGGATGTAGAGCACGCCCATCAGACTGGAGCCGATCTGCGTGGCCAGGCGGATACGCTGGGCCTCGCCGCCGGAGAGCGTGGCCGCCGCACGCGAGAGCGTGAGGTAGGACAGGCCCACGCTGTCCAAAAAGCCCAGCCGGGCGTCCAGCTCGCGCAGAATCTGGGAAGCGATCATGGTGTCCTTCTCGCTCAGCTTCAGGCCCTTGAAAAAGGCGCGCGCCGACGATACGCTCAGGTCGCACAGCTCGCTGATGTTCATGCCGCCCACCGTCACGGCCAGCACCTCGGGGCGCAGGCGACGCCCGCCGCAGGCGCGGCACCTGTCGGAAACCATGTATTCCTCGTAGGCGGCCTTCATGGACTCGCTGGTGGTCTCGCGGTAGCGGCGGTTGAGCGAGGTGATGACGCCCTCAAAGGTCGTCTGATACTGGCCCCTGCCATGGGCGCTCTCGTATTCGATGGTGATTTTGTCATTGGACCCGTAGAACAGGATGTCCAGAATTTTGGGCGGCAGGTCGCGCACGGGTGTGTCCAGACTGAAGCCGTAGAGCTCGGCCAGCGCCCGGAAATAGCTGCTGGCCATGCTGCCCTTGTCCGCCGTGTTCCAGCCCATGGCCTGCAGGGCGCCCTGGCTGAGGCTAAGGGAGGGATCGGGGATGATCGCCTCCGGAGCGATATGCATCACCGTGCCCAGGCCGCTGCACTCGGGGCAGGCCCCAAAGGGGCTGTTGAAGCTGAACATGCGCGGGGAGAGCTCCTCGATGGACACGCCGCACTCTGGACAGGCGTAGTTCTGGGAAAACAGCAGCGTACCCTTGTCAAACAGGTCCACCAGCACCAGGCCGCCGCTTTCGCCCGCGGCGGTCTCCATGCTGTCGGCCAGGCGCTGGCGGAACTCGTCCGAAGGGCGCACGATCAGACGGTCGACGACGATCTCGATGTCATGCTTCTTCTTTTTGTCCAGCCGCGGCACATCGTCCAGCTCGTAGAGGTCGCCGTCGATGCGCACGCGCACGAATCCGCGCTTCTGCGCATCCTCCAGAAGCTTGGCGTGCTCACCCTTGCGCGCGCGCACCACGGGCGCGAGCAGCTGCAGCCGCTGGCCTTCCGGGTAGGCCATCACCTGGTCGGCCATCTGGTCGATGGTCTGCTGGCGGATCTCCCGGCCGCACTTGGGACAGTGCGGAACGCCCACGCGCGCATAGAGCAGGCGCAGGTAATCATAGATCTCCGTCACGGTGCCCACGGTGGAGCGGGGGTTGCGCGCCGTGGTCTTTTGATCGATGGAGATGGCGGGGGAGAGCCCCTCGATGGAGTCGATGTCGGGCTTCTCCATCTGGCCCAGGAACATGCGCGCATAGGAGGAGAGGCTCTCCACATAGCGGCGCTGCCCCTCGGCGTAGATGGTATCAAAAGCCAGGCTGGTCTTGCCCGAACCGCTCAGCCCCGTAAAGACCACGAGGCTGTTGCGGGGAATCTCCAGCGTGACGTTTTTGAGGTTGTGTTCACGCGCGCCGCGAACGATGAGTTTGTCCTGCAAGAAATGAACCGTCCTCTCTGGGAGTCTGCGACAGGGAAATCAGCGCACCTCGATGAGCTCGTACTCCAGGGAACCCACGCCCAGCTTCGCGGCGTGCTCCACGCCGGAGCGCCAGTTGGTGTAGGGGTGTGTGTCGTTGAAGATGTCGCCGGTGGAATGTTTGCGGTCGGTCAGGAAGGTGCCGGGGAGGGGTTCCATGCGGTTGCACGCATCGGCGCAGGCCACATCCAGCGCCACCGGGTCAAAGCTGGCAAACATGCCAACGTCCGCGATGACGGGCGTGTCGTTCTCCGGGTGGCAGTCGCAGTAGGGGGAAACGTCCATGACCAGGGAGATGTGGAAGTTGGGACGGTCTTTGATGACGGCCCAGGCGTACTCGGAGATCTTGCAGTTGAGCACGTCGTTGGAACTGTCCGGCCCCTGGATGGCGCCCCGGTCGCGGCACGCGCCCACGCAGCGGCCGCAGCCCACGCACCTGTCGTGGTCGATGGTGGCGCGGCGATGGCCCTTCTCCCCGCTGAAGCTGATGGCGCCGTGCGCGCACTGGCGGGCGCACAGGCCGCAGCCCACGCACAGATCGTGGTTGACCACGGGCTTGCCGTCGCAGTGCATGGCGCGCTTGCCGGCCGTGGAACCAAGCCCCATGCCAAGGTTTTTCAGCGCGCCGCCGATGCCCGTGCCCTCGTGGCACTTGAAATGGGTCAGGCTGATGATGGCGTCGGCGTCCATGGCGGCCCGGCCGATGAGCGCCTCCTTGCAGTATTCCCCGTCGATGGGCACGGCAACATGATCGTTGCCCAGCAAACCGTCGGCGATGATGACGTGGCAGCCGGTCTGCAGGGGGGTGAAGCCGTTTTCACACGCCGCCGTCAGATGATCCAGGGCGTTGCGGCGCATACCGGTGTACAGCGTGTTGCAGTCGGTCAGGAAGGGCCGGGCACCCATCTCCTTGAGGACATCCACGACGACCTTGGCATAGTTGGAGCGAAGGAAAGCCAGGTTGCCCGGCTCTCCGAAATGCATCTTTACGGCAGTAAACTTGCCGTCCAGCGGCATGGTTTTGATGCCGGCCGTCTCAATGAGCCTGCGCAGCTTTTGCAGGATGTTCTTATCGGGTGTAGCGCGGAAATTCGTATAGTACACCTTGGCTTTTTCCATTGTGGTGGCACCTCCCTGTAAAATGCGAAAACGTGTTCGCCCCGGTATTGTAGCATAGAAAATTTTATCTGGCAAGACAATGGAAGGCCTCCGGCATAAATCTATCATTTGACAATTCCGAAGGACGGATGCTATACTCACAAAAATCACTTCATTTTTAATAAGGCGTTGGGCGGGGCCTTCGGGACCCCGCCTGCAAAAAACGGGAGAGGACACACACGAAAGCGTGTTCATGTTAAGGAGCGGACAGGGCCACCATATGGGGAGTTGCAGCTCCAAAAGCCAAAAAATTTTAGCAAAACCCTTGCATTTCAGGGCGTTTTGTTTTATACTACTTGAGCTGTCTGTTTAGGGATGAAGCGGTAAGTTGCCGCCATGGCCATGGCGGGTAATTATCGTGGACCAGCCCGGAAATCGGGCGACGGACTTGAGACATCGCGCGGGACGCGATCCGCGGCCAGGGCCTGAGCGCTCTCACGGCGAGGGCCCGAAGCGCAGAAGGAAGGCGAGGGTTGCCTCGCCTGATTCCAAGCGGCCGATGGACACACCCGGGGCGGTGTACTTGAGACGAATCAAGGAGGAACGAAAATGGCCAACCAGAAAATCCGTATCAAGCTGAAGGCTTACGAGCACAACCTGATCGATCAGTCCTCCGAGCGGATCGTGGAAACCGCCAAGCGGACGGGCGCGAAGGTTTCGGGCCCCATTCCCTTGCCGACGGAAAAGGAGATCGTGACCATCCTGCGCGCGCCCCACAAGTACAAGGATAGCCGCGAGCAGTTCGAGATGCGCACCCACAAGCGCCTCATCGATATTCACAATCCCAACCCCCGCACGGTCGATGCCATGATGAAGCTGGATCTTCCTGCCGGCGTCGAAATCGAAATCAAGCTCAATAACTAATGCAGGAGGTACGACATCATGAAGAAAGCGATCGTAGGTAAGAAGATCGGCATGACGCAGGTTTTCACCGATGACGGCCGCCTCGTGCCCGTGACCGTGGTGGAGGCCGGCCCCTGCAAGGTCGTGCAGAAGAAGACCATCGAGTCCGACGGCTACGAGGCCGTGCAGGTCGGCTTTGACACCTATGCGGAAAACCGCGCCAAGAAGCTGGTCAACAAGCCCCTCACGGGCCATTTCAAGAAGGCCGGCGTTGCCCCCACCCGTTACCTGCGCGAGTTCCGCCTGGATAACGTGGCCGAGCTGGAAGTGGGCAACGAGCTGACCGTTTCCCAGTTTGAGGCTGGCGAGAAGATCGACGTCAGCGGCGTGAGCAAGGGCCACGGCTTCACCGGCACCATTCAGCGCTGGAACCAGCACACCGGCCCCATGGCCCACGGCTCCAAGTATCACCGCGGCGTGGGCTCCATGAGCGCCAACTCCGACCCCTCCCGCGTGTTCAAGAACAAGCACATGCCCGGCCATTACGGCGTGGAGCGCGTGACCGTCCAGAACCTGGAGATCGTCCGGGTGGACGCTGAGCGCAACCTGCTCCTCATCAAGGGCGCGGTGCCCGGCCCCAACGGCGGCCTTCTGCTGGTGCGCAACACCTGCAAGGCTTAACGGCGCCACACATTGGGAAATGTAAGTACCCTTTTATGAAGGAGGAAATCAACACCATGCCTAAGACTTCTTTGTATAACATGGAAGGCGCGGCCATTGGCGAAGTGGAGCTGAGCGAGGAGCTCTTTGCCGCTCCCATCAACACCGCCGCTATGCATCTGGTCGTCCGCTCCATTCTGGCCAACCAGCGCCAGGGCACGCAGAGCGCCCTCACCCGCGGCGAGGTCCGCGGCGGCGGCCGGAAGATCTACCGTCAGAAGGGCACCGGCAACGCGCGTCACCATGGCAACCGCGCTCCGCAGTTCCGTCACGGCGGCGTCGTCTTTGCGCCCAAGCCCCGCGACTACGTCATCAACGTGCCCAAGAAGATCCGCCGCCTGGCCTTCAAGAGCGCCATGACCTCCAAGCTCAACGCCGGCGAGATCATCGTGGTGGACGAGATTAAGCTCGCCGAGCCCAAGACCAAGCTCATGGCCAAGGTGCTGGGCAACTTCGACCTCAAGGGCTGGACCATGCTGGTGCTGCCCGGCCGTGACGAGACCCTCGTGCGCGCCTCTGGCAACATCGAAAAGCTCCAGACTTCCTACGTCAACACCCTCAACGTGTACGATATCCTGAAAGCCGGCAAGATCATCCTCACCAAGGATGCTCTCAAGGGCGTAGAGGAGGTTTACGCATGAAAAATCCCCATGACGTCATCCTTCGCCCCGTTTTGACCGAAGCGTCCTACGAGGGCATCGCGGACAAGCGCTACGTGTTCGAAGTGCAAAAAAGCGCCAACAAGACCGAGATCAAGCTCGCGCTTGAGGCCATCTTCAAGGACATCAAGGTCGAGAAGGTCAACACCCTGCGCACCATCGGCAAGATCAAGCGCCAGGGCCGCACCTCCGGCCGCACTCCGGAGATCAAAAAGGCCTATGTGACCCTCACCAAGGACTCCAAGCCCATCGAGTTCTTTGAAGGCATGGCTGACTAATAGCAGGGAGGACAAGACACGATGGCTATTCGAGTTTATAAGCCGACCTCGCCCGCCCGCCGTTTCATGTCGGTGCTGACGTACGAGGAGATCACCACCAACAAGCCGGAAAAGAGCCTGCTTGAGTGCAAGAAGAAGAACGCCGGCCGCAACAAGCAGGGCAAGATCACCGTGCGCCATCAGGGCGGCGGCAACAAGGTCAAGTACCGCATCATCGATTTCAAGCGCAATAAGCTGGACATTCCCGCCAAGGTCGCCACCATCGAGTACGACCCCAACCGCTCGGCCTTCATCGCCCTGCTGAACTACGCGGACGGCGAGAAGCGCTACATCCTGGCGCCTCTGGGCCTGAACGTGGGCGACACCGTCATCTCCAGCGCCACCGCCGACATCAAGCCCGGCAACGCGCTGCCCATCTCCGCCATCCCCGTGGGCACCCTGATCCACAACGTGGAGATCAAGCCCGGCCGCGGCGGCCAGATGGTTCGCTCCGCCGGCATGAGCGCGCAGCTCATGGCCAAGGAAGGCCAGTACGCGCAGGTCCGTCTGCCCAGCGGCGAGGTGCGCAAGGTGCCCATGAACGCCATGGCCACCATCGGCACCGTGGGCAACACCGATCACGAGAACGTGCGCATCGGCAAGGCTGGCCGCAAGCGCCACATGGGCGTTCGGCCCACTGTGCGCGGCGTCGTCATGAACCCCTGCGATCACCCGCACGGCGGCGGCGAGGGCAAGAGCCCCGTCGGCATGCCCGCCCCTGTCACCCCCTGGGGCAAGGTTGCGCTGGGACTTAAGACCCGCAAGCACAAGAAGTACTCCAATAAGATGATTGTGAAGCGCGCGGGCAAGTAAGCCCATGCATCCAAGGAAGGAGGAAGCCTCTCAATGAGCCGTTCCGTTAAGAAGGGACCTTTTGTAAACGAAGCGCTGATGAAGCGTATCGTTGAAATGAATAACACCGGCAAGAAGGCGGTCGCCAAGACCTGGTCCAGGTCCTCCACCATCTTCCCGGATTTCGTGGGCCACACCATCGCCGTGCATGACGGCCGCAAGCATGTGCCCGTCTACATCACCGAGGACATGGTCGGCCACAAGTTGGGCGAGTTCGCCCCCACCCGCACGTATCGCGGTCACGCCGGCGAAAAGGCCACCGGCAAGAAGTAAGCGGAAGGAGTGAGTTTCCATGGCAACCAATACCCAGAAGAAGGCGCAAGCCCACATGGCGGCCCGCGATACTCGTCCCGCCGCTCATGCCCGCTACGTGCGCATCTCTTCCCGCAAGGTCAAGATCGTCATTGACCTCATCCGCGGCAAGAATGTGGACGACGCTCTCGCCATCCTTCAGTACACCCCCAAGGCCGCCGCTCCCGTGGTGCATAAGCTGCTCTCCAGCGCCATCGCCAATGCGGTCAACAACAACGAGATGGACCGCAAGTCCCTCTACGTTGCCGAAGTCTACGCCAACCCCGGCCCCACGCTCAAGCGCTACGTTGCCCGTTCCCGCGGCAGCGCGTCCCCCATCCTCAAGCGCACCAGCCACATCAGCGTGGTGCTGGACCAGAAGTAATCCAAGGGAGGTTTATCAATGGGACAGAAAGTAAATCCCCACGGCGCTCGCGTTGGCGTGATCTTCAACTGGAGCACTCGCTGGTATGCCGGCAAAAAGGATTTCGCGAACAACCTCGTTGAGGATTACAAGCTCCGCGAAATGCTCAAGAAGAAATACTACGCCACCGGTATCAGCCACATCGATATCGAGCGCAGCGCCAACCGCGTGACCATCAACATCTTTACCGCCAAGCCCGGCATGATTATCGGCCGCGGCGGCGCGGGCATCGAGGCGCTCAAGAAGGACATCGAAGCCTTCCTGGGCCGCCCCGCCAACATCAACATCATGGAGATCAAGGTGCCCGACACCAACGCCCAGCTCGTGGCCGAGAACATCGCCCAGCAGCTGGAGAAGCGCATCTCCTTCCGCCGTGCCATGAAGCAGAGCCTGCAGCGCGCCATGCGCGCCGGCGCCAAGGGCATGAAGACCACCGTGAGCGGCCGTCTGGGCGGCGCGGATATCGCCCGCACCGAGCACTATCACGAGGGTTCCATCCCCCTGCAAACGCTTCGCGCCGACATCGACTACGGCTTCGCCGAAGCCAAGACCACCTATGGCCGCTTGGGCGTCAAAGTCTGGGTGTACAAGGGACAGCGTCTTCCCAAGCCCAAGAAAGCGCCGGTCGCCGCCAAAACCGAAGGAGGCAAATAAGCTATGTTGATGCCTAAGAGAGTGAAACGCCGTCGCGTTTTCCGTGGCCGCATGAAGGGCAAGGCCATGCGCGGCAACTTCCTGGCCTACGGCGATTTCGGCCTGGTCGCCACCGAGCCCAGCTGGATCACCTCCCAGCAGATCGAGGCGGCCCGTATCGCCCTGACCCGCTACACCAAGCGCGGCGGTCAGGTGTGGATCAAGATCTTCCCCGACAAGCCCGTCACCGAAAAGCCCGCTGAGACCCGCATGGGCTCGGGCAAGGGCTCTCCCGAGTACTGGGTGGCGGTGGTCAAGCCCGGCCGCGTTCTGTTTGAGATCGCGGGCGTATCTGAGGATGTGGCGCGCGAGGCCCTGCGTCTGGCCTCCCACAAGCTGCCCCTCAAGACCAAGATCCTCGTGCGTGAGGACAACAAAGAAGCGGGTGGTGAAGCACAATGAAGGCTAAGGAGCTAAGGTCCATGAACAAGGCCGAGCTTGAAAGCAAGGTCGGAGAACTGAAGGCGGAGCTGTTCAACCTTCGTTTCCAGCTTGCCACCGGTCAGTTGCAAAACACCACGGTCATCGCCAGCACCAAGCGCGACATCGCCCGCTGCATGACCATCCTTCGCGAGCAGGAACTCAAGGACGCCCGCTAAGGGCCTAAGAATAGAAGGAGGCAACCGCTTCAATGTCTGAGCAGAGAGGACTTCGCAAGACCCGCGAGGGCGTGGTCGTCAGCGACAAGATGGACAAAACCATCGTCGTGGAGATCAAGACCCGCGTGCGCCATCCGCTGTATGGCAAGATTATGAACCAGACCAGCAAGCTCAAGGCCCATGACGAAAACAACGAGTGCGGCGTCGGCGACCGCGTGCGCGTGATGGAGACGCGCCCGCTGAGCCGCGACAAGCGCTGGCGCTTGGTCGAGATCGTAGAGAAGGCCAAGTAATATACCGCAGCCCTCACAGGCAAAAGGGCTTTGTGCCAAGCCTCTGATGGGCGCTCCGAATCCACAGTCGCGGGAAGGCCCCCCGCTTTCCCGATTCCAACAAGGAGGAAAAACCGTATGATCCAGCCGCAAACGCGACTCAAGGTGGCCGACAATTCCGGCGCCAAGGAAATCATGTGCATCCGCGTGCTCGGCGGTTCCTTCCGCCGTGACGGCTCCATCGGCGACGTGATCGTGGCCAGCGTCAAGAGCGCCACCCCCGGCGGCACCGTCAAGAAGGGCGAGGTCGTCAAGGCCGTCGTCGTTCGCATGCGCAAGCAGAAGCGCCGTCCCGACGGCAGCTATATCCGCTTTGACGACAACGCCGCCGTCATCATCAACGACCAGAAGATGCCCCGTGGCACCCGTATCTTTGGACCTGTCGCCCGCGAGCTGCGCGAGAAGGACTTCATGAAGATCGTTTCGCTGGCTCCCGAAGTGCTGTAATTGGGAGGATTGACGAATGAATAAGGTTCATGTCAAAAAGAACGACCAGGTCGTCGTCATCTCCGGCCCCAAGGACGGCGATAAAGCCATCAAGGGCAAGCAGGGCAAGATCCTGACCGTCGACCCCAAGGCCGGCAAGGTGATCGTCGAGGGCGTCGCCTATGTCACCAAGCACCAGAAGCCCCGCCGTCAGGGCCAGCAGGGCGGCATCTTCCAGAAGGAGCGCGCCATCGACGCCTCCAACGTGATGCTCGTCTGCCCCAAGTGCGGCAAGGCCACCCGCGTCGCCCACCGCGTGACCGAGGTGGAGCGCGAGGACGGCTCCAAGAAGAAGAAAATCATCCGCGTCTGCAAGCGCTGCAAAGCGGATATTGACTGAGGAGGTAAGGTAAATGGCTACTCGCATTAAGGAAAAGTACCTCAATGAAGCCGTGCCTGCCCTTCAGCAGAAGTTCGGCTACAAAAACCCCATGCAGATTCCCAAGCTCTCCAAGATCGTCATCAACATGGGCCTGGGCGACTGCAAGGATAACCCCAAGGCGCTGGAAGTGGCCGTTAAGGAACTGGCCGCCATCGCCGGCCAGCAGCCGCTGGTGACCAAGGCCCGCAAGTCCATCGCCAACTTCAAGCTCCGCGAGGGCATGAACGTGGGCGCCAAGGTGACCCTCCGTGGCTCCCGCATGGAAGAGTTCATGGATAAGCTGGTCAACATCGCCCTTCCCCGCGTGCGCGACTTCCGCGGCGTGAGCGACAAGGCCTTCGACGGCCGCGGCAACTACGCCCTGGGTATCCGTGAGCAGCTTCTCTTCCCCGAAATCGAGTACGACAAGGTGGAGAAGATCCGCGGCATGGAAATGATCTTCGTTACGACCGCCCAGACCGACGAGGAGTGCAAGGAGCTGCTTCGTCTGCTGGGGATGCCGTTCGCGCAGTAAGGAAAGGGAGGAGCAAGAAACATGGCTAAGACCAGTATGAAAATCAAGCAGGCCAGAACGCCCAAGTTCTCCACCCGTGCCTATACGCGCTGCCGCCTGTGTGGCCGCCCGCACTCGGTGCTTCGCAAGTACGGCATCTGCCGTATCTGCTTCAGAGAGCTGGCCTACAAGGGCCAAATCCCCGGTGTCCGCAAGGCCAGTTGGTAAGCGGGAAAGAACGGAAGGAGGTTCCATCATGGTTGTGAATGATCCCATCGCCGATATGCTGACCCGCATCCGCAATGCGCAGATCGCCAAGCACGACGCCGTCGTTCTGCCCGCCAGCAACACCAAGAAGGCGATCGCCAAGATCCTCTTGGCGGAAGGTTATGTCAAGTCGGTCGATTTCATCGACGACGGCCCCCAGGGCAGCATCAAGATCGTCCTGAAGTACGTCAACGGCAAGCAGCAGCCCGTGATCGCCGGTCTCAAGCGCATTTCCAAGCCCGGCCTTCGCGTCTATGCCAAGTCCGAGGAGCTGCCCAAGGTGCTGGGCGGCCTGGGCATCGCCATCATCTCCACCTCCAAGGGTCTGATGACGGACAGGGAAGCCCGCAAGCAAATGATCGGCGGCGAAGTGCTCGCCTACATCTGGTAAACCGACACGCAATGGAGGTGTAAGACAATGTCTCGAATCGGAAAACTTCCGATCACAGTCCCCGCGGGCGTGACGGTAACGGTGGACGAGGACAACACCGTAACGGTGAAGGGCCCCAAGGGCACCTTGACCCAGGCGGTGAACCGCGATATCACCCTCAAGCAGGAAGGCAATGTCCTGACCCTTGAGCGCCCCAGCGACGCCAAGCCCCACAAGGCCATGCATGGCCTCTACCGCAGCCTGGTCCACAACATGGTCGTGGGCGTGACCGACGGCTTCCAGAAGACGCTGGTTCTGGTGGGCACCGGCTACCGTGCCCAGGCCGACGGCGGCAAGAAGCTGACCATCAACATCGGTTTCAGCCATCCCGTCATCCTTGACGCGCCCGAGAACATCACCTTTGAGACCCCTGAGCAGACCAAGATCGTCGTCAAGGGCATCAACAAGCAGCAGGTTGGCAACCTTGCCGCCGATATCCGCGCCATCCGCAAGCCGGAGCCCTACCTGGGCAAGGGCATCAAGTACGAGGACGAGGTTATCCGCCGCAAGGAAGGCAAGACCGGCAAGTAATCGAAAGGGGAGTGAACGCAAATGTTTAAGACGCGAGACCGCAATGCGGACCGCAAGATCCGCCATGCCCGTGTTCGCAAGAAGATCAGCGGCACCCCGGAGATGCCGCGTCTGTGCGTATACCGCAGCCTGAACAACATCTACGCGCAGGTCATCGACGACACCAAGGGCGTCACCCTGGTCGCCTGCTCCACCCAGGAGAAGGACGTCATGGCCCAGATCAAAGATACCGACAAGAAGGGCGCTGCCAAGATCGTTGGCAAGCTGATCGCCGAGCGTGCGTCCGAGGCGGGCATCAAGCAGGTGGTCTTTGACCGCGGCGGCTACGTGTACACGGGCCGCGTGGCCGAGCTGGCCGCCGGCGCCCGCGAAGCCGGACTTGAATTCTAAGTAAGGAGGACGAACGCATGCAACGCATGGAACAGGTCAGCGAATTCAAAGAGAAGCTCGTTGCCGTCAACCGCGTTACCAAGGTCGTCAAGGGCGGCCGCAACTTCCGCTTCTCTGCGCTGGTTGTGGTCGGCGATGAAAAAGGCCGTGTGGGCGCGGGCATGGGCAAGGCCGCTGAAATTTCCGAGGCGATCCGCAAGGGCACCGAGGACGCCAAAAAGCACCTGATTAACGTGCCGGTTCTGGGCACCTCGATCCCCCATGAGAGCATCGGCCGCTTCGGTACGGGCAAGGTTGTCCTTCTGCCCGCTCCCGAGGGCACCGGCGTCATCGCCGGCGGCGCCGCCCGCGCGGTGCTGGAGCTGGCGGGCATCCGCGACATCCGCACCAAGAGCTACGGCACCAACAACAAGATCAACATGGTCAAGGCGACGCTGGAGGGCCTCAAGCAGCTGCGCAGCGCCGAGGAGGTCGCCAAGCTGCGCGGCAAGACCGTCGAAGAGATTCTGGGCTGAGGAGGACGACGAAGATGAAACTGCAAATCACGCTCAAGAAGTCGCCGATCTCCAGCCTTCAGGTGCACAAGGACACCGTCGCCGCGCTGGGCCTGCACAAGGTCGGCCAGACGGTGGTCAAGGAGGATAACGCCTGCATCCGCGGGCAGATCTTCCGTGTGAAGCACATGATCGACGTTCAAGAAATCAAGGACTGAGGAGGGAAAGCCAATGAAACTGCACGAGTTGGGCCCCGCTGCGGGTTCCACCACCGCGCCTAAGCGCCTCGGCCGAGGCGTTGGCTCCGGTCTGGGCAAGACCTCCGGCAAGGGCCACAAGGGCGCCAAGGCCCGCTCCGGCGGCGGCAAGCGCCCCGGCTTTGAGGGCGGCCAGATGCCGCTGTACCGCCGCGTCCCCAAGAAGGGCTTCACCAACATCTTCCGCACGGAGTATGCCACGGTGAACGTGGGACAGCTGGAGGTATTCGAGAACGGCACCGTCGTGACCGCCGCCATGCTCAAGGAAGCCAAGATCATCAAAAAGACGCTTGATGGGGTGAAGGTGCTGGGCAACGGCGAGCTGACCAAGAAGCTCACCGTGGAAGCCGCCAAGTTCACCGCATCGGCCAAGGAGAAGATCGAGGCCCTCGGCGGGAAAGCCGAGGTGAAGTAAGATGGCCAGGAACCCGAACAAGACAGGCGTCTGGCAGTCCCTTCGCAACGCATGGAAGGTGCAGGACATTCGCAAGAAGCTTATCTACACCTTCCTGATGCTGGTGGTGTTCCGCCTGGTGGGCGTCATCCCCGCCCCCGGCGTCGATTATGCGCGCGTGCAGGCCTCCATGGGCTCCAACACGCTGCCGCTGTTGGACCTGGTCAACATGATGACCGGTTCCAACTTCCAGAACATGACCATCATGGCCATGGGTATCACCCCCTACATCAACTCCTCCATTATCATGCAGCT
>CAUDEL010000016.1:0-48140 GCA_958448555.1 uncultured Eubacteriales bacterium | reverse complement strand
ATTTTGCCCGCAAAGGCATTGCCGTGGAGTGTATCCAGACCGATAACGGTTTTGAATTCACCAATCGCTTTTCCAGCAGCCGGCGCGACCTGGAAACCCTCTTTGAGGCAACGGCCAGACAACTGGGAATTCGCCACAAGCTCATCCGCCCCTATACGCCCCGCCACAATGGAAAGGTGGAACGCAGCCATCGTGAGGACCAAAAGCGCTTTTACGACACACACCGTTTCTATTCCCTCGCCGACTTTGGTGGGCAGCTAGCTGCCCACCAAAGTCGGAGCAACTCCCGTCCCATGCGTCCTCTTCATTGGGCCGCTCCCAGAGACGTCCTCTCTTCCTTCACTGTCCAATATGTTTGACAAACCTACAACACGCTTCTTTTGGATGTAAAAACAAGGCCCCGCCGGCGTTCCGGGGGCCTTGCACAGAGCTGCGGGTCAGCGCTTGAGATACCCGCTCTTTTCCCACAGGGCGATCCAGTCCTGAAGGCGGTTGAGCAGGTCGGCGTTGGACCGGGTCTTTTGCATCATGTCAATCAGTTGTACCACGGCCTCGCCGTTGGTGGTGGAGGCCAGGACCTTTCGGATGGCGCGCAGGCCTTCCTTCTGCTCCTCGCTCAGAAGCATGTCATCCTTCTTGGTGCCGCTGAGCTGGAGGTCGATCATGGGATAAACCGGGTCGTTTGGCTGGCGCTTGCACAGGAACAGCTCCATGTTGGCCGTGCCCTTGAATTCCTCGTAGATGATGTCGTCCACGCGCGAACCGGTTTCCACGGCGATGGTCGCAATCATGGTCAGACTCCCGGCATCCCGAGTATTTCGGGCGGCTCCGAAGAAGCGCTTCGGCCTGACCAGCGCGGCGGGGGTTACGGTATTGGTCATGGGACGTCCGCCCTGCACCAGCGCCGACTGATAGGCCCGGGTGAGCTTGGTGAGGCTGTCCAGCAGGATGACCACGTTGCGTCCGTCTTCCACCAGTCGCTCGGCGCGCTCCAGCATGGTTTCGCTCACCCGCGTCTGCGTCTCGGGCGGATCGGCGAAGGTGGAGGCAAACACCTCGGCGTCCACCGACTCGCGGATCTCCGTGACCTCTTCGGGCGCAATGTCGATCAGAAGCATCAACACCTCTGCGTCCGCGTCGTTTCGCTTGATGGCACCGCAGATTCCGCGTAGCAACACCAGCCGCCCGCTGTCGGGCGGGGCGACGATCATGGCGCGCTGACCAAAGCCGATTGGCGCAATCAGATCCACCAGACGGATGGCCATGTCCTTGTTGTCCGTTTCACTTTCCAAGACGATGCGGCGATTGGGATAAACCGGCACGAGCTGGTCAAACGAGAGGCGATCGGGATTTTCGGCGGGCTCATGGCCGTTGAGGCGCTCTACGGTCAAAAGCGCGGCAAACTTGTCGCTGTCCCGCTGCACACGGGCGCGGCCCTCCACCAGATCGCCTGTGCGCAGGCCAAAGCGGCGGATCTGGGCCATGGAAATGTAGATATCCTTTTTGCCCGGCAAGAGCGTATGGCTGCGCAAGAAGCCATACCCGTCAGGCAGGATCTCAAGGATGCCGCCTGCGGGTTCGGTCTCCTGCGTTTTAAGCAGATCGGGCACCTGCCCCTCTTCCGCCTGGATTGCAAACTGAGGGTCGCGCGCCATACGGTAGACTGCGTCGTTGCAGTTGGGATCGGCGGAAGGCTGCTGATAGCCGCGCGGCTGCTGATACCCATAACCGTTGCCGGCGGGTCGGTATCCACGCGGCTGATAACCGGCGTTGTAGGCCTGCTCACGCCCGCCGTACTCACCGCGGTTCTGATAGGACGGACGCTGAGGCGCAGCGCGGTAGCCCAGACGGTAGCCGTCCAGCCTGGGCACGTTGTCCTGCGGTGCGGGACGGGTATACTCGGCGTGCTGTCTGGGTTGCTCGGCAGCCAGCGGCGCAGGCTCCTCGTGCGCCGTTACGCTCCGTGCAGGCGGACCAAAGCGATTTGCCGTTCCGCCTGCGCGCGGCTGCTGCCAGGCGGGCGTCTGCGCGGCATCGCGCGAAGCGGTGCTGCGGGCCTGCCATGCCTGACGGTATACGGGCCGGAATCCTCCCTGCTCCTGCGGGGTGTTCCATGCGCGGAAGCCCGAACCGCCTGGCGCAAGCGCCGTAACGTCAGCCGAAAGGGGCGCTTCCTGCAATTTGTTCTCATCCGCCGGCGGATCGGCCTGAACAGGGCTTTCCGGCTGTGTGGACTCAATGGGTTTCTCCTGCGCAGGCTCAGCATGTTCCTCCTGCGCGGGCGATTGCTCCGGTTTGTCGCCCAAAGCTTCCAGCAGGCGGGCGACGATCCCGGATTTGTCGATCCCCGCGCTGAGCTTCACCCCGTTTTCCTTGGCGAGCTTGCGCAGCTGAACGACCGTCATCGCCTGCAATTGCTCGTTGTGCAAAGTAAACCCTCCTTATCGCATAAACGCCGAAAAAAAGATCGTTTCTCTTTCCTGCTGCTTACCTCTTTCGCGCGATGACGACGTCGCGCTCCACCGCCTGCTCCACCCAATGCGAAAAATCATCGTAGGGCGGCGCCGTCAACGGCTCCATGCCGGCCTCCTGCAGCGCCTGGACAACATCCCGGCGGCGCAGCGTATTGAGATTGAAGGCAAGCGCTGCCGCGCCGCCGCTTCTGAGCGCGTGGACGCATCCCGGAAGCGCCCTGTCCAGAAGCCGTCGCAGGGAGGACATTCCCCCATCCTCTCTGGGCGCGTGCTGTACGCCATAGGGCAGGTCGCAGACGAGAAGATCGCAGCTTCCTCCCGGCACCAGCCCGGCGAGCTTTCCCGCGTCGGAATGAATCAGCCGCAGCGTGCGCGGCTGCTCGCGCATCGCCTGCGCGTCGGGCGCGACGGTATACTGCGTCCACTTCGCGCTCGCACCGCCTGCGAGCGTCAGCGCGCCGTTTGTCCGCTTGTGCTTCACACGGTGCATCTTCAGGGAGCGCTCCAGATAGGCCTCAACCTCTTTAAGCGCCTTTCCGTCCATATCCACGCCCACGGCGTCGCAGTCCTCGCACAGCGCGCATAAAAGCGTGGTCGCCTTGCCGCACATGGGATCAAGGACGCACAGCGGCCTCGTTTCACGCGCAAAGGCAGAAGCGGCTTTTGCGCAATGCAGCATCAGGTAGGTGAAATCCGCGTTGGTTTTTCCTTTGTATTTCAATACATGCGGAAGATCGTCAGGCAGCTTTCCGGCACAGGCGCGGGAAATGGGTCGAAGCGCGCCGTCCTCCAGATACTCCCCGGCGAAACAGACGGCCGAATGGCGCGATACGGTGCGCCATGTATCTTCCTCAAGCGGCTCGGAATCAAACATCAAAAAATGCTCGCCCGCCAGCGTTTCCAGCCTTGGCCGGGCCTGCGACATTCCCAAGGCCTCAAGCGTACAGGCTAACTCAATCAGCGCCAGCTTCTGCAGCGACTGGCGGTAACGGATATTTGGATGCGGTTTCAAAAGCATCGCGTAGCGCACAAAAACCTCTTTTCCTCCGAGCGACGACTAAGAAAGACCTGATTGACCATCAGTTAAAAATATTATAGCACACCGTACCCGTATTTGCAATCTTTTTCCTCAAAAGGGTTTTCCGCACCATAAAGAAAAGCCCCGCATACCAGGGTATGCGGGGCGTGAAAGAACCAGTCTGCTTATTCGTGAGCCTCGTTTTCGGCGGCTTCGGCCTCGAGCGCGGCGCCCATGGCCTCGATGTCCACCGGGACAGCCTCGGCGCCGTCGTCATAGACGGGCTCGGCCACCTCTTCCACGGGAGCGGGTTCCGGCTCAAGCAGGGCGCGGATGCTCAGGCTGATGCGCTTTGCCTCGGGATCGATGTTGAGGACCTTGACCTGCACCACATCGCCGACGTTGACCGCATCTTCGACCTTGTTGATGCGGGTGGCGGCGCACTGGCTGATGTGCACCAGTCCATCAATGCCGGGCTCAAGCTCCACGAAGGCGCCGAACGTCGTAATGCGAACGACTTTGCCCGTGACCACGGAACCGGCCGGGTACTTCTCGGGGGCCATGTCCCAGGGCTTGGGCTGGAGCTGCTTGAGGCCGAGCTGGATGCGCTCGCGCTCCTGATCGAGGCTGAGGATCTTCACATCGACCTCCTGATCGGGCGAAACGATCTCGGAGGGATGCTTGACATGCGCCCAGCTCAGATCGGTCACGTGGATGAGGCCATCCACGCCGCCCAGGTCCACAAAAGCGCCAAAATCGGTCAGGCGGCGCACGATGCCGTGCACGACCTCGCCCTCATGCAGACGCGCCCACGCCTCGGCCTTCTTGGCCGCGGCTTCCTCGCGCACCACGGCGCGGCGGCTGGCAACGATGCGGCGCTTCTGCTCATCCATCTCGATGATCTTGAGCTTGAGGGTCTGGCCCACGAAGTCGCCAATCTTCTCTACATAGCGGTTGGAGAGCTGCGACGCAGGCACGAAGGCACGGATGCCGTTGACCGTGCAAATCAGGCCGCCTTTGACGACCTCCTTGCCCACGCCCTCGACATACTCATTGTTTTCATGCTTTTGGACAAGCTCGGCGAAGGTCTTGCGGTTGAGGATGTTGCGCTGCGACAGCAAAACGTTGCCTTCGCCGTCGTTGACCTTGACGACCTCCACCTCGATTTCGTCGCCCAGCTTGACATCTTCCGTCACCAGGTCCTCGCGCTTAATCAGCCCGTCGCTCTTGAAACCGATGTTGACGCAGACTTCGTCATCGGTAATCTGCACCACGGTGCCCTTCACCGTCTGTCCGGGCCTGATCTTGACCAGAGTTGCTTCCACATCAGCCATAAAGCTGTCCTTTTCCGCCTCCTCGGTGGAAACCTGCCGGTCGAATTGTTCCTTGTCAGTCATGCGTGTGACAACCTCCTTAAGTGACCAATCCGGCGTGCTCGCGCCGGCGGTAATTCCAATGGATTCCGAATGGATATCTGCAAAGCCCGGCGGAATATCCGCCGCACGCTCTACCAAAAGGGTTCGCCCGCAAATGCTTTTGCATGTCTCGTAAAGCTTGCGGGTATTGGCGCTTTCCAGCCCGCCCACCACCAGCATCGCGTCCACCTTAGCCGCCAGCTCCCTGGCCTCGCTCTGCCGCAGGGCCGTGGCCGTGCAGATGGTGTCCTGAACAGTCAGCTCGCGCACGCGCGTGCGCAGGACGGGCAGGATGGCCTCCCATCGCTCGTGGGGAAACGTGGTCTGCGATACAGCAAGCGCCCGTTCCATTTCGGGCAAGGCCGCGGCCTGCTGGGGATCGTGCACTGTGTACACCTGCCCCTGCACATAGCCGATCGTGCCGGCGACCTCGGGATGGTCAGCCTGGCCCACCAAAATTACCGGCAGGCCGCCCGCGCTATACCGAGCCACCACCTCATGCAACCGCGCCACGAAGGGACAGGTCAGGTCGATGACCTCCTGGGCCACCTCCTGCAACGCCCGCGTGATCTCAGGCGCGACGCCATGGCTTCGGATGAGCACAACCTTGCCGCGCGCCTGCGCGGTTTCATGGATAACGGATATGCCCATGGCATTGAGCCGCTCAATGACCTCGGGATTGTGGGCCAGCTCGCCGAAGGAGACGATCGGCTTGCCCCGCTCCGCGGCCTGGACTGCGCCGTCTACCGCACGCTTGACGCCCATGCAAAAGCCCGCGTGACGGGCCACCGAAACCGGCATAAAACCGTCCTCCTAAGCATATCATGATGGCTATTCGCCGTCCATCCCGCTTTTCCCTTCTTTTTTTTCATCGGAATTTACAAAAAAGATAGGTAAGTATTAACGGTTGCCTTTAGGCCCCGCGGTGCTCCCGCTCAAGCTCCAGGTAAATGGTATGGATGCGCTCCATGACCTCCTGACAGGCCTCGCGGTTGACGCGCCGGGAAGCAATGTCCTGAACGCTGAAGGGAAGGCCATAGTACACGTGCGTACGCCTGAAAAGGCGGGGCTTGCCGGCGATATAGGCGGGCAGAAGCCTGACGCCGCTTCGCAGGGCAAGCATGGCGATGCCGCTTTCCATATGCTCCATCACGCCCTCTTTGTGGCGCGTGCCCTCTGGGAAAACCCCCAGCGCGTGCCCCTCGCGCAGCGTCTTGAGGCAAGCGCGCAGCGCGGTCATATCCATATTGTGACGGTCCACGGGAATCATGAGCAGCTTGCGGAAAAACCAGTTCAAAATCGGATTTCCGACCAGTTCCTTCTTTCCCAGAAAGCGGATCTGATAACGGTAGCACTTCCAGGCCACCGCCAGCGGGTCCCAGAGGGAATTGTGATTGGAAATGAGGATGTAGGGCGCGTCCAGCTGAGCGCGTTCGAGATGGTGACAGGTGATGGGAAAGAGGGAGTTAAAGAGAATCGTGGCGACGACGCGGACGAGCCTGTACATGGGGGTGAGCTTCTCCTCCGGCGCGGGCATGCGCCCCTTCCGAAGGGCGACGCGGCGCAGCACATCCTCAACCACCTGCTCGCGCGTCATCAGCGAGCTGTCCAGAATCTGCGCGTCCTGCGCCGGACGCAGCGGGTCCGTTTCGCGGGTGGTGTCCTGATGGTCGCGCTGAATCACGTCTCTGAGGACCTCCTCGTAGGTCGAGGGATCGCCCTTGGCCTGGAGCTCCTCAAAGCGCCGCCTGGCGCGCACCTCAGGGGAAGCGGTAAGGAAAATTTTCAGCGTCGCGTCCGGCAGCACGCGGGTTCCGATGTCCCGCCCGTCCAGCAGCATGCTCTGATGGCCGGCCAATTCCCTCTGCCGGGCCACCATGGCCCTTCGGACGGCCGGGACCATGGAAATCACGCTGGCCGCCATGCTGATTTCGGGCGTGCGGATGAGGTCCGTCACGTCCTGACCGGCAATCAAAGTGCGCTGGGCACCATTTTCAAAGCGTACCTCGGGCATCTCTCGCCCGGCCAGCGCCTCCAGGGCCTGCGCATCGCGGCTGTCCACGCCCTCCTTGATCGCCTGGTAGGCGAAAGCGCGGTACATCGCGCCCGTGTCCATATGCAAAATGCCAAGCCGTCTGGCCACCTCGTCGGCCACGCTGCTCTTGCCTGCGCCGACGGGTCCGTCCACCGCAATGGTCAGTACCATACCCGTTCCCCTCTTTCTTCAGATGGCGCGATGTCCAAGGCCAATGCACACCTCGTCGAGGTGCCCCAGACCGATGTTGAAAAACACCGCTACCGCCACATGCTCGCCCGCCCGGGCAATTCCGATTTTGCCTCCCACGCTCATGCCGAGGGCCTTGGGCGTCACCTGGTTGAGCGCCTCTCGTGCCGCGCCTGCGACCCCGCCTTCCTCCAGGTGCGAATCTCCGATGACTTGCTCCCGCTTGGCTGCAACGACCGCCCGCTCCACAATGCGCACGATTCCCGCAAGAAAATCACCGCCGAAGTCCGCCGCGGCGGCCGTGATGCCCTGCTGGCGCAGCACCTGCCGCCAGCGCTGCTCCTCTTCCCGGCTCTGGGTCATGCTCAATTCAATCGCGGCCCTGGCCACATCGCGACTGCCCGCCGTCGTCTGATAATCCATTGCGGATAACGCCTCCTCTCGCCCTGTACCATGGACATTATAGCATGCCGGGGCTCTCTTGCAAAGGGCGTTTAACTTCATCAAAAAGAGCCTTCCCCAAAAGGTGGAAAGCTCGTGCGAGAACCCAAAGTGCCGCTGTACCCGTTTTTTCACCCGCTATGTTAAGCAGGCCGGTGCTCTGTCAACGGCTTTTGCCGTCCCCTGGCGTCCAAACGAACGGGGGCATGACATCCGACGCCGAACCCGAGCTCCGTTTTGTGAAATGTGGGTAAAAACAGGGCCCTGGCGCACACTTCAGGAGGCTCTGGGATCATTATAGTAACTAGCCGCTACAATGTCAATAGCAGGAGAAAAGGAATTTGAGGAAAGACGGATCAATCGGGATGACAGCCGCCCAGCAGCGCGTCCACCAGCCGAATGGCATGCGCCAGACGCTGCGAGTAGTCTCCGCTGACAACCACCATTTTCGGGCCGAACCCATTGTCCACATACATGTTCCACAATCGGTCGTTGAGCGTCCTGCGCCGGTCCTCATCCCCGTTTAGCCGCTGTCCATCCGGCACCCAACGCACATCCGGCGTCAGATAGATCAAAAGATCATAGCGGGTGGGATCTATGTATTTCTCCACCAGCTCGTTTCGGTGGCCCATATACAGCTCGCTGAAATAGTCGGTATAGGTGGCGTCAGTATCAAAGAAGCAGACCTTGTTTGCCGTGCGCAGGGCCTGGTAGTCCTGCTCGTACTGGATGTGGGCGATCCGGCTGAAATCCTCGTCCGTATAGATGCTTTCGTCGTTTCCAAGGAAGTCGCGGGCATAGTAACGGCCCACCTCCTCAGACCAGGAGGTGTTGTAGAGCTTGGCCAGGCACTTGGTCAGCGTGGTTTTACCGCAGCTCTCCGTACCCGCGATCAGCACCTTTTTGGCAAAGAACGGACGTGCCGCGCCCAGAATATAATGCCAGTTTCCCAGGATGTTCCCGCGGATGTCCGTGGCCGAAATCGGGTAGCGTGTGCGCGCGGGATCAAACAGCTCGACCCTGGATTCGGGGAAGTAGCGCGCCAGGGTTTCGCCATATTCCATGTCGCCCACGAAAAAGGCGTCGATGGGCTCCCCCACCACCTCCCGCATCCGCTGGCTCCACAGCTCCCAGCCCTGCGGATAGACGGGGATATCCGTCTCGTCCAGCACGCGCACCACGATGTGGGTGATGTCCTGAATCTGCTGGGAGATCCACTGCTTGCGCAGGCGGTAGGAGATTTCCGCAATACCGTCGCGCCGGCAGATCTCGCGCGTCTGGTCGGCGTTGTCGGAGATCACCACGACCAGCTTTTCACAGCGGGTAGACGCTTCGATCATCTGATAAAGATGCCCTCTGTGCGGCGGCAGAAAGCGCCCGAAATAAACCCCCGTCTTGTACATGCTTATCCTCCCCTGGCGGTTTGGGTTAAAAATTTCTACGCCCCGCGCCCTTTTTCCTGCCTGTTCAAACCAGCGTGAATATGGTATCATTTGAAATAAAGATGAAAGGATGTGATGCAGGTGCTCAAAAAGCGCTGGCTGATTCCGGCGGCCCTCGCGGCCTGCCTGTTCCTGATCGACTTTCGCGCCCTCTTTCCGCCCCATGCCTTCCGCGAGCTTTCCAACGGCCTCCTGAAGACAGGCGAGCATCTGATGACCCCCTTTTCGATGGTGCTGGTCGCGCTGGCGATAGCCGCCGTGGTCCCAAGGCGTGAGCTGCGGCTGCCGGTCGTGCTCAATCTGGCCGCATCGCTGCTTTTGTGGTTTGCGCTCAAGTGGCTCGACGGACCGGGAGCTCTCCAGCCGCTGCGCCTCGCCGGCCGGCTCGATTCCGTCATTGCACCGGCATGCTTTTACGGCTTTTTGATGTGGATGGTTCGGCGCTTTTGTCTCTCCGCGCAGCTTCGCACCGGGCTGACGGTGCTGCTGGCCGCCGTGGTTCTCTTCTCCGCCTCCGGCCTTTACCGTTCCGGCCCGCATGCCGTTTCGCAGGCGCTGGCCGGTCTGGTGGTCATCGCCGCTTATCTGTGGCTTCTGACCGGCTTCGTGCGCCGCCGCGCCGCCCACGCCGGCGCGTAAAAAGCCCCATGCAGGAAAAAGCCCCCTGCGCGATAAGAACGCAGGGGGCGTTTTGGATTTTCCTTAGGCGTGCCGGGCTTTCTTTCCCTTGCCCAGATAGGCCTCCTGAACGCTCTTGCTTGCCAGCAGCTCCTCGCCCGTGCCCGAAAGGGTCATGATGCCCGTCTCCAGCACATATCCGTAATGCGCCGCGTGCAGGGCGGCATTGGCGTTTTGCTCGATCAGCAGAATCGTGATTCCCTCGCTGCTCAGCCGGCGGATGATGCCGAAGATATCCTTGACCACCAGCGGCGCCAGGCCGAGCGAAGGCTCATCCATCATAATCAGGCGCGGGCGCGTCATCATGGCGCGGCCTACGGCCAGCATCTGCTGTTCGCCGCCCGACAGCGTGCCGGCGAGCTGCCAGCTGCGCTCCTGGAGGCGGGGAAAGAGCTTGTAGATGTATTCGATGTCCTTTTGAATCTGCGCGGTGTCCTTGCGCAGGTACGCGCCGATCTTGAGGTTTTCAAGGACGGTCAGGTTGGCAAAGACGCGCCTTCCCTCCGGGACCAGCGCAATGCCGCGCTCCACCACCTTCTGCGTGTCCATGCCGGTGATGTTCTCGCCGCTATAGGTGATGGTGCCGCTCTTGACGGGAACGATGCCGGTGATGGCGCGCAGCGTGGTGGATTTCCCGGCGCCGTTGGCGCCGATGAGGGTGACGATCTGCCCTTCGTCAACGCTGAAGGAGATACCCTTGAGCGCCTCGATGCCGCCGTAGCTGACGACCAGATCCTTGACTTCCAGCAGGCTCATTCCTCATCCACCCCCAAATAGGCCGCGATTACCGCGGGATCGTCCTGCACCTGCTGCGGCGTGCCCTGCGAGATGAGCTTGCCGAAGTCCAGCACATAGATGCGGTCGGAAATATCCATGACCAGGTTCATATGGTGCTCGATGAGGAAGACGGTCAGCTTGAAGTCCTCCTTGATCTTGCGGATGAAGTCGCTCAGATCGTCGGTTTCCTGGGGATTCATGCCGGCGGCGGGCTCGTCGAGCAGCAGCAGCCTCGGCTCTGTCGCCAGCGCACGGGCGATTTCCAGATAGCGCTGTTTTCCGTAGGGCAGCGACGAGGAGCGCTCCTGCGCCACGTCGCCCAATCCCAGCATTTCCAGAAGGTCCAGCGATTCCTGACGGATGCGGCGTTCCTCCTGCTGGTTGAAGTGAAGCATGGAGGTAAACAGCCCGGCCTTGAGGCGCATATGCCTCGCGACGAGCACGTTTTCCAGCACCGTCATGTTCTTAAAGAGGCGGATGTTCTGGAACGTACGCGCCACACCCATCTCGGTGATTTTGTCGGGCGTGTTGGAGACGAGGCGGTTGTACTCCCCGATATGCGTGCCGGCATAGAGCTTGCGCATCTTGCCGGTGGGGTGCCCCTGCGCGATGATCTTGCCGCGCAGCTTGACGCAGCCGTTGGTGGGCGCGTACACGCCGGTGATGACATTGAAGGCGGTAGTCTTGCCCGCACCGTTGGGGCCGATCAGGGCCACGGTTTCGCCCTGATCCACGTGCATGCTGAAGCTGTCCACGGCCACCACGCCGCCAAACTGCATGGTCACGTTTTCCAGCTCAAGAACGGTTTCCACGATGTTCATCTCGCCGCCTCCTTTCCGGCGGAACGGACCGCCTTTCTTTTTCGGAAGAGGTCGGGCAGCTCACGCGAGCCCATGATGCCCTGACGGAAGAACAGGACGACGACCATGATGATGAGCGAGAAAACAACAAGCCTGAAACCGTTGCGAAGCAGCGGGACCTCCCACTCCCCGATCATCTGCTTCTGGTCCAGGAAGCGCAGCCACCATTCCGAGCAGGCCACGAACAGGAACGAGCCGATGCAGCTTCCCGTGACGGAGCCGATGCCGCCGATGACCACGATGAGCAAAATCTCATACGTCATGGCCGAGGTAAAGCTCTTGGCCTGGACGCTGTTTTGGTACATCGCCAGCATCGCGCCGCCAACGCCCGCAAAGAAGCTGCTCAGGCAAAAGGCGAACTGCTTGTGGCGCGCCAGGTTGATGCCCATGGCCTCGGCTGCCACCTCGTCGTCGCGGATGGACATGAAGGCCCGGCCGTAGCTGGAGTGAATCAGCGCGACGATGAGCGCAATGCATACGCCCGCAATCAGGAACGGGACCAGCGTAGAGAGGTAAATCGTTACCTCTCCCTCGGCGTTTTTGATGTTGAAGTCGTTAAACGTGGGGAACAGGCGGAGCATGTTGGAGCCGTTGGTCACTGCGCCCAGCTTATCCCACTGGAAGATGGAGCGGATGATTTCCGCAAAGCCCAGGGTGGCGATGGCCAGATAGTCGCTTTTGAGCCTGAGGACCGGCAGGCCGATCAGAAAGGCGAAAATCGCGGCCATCACGCCCGCCAGAATCAGGGCGGGAATAACGGGCATGGCGAACTGGATCAGGCCGCCGTTATAGTACTGGTACACGGCCGCGCGCTGGGCCACGGGGATGGTCAAGATGCCGTAGGTGTAGGCGCCGATGAGCATGAAGCCGGCCTGCCCCAGGGAGAAAAGCCCGGTGAAGCCGTTGAGCAGGTTCATCGACACCGCAACCAGCGCGTATGTCGCGCCCTTCTTGAGGACCGTAAAGAGCATGGACGTGGGCGGCATGATCTGTTCCAGAATGAATACGGCCGCGTAGATCGCAAAAATGATGACGGCGGTAATGGCTGTCCCAAAGTCCGGCTTTTTCAGGCGGGGGACGTTCCTGTGCGTATTGTTCATGCTTCTCACCTCACACCTTGTCGGTCGTCTTTTCGCCGAACAGCCCCGTCGGCTTGACGATCAGAATCACGATGAGCAGCGCAAAGGTGAACGCATCGGAGAAGGTGGTCAGGCCCAGCATCTGCTTGCTCAGGCCAGCCTTGATGAGAATGACGTCCAGACCCTTGATGATGTTTTCACAGATGCCGATGATGAAGGCGCCCACCACAGCCCCCGGTACGCTGCCGATGCCGCCGAACACCGCCGCCACAAAGGCCTTGAGTCCCGGCATGGCGCCGGAGGTCTGGATGACGGTGGTGTAGTTGGTGAAGTAGAGAAGCGAGCCAACGCCCGCCAGGAACGAGCCGATCACGAAGGTGACCGAGATCACGCGGTTGATCTTGATGCCCATGAGCTGGCTGGTCTCAAAGTCCTTGGAAACGGCGCGCATGGCCATGCCGATCTTGGTATGGTTGATGAGCATGACCAGCGCGACCACCAGCACCAGCGTGAGGATGGGCGTGACGATGGTGACCATTTTGGTGGTTGCGGTGCCGATGGTCACGGACTCGGAGATGAAGGGAATACTGGGATAGTACTGGTTGAGGCCGCCAGTGATATAGAGCACCAGGTTCTGCAGCGTGTAGCTCACGCCGATGGCGGAGATCATGATGCTCATGCGGGGCGCCGAGCGCAGGGGCTTGTAGGCGATGCGCTCGATCAGAAAGCCGATGAATGCGGTAAGGACCAGCACCAGCGGGATGGAAACATACAGGGGCAGACCGCTGGCGGAAATGTAGACCATCAGGATGCCTGCGACCATGAACACGTCGCCGTGGGCGAAGTTAATCAGGCGCAGGATGCCGTACACCATCGTGTATCCGATGGCGATCAGCGCATACTGCCCGCCGACGCTCACGCCGGAGAGCAGATAGGGCAAGACTGTGCTCATCATGAGAAAACGAGCCCCCTTCTGGCAGTTTGACGCAATTCGCGGCGAGGGCACAGGCCCCCGCCGCGAAACGGGCTTGCTCGGTCAGGCCGGGAAACGGAGCCCGGTCATTCCACCGTCTGCACCGTCACGAAGTCCCAGGCGCCGGTTTCGGTGTTGGCAGTCTTGATGTAAGCGGAGTCGCGCGCGGCGTCGCCGATCTCGTCAAAGGCGATGTAGCCGGACACGCCGTCATACGTTACGTCCCAAAGGGCCTCATTGACGGCCTTGCTGTCGGTGCTGCCGGCGGCCTTGAGGGCCTCCAGGGCGACGAAGTAAGCGTCGTAGCCCATGACGGACACGGCCGCGATCATGTCGTTGCCGCCGTTGTTGGTCAGCGCTTCGCTGTTGGAGTTGAGCCAGGCCTTGAAGCCTTCGTCAAACTCGGGAGAGCCGCCCTCCTGATAGAAGGTGCTGATGAAGAGCTTGACGTTGGTGCCCTTGGCCGCCTCGACCACGACGTTGGAGTCCAGCGTGTCGCCGCCCATGATGGGATAGGCCACATTCTGGCCCGCGGCCTGGTTGATGATCTGGGTGGAGTAAGCGATGGACACCGGGCAGAAGAATACCTCCGCGCCGATGGCGGTCGCGTTGGAGAGGTAGGAGGTGAAGTCGGAGTTGCCGGTGGGGAAGGTGTCGGAGATCACCGTGCCGCCCAGCGCCTCAAAGGCCTGCTGGAAGTAGTGGCACAGGCCCACGTCGTAGTCGTTGCCAAGCTCAGCCAGGCAGTAGGCGGTCTTGGCGCCCAGCTCGCTGAAGGCGTAGTTGGCAAGGACGGTGCCCTGGAAGGGATCCAGGAAGCAGATGCGGAAATAATGGGTGTTGCCCGCGGTCACCTGCGGGTTGGTGCAGGTCACGCCGATGGCGGGGATGCCCGCGTCGGCAAAGTACTGGGAGCCCGCGATGGACACGCCGGAGCCGTAGGAGCCCAGCACCACGCTCACGCCTTCGCTGACAAGCTGCTGCGCGGCGGAAGGCGCCTTGTCGGCCGAGGAGCCGTTGTCGGCATAAACCAGCTCAACGGTATAGGTTTCGCCGCCGATCTCGACGGTGGGCTGCACGTAGTTGGCATACTGCATGCCCAGCATCTCCTGCTTTCCGCCCGCGCCGCTGTCGCCGGAGGCGGGCTCGAAGACGCCGATCTTGACGACGTTTTCAGCCATGGCGAAAGCCGGGAGCATCATGAGAACCGCCAGTAGGATCGCTACGATCTTTTTCATACGTTGGTCCCTCCTGTATCTCTGAATGGGGTTGCATGCATTATATAACTTCACCTCATCAAAGTGCAACCCTCGGGCCGTAGAAATGCATAAGAAAAACATGTCAGTCCATCCGCCCCTTTTATCTCCGGCGCCAGAACATTGAAAATACAAGGGCGCCGGGCAAAACGCAGCAGCCGTTTTGCGGCCGGCGATGAAATGAAAAGCTGAAAGAAGATCGTATTTGCGCTTGACTTGTCCCCCGTCCGGGTATACAATGCATCCCATGAAAGGCGCCGGAGGAAGCGACGTGGCCGCGTACGTTCCGCATGCAGAGAGCCCCGGGTGGTGCGAGGGGGCTGCGGAAGGCGGTGAATTCCGCTTCCGAGCCGCCTGGCTGAAGGAACGCTGGTAGGCCGGGCCGGACAGGGACCGTTATTCCCCGAGGCATTGTTGCCTGCAAAGGCCGGGAGCCGAACGCCCGGCGAAGCAGAGGTGGTACCGCGCTTTAGGCGCCCTCAGTTCCCGTAGCGGGGAAAGGGGCGCTTTCTGATTTTCTCCGTTTCAATCGGGCCCGCCCCGTTTGAAAATACACAGGAAACATTGTAGGGAGGTAGTTCGTATGAAGAAGCTTGTTTCGATCCTGTTGGCATCCGTGATGCTGTTGTCTGCCGCCTCGGCCATGGCCGAGGGCCAGACCTATACCGTGGGCGTGTGCCAGCTTGTCACCCACGACGCGCTGGACGCGGCCACCCAGGGCTTTATCGACGCGCTCACCGAGGAGCTCGGAGACGCGGTCACCTTTGATGTTCAGAACGCTGCCGGCGATTCCAACACCTGCTCCACCATCGTCAACGCCTTTGTCGCCGCTGATGTGGACCTGATTCTGGCCAACGCCACCGCCGCCCTGCAGGCCGCCGCCGCCGCGACCGCGGACATTCCCATCCTGGGCACGTCCGTAACCGAGTATGGCGTAGCGCTGGATATTGATGGCTTCACCGGCACGGTGGGCGGCAACATCTCCGGCACCTCCGACCTGGCTCCGCTGGACCAGCAGGCGGCCATGATCCAGGCCCTCTTCCCCGACGCCGAAAACGTCGGCCTGCTCTACTGCTCGGCGGAAGCCAACAGCCAGTACCAGGTGGATACCGTAAAGGGCTATCTGGAGGAGATGGGCTATACCTGCACCCTCTATCCCTTTGCCGACAGCAACGACGCCGCCGCGGTCACCCAGACGGCCGCCGACGCCAGCGACGTCATCTATGTTCCCACCGACAACACCGTGGCCGCCAACACCGGCATCGTCGACAACATCTGCCAGCCCGCGGGCGTGCCCGTGATCGCCGGCGAGGAGGGCATCTGCGCGGGCTGCGGCGTCGCGACGCTCTCCATCAGCTACTACGACCTGGGCGTGACCACCGGCAAGATGGCGGCCAGGATCCTCAAGGGTGAGGAAGATATCGCCACCATGCCCATCGCCTATGCGGAAAACTTCACCCCCAAGTTCAACACCGCAATCGGTGAGGCGCTTGGGATCACCATGCCCGAGGGCTACACGGCCATCGAGTAAGCGAAAAGCGCCATCAAAACGGAGGGAAAAGGAGCGCCTTTTCCCCCGTTTTTGCGGTTTAAAAAGCGCGGACGGATATCCTTTCCGCCGCGGAATTGGGGGATAAAAGCATTGTCCAGTTTTCTTAACGCCCTGCCCGGCGCGGTTTCCCAGGGGCTTGTCTGGGGTATCATGGCCGTCGGGCTTTACATCACCTACAAGCTGCTGGATATCGCGGACCTGACGGTGGACGGCTCCTTCTGCACCGGCGGCGCCGTGGGCGTCATGCTCATTACCAGCGGATGCAACGTCTGGCTTTCCCTGCTTGCGGCCATCCTGGCTGGCATGCTGGCGGGGCTGGCCACGGGCCTGTTGCACACGGCCTGCGGCATCCCGGCCATCCTGTCGGGCATCCTTACACAGCTTGGCCTGTGGTCGGTCAACCTCGCCATCATGGGCATGAAGGCCAATCAGTCGCTCAACGTAAACAAATACGACCTGCTCGTCTCCCTGCGCTACCTGCAGGATGTGAGCAAGGGCGCCCGGGGCTTCTGGCAGCATCCCATCTTTGTGGCGGGGCTGTTCACGCTGGCCATCATCGCCGCGCTGTACTGGTTTTTCGGCACCGAGCTCGGTTCCGCGCTGCGCGCCACCGGCGCCAATCCCAACATGGCCCGCGCGCAGGGCATCAACACAAACCTGAGCAAGGTGCTTGGTTTGATGATCTCCAACGGGCTGGTTGCGCTTTCCGGCGCGCTGCTGTCGCAGTACCAGAGCTTTGCCGACATCAACATGGGCCGAGGCGCCATCGTCATCGGCCTGGCCGCTGTCATCATCGGGGAAGTCATCTTTGGAAAGCTGTTCCGCAACTTCGCCCTCAAGCTCCTGGCCGTCGCCATCGGCTCCATCGTCTATTATGTCGTGATTCAGGCCGTCGTCAGCCTCAGCGGGATCAACTCCAATTACCTCAAGCTGCTCTCCGCCGTCATCGTCGCGCTCTTCCTCGCCGTCCCCTACTGGAAGGCGCGCTACCTGGACCGGCCCGTCAGGAAGGGAGGCGAAGGCCGTGCTTGAAATCAAAAATGTCCACAAGACCTTCAATCCCGGAACGGTCAATGAAAAAACGGCCCTTGACGGCGTTTCGCTCACCCTTGAAGACGGCGATTTCGTGACCGTCATCGGCGGAAACGGCGCCGGAAAATCCACGCTGCTCAACGCCGTAGCGGGCACCTGGCTGGTGGATTCCGGCTCCATCTCCATCGACGGCGTCAACGTGACGCGCCTTTCGGAGCATAAGCGCGCGCGCTTCATCGGCCGCGTGTTCCAGGACCCCATGATGGGCACCGCCGCTACCATGCAGATCGAGGAAAACCTTGCGCTGGCCCTGCGGCGAGGCAAGCCTCGGACCCTTCGCCCCGGGATCACCGCCTCGGAGCGCGAGCAGTACCGCGAGCTTCTCAAAACGCTCAGTCTGGGCCTTGAGGACCGGCTGACCGTCAAGGTGGGCCTGCTCTCCGGCGGTCAGCGTCAGGCCCTGACGCTGCTGATGGCTACCCTTCAGCGGCCGAAGCTCCTTCTTCTGGATGAACACACCGCCGCCCTGGACCCCAAAACCGCCGCCAAGGTCCTGGAGACGACCGAACGCATCGTGCAGCGCGACCACCTGACCACGCTGATGATTACCCATAACATGCGCGACGCCATCGCCCACGGCGACCGCCTCATCATGATGTACGACGGAAAAATCGTCGTGGACGTGCGCGGCGAGGAGAAGCGCCGGCTGACGGTGGAGGATCTGCTGGGAATGTTCGAAAAGGCCAGCGGTCAGGCCCTGGCCAGCGACCGGATGCTGCTGAGCTGACAATAAAAAAGCGGGCCCCGCTTCCTTCTCTGGAAAGCGGGGCTCGTCGTTTTTAGCTTCTTTTTTGAAAGACCGGCAACAGCAGGATACACAGCAGCATCAGCACCGGGAAAATCATTCCCATGCCCAGGCCGGCCGCCAGACGGCCGCCCGCCGCGCCCGCCGCCAGCCCGACCACGGTAGGTCCCGTGGTGCAGCCCAGATCCCCCGCCAGCGCCAACAGCGCAAACATCGCCGTTCCGCCGCCCGGAAGCGCGGGAACCGCGGTGCTGAAGGTCCCCGGCCAGAAGATGCCTACCGAAAAGCCGCACAGCGCGCATCCGGCCAGCGCCAGCAGAACGTTTCCGCTCATGGCCGCCGTCGCGTAGCATGCGATGCACAGCACGGCGCTGGCCGTCATCACCGCGCGCAGGGGCATCCGGTCGCTGTATTTGCCATACAGCGCCCGTGACGTGCCCATCAGCACCGCAAAAGCGCAGGGGCCCGCCAGGTCTCCCATCGCCTTGTTCACGCCCAGCCCGGACTGGGCGAAGGCGGAAGCCCACTGGCTCATGCCCTGCTCGCTGGCCCCGGCGCAGAGCATCATCAGAAGAAAAAGCCAGAACAGCTTTTGACCAAACAGGCTTCGCACGGGCATCCGCCTGCGCTCCTCCACGACGGGACGGATGGGCACCAGGGCGAAATAGACCGCGTTGCCCAGCGGCAGCAGCGCCCAGATGCAAGCCATCACGCGCCAGTTGCCGATGCCCGCAAGCTGAAAGAAGGCGCTAGAGAGAAGGACCACCGCCACATGGCCCCAGCAGTAGAAGGAATGGAGCAGGCTCATGGCCGCCTCCTTCTTCTCCGTGGGGCAGGCCTCCACGATCGGGCTGACGAGGACCTCGATCAGGCCGCCGCCGATGGCATAGAGCGTCACTGCGACGATGAGGCCCGCATATGTGCTTTCCATCAGGCCCGGAAGGATCGCGATGGCCGCCAGCCCCGCCGCTGAGAACAGGTGCGCGGCAACGATGCAGACGCGGTAGCCGATCCTGTCCGCCGCCTTGACGGAGAGGAAGTCCACCAGAAGCTGTACGGAAAAATTGACGGTGGTCAACAGCGTGATCTGTTCCAGGCTGAGGCCCATCTGCGTTTGAAAGGTCAGAAACAGCAGCGGCGCAAAGTTGTTGACGACCGCCTGGGTGACGTAGCCCAGATAGCTGGCCGCAATGGTATGGGAATAGCTGGTCCGTATGGAATGTGACATGGCCCTTCCCCTCCGTTCCCTCAGTCCGCGCGCCGCGTCATGTGACGCAGGGCCGCGCCTACGAATTCCCGAAACAAGGGATGCGGCCGGTTGGGCCTGCTCTTGAGCTCGGGGTGAAACTGGACGGCGACAAAGAACGGATGCGAGGGGATTTCCACGATCTCCACGAGGTTTCGGTCCGGGTTGCGGCCCGCAACGATCATCCCGCCCGCGGTAAAGCGGTCCAGGTAGGCGTTGTTAAACTCGTAGCGGTGCCGGTGGCGCTCCCAGATTTCGCTGGTTCCGTATGCCTTCTCGCTCAGCGTGCCAGGCGCAAGCAGACAGCGGTACTTGCCCAGACGCATCGTCCCGCCCAGATTGCCAAGGTCCTGGTCCGCCATCAGGTCGATTACGGGATAGGTGGTATGCGGGTCCACCTCGCTGGTATGCGCGTCCCGAAGTCCCAGAACGTGCCGGGCAAACTCCACCACCGCCATCTGCATGCCAAGGCAAAGACCCAGAAAGGGCAGGCCGTTTTCCCGGGCATACTGGATGGCCGCGATCTTGCCCTCCAGCCCGCGCGAGCCAAAGCCGCCCGGCACCAGCACGCCGTGCGCGCCAGCGAGCATCTCTCCCGCGTTTTCGGGATTTACGTCCTGTGCGGGCACCCATTTGATCTCGACCTTCACGCCATGGAAGATGCCGCCGTGGGTAAGGGCCTCCACAACGCTGAGGTATGCGTCGGGGAGTTCCACGTACTTGCCCACCAGCGCGATGCAGACGCTCTCCGTGCTGGCGAGCTGACGCTCGACCATCTCCGTCCACTCGCCCAGCTCGCACCGGCCTACGGGCAGGCCCAGCATCCTGAGCACCTGCTCGTCCAGCCCTTCTCGGTGAAGAAGGAGCGGTACCTCGTAAAGGCTGCGGGCGTTGAGGTTCTGAAAGACGCAGCTTACCGGCAGGTTGCAGAACATGGCGATCTTGGCCCGCACGTCGGCCGGAAGCTCATGATCGGCGCGGCAGACCAGAATATCCGGCGAAATGCCAATGGAGCACAGCTCGCGCACGCTGTGCTGGGAAGGCTTGGTCTTGAGCTCGCCCGCGGCGTTGAGATAAGGCACCAGCGTGACATGCAGATACAGGCAGTTTTCCTTTCCCGCCTCCGCCCGCATCTGGCGCACCGCCTCCAGAAACGGCAGGCTTTCAATGTCGCCGACGGTTCCGCCGATCTCGGTGATAATCACGTCCGGCGGATTTTCCGTGCGGGCCACGGCCAAAATGTTGCGCTTGATTTCGTTGGTGATGTGCGGAATAACCTGAATGGTCGCCCCCAGGTATTCGCCCCGCCGCTCGCGGTCGATGACGGTTTTGAAGACGCGGCCGCTGGTAACGTTGCTGGCCTGGGTCAGGCTTTCATCAATAAAGCGTTCATAGTGTCCAAGGTCCAGGTCGGTCTCGGCGCCGTCGTCGGTGACGAACACCTCGCCGTGCTGGTAGGGATTCATGGTTCCGGGATCGACGTTGATGTAGGGATCAAACTTCTGGATGCACACCCTCAGGCCCCGGCACTTGAGCAGCCGTCCCAGAGAGGCCGCCGTGATGCCCTTTCCCAGAGAAGAAACCACACCGCCGGTCACAAAGATAAATTTCGGATCCATGATACCCCCGCCTTTCCGCAGAAACGGTTATTTGTGGTAGAGATTGTGGGTCTGATACTTGGGATCGCAGGTCAGGTTAACCTTGAGCCGCCGGAAGATGCCCTCGTCCACCTGCGGCAAGATGACCGTGGAATGAGCCTCAAGCCCTTCCAGCAGCGGAAGCTGGCGCATGGCCTGCGCGGCCTTTGGGTCCGTCGCGGCGCAGATGGAAAGCGCCACGAGAACCTCGTCGCTGTGCAGTCGTGGATTGCGATTGCCCAGATAGTCGCATTTGAGGGTCTGGATGGGCTCGATAACCGTGGGCGAGATGAGCTGGTCCTTCTTGTCGATCCCGCCCAGGACCTTGAGGACGTTGAGAATCAGCGCCGCGGACGGCCCAAGCAGGTTGGTTGTCTTGCCGGTCACGATTCGCCCGTCTGAGAGCTGAATTGCCAGCGCTGGCGCCTCGGTCTCCTCCTCACGCTTGCGCGCCGCGGCGATGACGGGCCGCTGGGCGGAGCCCAGGCCCGTCTTTTGCAAAATCATCTGCAGCTTGTCCACCTCGGGCTGCTCCGTGCGGCCCTGCACCAACCCGCAGCGTGCAGCGTAATAGCGGCGGATGATCTCCTGACGCGCCGCTTCCCGGCAGGCCTCGTCATCTGTAATGCAGTTTTTAATCATATTGACGCCCATGTCCGTGGGGGATTTATAGGGCGATTCGCCGTAGATGCGTTCAAACACTGCCTTTAGAACGGGGAAGATCTCGATATCCCGGTTGTAGTTGACCGTCGTTTCCCCATAGGCTTCCAGATGGAAGGGATCGATCATGTTCACATCGTCCAGATCGGCGGTCGCGGCCTCATAGGCGATGTTTACGGGGTGGTTGAGCGGCAGGTTCCAGATGGGGAAGGTTTCAAATTTCGCGTAGCCCGCCTTGACGCCCCGCTGATGCTCCTGATAGAGCTGGCTCAGGCATACGGCCATCTTGCCGCTTCCCGGACCGGGCGCCGTGACAAGCACCAGCGGTCGGGTCGTCTCAACGTACTCGTTTCGTCCAAATCCCCTGTCGCTGACGATCTGCTCCACATCATAGGGGTAGCCCTCGATGGGAAAGTGCCTGAACACGCGCACGCCCAAATTCTCCAGCCGGTGCTTGAACATGACTGCCGAATGTTGGTCGCGCCAGCGCGTGAGCACCACGCTGCCCACGTACATGCCGATCCCGCGGAAGGCGTCGATCAGCCGCAGGACATCGGCGTCGTAGGAGATGCCAAGGTCGCCGCGGACCTTGCTTTTTTCGATGTCGTCGGCGTTGATCGCAACCACCAGCTCCGCCTGGTCCTTCAAATTGAGCAGCATGGAAACCTTGCTGTCCGGCTGAAACCCCGGAAGCACGCGGGAAGCGTGAAAATCGTCAAAGAGCTTTCCGCCCAGCTCCAGATAGAGCTTTCCCCCGAATACGGCAATCCGGCTGCGGATATGCTCCGATTGCATCCGCGTATAGAGATCATGGTCAAACCCGGTCCGCATGACAGTCCCCCTCCCCGATCATCAACCGAATTATCATACCATGTCCCTTTTTGCGAAACAAGGGAAAAACAAAAGAAAATCTTCTTTCGCCCATGAAAAAGCGGGCGCCGCAAAAAGCGGCGTCCGCAGACTGTCAAAAAACCCTTCAGGGAGGTTCGGAGGGCCACAGCCCTCCGAGCTGTATTCCGAATCCAGCGACATGTGCGGTGGATTCGGAAGCCTTGCGTAGCAAGGTTTCCCTGCGCGTTTCCCCGGCCGCGCTGAAAGCGCAGGGGAAACGTGTCCTGTCGGAAAAGATCGCCGCAGGCGAGCTTTTTCGACAAGCTGCGGGCGCCGCAAAAAGCGGCGTCCGCAGCGTGTTAAAATGCGGCTACTTTAAGGAATCCGGTCTTTCAGGCCGTCATACGCATGACTCCCGAGCTCTCTGATGCAGGCCGAAAAGCCCAGCAGGCCGACCAGAAGAAACAGCACCGCCATACCGCTTCCCGCACCTGTCCCCACCAGCGGCGCCAGCGCTGAGGCAACGGGTCCGCCGCCGCGCATGAGGGGCTCGGCCACATAATCGCTCAGCAGGCCACCCAGAAGGTAGCCCAGCGGGACGGAGCAGAACTGCAACGCTCCCTGCGCAGCAAAGACGCGCCCCTGCCGGTCCATGGGAACGCTGAGGCGCAAAACCGTGGTCAGATTTGCGTTCAAAAGCGGAAGTGGCAAATTGCCCGCCAGCGCCGCGAGAGACCAGATACCCACGCCTCTGCCAAGCCCCCACAGGCAGTCGCAAAGCAGGAAGGAGATACCGCAGGAGAAAAACACCACCTTCAGCGGGCGCCTGGGACTTGGCAAAGCCGCTGCCAGCACGCTTCCCAGCAGCGTGCCGATCCCGACGCAGGTGGCGACCGAGCCCACGGCCAGCTCATTTCCGCCCGTCCGCGCCAGAATCATGGCGGGCATGAGGCCGTTTCCGCTCATGGAAGCAAGCAGGTTGACGATGGAAAAAAAGCCGATCAGGCGCAAAAGCGCCGGCCGCTCGTGCCTGAGAAAGCGCAGTCCCTCCATGGCGCCGCCCTTCGCCGCGACGCCCTCACGGGCTACCGGCAGGATTCGGACCAGCAAAAGCAACATCCCCGCGCCCACAAAAAAGCTAAGCAGGTCGATAAACAAAATGCATTGCAGACCGCCGAAGGCCATCGCGGCCGTGGCCAGCGCCGGACAGGCGAGGGTGTTGGCAGCCGTGGAGAACGACTGGAGCCCCGAGGCCCGGGCATAATGACGGGCCGGGATGATCTGGGAGAGGGCGGCGTTGGAGGCGGGAGACTGAAAGGCATTGGTCATACCCACCAGAAAATTGACCGCATAGAGATGCCAAAGCGCCAGCGTTCCGGCACGGCTGAGCAGCACCAGAGAAAGCGTCCCCAGGGCAGCCGCCGTATCGCTGAGCAGCATCACCGCCTTGCGGTTTACCCGGTCGGCCACGGAGCCGCCCAGAAAGGTAAAGAGCATCTCCGGGAGATAGCTGCACAGCGCCAGCGTTGCCACGCTCATGACCGTTCCGGCCCGGGCGTAGGACCAAAGCACCAGGGCATACGCCGTCATCCGACTGCCCAGTTGAGAAACCGATTGTCCGAACCATAGAAAAAGGAAATTTTTCCATTCATAAAACCATGTTTTCATGGGAACCCGCTCCTTTGTTCTTTGTGCTTCAAAAGGCGCAGGGCTCCTGGGGGACGAACCGGACTAGCTCAGCTTCGCGCGCGCGTCCCCGGCCCTGCGCGAAGCACGATCAATGCAAAGAGGCAGCCTCACGGCCCTCTCCCCCTTTTGTCTCAAAGAATCAGCATGGCGTCCCCAAAGGAAAAAAAGCGATACCGCTCCCCGACCGCCTCGCGGTACACACGAAGCGCCTCCTCGCGCCCCATGAGCGCGGAGATGAGCATGAGCAGGGTGCTCTGCGGCAGATGGAAATTGGTGATGAGCGCGTCGGTTGCGCGAAAGGTATATCCGGGCATGATGAAGATGCCCGTATCGCCGCTCTGCGCCCGGACGGTCCCCTCCTCGTCCGTGACCGTCTCCAGCGTGCGCACGCTGGTAGTGCCCACGCACACGCAGCGCCCGCCCGCCGCGCGCGCCGCGTTGATCCTCGCCGCGGCCTCCGCGGGCACCTCGTAATGCTCCACATGCATGTGGTGCTGGCTCAGGTCCTCGGTCTTAACGGGGCGGAAGGTGCCAAGGCCCACATGCAGCAGAATGGGAACCACGTCCACCCCCATGTCGCGCACGCGGGCGAGCAGCTCCGGGGTAAAGTGCAGCCCTGCCGTAGGCGCGGCGGCGCTGCCCTCCTGACGCGCATAGACGGTCTGATAGCGCGTCTTGTCCTGGAGCTTTTCATGGATATAGGGCGGCAGGGGCATCTGGCCCAACTCGTCAAGTATTTCCTCAAACACGCCCTGGTAGTGGAATCGGACCCTGCGGCCGCCGTCCTCAGCGTTGCCGATGATCTCCGCGCGCAGGAGGCCACCGCCAAAGGAGCAGAAGGTACCCGGCCGAAGCCGCCTTCCCGGCCGGACCAGCGTCTCCCACACGTCGCGCTCCAGACGCTTGAGCAAAAGCAGCTCCACCGGCACGCCGGTGTCCTCCTTCTGCCCCAGCAGGCGCGCGGGGATCACCTTGGTTTCGTTGATAACCAGCGCGTCTCCGGGCCTGAGAAACTGCGGCAGATCGTAAAAATGCAGATGCTGCACGCTATGGTCGGCGCGATCGTATACCAGAAGCCGGCTGTGATCGCGCGGTTCCACAGGCGTCTGGGCGATCAGCTCCTGCGGCAGTTCGTAGTCAAAGTCGCTGGTTTTCATATCCTTAGCTGCTCCCCTTCCTCGGGCGGCGTCTGCGGCCTGCGCCCAAGATGCTCATAGGCGGCCGGCATGACCACGCGCCCCCGTGGCGTGCGCGTCAAAAAGCCGAGCTGCATCAGATACGGCTCGTATACGTCCTCGATGGTGGAGGCGTCCTCGCCCGTCATGGCGCTAAGCGTCTCCAGCCCGACCGGGCCGCCTCCAAACTTGTCGATCATCGTGGTCAGCATCGCCCGGTCCAGCTTTTCCAGGCCCAGCTCGTCCACATCCAGCATGTCCATGCCCTGGCGCGCCACCTCCAGCGTGATAACGCCGCCAGCCCGAATCTGCGCAAAGTCACGCACGCGCCTGAGCATGCGGTTGGCGATGCGCGGCGTGCCACGGCTGCGGCGGGCGATTTCCAGCACGCCCTCCTCGTCGGCGCGGACGTTGAGAATCCCCGCGCTTCGCCGCACGATGGCCGAAAGCTCCTGCGGCGAATACAGCTCCAGGCGAAAGAGGATGCCGAATCGGTCGCGAAGCGGCGCGCTGAGAAGCCCCGCGCGCGTGGTCGCGCCTACCAGCGTAAAGCGCGGCAGGTCCAGGCGGATGCTGCGTGCGGTGGGACCCTTGCCGATCATGATATCCAGCGCATAGTCCTCCATGGCGGGGTAGAGCACCTCCTCCACGGAGCGGCTCAGGCGGTGGATCTCGTCGATGAACAGCACGTCCCCATCGGCCAGATTGGTCAGGATGCTGGCCAAATCGCCCGCTTTTTCAATCGCCGGGCCGCTGGTGATGCGGATGTTCTGGCCCATCTCGGCGGCGATGATGCCCGCCAGCGTGGTCTTGCCAAGGCCAGGCGGTCCGTAGAGCAGCAGATGATCCAGCGGCTCATGGCGCTTGAGCGCAGCCTCGATGGAGATGTGCAGGTTCTGCTTGACGCTCTCCTGCCCGATATATTCCTTCAGGCTTCTGGGCCGGAGGGATTGCTCCTGCTCGTCCTCGCCCTGGCGGAAACCCATGGAAACAATGCGGTCGTCCATGCCCTATCCCTCCCAAACTCACATGTTTTGCGCCATGTGGCGAAGGGCGAGCTTAATCAGCTCGTCCGGCGTATCCGCCTGCCCCTTTACGCCCTTGAGCGCATTGGCGGCCTCCTGAGGCGTATATCCCAGCGATTTGAGGGCGAGCATCGCCTCGCTCAGGGCATCCTGAGCCGGCGCGCCCGCGTCCGCGGCAAAGACCGCCTCGCTCAGGCCCTCCGAATCGGAGAGCGCATCCTGCGCCAGCTTGTCTTTCAGCTCCAGGCTGATGCGCTGCGCCGTCTTTTTGCCGATTCCCGGGGCGCGTGACAGGGCCGCGGAATCGCCCGTGAGGATCGCCAGACGCAGATCCGAAAGCGGCATGCTCCCCAGCACCGTCAGCGCGCTTCTGGGACCGATGCCGCTGACGGAGGTCAGGCGCTTGAACATGTCGCGCTCCTCCTTCAGGCAAAAGCCAAAGAGCTCCATCGCATCCTCGCGCACGTTCATGAACGTATACAGCGTACATTCCTGGCCCGCGGCGGGCAGTGCCGCGAGGGTATTCATGCTGCACATCATGCGCAGGCCAAGCCCTCCGGCCGTCATCACCACGGCCTCGCCCTCGCTTTTTTCCATCAGCACGCCCCGTACCATCGCGATCATGCCAGCGCCTCATTTCATCTTAAACTGTTCCTTCGCCGGGCCGGTGGCGGCGTGCGTCAGCGCGATGGCAATCGCGTCCGCGGCGTCGTCCGGCCGGGCGATGTCCTCCATGTGCAACAGCAGCCTGACCATCTGCTGGACCTGCTGCTTTTCAGCCTTTCCGTAGCCCACGATGGCCTGCTTGACCTGCATGGGCGTGTACTCATACAGACTCCGGGTATACTCGGCGCAGGCCGCCAGACACACGCCGCGCGCCGCGCCCACCGTCAGCGCGGTGGTCACGTTGCGCGCGAAAAAAAGCTCCTCGAAGGCGATTTCGTCGGGACGATACCTTTGCAGCAGCCGGCGCGTATCCTCCCCAATCTTTCGCAGGCGCTCGGGAAAGGTCTGCTGGGGCATGGTCAGAATACAGCCATAGTCCACCAGGCGCTGCCGTCCCCTGTCCGCTTCGATCACGCCCCATCCCAGCGTGGCAAGCCCCGGGTCCACGCCCAAAACGATCATGCCATGCCCCTCCTTGACCATGCTATGATACAGGTTTTCCAAACGCTTGTCAAACGTATGTTCGACTGACGCACGGCACAGAAAGGGCTGCCGCTTCGTTCTGGCGGCAGCCCGCGAAAGTCCCCGGCAAAAGCGCCGTCACAGCGTGCGCATATAGTTGGCGAAATGCGCAAATACGATTCCCGGCTCCTCCAGCGTGGTGTCCCAGCGCTTGACCCATTCCAGGGAATAGAAGCCGTCATACCCGCCATCCTTGAGCACGCCCACCGTTTCCTCCAGCGGCAGGTCGCCGAAGCCCGGAAGCGCGTAGCGGTAGCCGTCGGCCGTGGCGGTGCTGTCCTTGAAATGCGTGTGGCACAGCCAGGGGCGCAGGTTCTGATAGGTCGTTTCGGGCTTTTCGTGCATGAAGCGGTAGGGATGATGCACATCCCACAGCACGCCCACGCCCTCGCAGCTGATGGTGCTCATCAGCCGCGCCAGCTTCTCGCTGTCGCTCCAAACCCCGTGCGTCTCAATGAGCAGCTTCACGCCGTTTTCCATCGCAAAATGCCCCATCTCCACCGCCCGATGGCGCACATAGCCCTCATCCACCGTCCCCACAGGCTGGGGCACGGGCGCCGTCGCCATCACGCGCACATAAGGCACCTCGAGCTTTTTGGCCAGACGGATGTAGGCGCGAATCTCCTCGTCCGTCGTCTGCTCGGTTTCGCGCAGATGAATACAGCAGTCGCTGTCCAGGCAGGGGATCATCAGATTGAGCCTTCTGAGCTCCGCCTTGGTTCTGTCAATGTTCTCATCGGAAAAGGCGGGGATGCTCGGAACGGAAATATCGTTGCCGACGCCGCGCACCTCCACGCCGCCGTAGCCCAGATCGCAGGCGGTCGCCAAAATCTCCCGCCAGCTCCAGCGCGGACAGCCCAGTGTGGAAAAGCTGATCTTCATGGCCGTCACTCCTTAACTTGCATATCGGATGGTGTTATGATATCATTGCTTCATCGGTTGGTCAAGCCCTTGGCGGCGGATGGCGGCGCCCGGGGCTGTTTTTTCCCGATGAAAGGAGGCCTTCCATGAGCCGTCGCAGGCGTCCAAGGCGCAGGGTTTCGCTGGGCACCGTCGTCATGCTTGTGCTGACGGCGTGTGTGCTGGGCGGATTTTGTGCGCTTTTGCCCAAACTGACGGGCCATACCGACGTGCGCACCAACGCGGCCGAGCTGGCCGTGGTGATTGACCAGTCCTTGTCCCAGCTTGCCGCTTCCAGCGTTTCACTCGTAGAGACCTCGCCCGAGGCGTCCGTGCTGCCCCCCTCCGAGCTGACCACCGCCACGCCCACGCCCGCCGAGCCCACCCCCCAGCCAAAGCTGCGCTTTTCCCTGTGCGCGGCGGGCAGCATCCAGATCAATTCCAACGTGCAAAAAGCCCTGTCGGACGACGGAAGCAGCCGTTTTGACATTCTTTTTGATGATTTGCAGGGCGATCTCTCGGCCGATTTGAGCATCGTCACGCTGGAGAACAACATCATCGCCAGCGCCGATCTCTCCAATTCCAACCTGCCCGCCGACGTGCTTCCCCCGCTCCGTTCCACGGGGGTCAACGCCGTGTGCCTGGGCTATTACGGCACGCTGGACGGCGGGATCTCGGGCCTTGTGGAAACCAAGCAGGCCATCGCCTCAGCCGGGATAACCCCCTATGGCGTCTACGCCTCCCAGGAGGAGCGCAACAGCCTGACCTTTTTCAGCGCCAACGGGGTTTCCGTTGCGCTGCTCAGCTATCAAAACGAGCTGACCTCCACCGGAAAGAAGCGGACCTCCGACGAGGAGCGCCTCTTTGCCATCGCCAGCCAGCAGCTTCCTGTCATTTCCGCCGATATTGCCGCGGCCCGGGAGGCAGGGGCGCAGGTTGTGGTGGTATCGCTGTGCTGGGGAAAGGCCGGCGCAACCTCCCCCACCAGCACACAGAAGGAGCTGGCGCAGGGCATCGCCGACGCCGGCGCCGACATCATCCTCGGCACGCATCCCGGCGCGCTGCAAAGCGTGGACATCCTTACCGCACAGCGGGGCGACGGAAAATATCACCCCGTCCTGTGCGCCTACTCGCTGGGCAACCTTTTCAGCTATGACCGGGAGAAGCGCGCCACCCTGGCAAGCATCCTGCTTCAGGCGGACGTGGTATATGATCCCGCCACCGGCTGCGTCGCCTTTGACACCCTCGGCTATATCCCCACCTATTCCTGGCGCGGCAAGGAAGACGGCGTGACGCGCTACCGCGTCATCCTCAACGACGGCCGGACCTATCCCGACTACGTGGACGAAAACCAGCAGGGCGTCATGGAACGCTGCTTCACGCTCGTCGGCGATGTGATGGAGAATTCGCCCGTCACCCCGGGATTCTAAAAAATACAGCGCGGCGCCCCAGCTTCTGCCGGGGCGCCGCTTTTCGGAAACGCTTACTCGACGATGAGTGACTTGCCGGTCATCTCGGCGGGAACAGGGATGCCCATGCTATGCAGCATCGTGGGCGCGATATCAGCCAGACGGCCGCCTTCGCGCAGCTTCTTGCCCACCATTTCCGGACCCACGGCGATGAAGGGCACGGGGTTGGTGGTGTGCGCCGTAAAGGGCTCGCCCGTCTCGGGGTCCACCATCTGGTCGGCGTTGCCGTGGTCGGCCGTGACGAAGGCGCGTCCGCCGTTGTCCAGAACTGCCTTGACCACGCGGTCCACGCACTCGTCCACCGCGGCCACGGCCTTCATGGCCGCTTCCATCACGCCCGTGTGGCCCACCATGTCGCAGTTGGCGAAGTTGAGGATCATCACGTCGTACTTCTTTTCGTTGATGAGCTCAATCGCCTTGTCCGTGATCTCGTAGGCGGACATCTCGGGCTTCATGTCGAAGGTAGCCACCTTGGAGGAGGGGATGAGCACGCGGTCCTCGCCATCGTTGGGCTTCTCGACGCCGCCGTTGAAGAAGAAGGTGACGTGCGCGTACTTCTGGGTTTCCGCGATGCGCAGCTGCGTCTTGCCCAGCTTGGAGAGGTACTCGCCCAAAGTGTTTTCCAGCGTCTCCGGCGGGTTGACCACCTCAAGGCCTGTGAAGGTTTCGTCATACTGCGTCATGCTGACGAAGTTGACGTGGAAGTAGCCCTTGCCGCGCACAAAGCCGTTGAAGTCGGGCTGGATGAAGGTGCGGGTGAGCTGACGGGCGCGGTCGGGACGGAAGTTGAAGAAGATCACGCTGTCGCCCTCGCCGATGGTGGCCACGGGCTGGCCGTTTTCCATCACCACGGTGGGCTTGACAAACTCGTCCGTCTCCTCCTTGGCGTAGCTCTGCTCCACGGCCTGAACGGCGCTGTCAGCCGTCGCCTGGCCCTGGCCCAGCACCATGGCGTCATAGGCCTTTTGTACGCGGTCCCACAGGTTGTCGCGGTCCATGGCCCAGTAGCGGCCCATCACCGTGGCGATCTTGCCCACGCCGATCTCGTCCATCTTGGCCTGAAGCTCGCGCACGTAGTCGATGCCGCTGGTGGGCGGCACGTCGCGGCCGTCCAGGAAGCAGTGCACGTACACATTCTTCACGCCGCGGCGCTTGCACATCTCCAAAAGGGCGTACAGGTGCGTGTTATGGCTATGCACGCCTCCGTCGCTGACCAGACCCATGAGGTGCACGCTCTTGCCGGATTCCTTGGCCGTATCCATGGCGTGAACCAGGGGTGCCTTTTCAAAGAATGTGCCGTCCTGAATGTCCTTGGTGATGCGGGTCAGCTCCTGATAGACGATGCGGCCCGCGCCGATGTTGAGGTGGCCGACCTCGCTGTTGCCCATCTGGCCGTCTGGCAGGCCCACGTCCATGCCGCTGGCGCCGATCTGGGTATGCGGGTAGCGGGCCATGAGCGCATCCAGCCGGGGCGTGCCCTGCTGATAGATCGCATTGCCCTCATGAGCGGGATTGATGCCAAAACCGTCCATGATGATAAGGGCCGTCATGGTTTTTTGCATATGCTGCTCCTTCTTACTTGTTGTAGAGAACGACCTGGGTGAAGTCCGGGGCCTTGAGGCTTGCGCCGCCGATGAGGCCGCCGTCGATCTCGGGCTGCGCCATGAGACCCTTGACGTTCTTGGGATTCATGCTGCCGCCATACTGGATGCGCACCGCATCGGCCACCTCCTGGCCGTACTTGCGGCCGATGGCCTTGCGGATGACGCCGATGGTCTCGTCCGCCTGCTCGTCGGTGGCGGTCAGGCCCGTGCCGATGGCCCAGACGGGCTCATAGGCCACGACAACCGCCTTGACTTCCTCGGCGGTCAGGCCGTGCAGCGCCATGAGCGTCTGATACTCGACGATGATGTCCGTGTAGCCGCTCTCGCGCTCGTCCTTGAGCTCGCCCACGCAGATGATCGGGATCAGGCCCGCCTCAACCGCCGCGCGCACGCGCAGGTTCACGGTCTTGTCGGTCTCGCCGAAGTACTGACGGCGCTCGCTGTGGCCGATGACCACATACTCCACGCCGCAGGCCTTGAGCATGTCGGCGCTCAGTTCGCCGGTGTATGCGCCGCTCTTGGCAAAGTGGACATTCTGCGCGCCCAGATGGATGTTGCTGCCCTGGGCCGCTTCCCTGACGGCGGCAAAATCCGTCGCGGGCACGCAGACCACCACGTCGCAGTCCGCGTCCTTGACGGCGGGCACGAGCGCGGCGACCAGCTCGCGGGCTTCCTCGGGGGTCTTGTTCATCTTCCAGTTGCCGGCAATGATAGGCTTACGCATGGCTTGTACCTCATTTCAAAAAATTCGTCCAGCTATGATTTGTCCGTTTTTTAGACATATGAAACCGCTTTGGAGCATGCAAACTTTGCGCAGGCCGGTTTGGGCGGCCTGCGCAAAGGCGGATGTCTTACTTGTCGTTGAGCGCGGCAACGCCGGGAAGGGTCTTGCCCTCCAGGAATTCCATGCTCGCGCCGCCGCCGGTGGACACATGGGTCACCTTGTCGGCATAGCCCATCTGCTCGACCGCCGCAGCGCTGTCGCCGCCGCCGATGATGGTGACGCCCTTGCACTCGCTCATGGCCTTGGCCACGGCGCGGGTGCCCACGGCGAAGTTCTCAAACTCGAACACGCCCATGGGGCCGTTCCAGACCACCGTGCCCGCCTCGCGGACCACGTCGGCGTAGATCTTGGCGGTCTCGGGTCCGATGTCCATGCCCTCGTAATCGTCCGGGATGCCGTCGGCGGAGGAGACGGTGATGCGCTTGGCGTCGTTGCTGAAGCTGTCGCCGCACACATTGTCCACGGGCAGGAGGAGTTTGACGCCCTTTTCCTTGGCCTTGGCCATCAGGTCCTTGGCGAGATCGACCTTGTCGTTTTCGCACAGGCTCTTGCCGATGCGAAGCCCCAGCGCCTTCTGGAAGGTGTAGCTCATGCCGCCGCCGATGATGAGGGTATCGACCTTCTCCAGCAGGTTGTTGATGACGCCGATCTTGTCGGACACCTTCGCGCCACCCAGGATGGCCACAAAGGGACGGGCCGGGTCCTCCAGCGCCTTGCCCATGATGCTCAGTTCCTTGCCGATCAGATAGCCGGCCACAGAGGGCGTCAGGTAATGGGTCACGCCCTCGGTGGAGGCATGCGCGCGGTGGGCGGTGCCGAAGGCGTCGTTTACGTACATCTCGGCCAGGGAGGCCAGCTCCTTGGCGAAGGCGGGATCGTTCTTTTCCTCTTCCTTGTGGAAGCGCACGTTCTCAAGCAGCATGACCTCGCCGTCCTTGAGGCCGGCGGCCAGCTCCTTGGCGGAAGGCCCGATCACATCCTCGGCCATCTTGACCTCGACGCCCAGCATCTCGCTCAGGCGCTTGGCGACGGGCTTGAGGGAATACTTCATGTTAAACTCGCCCTTGGGACGGCCCAGGTGGGAGCAGAGGATGACCTTTGCGCCATGCTCCATGAGGTACTTGATGGTGGGCAGCGCGCCGCGCAGACGGTTTTCGTCGGTGATGACCTTGTTTTCGTCCATGGGCACGTTAAAATCGCAGCGGACAAGCACTTTCTTGCCTTTGACCTGGATGTCCTCGATGGTTTTCTTAGCCATAACGCACACTCCTTCGTTTTGATCGGTCGTTGGTATGGTATTGCAAAGCCCGTTTCCGGGCGTGCAAGCATCTTTACGGCGCATCCTGCAAAATGGCCTTCGCCGCGCCCTCGTCGGTCACCAGCATGGCATGGCGGCGGTTTTTCATCACCGCTTCGATGGCCTCGGCCTTTTTGGCGCCCGCCGCCACGGCGATCAGGGCACATCCGGGCTTGAGCGCACCCAGATCGTGAGCCACGGTCGAGGCGGAATAAACCAGCCGACCGCGCCTGTCGAAATAGCCGCCGTAGGCTTCCGCGATGGCGCCCTTACGCAGCACCTCGGCGCTCACCGCGCCGGGGAGCTGACGGCGCTGCGTCATGTCATCCGCCCGGCCGATACCGTGAAGCACCACGTCCGCGCGCTCCAAAAGCGCAAGCGTTTCGTCGATTTCGGTGAGCTTTCGCATCTGCGCAAGCGCCTGCTCGTCCAAATGGTCCGGCAGATGCATCATGCGGTGATGCCCGCCCAGCCGCCTTGCGATCTCGCAGGCCAGGGTGTTGGCCTGCGTCTCAAGCGCGCCGCCCATCCCGCCGCGTGCGGGGACCACCATCACATTCATGGGCGTCCCCTGCGGAACCGAAAAGGCCACCTCACGGATCGTGCTTCCGCCGGTCACGGCAAGCGTGGATCCCGTCTGCAAAAAGCCGCGAAGCCGCATGCCCGCGCTGCGCCCCACCTCGCTGAGCACATGCGGGTCCACATCCGCGTCGCCTGCCACCACGCAGACCCGATCCACCGCCAGCCGCTCGCTCAGGGCGGTTTCCAGCGCCGTCAGGCCCCTCAGATCCCGGCTGAACCGCCGGGCCATGGGCAGTACCTCCGTCGCTTTCGGGGTCAGGCACATGCCGGCAGCGTCCAGCGTAATCAGACCATGCTTTTTGAGCAGCGCCGCCACGGTGCGCACCTCGCGCTCCGGCAGGTTCAGCCGGGCGGCGAGCTGACGCCGTCCCACCGGCTGCAACGCGCCGATGCGCTCCAAAACCAGCGCCCTCAGTTCAATCTCCTGCGCCAGATCGGGAGCCAGATGCTGCATCATGGTAAAATAGCCGTCCTGCATTGCTACCCTTCCCGTCGGGACAAGCCGCGTCCCGCATGACCAAATTTAACCCACAGGAGATTATACATCATTCCTCCCTGCCCCGCAAGCCCTCTTGATAATTCTTTCACAATAACGGTCTAATCCGCATACGGGGCGCATAGGCTTGCAGCGGAGGTGAATGGACCGATGACGGACAGGCTTTTGGCGCTGGCCATGGTCGCCGCCGCGCTGGGCGCAAGCTATCCGCTGTGCATGCGCGCCACGCCCGGGCGAGGTCTGCTGCGAATAGCAGAACGGATGTGCGCAGGGATCATCCTGTGCTACCTATGCTGGCTGGGGCTTTCCCCGCTGGGCATCCGTTTTCCCCAGGGCCCGCTTTCCGCCCTGAGTGCGGGATTTCTTGGGCTGCCTGGGCTTGCGCTTTCGGCGTTTGTCTCCTGGCTTCCCTAAAGGCTGAACACCTCCGTGCCCTCAAGCGCGGCCGCGATCAGCGCGTCGCTCTCCAGCCGGCTTTCCCCCTCCAGGATGATTTCCATCTTGGGCTTTGTCGCCGGATGGCGGGGCGTAAAAACGGTGCAGCAGTCCTCATAGGGCAGGGACGAGGTTTCGTAGGTGCCGATTCTCTGCGCGATTTCGATGATCTCCGATTTGTCAAAACCGATCAGCGGCCGAAAGACCGGCATATCCGTCACCGCGTCCGTGCAGCTTAAGGCATGCATGGTCTGGCTGGCGACCTGCCCGATGCTCTCGCCCGTGATGAGCGCCTGAGAGCGCTCCTTTCTGGCGATGGCATTGGCGATGCGCATCATATACCGCCTCATGATAACGGTGGTGTAGTCCTCGTGGCATTTCTCGTGGATCTGCATCTGAATGTCGGTGAAGGGCACCACGTGCACGCGCATGCCGCAGAGGCTCTGGCTGAGGATGCGGGCCAGGTCCAGCACCTTTTCCTTGGCGCGCTCGCTGGTATAGGGAAAGGAATGGAAATGCACTGCGTCCACGCTCACGCCGCGCTTGGCGATCATCCATCCGGCCACGGGGCTGTCGATGCCGCCGGAGAGCAGCAACGTGGCCCGGCCGTTGGAACCCACCGGCATGCCGCCGACCGCCGCGATGGGATGGGTATAGAGGTACGCCATGTCGCGGATCTCCACGGAGAGCACCACGTCCGGGTTCTTTACGTCCACGCTGAGGCCGGGCAGGTGCTCCAGAAGGTACGCGCCCATCTCCACGTTGATCGTGGGCGAATCCATGGGATAGCGCTTGTCGCTGCGGCGGGCGCTGACCTTGAAGGTGCCCTTGTGTCCCCTGAGCAGCTCCGCCGCCTGGGCGCACAGGGCGTCGAAATCATCCTTTTCCATCTCGACGGCCCGGCATACGCTGTGAACGCCGAATACCTTGGTGACGCGGCGGATGGTCTCATCCATATCGCTCATGCCGCTGACGTAGATGCGGCTGTCGTTGAGCCAGACATGCCCGCCGGTCGGCCTGACCGCCTCCCGCACACGGTCCACCAGCATGCGCAAAAAAGTGGGGCGGTTGAGCCCCTTGAGAAAAATCTCGCCATAGCGGACCTGCAAAACCTCTCGCACGGTCGTCTCCTCCTTTGTGCTCAGCGCCGTGTAAACCTGCGCAGCTGCCGCACCCTCTCGATGATTTTTTCAGCCGTGTAGCGTATCTCCTCCCCGGTATTGGAGGGACACAGGCTGATGCGGATAGCGCCGTCCAGCACCTCCGGGGGCAGCCCCATCGCTGTGAGCACGGACGAACGCTTGCCTTTTTTGGACGAGCATGCCGAGCCGGTGCCTACAAAGATGCCGTCCGCCTCCAGCGCGTGCAAGAGCGTCTCGGCGCGAACGGGCGGAAAAGCGACGTTCAGGATATGCCCGGCGCTCATGGGATCGTCCGCGGGAAGGCCTGCAACCGTCATTTCGGGCAACGCCTCGGAAAGCAGCGATACCAGCAGGCGCTTAAGCCTCAGCATCCGTTCCGCCCCATCGGGGGGGTAGCTCTGCACCGCAGCCAGCATGCCCGCCACGCCGCAGGTATTTTCCGTGCCGCTGCGAAGCCCTGCCTGCTGACCGCCGCCGGCCAGGATGGGCTTGATGCGCACGCCGTCGGCCACCACCAGCGCCCCTGCTCCCTTGGGGCCGTGGATCTTGTGCGCGCTGAGCGCGTAGGACTGCACCTTCGTCTTTTTAAAAGAAAAGGGCACGCGAAGATAGCCCTGCACGCCGTCCACATGGATTCCCGCCTGGGGCGCAAGGCGGTCCCGCAGGGCGCAGATTTCCTCAAGCGGCATGATGACGCCCGTCTCGTTGCACACCTGCATCACGCAGATCAGGGCGGTTTGAGGGCCCAGCATCCCCTCCAGCGCGGAGAGGTCCACCGAGCCGGTGGACAGCAGCGGAATCTCACGCGCATGAACGCCGTAGCGCGCCTCGGCCTCCAGACAGGCGTTCTTGACGGCGGCATGCTCGGCGGCCGTATAGAGCACCTCTCCGGGCCGATGCTGCGAAGCCAGCCAGCCCCAGATGGCCAGGTTGTCGCTTTCGGTGCCGCCCGAGGTGAACAGGACGTTCTTCTCTCCCGCGCACAGCGTGCCTGCAATCGCGCGACGCGCATCCGCCAGCGCGTGCTCCGCGCTCAGCGCGGGTGCATAAAGCGCGGAGGGATTGTAATAGACCTCCGTCATGCTCTTTGTCACGGCGCTCACGGCCTCGGCGCAGGGGCGGGTGGTCGCGCTGTTGTCCAAGTAAACCTGCATGCTCATTCCTGATACGCTCCATGAGGCAGATATTTACGGACCATCTCCACAAGCTCGTCCGACGGTTCCAAAATGATGATCGTCTTTTGATTTTCCTTTTGATAATAGAAGTAGTATAGCTTTGCACCCCGGTTGAGGAACCAGTTGCGGCGCGTGAGCCCGGGCATGTTGATGAGCTTGCGGAAGGCGTTGGAATCCACGGGGCCGAACGCTTCCACATTTTTTACCCGCATGGTGCCCAGCGACTTGCGCTTCTGGTTGTTAAAGACCTGCGCAAAATCCAAATCGCCGTTGGTAAAGGTATACTCGTACTCGGTACGCAGCCGGTCGCGGCGCAAAAACAGCAGCACAGCCAGGCCGGCCATCAGCAGCGCCTCGATAAGCCCGTATACGCTGAACTGCATGAACAGCATCTGAATACACATCAGCGCCCACAGGGCCGATAGGACCATGATGATGTTGGCCAGGATAAACAGCACGTTTTCCACGCCGCGGTTATGCTTGACAACGACTTCCTCCATAAAATGATCCACCGTGGACAACTCCTTCCGCGCTCAGCCCCGCCCGGCGAGCGCCAAGATATAGATTCCCGAAACGGCCAGCCCCACCAGCGCGCCCCCGGCCACCTCGATGGGCTTGTGGCCGACCAGTTCCTTGAGCTCTGCGTCCGAGATGGGCTTTCCGTTAATGAGGACATCCTTCAGGATCTGGTTGATGATCGTGGCCTGACGGCCGGTTTCGCGCCGCACGCCCGTCGCGTCATACATGACGATGCTGGCCAGCACGACCGCGATGGCGAATGACCCGGACGCATAGCCGTTGATGGCTCCCACCATGACCGCGGCGGAAACCACCATCGCGGTATGGGAGCTGGGCATGCCGCCCGACCCGTGGAAGCGGCTGAGGTCCCATTCATGCTCAACCAGATAATGGATGGGAATTTTCAATCCCTGCGCCACGAACCAGCCGATGAACGCGGCGATGAGCACATGATTGAAAAAAACTTCCCCGATAGCGTGCACCCGATTCCTCTCCTCCTGCAAAGCGTTCGTATTATGATACAACATTCAGGCGGTGCGCACAAGGGTCTTTTGCGCAAGCTCCCGCAAAAACCCTCCCCGATCGCCAAAGGCAGCCAGCGCCGCCACCGCTTCCTCGACAGCCTGCGCGGCATCCTGACGCGCGCGCTCCCTACCCACGGCGGCGGGCCAAGTCTGCTTGCCGCGCTGGGCATCCATCCCCGTCTCCTTGCCGAGCTGACGAACGTCGCCCTCCAGGTCCAGCAGGTCGTCCACGATCTGAAACGCGAGACCCACCCCGCGGCCATAGGCGCGCCCGGCCGTCAGCTGCTCCTCGTCCGCGCCGGCCAGCATCAGCCCCGCCGTGACGGGAGCCGTGATGAGGTCGGCGGTCTTGTGCAGGTGGATGTAGCGCACGCTTTCCACCGTAGGGGGCTTCCCCTCCAGCGTCACGTCCAGCGCCTGCCCGGCGATCATGCCCGTGACGCCGGCGCGCCGGGCGATCTCCCCCGCCGCCCGCAGCGCCTGCGCGGGCCGCTCAAGGGCGATCGGCGCGCCCAGCATGGTCTCGTAGGCGAGGTTAAGCAGCCCGTCGCCCGCCAGAATGGCGACCGCCTCGCCAAAGACCCGGTGATTGGTAGGCTTGCCGCGGCGAAGCGCGTCATCGTCCATCGCCGGCAGGTCGTCATGAATCAACGAGTAGGTATGGATCATCTCCATCGCGCAGGCAAAAGGCAGCGCCAACTCCCAGTCGTCCCGGACGAGATGGTAGCCCGCCAGCAGGAGCACCGGCCGAAGCCGTTTTCCGGGCAGAAGAAGGCTGTAGCGCATCGCGCTGCGCAAGGGCTGCGGGGGCATCTTCTCATTCCATCCGCCGTTTTGCGGCTGCGTGATGGGCGCCTCCCCGTCCTGCACAAGCAGCGGAAACTGTGCCAGCGCCCGTTCGACCGCCTCACGGTATGCGTCCATGGCCACCCGTCCTTTCATTGATCTTCAAGCGCATCCAGCAGGCTTTTCTGCTCCGCCGCGTCCGTGGGCGTTAGCTGCGTCGAGCCGTCCTTTCCCACGCTGAGTTCCTGCAAGCGCCCCCTGGCCGCCTCCAGCATTTTCTCCAGCTCCGCAGCCAGCTTCATACCCTCCTCGTAGCGTCCGATCAGCTCCTCCAGGGGAAGCTCGCCCGTCTCCAGCTCAGCCGCCAGCGCCTCCAGACGGCTGAGCTCCTCTTCAAAGCCCACCGCTTTTTTCGCAGCTTTTCCAGCCATCCGGCATCATCCTTTCTCTACACCCGTTACCAGCGCATCCGCCTTCCCCTGCGCAAGGACGATCTTCAGCGCATCCCCGGGCACGAGCGCCTCCGCGCTTCGCACCGCCCTGCCTTTTCGCAGCACCACGGCATAACCCCGGCGCATCGTCTGCACGGGGCCGGCCGCGCTCAAGCGAAGCGACGCCTGCCTGAGCGCATGCTCGCGCCTGAGCAGGGCGCGCTGCATGGCGGCTGTCATGGCGGCGCGGGCCGCCGTCACCCGGGCGGACGCGCGCTCCCGGGCGCTCGCGGGCGAGCATGCCTCCAGCCGCTTGCACACGCCGGCCAGCCTGAGCTGCTTTTGGGAAAGCTGCTGCACGCAGGCCCGCTCCAGCCGTCGCGCAAGCGCCCGCATCGTCTCCGCCAGCGCCTCGCGCTCGGGCACCGCCAGCTCGGCCGCCGCCGAGGGCGTAGGCGCGCGGACGTCGGCCACAAAATCCGCGATCGTCACGTCCGTCTCATGCCCCACAGCGCTGATGACGGGTTTGCGGCAACGCGCGATGGCCCGCGCCACGATTTCCTCGTTGAAGGCCCACAGGTCCTCCATGCTTCCGCCGCCGCGGCCGACGATGATGACCTCCGCCTGCGCAAATCCATCCAACAGGCGAATGGCGGAGGCGATCTCCGCCGCCGCGCCCTCGCCCTGGACCTTCACGGGACAGAGGTAGAGCGGCATGCCGGGATAGCGCCGCCAGCTCACGCGCGCGATGTCGTGCACCACGGCGCCGGTCTTGCTGGTCACGATTCCCACGCCGCGCGGAAGCAACGGAAGGGGTTTTTTGAGCGAAGCGTCAAACAGCCCTTCGGCCTCCAGCTTTCGCTTGAGCGCCTCAAAGCGCAGATAGAGCTCGCCCACGCCGTCGGGCTCCATGGCTTCGGCGTAGAACTGATACGAGCCCGTGCGGGCGTACAGCCCCACGCTTCCAAACAGCCGAACGCGCTGGCCGTTTTCCGGGCGAAAGCGCACGCCCATGGCCGACTGGCGAAACATCGCGCAGTTGATGGCCGCCTCCTCGTCCTTGAGGGTGAAATACCAGTGGCCGGAGGTATGGCGTTTGAAATTGCTCAATTCGCCCGTCAGGCACAATCCGCGCAGCATGGGATCGGAGGCGAGGGAGCGGCGGACGTATTCGTTGAGCTGGGAGACGGTGAGCGTCAGCCCCTTCACAGCGCGGCCGCCGCCTTTTCCGCGGCGGAAACGGTGTTGTCCATCAGCATGGCGATGGTCATCTTGCCCACGCCGCCGGGAACGGGGGTGATGTAGGAGGCTTTCTGAGACACGGGCTCAAAATCCACGTCGCCGCAGAGCTTGCCGTCCACGCGGTTGATGCCCACGTCCACCACCACCGCGCCGTCCTTGACCATGTCCGCGGTGATAAAGCGAGGCTTGCCGATGGCGGCCACCAGAATGTCGGCCCGGCGCGTGTGGGCGGCGAGATCGGCCGTGCGGCTGTGGCAGATGGTCACGGTGGCGTTTTCCTGCAAAAGCAGCAGCGCCATGGGCTTGCCTACGATGTTGCTGCGGCCCACCACCACGGCCTCCTTGCCGCTGATGGGGATGCCGGCGCGCTTGAGCATATGAAGCGCGCCCTTGGGCGTGCAGGCCACCACGCAGTCCAGCCCGCGTGAGAGGCGGCCGGCGTTGATATCGTGGAAGCCGTCCACGTCCTTCTGGGGCAAAATGAGGGAAAGCGCCCGGTCCCCGTCCAGGTGGCGGGGCAGGGGGAGCTGAACCAGAATCCCGTTGACGGACGGGTCCTCGTTGGCCTCACGGATGGCCGCCTCCAGCGTCTCCTGCGTCGTATCGGCGGGCATGCGCAGCGTGCGCGAGCGGATGCCCAGGCGGGCGCATGCCTTCTCCTTGTTGCTCACATAGGTCTGACTGGCGGGGTCGTCCCCCACCAGAATCACCGTGAGTCCTGGCGTATAACCCTTCTGCGCAAGCGCCTCCACGCGCTTTTTGAGTTCTTCCTCCAACTCGGCCGCCATGAGCCTGCCGTCCAGAAGCTGTGCCGACATAGAAATCGCCTCCCTGTTCTGTCAATGTTCGCTGAGATAGCGCCTCAGGCCGATGCGTGCCACGCCCGCGGCATTATCGGCGCTGTACCGGGGTTGTCCATAAATGACCCGCACGGGGGCGCGAAGGCGGGAAAGCCTGTTTGCCACCAGTTCCCTGAGGAGCGTGGAGGACGCCACGCCGCCCACCACCAGGGCTTCACGCGCGCCCGTATGCCTGCACGCGCCGTCCAGAAGCCGGGCTACCGTGCGCGCCAGGACGTCAAAGACCTCCAGCGCGATGCGCTCCGGGGAGAAAATCCCTCTGGCGATGAGGCGCTGCGCCTGCGTCTCGACGCCGGAAAGATGGCAGTGGAGCCCGTCGCGGGAGACGCTGAGTGGCAGGATCGCCTCCGCGTTTTCCCCGCAGCTCAGCGCCAGTTTTTCCAGCGCAGGACCCGCCGGGAAGGGGAGGCCCAGGGCCACGCCCACTCGGTCCACGACCTGCCCGGCGTGCAGGTCCTCCGTTCCGCCCAGCAGGCTGATCGCCCCGTCGCGGCAGTCCAGAAGCTCGGTGGTGCCGCCGCTGAGATGAAGGGCGACGAAGGGGCCTTGCGGGTCCGGGTTGCCGATCAGGCCGGCGGCAATATGCCCCTGCTGATGCGAGGTGGTATACAGCGGAACGTCGAGCGCCGCCGCCAGCACGGACGCATGTCCGAGCCCCACGGAAAAAACCGGCATATAGCTTTCTTCCCCATCGCGCGGGCGGGCGGATGCGCACACGGCGGCAATCCGTTTCCCGTCGGGAAGGCCGAGCCGCAGCTGCGCCATCACCTGCGGCATTTGCCGCACATGCGCAAAAACGGCCTCGCTCTGGCGAAGGCCGCGCTGTCCCTGCGGGACGGGCAGAAGCATGCGCGCAGAGGCCAGAACCTCGCCGCACTCGTCCACCGCCGCCGCAGAAGTCGTATAGCAACTGGTATCAAAGCCCATGATGACGCACATGGCCCCCGCTCCTCTCCCCCTGGCGGGCGTTATGCCTGCGGCTCCTGCTTGTCACGGGCCATCGCCCCCAGGACGCCGTTGATGTAACGGCCGCTCTTGGGCTCGCTGTAACGGTTGGCCATCTCCATCGCCTCGCTGATGGCCACGCTGTCGGGGACATCCGAGCGATGGTACAGCTCATAGGCCGCCAGTCGCAGGATGCTAAGGTCCACATGCGGCACGCGGCTGAGCGTCCAGGCCCCCGTGCTGTGCTTTTCGATGCTCTCGTCGATCTCGCTCTGATGCTCCTCCACGCCCGAGAGCACGTCGCTGATGTACCTGCGCTCATCCTTGCTGGGCCGCAGCTCGGCGCTGCCCTCCGGCTGCGCCATGGATAGCTGCTCGTAGACCAGGTCGAGCGATTCGTCGTCGGCCTCTCCGCCCGACAGGCGTTCATACAACAGCTGCATGGCAGCCTGCCTGGCAATTGAACGCGCCATGTTCTTCAACACTCCCCCATCGTTTGTATCGCCAATTATTCACCCTTGGGCGGAAACAGGCGGTTGATCCATCCCTTGACGATCTCGGTCTTGTTGGCACAGGCGCCCGCAAAATACCCCGCCGCGCAGAACGCCGCGATGAACAGCGTGCGCCACAGCCCCAGAAAAAGCAGCATCAGCGCGATTATCACACCCATGCCTGCCCCGACAAGCCCGCAAAGCGGCGTCCCAACGCGAAGCCCTTCCTTCTTCCCGCCGTCTTCCATCATTCATTCTCCTCCTTGTCCGCGGATGCCGCTTCCTGCGGCAGAGACGCTTCCTCCCCGGCTTCGGGGGCAGGCGCCGGTTCAGCAGCGGGCGCATAGCCCTCCGGGTCCTCCTCGTGCCGGAAAACCGGCTGGTCAAAATCCTGCTCGACGACAGCCGCCGGCTCCGCCGCAGGCTCCTCCTCCAGCGCGGCGGGCGCAAGACGGGTTCCATCGGTGTCCACCATCACGCGTACCTTGTGGACATCCACGCCGCTGCAGGAAGTAATGTACTGCTTGATCTGCTTTTGCAGGGCGTTGACCGTCAGAGGGATGTTCATGCCGTTTAGGAGCGTGACCTTGATTTCCACGATCACGCCCTCATGGGCGTGATGGATGCGAATGGCGCCGACCGTCAGCTCCTGATGCGATGCGACGCACTTTTTGACCATGCTCTCCAGCGCGCTCATGGAGATGCTCATATCGCCATATTCCGAGTGCTGGATGATAAAGCCCTTTTCCCGCCCCCTGCGAAAGAGCATGGAAATACCATGCACGCCAAGGGCAACAAGCCCCACCGCGACCAGCAGCACCAGGGCGCGCTGCCACCACAGCATGGGGCCGCTCAGCCAGGACGCATCCAGCCTGACAGGCAACAGGCCGATGCCCAAAACAAGCATCGCCAGGCCTGCCAGGGCGATCAGAAGCCCGGAAAGCGCCCAAAGAATTCTATCCCAGAATCTGATTTTCACGACCGTTTCCTCCCTGTGAAGAATGTCGGTGAAAAGCAATGCCTGCCCCAGCCCAGCCTATGCCAAACGGAAAGCAGGTATTGCCATCAAATTATTCTTCCGGGGATTGCTCCTCCTCCGGCTCTTGCCCGACAGGATCTGAGGCGTGCATTTCCGCGGGGGTGGGTTCGCCCTCAAATTCCACGTGCACCGGCTCCAGCGGTTTTTCCGGCTCAGCCGGCTTCTCGGGCTTGGTCGCGCTGTCCTCAATCCCCTTGAGGGACTGAAGGCCTTCAAGCGTCTCCTTTTGCTCCTTTTCAAAGCTGACGCCCTGCACGTGCACGTCCACACGCACCACATGCAGCCCGGTCATGGATTCGATGGCCTTGCGCACGTTTTCCTGCACATTGGAGGCGGCCGTCTGAATGGGGGTGCCGTACTCGATAATCAGATAGATATCGACCGCGGCCTCCTCCGTGCCCAGCTCGACCTTGACGCCCCGGGTGATATTCTTGTTGCGTCCGAACACGTCGGTGATGCCGCCGCCGGAGCACATCCCCGCGACGCCCTCCACCTCGTTGGCCGCCACGCCCGCGATAATGGCGATGACTTCATTTGCATATGTGATCGTCCCCGTGGAATCGCTGTCCTGATCCAGGGTCAAAGGCAGATTGTCCTTTTTGGTGGCCATATCCCACACCTCCTATGGTTTGGGGCCGACCGGCCCCTACAGCCCGATTCATCTCATAGTATAACAGATTCCCCGCTCATTGACAATCAAACGGCGGGATTTTGTTACTCCACGCACCGAATCTTGAGCTGCTCGAGCTGCTCGGGCTGCACGGTGGAGGGCGTGTCCATCATCGGGCACGTGCCGTTTTGAATCTTGGGGAACGCCAGGACATCGCGCAGGCTGTCGGCGCCGCTGAGAATCATGACCATGCGGTCAATGCCGAAGGCGAAGCCGCCGTGGGGAGGCGTGCCGTACTGGAACGCGCCCATGAGGAAGCCAAACTGCTCCCAGGCCTGCTCCTTGGTGAATCCAAGAAGGCTGAACATCTTCTCCTGCATATCGCTGCGGTGGATACGGATGGAGCCGCTGCCCATCTCCACGCCGTTGATGACCAGATCGTAGGCCTTGGCACGCACCGCGCCGGGGTCGGTGTCCATGAGCGGGATGTCCTCCTCCATCACGTTGGTGAAGGGATGGTGCATGGCCAGGAAACGGTTTTCCTCGTCGCTCCACTCAAGCAGGGGGAATTCCGTAACCCACAGAAGATCAAAGCGCTTTTCGTCAATCAGGCCAAGCTGCTTGCCCAGGCGCAGGCGGAGCTGACCCATGGCGGTCAGCGCCACATACTTTTTGTCGGCGATCACAAACACGGCGTCCCCGGCCCTGGCGCCCACGGCCTCCAGCAGGCGCTGCATGCTGTCGCCCTGCATGGCCTTGGCAAAGCTGGAGCGCGCCACGCCCTCCTCGCCCACCACGGCCCACGCCAGGCCCTTGACATGGTAGGTCTTGACAAACTCGCCCAGCGCATCCAGCTCCTTGCGGCTGAGATGTCCGGCGCCCTCGGCGCAGATGGCGCAGACTGTGTTGCCCGCCGCCAGCGCCTCCTCAAACACCTTGAAGCCGCAGCCCTCGACCACGCCGCCCACGTCCCTGATCTCCATGCCAAAGCGCGTGTCCGGCTTGTCGCTGCCGTAGCGGGCCATGGCGTCGCGCCAGGTGATGCGGGGCAGGGGGAGCTTGAGCTCGATGCCCATCAGGGTCTTGAACACATGTGCGTAAGCCCCTTCGACAACGCCCTGAATGTCCTCGGGATCGATGAAGCTCATTTCCATGTCAAACTGCGTAAACTCCGGCTGACGGTCCGCACGGCCGTCCTCGTCACGGAAGCAGCGGGCCACCTGATAGTATTTATCCAGCCCGGCCAGCATCAGAAGCTGCTTGTAGATCTGCGGGCTCTGGGGCAGCGCGTAGAAGGTGCCCGGCTTCACGCGGGCGGGCACGAGGTAATCGCGCGCGCCCTCGGGCGTGGACTTGCTGAGGATGGGCGTCTCCACCTCGATGAAGCCCTCGCCGTCCATGTAGTCGCGCAGGAGCTTGATGACCTTGTGACGGAAGAGGAGCATGTTTTGCATGCTAGGCCTGCGAAGATCGAGATAGCGATATTTGAGGCGCAGGTTTTCCTGCTCCTTGGTGTCGTCCTCGATATAGATGGGCGGGGTCTTGCTGGTGTTGAGGATGACGGCGGATTCGGCCATGACCTCGACCTCGCCGGTCTTGAGCTTTTTGTTGACGGCGTCGGGCGAGCGCATCTGGACCTTTCCGTGAACCTCCAGCACATATTCGCTTCGCAGCGACTCGGCCAGCTCCAGCAGCTGCGCGGAGATGGCGTTGCCGTCAAAAACCACCTGAACAATGCCGCTGCGGTCGCGCAGCCAGACAAAGACGATGCCGCCCAGGTTGCGCGCGCGCTGGACCCAGCCCTTCAAAATGACGGATTGCCCCGCCGCCTCCGCGGTTACCTCGCCGCACATATGGGTGCGATTGTTCATGGAACCTTCCTCCTTCGAATGAATCGTGCCTCAAAGACGCTCCCTGAGCGCCTGCGCCGCCGTCTCCAGCGGCGCCTCCCATTCCTCGCGCGTGCGCATGTCGCGCAGCTTGACCACGCCGCGGGCAACCTCGTCGTCACCCAGGACGGCGACGTTGGCGGCGCCCAGCTTGTCGGCGTATTTGAACTGCGCCTTGAGGCTGCGGCCCTGATGGTCCATATCGGCGCGGATGCCCGCCTCGCGGAAGCGGCGCAGGAGCGAAAATGCCTGAATGGAAAGGCCGCGGTTGAGGCAGGCGACGAAGACCTCGGGCGTCTCGTCGTCCACCTTGAGCCGACACGCCCCTTCTTCCAGCGAATCCAGAAGCATCAGCACCCGCTCAATGCCCATGCCAAAGCCGACCGCCGGAATCGCGGGGCCGCCCAGCTCCTCCACCAGCCCGTCATAGCGCCCGCCGCCGCAGACGGTCAGCTCGCCGCCCGGGGTGGCGGTCACGACCTCAAAGACGGTCTTGGTATAATAGTCCAGCCCCCGCACGATACGCGCGTCCACCGCGTAGCGAATGCCCGCCTCGTCGAGATACTGCTTGAGCCTTTCAAAGTGGGTGCGACATTCGTCGCAGAGGTGATCGAGCATCACCGGCGCGTCGGCCAGCGCCTCGCGGCAGGCCGGCTCCTTGCAGTCCAGCGTGCGCATTGGGTTGATCTCCACGCGCTCCTGACAGGCATGACACAGCGCATCTCTCTTGCCCGCCAGGTACGCCCGGAACGCCTTCTGATAGGCCGGGCGGCAGTTGGGACAGCCGATGGAGTTGATGCGCACGGACAGATTCTTAAGGCCAAAACTGGAAAGCAGCCCCACGGCCAGAGAGATGAGCTCCGCGTCCGCGGAGGGCTCGGAGGCGCCGAAGCACTCCATGCCAAACTGATGGTGCTCGCGCAGGCGGCCGGACTGCGGCGCCTCATAGCGGAAGTGCGGGGCGTTGACGTAGTACATCTTGCAGGGAAGCGCCTGCGCGTAAAGCCCGCTTTCCAAAAACGCGCGAACGGTGCCGGCGGTGCTCTCGGGCTTGAGGGTCACGCTGCGGTCGCCCTTGTCCAGAAAAGTGTACATCTCCTTGCGCACCACATCGCTGCTCTCGCCCGCGGAGCGCGCAAACAGCTCCGTATGCTCTAGAACCGGCGTGCGGATCTCCCGGTATCCGCTCAGCAGGGCGGCTCTGCGCATCTCCCGTTCCAGCGCGCGCCAGCGTGCGCTCTCGGAGGGAAGAACGTCCTTCATTCCCTTGAGTACCTTCAGCATCTGCCTCACCTCATCAAGTCCTCTGTGAAAAGGTCACAGATAGATGAATTATACACGCGCCGCGCTTTGATTGTCAAGGATTGGCGTCACACTTCTCTCCCCACGTTGTAGAGCTACAATACATATTGGACAGTGAAGAAAAAAAGGATGAGACTTGAG